>CAXBHX010000071.1:0-22901 GCA_963975655.1 uncultured Verrucomicrobiales bacterium
CAGTTGCGGAGAAGTTGATCGCACTACAGTGATGGCTACCCCCTCCAATCCAGAGCCGGTGATGGCGGTGATCGGAGGGGTTGGGAAAGCAATTTTCTGCTAGAAAATGAGCGCAACAATGTAATAGGCTGCGCTCCCTGGGGTTGCTGAGGTCACCCGGGGACGGTTGCCCGCCTTTTTGTGCCAGGTATCGGTCAATGAAGGCGAGATAATAATTCCCCGCCAACCGGCCGAAAAACACGCCGATAGCCGGAGGCTCGCGCGTGATGATTTGTTTGAAAGAAATGAGCCTATCGGATCAACTTTAACGCATTGTAAAATTGAAGGTTTCGCACCCTCATAAACTTTGGAATTGTGGGGCTTTGCTGAAGAGAAAATCTTCGCCAACCTACTGTCGTGTGTTAGCCTCCGAGAGATTGGCAAATGGGGCAGTTTTCTGGAGATTAGCAGTGTATCCCGAATGAGAATCAGAATAGGCAGTGTGATGGCAAAATTTCCATTCCAGGCAAGTGGTAGGGTGCTGCTACATATTAGGAAGCATCCTAGAGACCCCGCGATTCGTGAAAATGGAGTTCGGTCCAAGTTGACCGCTGCTCTGCTGGTTTTTGTCGGTCTCTCCGTCCCCGCTACTGCTGAGGAAGACCTTCAGTTTTGGTTTCCGACCCAAATTATTCATCCGTTAACCGATGATTTATCGGTCTCGATGCAGGCTGAGATTCGATTGAAGGACGATATCAGCGACTTCGGTGAGCTTGTTTTGAAGCCGGCTTTGAATTACCACATCGATGAGCAATGGGGTTTTTCGTTCGGGTATAAGTACATTGATAAGGGTGGAAAACCCAATGAGCAGGATCCCTGGCAGGAATTCATTTACAGCACGGCCTACAAGGATCTCATGGTGAAACAGCAGGTCCGATTGGAACAGCGATTGATCGACGGGATTGATGGCATGATTCCACGGGTCCGACTACTCACTCACCTGGCTCATCAGATCGGTGATTCGCCCTACTATCTGTCCGGTTTTGGGGCCGTTCGCTTCAATATGAATGACAAAGGTCAGGGGCCGGTCTCGGGGTTCGAGCAATTGAGACTCTATGCGGCGGTCGGACGCCATCTCAATGAGCACGTTCAGGTGGAACTGGGATACTTGTGGCGCTACGAACGTGAGCGATCCGGCACCTCATCATTGAGCGATCATGCCATTCATTTGCAGATGGTCATTCATACGGATAAGAAGAAGGGGCTCAAGCCTGCGCCTAGAGATGTTTACCGATAAAAGTGTCTCATCCCTGGCTGATTCGAGAGCCTTGCAACTGTACCATCTATTTTAGCATGAAGAAATCGCGCCACCTTGAAATTGTTTGCCTCGTTATGGTTGGGTTGTTAGTCCTTCAGCCCGGTCATGCCTGCATGGTGTGTGTGGCGGATCCTATGGAGGGAGTGCTAGTTAGTGAGCTTCAAAGAAGCCAGGAGATTGTTCTGGCGCGTCCGGTGGCAGGTGGCGGTGCGAACCAATACGGGATCACCAAGGTTTTAAAGGGGGACTGGGTAGATCCGGGAGACCAGGTCGAAGCCGGCTTGCCCCTCTTTTCTGAGGACGGCGGGAAGATGGGGGGAGGCATGGTATTGCTGACGCGATTTGACGACTACTCAGGGTGGGTCATCCGGGCTCCTGCGCAAGGGCTGCATCAAGTGCTGTTCTTTCGAAAAGTTCTGGAGCTATTGTCTACGGAGGATTCAGGGGACGAAAGTGCGAGTAGTCGCCGGGCTGCCTTTTTTGCCGGCTATCTACATCACCCCGATCCCATGATGGCTCGGGCAGCGGCAGCGGAGTTGTCGAAGGTGCCTTATTCTGAGATGGTGAACCTCAAGGGGCGACTTGACTCCGAAAAGGTTCGTGCCGAGCTCGATGGGAAAGCCGCCGATTATCAGCGTCCCTTCTATTACACCCTGTTGGGAGTCTGTGGCGATGCCGGGGACGCCGCTTCGATCAATCAAATGATCGACTCAATGTGGACCACGAACGGATACCGGATGCTGCCTGCTTTGCTGACGGCCAAGCTCGAGTTCGAGGGTGAGCCAGCGGTTGAAGAAATCGAAGCACGCTACTTCCGTGACCGGAACCGGACCTTGCCCGAGATCGAAGCCGCCGTCCTGGCGCTGCGAGTGCATGGCAATGCAGACGGTGAAATTTCCCGGAAACGAGTGATCGAAGCGTACCGCACTTTTTTCATTGATCGCGAACCGTTGATTTTTTACATCGTTGATGACCTTGCCCGGTGGGAAGACTGGGACTCGAAAGAGAGTTTGGTCGCCATTGCGGAGCAGCGTGGCGATGACCTGCATGAGATACGCAGGAAGGTCGACAAATATCTGGAAGCTTGCCCGAATTAGCCGCAAATTATCTGCCGCTCCTATTGAAAATAGAAAAGATCGGGAGAATGAGCCTTTTTCGAGGAGAAAAGCGCTTGTATTGTTGACGCCACGATAATAGATAACGAACGAAGTCTTTGACTCATTAGAAGAAATTTGTTTTTTTTAAAACACTTCTTTCAAAAGCCTGCTTGGAAAAACAGCCATAATTACATGAATATTAAATCGAATCTTTTTGCCGCTTTCCTAGCTCTGGCAATCATCAATCCCAGCTATGGAGAGGATACTCCCATCGCATCGAAGCCAGCCTCGAGTTCACATGCTGATCTGGCAAAGCAGGCAACGAACCCCCTGGCCCCGCTGATTCAATTCCAGGTGCAGAACTATTTCATTTTCGACAGTATCGATTCGAATGATTACGCGAATCAGTTTATCGTCCAGCCGGTGATTCCTATCTCTGCTACGAGTATGCTGCCAAGGGCGATCTTTCGTCCTACCATTCCGATTGTAACGAGTCCCGATGTGATCGGTGGCCCTTCAGGCACCACTGGCTTAGGAGATATCTCAGGCGTCTATGTATTCGCGTTTGATCAAGACTGGGGCTCATTTGGTGTGGGTCCAGCGGGGGCGATTCCTTCCGCTACAGATCTTCGTGTGGGAGCTCGAAAATGGACCTTGGGGCCGGCGCTTTTCGGGATGTATACGAAAATTCCGAAAGTTCAAATTGGTGGATTGGCGTTTAATACCTGGGCTGTCGGAGGAGGGGGGCCTAACGATGTCAATTCGCTCTCGATTCAGCCAATTTTCAACTATCACTTTGGTGAGGGCTGGTACACCGGCTGGGGAGATCAGGCGATTTCTTTTAACTGGGTGAACGGAACGAACTACATCCCACTGAGTACACGACTGGGAAAGGTTTTCTCAATCGGCGAGCAGAAGGTGAATATGAACGGCCAAATGATCTACAATGTGGGTGATCATGTTTCAGGAAAAGATCAGTGGGGCTTTAAGTTGACCGTGACCTTGCTCTTTCCTGAGTGATTGCCAGCGAGGTGTGCTGATAGGGGCTTGTAAAGTTCGCCGCGTCAGTACAAACTTTGTTTTTCAGCGGGGAAGATGCGGTTCCATCATCTGGATCAATCCTGATGATCTGATGTCGCCGAGACGGCCATGCCTCAATCAAAAAACAAGCGCGCTCGGTTACTTCAATTCCGGCAATTCAACAGGAATGTTGTGAAGTCAGTGGTTGTCGTCAGGGGCGTTCTCGGCGTGTTGGTTTTTCTGATTGTGTTAGGTGGCGTTTTAATTTCCTGGTTGGAGCAAATTCCGGTCGCTGATGCGGTCTATTTTTCATTTGTGACGGCATTCACGATCGGATACGGAGATATTTCGCCGGAGACTGTGGGTGGCCGCGTAGTTTCTCTGGTAGTAGGATTGACAGGGTTGATTTTCACGGGGCTAATTGTGGCGATTGCATCGCGAGCATTGGGGGACTCTATGAAGGAGATTAGAGCAAAAGAGGCTGAGCTTCGCTCAAAGAAGTGATCCTTCAGAGTGCGTTAGATTTCTAAATGTGGCTATCGATGCGGCTGATGTTTGATGGATTTATGAATGACCCGATCATCGGGAAGCGGTGGTTTCAAGGCGGTGCATTGCATTGAGGCCTAGAGGATTGATTGAAAGGCTGAAGAGCCTCATCGTTTCCTTGGCGATATGCCTTGCGGAGAGTTTGTCCTTATTCCTCCAACGACCACTGCTATGCTCTGCTACACTGACCGGGGCGTCTCATGAGGATTATAGAAGTGGAGAAAGAATAGCACGGTAGAGGAACCGAGGAATGCCAAGCAGAGTTACAAGATGTTTAAGAATTTAAGAATTGGGAAACAGATCTGGTTGGGGTTCGGTTTGGTCGTAATTGTGTCGGCCTTGATGTCGGCCTATGCGATCCACGGACTCAAGGAAAGTGCAGAGAGCTTCAGGGAATACCGGTCGTTGGCCCGGGCCAGCGTTCTCTCTGGTCGGGTCCAGGCAAATATGCTGATGGCTTCCACGGCGGCTAAGGATTTTCTGAATAACAGGGAAGAGAAGTCGGCAGAAGATTTTGACGAGCGATTCGCGAGTGCGCGTGAATTCGCTTTGGATCAGCAAGGGTCGATGGAGGATGCTCGCCGTCTCGAAATGAGCCGCGAGTTGGTCGAGAGCCTTGACGAGTACCACGCAACCGTAAGCGAGGTCTTTGAATTGATGCGCCGTCGCGATATCACCTTAACGCAATCGCTGAACCCCCAGGGAACACGAATGCGGGAGAACCTGACCGAGATCATGATTTCGGCAGATCGGGACGACGATTCGGAAGCGGCCTATGTGGCGGGGCGCGCTCTTGAGCGTGTGCTTCTTGGGCGGGTCTATCTTTTGAAGTTTCTAGAGGACAACAGCAACGAGGATGTGTTGCGGGTTCGGGCAGAGCTGGGCAGCGGTTTTGAAGACGCCTACCAAGAGATGGATGACGCCATCGAGAACCCGGACAGGCAGGATAAGCTCAAGGATTTTGCCGCCGCACGCGATATCTACCTCGCTGCCTTTGAGGAAATGGTCGTTCTGATTGAGAATCGAAACACCTTGAGGGGCCGGCAAATGGACCCCCTCGATCGATCCATCGCGGACATTGCCGAGCGAATCAAGCTCTCGCTGAAGGAAGATCAGGATGAGCTGGGGCCTGTGGTACAGGAAAGGAATGCTGCTACCGTCAGGGCGGTGGTGATGGGTTCGGCAATCGCTGTGATGCTGGCGATTCTAATCGCCTGGTCGATCGTTCGTGCAGTCACCCGACCTGTTGCGGAGCTTGTCGAGACGGTAGAGGAAGTTCAGCGAAGCGGCGATCTGTCGAAGCGGCCCCGGGTGACGGGCAAGAACGAGATTGGAGTGATGGGATCGACCCTGGATGGTTTTCTATCCAGCCTCGAAGAGAAGTCAAAAATCGCTCAGGACGTCGCGCGAGGTAATCTTGATGCTCAGGTGGAGCTGCTCTCAGATCGAGACACCCTCGGGCATTCGTTGAGAGATATGCTAAAGAGCATCAATGACAAAGCGGTGATGGTTGATGCCGTGGCGCGTGGCGATCTTAACACGGAGGTAAAACTGGCGTCTGATCTTGATTCGCTTGGAAGATCCCTTCAGGGCATGCAGCGCAGTCTCCAGTCTAAAGCAAAGGCGTTGGATGATGTTTCATACGGGAGGCTAGATGCGAAAGTTGAGCCGGCATCGGATCTCGATGAGTTGGCCATCTCGATGAACCGGATGATCGAGACCTTGCGTGAGATCAGTCAGCAGGCAGATGTCATTTCATCGGGAGATTATTCGACCGACATCGCGCCCCGGTCGAAGGAGGATACTCTGGGCATGGCTCTCGAGCGAATGAGCACCACCTTGCGCCAGAATTCCAACGATAGCACTTTGCGCGACTGGGTTCGGGACGGTCGGCAGCGACTCAACGATGAAATGCGGGGCGTTCTCGAAGAAGAGGATCTGGTCTCTCGAGTTGTGGGCGTGCTTTCCCTACATCTGGGAGCGCAGCGAGGCGCCTTTTACGTATGGAACGAGGAAGTGTCGCGGCTCCAGTTTCGGGGAGGCTATGCGGTTGGGGGTTCTACTGATGAAATTGTTGAGTTTAAGCCCGGCGAAACGTTAATCGGACAAGTGGCAAGGGATCGCGAGGTGCTCGTCGTTGAGCCGGTTCCACCGGAATATTTCAAAGTCGGATCATCGCTTGGAGAGGTCTCCCCGCAGGGGCTCGCACTATTTCCTCTCACCTACGATGATAGGCTTCTGGGCGTGCTGGAGCTTGCGTCGATGGAGCCCTTCTCGGAGGATAAATTGGACTTTGTTCAATCGGTTCAGGAGAGCATCTGCATTGCCTTGATCGCGGCGCAGCGTCAACAGGAGTTGAAGCAGCTCCTGGATCACAGCCAGGAGCAGGCCGTCGAACTTACCCAGGCACAGGAGGCCGCCGAGCAGGCCAGTCGAGCCAAGAGTGAGTTTCTATCCAATATGAGTCACGAGCTGAGAACACCCCTTAACGGGGTGCTTGGGTATGTGCAGATTCTGCAGCGGGATCAGTCTCTAAATGTCATGCAGAAGAAGAGCCTCGACTCGATAGGTAGCTGTGGAGAGCATCTTCTCAATCTGATCAATGACGTGCTGGATCTCTCCAAAATCGAGGCCGGCAAAATGGAAGTTTCTCCAGTGGCGACGGATCTGGGGAAACTTCTTGACGAGGTGCGGGACATCGTGAAGCCGAAAGCGGAAAGCAAAGGGCTGAATTTCACGCTCAAGGCGGCTCCGGAAGTGCCGCGAGGCATTGTCACCGATCCGATGAAGCTGAGGCAGATCCTGATCAATTTGTTGGGAAACTCCATCAAGTTCACCCAGGAAGGTGTGGTGAGGTTGCGGATCTCGGAATCCACGGAAGGGAAGCTTTGTTTCGATGTGGAGGACACCGGGATGGGAATTGGAGCCGAGAAGCTCAAGGAGATTTTTGATCCGTTCAAGCAGGCTGAGGGTGGGGAAACCGAAGGCGGAACAGGTCTTGGCCTGGCGATCAGCCGGCGCATCGCCGAAGCACTGGGAGGATCGCTCAATGCAACCAGTGAACTGGGGGAGGGAAGTTGTTTTACTCTGACGCTGCCGCTTGAGGAAACTGAGAGTTTGAAAGGATCCGATTTTTCTTCAGTCGCTCCCGATGAAACTGATGTGACCTTTCGGCTGCCTGGAGGCGAGAAGCGGTCGGTTCTGATTGCAGATGATCGCGAAACCAATCGCGATATTCTCGATCAGATTATGACAGGGGCCGGATTCGAGACAGTGCTGGCAACAGATGGGGACGAGGCGCTCGATCGGATGCGAGAGCGCGATTTTGATATTGTCCTCTGTGATGTTCGCATGCCGAGGATGAGTGGGATCGAAGTCGTGAAAGAGATCAGGCGTGACCCGAAGTTGCAAAAGGCTAAGATTTTTGCTGTGACGGCGAGTGTGTTTCCAGAGTTTCGGGACGAGGCCATCAAGGCTGGATTCGATGATTTTCTGATGAAGCCGCTCCGGGTTGCCGAACTGGCCCAAAAAATGAGCAAGATTCTCAATATCGAATTTGAGAGTGGTCGCGTGCCAGCCGATGAGGCGGATGACTCCACTGGAGATCTGGCTGAACTCGTTTCGGTGGCTGCGTTGGATGAATCGACTGCCAGGGAACTGGTTGCGGCTTCCAAAGTGCGTAACCTCACCAAGCTGGGAGAGCTTGCCGAAAGATTGAAGGCTGAAGAGCAAACGTCAGGGTTAGGCGGTCACCTTGAAGGCTTGGTAGCCGAATTCGATTTCTCAGGGTTGCAGGCCTTAGGGGAATGCTTGGCTGAGTGACTTGCGAATGGGGAGATCCGTGGGGACAATGTGCTAGCGCCTCAGGAATACATTCCTGAGGTGTTCCACTCACCGGTTCGATCAATTCTAATGTAGCGAATTGGTGCGTGCATGTGACGCTGGTGCGCCGATTTAGGGTGCAGGCCTCAGCCCTGCATTGAGATAGAGAATCCGTCGGATCTCTTCGTTGGAATCCAAGTTCCCGGTGATGGTGGTATGCTTGGCGTGGACGACCTTTTCGGAAGCGACGTTGTCGAGGTGCGAACTCCAATAGGGGACTACGGTATCCGTGCTCTGCTCAAGTGGATCATCAGGGTGATGGGTGCCAATGATTGAATGGACCGTGATGCCCGACCGAATGGGCTCTTTCGTTACGGCCATGATCCCTGGTGCGTAGGGATCGAGACCGTTGATTCCGTTGGGTCGATCACTGATGGCTTCGCGGCCCGCATCAGTCAAGCCATCGATATCCGGAATGGGTTTGTTGGTGACGGCGTTGAGCGGAATGTGAATGAGTGCGTTTCCAAATTTACCGAGAGAGGAGACGGCGAGATCACTTCCGCGATGGGGGGCGGCCACAAACACGGCGTGAGAGATATTGGGGTTTGCCTGATAAACCAAGAGCGATTCCAAAGTAGCCTTTTGATCAGCTGTCAGTCCGTTGATCTGATCGAGAGGTTTGGTGAAGAATTCAGCTTCGAGGATGTCGAGACTGTCCCTTATCTGGCCGCTGGTCAGCAGGCCTCCCATGCTGTGCCCTACGAGGACCATTTGCCCCATCTTCTTCTTGTCGCCGCCCGGGTTGTGCAATTGTTGGTAGTCTTTGAGATCTCGCCGCAGGTTGGCCGAGCTGTAGACAATGGGAAATCCAGTGGGGTAGTAGTAGGCCAACGGTTGATAGTGCTTTAGAAACTCAGGATCATCGTAAAGCAGGTTCAGGGTAGTGAACCAAGTCTCAGGGCTCGACATGAGCCCGTGCACGAAGACGACCGGGATCTTGCCCTCCTGATACGGCTGCAATTCGAACAGGCCCATTTTGTCGGCATAGTTCTCCGGGTGAAGCATTCCTCCCCATCCCACGTTGTTTTTGGGCAGGTAATCGTAAAGCATGGCCAAAGGTGCCGACAGATCTGCAGCGAGCGGCACCCGTCGACCCGCCACAACAGCCGTCGAGGACTGAGTCAGGTCGCGAAAGGCGAGTGTCGCCGTATTGCCGCCGGAAAACTCAAGAGTGGCATTGACTGGCATCGAAAGGCCTGACGGTGCCAGGAAAGGATTGTCCTTGAGTCGCTCGAGGGTGCCCACTCTGTGCCCAACCAGAGAGGCGCCTACCCCGGATCTCAGGTTGCGGTCCAGTTTAACATGTTTGAATTCGAGATAGTTTGCTGGGTAAAGTTCGTCGTAGAAATAGGGGTCAATGAGATCTGATCCATTTTTCCGAAGGTTGAGATGGTAGGATTGAGTAGGTCCTGGAAAAGTCGTTTGCTGATCCCAGGGGCTCTCCGGATCGAACAGAATGCGAACAACCTCTTCACAACTGGAATTGTAAGAGGGAGTCAAGAGGCCGCGGGCAGAAAGTGCGTCGCCATCATAGGCCGCTTCTGCCGCAGCGAGATGGTAACCAACAGAGTCTTTGATTTGATTCTTGCTCTCCAGTCGCACCGCTTGGGTCGTGCAGAGCTCGATGTAGGCCGTCCTCGCCTCGACGCTGGGGGTTTCCTGTAATTGTGCCTGCACTGAAGCGATCGCTTCGGCGGGGTTTTGACGAAAGCGTCCCAGTAGTTCTTTCTCGGCGAGGTAGGCGCGGGTTTCAGGAGAGAGCCGCGACTGATGGAACAGAAGCGTAGCGGTGGTATCAGTGGGCCGATTGCGAATACTTACGCTGGGACTGGTGCAGGATAGCAGAAGAAGTGGGAGTGCCAGAGTGAGTGACAAAAGGGTGGGCGCCGGTTTCATGATTTCGTAGGGGCCTAATTTTTAGCAGGAGAGGGTGAAGAAATCTACCGGGAAAATCAGAATAGTTTCGAAGTTTATGGGTGCAGAGCCCCTTCACAGTTGAATCCTCGTCACGCGAGAACGGGAAACCGTCCTGGTGTGGACGCTGTATCGATGCTGTTCGGAAGATACTTCTGAAGTCTACTGATTTTTGACCTCAGACCGAACACGATTAAGATTTTTCCTTTTGCCAATCGACTGACGGTTTGCTTGAGTAGAAAGCCCGCCAGGGATGTGTATGTTGAGCTGGCTTAGGGATTCAGAACCGAATTGGGCGCTTGTTGAGCTAGGCGATATAGAAGGCTAATGGATGTGAAGACTTATCGAGTTAAGGCAAATGCATTGGTATGGATCGCGGCAGTGTTCTTCACGGTTTCCTGCACGACTCCGAAGGTTCACATTCTGGACCGACCGGCTGCGCGGAAGGGGGGCGCGACTGCTTCGCAGGTTCACGCAAGACTCAGCCGAGAAAGTGCATCATATCTCAGAGAGCGAGGATTACGGAACGCCTTTCGTGTGGATCCCAAAACGGTGATTTTTGAGTTGCGAGAGGCGCTTCCGACGACACTCGCTTCCGGCGATCGACTGGCTCTGGCACGGCTCTGTTCCGAGCAGGGTGATCGGCTCGCTTCGTCCGATCCTGAAGAGGCTATCGGTTATCATTTGGCGGCAGCGGAGCTTTCTTTTGAGCGTGCTGCCGGTGGAGCAAAGGCGGGAATGGGAGACTATCCTTACACTGTCGCATACAACCATTGCGCGGGACAGGTTGCCGAATTGCTTTTCAATCTTGAAGGGAATTGGGCGCAACAAAGAGAGTTTAAGGGGCCTTGGAGTTCGTATCTTGTCCGGGGGAGGCGGGAGGTGAATGGATTCATAGATCCGCACTATTTTGATTCCCTGGTTCCCTCTGAGTATGTTGAACTGAAGAATTTCGATGTGGATAGAATTGTGGTCCCGGGCATCGGGGGGGCGATGGTCGGCTACCGTGAAGGCACGGAGGCTCGGCGTGCGAAGAATCCATTTCTCTCCAGTGTCGGAATGACTGTTCCGGTCAATGCGACTTTGGACTTTCGTAGTGGAGGGAGAATCGTCGATGTTGGTCTCGCAGATTCTACGTTGCGGCAGCGGATCAATCTGAACGGGCGCAGTCTTCCTTTGGCGTCGGATCTTACCGCTCCTCTGGCGGTTCAGATCAGCCATGACCCGGATCGCCGATCTGGATGGAAGGGGATGACTCATCCCGATGCCTACCTCGATCGTGCCGGGCTTTTTCTTCTTGAGCCGTATCGAAGTGACCAAATCCCGGTGGTTCTGGTGCATGGCTTGATGTCCAACCCTCAGGTTTGGCTGAAGGCGGTCAACCAGTTGCGTGCGGATCCTGTGCTCCGTCATCGTTACCAGCTCATCGTCTACCGATACCCAACAGGTTTTCCTATCCTGTTCAATGCAGCGGCGCTGAGACAGAGGCTTCAGGAGTTTCAGGCACATTTTGATCCCCAACATCGCAATCCGGATATGAATCGGATGTTGTTGGTCGGCCATAGCATGGGAGGCATACTCAGCAACGCTCAGGTCCGTGGAAGCGGTGACGCTCAGGTGAAGAACTTCTTTGATCGACCGATCGATGAGTTGGAGGGGTTGGATGCGGATCATAGAGCCACCATCCGGCGATTGCTGCTCTATCAGGCGAACCCCTATATCACCCGGGCAATCCTGGTTGGAGCGCCTCTCAGGGGAAGCCATCTCGCGAATTCTGCGGAATCGATAGCGCACACGTTGATTCGGTTCCCTTCTAAGCTAGTGACTCAATCGCCATTGCCTGAGGTGGAAGGGATGACAGAGTTGGGTAGATGGGCGGTGACCCACCGACCCGACGGAGTTTGGGCGCTAAAGGAGGATTCGCCTATCTTGATGGGGATTTTAGAAAACCCGGCACGAGATGGAGTGACTCTGCATTCGATTGTCTCGCGCTACGATCCTCAAGACTCGCTTGAAGAAAGCAGCGACACCGTCGTTCCCTATGTCAGTGCGCATTTGGATGAGGCCGTTTCTGAAAAAGTCATCCAGACCAAGCACGGTGATATGTGTGATGATCCGGAAGCGATTGCCGAAATTCGCCGAATCCTCTATCTCCATGCGGGGCTGGGGGTTCCTCGTTGAGCCAAGGTCATGCGATTTTTTCGGAGATAATCCCAAAAAGTCACCTCACTCGTCGGGATTGATTAACCAGTCAGTCCGAGGGGCTTTCGGTGAGGGGGGGCGCTACCCGGATCGAGTCAGTTGGTATTGGTCGGGTTAGCTGTCGTTGGTGGGTAATGTAAAAAAAACGGTTCGGGTGGGATTGATTCCGTCCCGCTTACGCGGGACTCCATCTGTCTTCGTTCGCTGATGCTCACTTCGGCTCGACCTGCGGTTCGAACACCACCCGCAGGGCTTGTTCATGTAAAAAGGCCAAGGCCTCCGCTTGCGCTGGAGACTTTGGCCTTTTTAAAAAAACGGTCCGGGTGGGATTCGAACCCACGGAACGGTTACCCGTTCACTTCTTTAGCAAAGAAGCGCTTTCGACCACTCAGCCACCGAACCAATTTAATGATATCCCGGGTTCCTGCATCGCTACAAAATCCGGGGCGGGAAGGTGCCAGCGATGACCGATTTCGTCAAGAAAATGATTACTCTCCGGATGAGGTTCCGGAATCTTGTCCTATCCCGCTCCGTTCAAGGCAGATTTCGACCGTGTCATCGATCTCCCTGACTTCGTAGGTGGCGATGCCTTCGGTGGCCGGACCGCTTAGCACTTCGCCCGTTTCGAGCCGGAACTCAGCGAAATGCCAGGGGCAGGCAATGCAGCCGTTTTCGACGGGGCCGAAAGCCATGGAGGCGTCGGCGTGAGGGCATCGATCTTCGATGGCGTAAACTTTTCCCTGGTGTCGGACCAGAGCAATGCGGTGGCCCTCCAGTGTGTAGGGGCGACCGGCACCTTCTGCCAGTTCACTGGAACTGGCGATTTTTCTGAAGTTTGGGGAGGGAGTGCTCATGGTGGGGCCGGGTTTCAGGCAGAAAATCCGAGTTCTGTTCTGAGCTGTGAGGCGGTGATGCCGGAGTCCCGTATCGACTTGAGTGTGATGGAGTGGTCCCGCTTTGCCAACCGTCGGCCTTGATCGTCGGTCAGTAATGCGTGGTGATGATAGGTCGGTGCGGGGAGGTGAAGTAGCTTCTGCAACACACAATGAAGATGGGTGGATTCGAAGAGGTCGATCCCGCGGACGATGTCGGTGATATTCTGGATGCCGTCATCGACGACCACGGCGAGGTGATAGCTGGTGCCGATATCTTTGCGAATAATGATGGCATCTCCGAGGTTCTCGGGGCGAGCTAGTTGGGAACCGTGGAGCGTGTCTTCCCACTTTAAATCCCGGCCCGTTTCATTCAGTGCTCCTTCAAGATCAAGGCGGAGCGCATGGGATTCGTTGGCGGAGATGCGTTGAGCTCTTTCGTCTTCGGAGAGATCCCTGCAGGTTCCGGGGTAAACGGGGCCTTCACTTCCATGAGGGGCATGTCCTGCCTGTTCGATCTCGCGGAGGATATCTTTCCGGGTGCAGAAACAAGGGTAAAGCAATCCTCGTTCGGAGAGCTCGGCTGCTGCCCGGCGGTAGTCGTCGAGGTGTTGACTTTGAATCCGGACGGGCTCATTCCAGCCGATCCCCAGCCATTGGAGGTCTTCCAGAATTTGGTCCGTGTGGGCTGAGGAACAGCGGTTGAAGTCGATGTCCTCAATCCGGAGGAGGAATTCCCCGTCCCGTTCTTTCGCAAAATGGTAGGCCTGAAGCGCGGCATAGGCGTGTCCTTTGTGCAGGCGTCCGGTTGGGCTGGGCGCAAACCGGGTTGTGATGGCGAAATCAGGCATCGAGTCAGGATTGAACAAATTTGACGATTTCGCAATCTACCACTGATACGTAACGTAACTTCGTTGACCTGTTATTTCCTTCGACACACAGTTCCCTCTCATGCATCAGATTGCTTCTTCTCTTTTTCTTCGCCCTAACAGGGTTAATTCAGCGGCCTTACCCTGTTGGGTCACTTTGTTTCTCATGGGGCTTTCGGTCCTGCACTCGGAGGATGATTCGGCGGCGCAGGAAGCGGTTATCTTGTCGGGTACCCGGCAACTCACTTTTGAAGGTCGGCGGGCTGGAGAGGGCTATTTTTCCGGTGACGGAAGCAAGATGGTTTTTCAGAGCGAGCGGGAGGAGGGGAATCCTTTCTATCAGATCTATCTGATGGATCTCGAGTTGGGTGATATCGAGCGGATTTCACCGGGCATGGGCAAAACCTCCTGCGCTTGGATTCATCCAGACGGTAGGAGTGTTCTTTTTGCTTCCACTCATTCAGACCCCGAGTCAGAAGCGCTGCAACTGGCTGAGTTTGAAGAGCGTGAGACGGGAAAGGCCCGCAAGTATTCCTGGGATTATGACATTGAGTTCGAGATCTACGAATATGATCTCGATACGAAGGACTATCGGAATCTGACGAACACGGATGGGTACGATGCGGAGGGAGCCTATTCCCCTGATGGATCCATGATCGTTTTCGCCTCGAATCGGCAGGCCTACGACGGCTCGATGAGCGATGCGGATCAGAAGGCGTTCAAGCTGGATAAGAAGTTCCCCATGGAAATCTACGTCGCGGACTCTGACGGATCCAATGTGAGACGACTCACCAACACGGATGGGTACGACGGCGGGCCTTTCTTCAGCGCGGATGGGAAGAAAATTTGTTGGCGTAGATTTGATCGGAAGGGCCTGACCGCGGAGATTTTCACGATGAATATCGATGGATCCGACGAGCGGCAGTTGACTCGGATCGGAGCGATGTCGTGGGCCCCGTTTTTTCATCCGAGTGGTGACTATCTCATCTTCACGACCAACAAGCATGGCTTCGACAATTTTGAGTTGTATCTGGTCGATGCTCAGGGCGAAAAGGAACCCGTGCGGGTGACTCACACGATGGGATTCGATGGACTTCCTGCGTTCTCTCCCGATGGGAACTCACTCTCGTGGACGTCGAATCGCACTTCGACGAAGCAATCTCAGATTTTTCTAGCGAAGTGGGATCATGAGAAGGCGCTTGAGTTGCTCGGCTCGAGTCAGGCTGCCGAAACGACTGCGGCTGGTGATCCGGTGACTGAGATTTCCGGCGCGGGTGAATATGAAACGGTCGCGGCAATCGATGAAGCCGACATGCGCAATCACATCGGGTATTTGGCTTCGGATGCATTGGGCGGGCGCTTGACCGGCACGGAAGGTGAGATTCTGGCCACCGCGCACGTGGCGAAGGCCTTTCAGCGGTTCGGGTTTGAGCCGGGAGGGGACGACGAATCATTCTTTCAATCGTTTGATTTTACGGCTGGAGTCGCGGTTGGGGTCGACAACGCCATGACGCTTAAAATCGGGGATTCGGAGGAGGCTCCCACTGTCGATGAAGACTGGCGCCCGGTTTCTTTTTCCAGGAACGGGGAAGTGAAGGAGTCAGGGATTGTCTTCGTTGGATACGGATTGGAGATTCCTGATGGAGAGGGAGGGGAGTCTTATTCCAGCTACTTTCACTCTGATGTGAAGGGAAAATGGGTCATGGCCTTGCGGTATGTGCCGGAGGATATGCCAAAGGAGCAGCGTGAAGAGATGCAGCGCTACTCGCGCCTGAGGCACAAGGCGACTCTGGCACGGCGCAAGTTTGCAGCGGGCATCATTTTTGTGACGGGGCCTGAGACTGAAGTGAATGATGAACTGATTCCCATGCAGTTCGATGCCTCTCTGGCGGATTCCGGTATCCCAGCCATCAGCATCACCACCGAGATGGCTGCCAGGTTGGTCGCTCATGCGGGGAAGGATCTCTCCGAGATTCAGAAAACGCTCAACACCGGAGAGATGGTGCAGGGCTTTGACATCCCGGAAACACGAATCGTGGCGAAGATTGATGTGGATCAGGAAAAGCGTATCGGTCGCAATGTGATTGGGGTTCTCTCTGCAGGGCAGACGGGTCCTCATCCGAATCCGGCCGTAGTGATTGGGGCGCATATTGATCACTTGGGATCTAGCGCGGGGCCCGGGTCTTTGGCAAAGGGTGACGAGAAGGACGAAATTCACAACGGGGCAGATGACAATGCCTCCGGCGTGGCAGGCCTGCTTGAGATTGCTGAATACCTCGGTGATCTGCGGTCACAGGGGAAGCTTGACCTTCAGCGTGATGTGGTTTTCGCCGCTTGGTCAGGCGAGGAACTGGGATTGCTGGGCTCTTCTCATTTCGTGAGGGACCTGGCGAAGAACGTCATGGGCGATGAGAACGCGCCACTGGGTCTATTGTTGTCGTCCTACCTCAACATGGACATGATCGGTCGGCTCAAGGATAAGGTGGTGATTCAGGGGGTAGGCTCAAGTGACTACTGGACGGGAGCCGTTGAACGCCGCAATGCGCCGATTGGACTGCCGATCACCATTCAGTCTGACACCTATTTGCCGACTGATGCGACGAATTTCTACCTGCGGAAAGTTCCGATTCTAAGTGCCTTCACGGGGGCTCATGAGGACTACCACACACCGCGAGACACCGCTGAAAAAGTGAACTATGAAGGCGCGACGCAGATTGCGAAGTTGATGGGCCTGATCACCCGGGGCTTGGCGATTGATTCAAATACTCCCACGTATGTCAAAGTTGACCCTCCCAAGAATCGGGGAGCGAGAGGCTTTCGTGTGTATCTGGGGACGATTCCGGATTACAGCCAGGGCGATATTAAAGGGGTCATGCTCAGCGGGGTTTCTGACAACGGGCCGGCCGGTAAAGCGGGGGTTAAAGGGGGGGATGTCATTGTTGGTCTCGACGGGAAAGAGATTCTGAATATTTACGATTACACCGATGTGATGGCGGGTCTAAAAGTGGGCAAGGAGACAGAGATTGTCGTGAAACGGGGAGAGGAAGAGATCTCTCTCAAGCTGGTTCCAGGGTCGCGGGATTAGGGGCTCAGAATGACGATTGGGGGCTGATCAGGCGGATGATCGGGACAAAATGACCATAATTGGCTGGTTCTGACCGCTTTTTCTCGCTTTTTTGTGCCGATTTGGAGAGGAATTACCCGCTTGCGAAGGTAGCCGATTAGCTGCTAAGGTCTCAGCCTTTGGTAATATAGGGCGAAACAGTACATTCATTCATTGGATTCACACACACATAGACGCGCTCTAGCGAGCCGAGTAGTTTTCCCCGGAGCGGCATTTTTGTTGATGTCGCTCTGCGGCATTTCTTTGTTCGCCCAAAGCGGTCCGGCTCCGAGTGGCGTGGCAGGTGTCGCGGCGATGGAGGCCCAGAAACGTCAGGGGCAGGTGAAGGCTGCGCAGACCCTGTTCGCCAACGGCTCGAGGTTTTTCGCTGACGGGTCATATGGCGAGGCCATGGATAATTACAAGGCAGCCTTCCAGGCGATGCCTTCGGTGCCGGCAGTGGAGGATCAGCGAAGGGTTTTCTTCAAGCGATATCAGGCGGCTGCTTATCAGTTTTCTCAGCAATTGGTCGGTGAGGCCAGATGGGCTGAAGCAGAGCAAACGCTCTCGGACGTGATGGCGACGGCGCATAGCGGGGATGTTCCGGTGACCATTATCGATCCTTCAGTTCGTACCATGCTGGGCGAATTGAAGAGTCATGATGAGCGTTTCGACCAGGCGGTAACTCCCCGGCACCTGAAAGAGGTGGATTCGGTGACGAACAATCTCATCATCGCTAAGGGTTTTCTTGAACTGGGCGATTTTGACCGGGCTGAGCGGACTTACAATGAAGTGCTCACGACAGATCCCTACAATACTGCGGCAAGGCGTGGATTGGAGGAGGTTGAGCGTTTCCGGATGGACTATTACGATGCAGCCTACGACCATACTCGCTCGAAGTTGCTGGCTGAAGTTTCGGCGGGCTGGGAAACGCCGGTACCTCTGATTGATCTCGGTGGAAGAGGCATTTCGGAACCGGCTACTGAGGTGGCGATGGGAGGTAGTTCGTCAATTGATCGGAAGCTCACGGAGATCATTATTCCTCACTTCGAGTTTAACGATGCGAGGCTGGTCGATGTGGTCGAGTTTCTCGCTCAGAAATCACAGGAGCTCGATGCTGGCGAGCCTGATCCTTCCAAACGTGGGGTGAATTTCGTGATCGATTCGGCGGGAGCAGCGGGAGGCGAAGATTTGTCACTCCGGTCGCTGTCAGTGCGCCTTTCGAATATTCCTCTTGGAAAAGCCCTTGGCTATGTTTCCCAGCTGGTGGGAATGAAGTACCGGGTTGATCGGTTTGCTGTTTTTGTCGTCCCTATTTCGGTTGAGTTTAATTCGGGGTTAATTACCCGACGGTATTCGGTGCCACCTGGATTTGTATCTGCAGGGAATCAGGGGGCGGGTGCAGTCGATGCGATGAGCGATCCGTTCGCCCAGCCCGAGGCGACATCAGGAATCCAGATCAAGCGAATCACGGCTCGCGAATTCCTGCAAAATTCTGGAGTGGTGTTTGAGGGAGGCGCTTCAGCGAGTTACATGGCGGCGACAAGCACACTGATCGTGACCAACACGATTGATCAGCTCACTACTGTGGAAAACATGGTCCAGTCGGCACGAGACAATGGCAGTAAGATGGTCAAAGTGAATGTTAAGATGGTGTCTATCGAGGAAGATAACCTCAAGATGTTGGGACTGGATTGGCTCTTGGGTGCCGCCAATGCGGGATCAACCCCGCGCGTATTCTTTGGTGGCGGAACGGATGGCAACACGAACACGCCGACTTCGCCGAATGACTACACTTTTGTAAACCCTGGATCAGGGGTTCCAGTGGGAATGAACCCTGTTACGAGTGGATTGAGGATGGGCGACTTGGCAACGGGCCAGTCCATCGAAGACGTCTTGAATCGAGATAATCCTGAGGCTGGGTCGACCAAGGCTCCTGGCATATTTTCGGTGGCCGGGGTATTTACCGATCCCCAGTTTCAAATGACGCTCCGGGCATTGAATCAGAGTAAAGGGTCGGACTTACTGTGTGATTCTCACGTCTATGTGAAGCCCGGGCAGATTGCCTCGATCGAGCAGGTGAGGGAACTCATTTATCCTACCGAGTACGATCCCCCGGAAATTCCGAATGACACGGGCAACAATTCGAACTCAACCGTCTCAATCAACGGTGTCCTCACCCAGGCTGGGAGCAGTGGCGTTTTTCCCGCTGTTCCTGCCCAGCCGACTGCATTTGAAACCCGAAAACTAGGGAAGGTCATTGAGGTGGAGCCATCAGTGTCTTCAGACAACCTCACTGTCAATTTGAACGTGACGACGGATTTCACGGACTTTGTTGGATTCATTAACTATGGGGTGCCTATTCTCAACTCTAGATTCGTCCTTCCTGATGGGTCGCCATCTGTGGTCACTCCCAATGAGATTCTGATGCCGGTGTTTGATGCGGTCAAAGAGACAACCAATGTGACGGTGTGGGATGGTCAGACCATTGCGATTGGTGGCTTCCATGGTGAGAGTGTGACTGGCTCTGCCGATAAAATACCCGGCCTCGGGGATTTACCGATTCTGGGACGGGCTTTTCGATCAAATTCAAGTGATCGCAGCAAGCGCGCTTTGATTGTTTTTGTGTCAGTTTTGCTGGTGGATCCCGGAGGGAATCCAATCAATGCCAAGACTGATCCTGAACTGTTGACCCGGCATGAAACCAGTGCCCCGCCAACTGTGGTCACGCCACCTCCGGGGATGGTTTATCCAGCGAAGTGAAAATGCGCCAGGATAGAGATTTCGTGCGACATTTTCTTTGCATTCCCATTGGGGGCTGTTTTACTGCTGAATCAACCTCTCCTCTAAGCCTTTTATCGTTAAATGAGCGTATCCGCGACTTCGGATTCCCCCGAAACAAGCGAAGGCCCTTCTGATTCATCAGATGGGATCACGGAACTTCAAAATGCAGTGATCCGTTTTGCGGGTAACTCGCAGGATGGTATTCAGACCATCGGAGGATTCCTAGCAAAACTCGCAGGCAGGAGCTCGAGGGATGTCATGACCTACATGACCATTCCGTCGACGATTTCCGGCGGCCCATCGATCTTTCAGGTTCATCTCGGATCAGGGGACGTGCTTTCAGCCGGTGACGAGTCTGACTTTCTGGTGGCGTTCTATCAGCATAGTTACGATGACCACATTGAGTCACTTAAAGATGGCGGGATTTGCATTTACGACAGCGACCATGTTGAGGAAGTAAAGCTCGGTGAGCGTGGAATTATTCATGTGGGTATCCCGATTACGGGAACGACCGTGGAAGCCATTGGAGGAAGTGCACGTGACCGGGGGAAGAACATCTTTGTGCTCGGCTTGGTTACTCAGCTTTTTAAGATCAAGAAAGAGAATTTGGTATCGCTGATCGAGAAGCAGTTGGGTCGGAAGGGTGATGGAGTCCTTAGAAATGCGATGCTGGCTTTCGATGCCGGTTTTTGCTATCCGATCGGGGACGTGATTGGTCGTCAGTTTGATCTCAAGGCGGGTACCGGTGACGGTGATGACAAGGTGACCACTGATGGCAACACGTCGCTTACTCTGGGTTTGCTCGCGGGTGGTGTTCGTTACGGTGCCGGCTATCCTATTACTCCCTGGACGACGGTGATGGAGCAACTCCGTGGCGAGCTGCCCAAGTATGGTGGATTGTTCGTTCAGTGCGAAGATGAACTTGCTGCCGTATCGATGGCAATCGGATTTGCCTACTCGGGACACACGGCTGTTACGGGAAGCTCAGGCCCCGGGATGTCTCTAAAAATGGAAGCGTTGGGTTATGCCACGATGGCGGAACTGCCACTGGTGGTGATCAATGTTCAGCGGGGCGGGCCCAGTACCGGCCTGCCGACCAGTGTGGAGCAATCTGATTTGATGCAGGCTGTTTACGGCAGTCACGGTGACACTCCCCGAATTGTCATTGCCCCGAAAAATGTGGAGGATTGTTTCTACACGGCAGTCGAAGCCTGCGAATTGGCCCGCGAATACAGTTGCCCTGTCATCGTTTTGACGGATCAGGCGTTGGCGACGAGAATTGAAGCGTTTGAGCAGCCTGATCTCAGTTCTGTTGTGATTGAGCCCGTCCTGGATCAGGAAACTCGAGGGGAAGATTTCAAGCCTTTTCCTTTGGATGGATTGACCCGGCACGCTCCTCCAGGGACTGCTATGAGTGCTGGGAAATACCCGGTTGTGACTGGGTTGGAGCACGATGAATGGGGCCATCCCAGTGGAAACCCGGAGATGCATCAGTGCATGAACGCGCGTCGCCGTGATAAACTCAAGACTCTGGGAGAGAAGCTCGACCTACCTGAGGTCTCTGGTGAAAGTTCAGGGGATGTTCTTCTGGTCGGCTGGGGATCTACCTGGGGACCCATTCGCGAAGCTGTCTCGAGATTGACAGAACGCGGCGCCGCTGTGGGAATGATGCACCTGCGTCATCTCAATCCTATGCCCAACGGGATCGAAGAGATTTTTGCTGCCTTCAAGCACATCGTGGTCGTGGAACTCAATGATGAAGGGTTGTACGGAAACGGCCAAATGGCCACCTTGCTTCGGGCTCGCTACTGCGATCCGAAAATTTCATCGATGTGCAAAACTGATGGCCTAACTTTCAAAGTTCGCGATATTGTAGAGAAAGTAAATTCTCTGATCGAGCCTTCCTGAATTCTATTACCCCTGCTGCTGAAATGTCCGCTACTGCTGAACCCAAGAAGTTGACGAAGAAGGATCTGACTGCAGATCATCCTACCTGGTGTCCAGGCTGTGGTGACTTTGCCGTTCTCGCTGCGTTCTTTAAAGTGCTTGAGAAATTACAGATTCCTCATGAGAAAATCTGTACGATAGCCGGTATCGGATGCTCTTCCCGGTTCCCGTATTTTGTGAACAGTCACGGAGTGCATTTCATTCACGGGAGGGCTCTTCCTTTTGCTTCCGGTGTCAGCCTATCCCGCCCGGATCTACACGTATTTGCGTTTGGTGGTGACGGGGACGGCTACTCGATTGGGGGGAATCATCTCGATCATGCCGCTCGGAAGAATATGAACCTCACCTATGTGGTGATGGATAACTTCGTCTACGGCTTGACGAAGAAGCAGACCTCTCCCACCAGCCCCAAAGGGTTTAAGTCGAAGACTGACCCAACGGGTGCGATCGATCAGCCGATCAATCCGATGAAAAAGTTGGTTTACGGCGGCGCGTCATTTGTGGCGAGAACTCACGCGACTCAGGTGAAGCACATGATGCAGGTTTTTGAGAGGGCGATTCTGCATCCCGGATTTAGTGTGGTTGAGATACTGTCTGAGTGTGTCGTTTTCTACCCAGGCATTTTTGATGATTCCATCCCTAGAAAGGGTGGCGAGTTCGAAGTCATTGAAGAGAAGAAGTGGGACGACTCTGAAGAAGATAAGGAGCGGCACGACGTTTCCGATGGAAATGCTGCCTACGAGTTAGCGAGCCTTCAATACCCGGGCAAATTTGGAGTCTTTTACGAGACTGATCGTCCCACAAAGAATCAGCTCGAACAGGTCTGGATCGATTCCAGTAAGGAGAAGGTGGGGGATGCCTCAGCGGAGGATCTGATTTCGGCGAGATTCTCGTTAATGAAGTAATTCGCTGAGAACCAGGGGTTCTCGGATTAGCCCATCTCTGCGAGACCGGCAGCTGGCCGAAGGTGGACCCCGCGTAAGTGTTCAAGAGCGCTTGCTGGTGTGGTGGTGCCTCTTAACGGGGTATTCAGCTGGTGAGGCGCGCGCGTATTTGGGGCACCGGTAGACTCATGCTCAGTAGGTGCCGGTCAAATAGACCTAAACTGACGTATAGGATCCCAAGCCAGTTCCGACTCCGATCCGACTGATCGGACGATCGAGTGAAAGAGCACCGCTGGCTGGGCCGAAGGCGGTAGGGACATGCGGCCCGCATGTCCGCGAACTGCGAGTGACTATCGCTGGCTCGGAAAGCTTGACTGAATTCCCGACGGCAAACTCACTCGCGGACGACCGGGCCGGTCGTCCCTACCGGCTTCGCACTGACCAAAGAGCACCGCTGGCTGGGCCGAAGGCGGTAGGGACATGC
>CAXBHX010000072.1:0-22635 GCA_963975655.1 uncultured Verrucomicrobiales bacterium
TCGGCGTCATCGGCGTCATCGGCGTCATCGGCGTCATCGGCGTCATCGGCGTCATCGGCGTCATGCCGCCCTGGTGTCGCTGCCTTGGGTGGACGAATTCTCTTCGCAAGGGGGGTTGCGGCCATTACGGCCGCCACAATAAGCCAGATGGCGGAGGATGCCGTATGATTGAAGACCATATTGATGTAAAATTGCCCCGCAGTCAGAATCTGTGTCAGGGTTATGACTGAAGTCCAGGCATCGCTCTGACCCTTTTTTAGGCGTTGGAAAGAAATAAGAATAGCGCCCAAAAGGAGGCAATACCCGATGAATCCAATAGCCCCTAACTCAGCAACAATTCTGGGGAGCTGGGACTCATAGGAATTAAAAGCAGCGTATCCTTTTTTGGCATAACTTCCACCAATCTGCTCCGTGCCCAACCCCGTTCCAAGGGGGTGGGTGGAGAAGGCATACCGAAGTTCGTCGATCTGGCCAAATGCTCGGTCCTGGTTGTCGTCTCCAGCGCTCTCGAATCTGTCTAAGGTTCCTTCGCCAACGTGTTGGAGTCTGCTGGTATAGGAGGGGAAGAACATGGCGATAACCGCAACAACGATAAGGAGTGCGGAAATGATGTGGGCTAGCCTTTTGAGCGAGCCTTTGGCCGTGATCGCCCAGATGGCGATCATCGCAATAATCACGATAAAGGGTCGGCGTGAAATGGAGGCGAACGCACAGGCGAACCCGGAAAATACACCGAAGGCTCCAAGGAGTTTGTAGCGCCACCCTTTAGTTAGAACAGCGACAACCAGTCCAGCCCAAACTCCGATCTCGGCCATGATTCCGAGCCCGGCGATGAAGGCAAATGTGCCAGTCGCCCGAACACCATATTCGACAAACACAACAGCCATAGTGTCATCGGCATACTTATTGAGTATATGCGACGGAGGGAGTGAGCTTTGAATTAGTGCAATAAAGCTATTTGCAAAAGCCAGGACAATGGCAGTCACCGCCAGACCTACAATCGGGAAGTTGTTGAAACGTGAGCAATAGAAGAAGACCAACAGAGGGAGAATGATCACGGCTCTGATAGTCAATGCCGCCCCCACTAAGTTCAGATCGGTTAGGGCGCTAAGGCCAGCCCCAACCGCGATGGCCATCAGAGCGGCCGTTACCCATGTTTTCGCAAACCTCGAGGCTAATTCGTGGCGTATGGGCAGGGAGGCCATCAGTGCGCATCCAAGGAGGAAGCAGATTTCCTTGGAGAAATACATCAGGATTCGCCCATACCCTGTATCAAACACTGCGACCCACTTTCTGAAGGATCCTTCAACGATGGTGAGGATTAGCGAAAGGGTTAGCCAAAAGGCCGGGTGCTTCCAGATATCGAGAAGAGAACGATTTATCCCAGCTGAGTTGTTTCGAGTATACCGCATTTCCTTAGCGACGATTGCTGTGCTTATTCAGCGAGGAGTGGATTGACGATCTGGAGGGCATTGGAATTTACGCGAGAGTCTATGGGACTACTTGGCGTTTTTCTAATGCTCATGATGGCGCTTTATATTCGGCTTCTCAACTTTCAAGTTGAGTTCAACGCAAGTGAGATCTGATTTCGTGGGCAAAGAGGTTCCCGTGAGAAGAAACCGAATGGGATTGATACCATTCAAAGGTCATCTTGCTAGTCGTCTCAAGTTCAGCAGCCGGAAGTGGGGTTAGCTCGCTATGGGGGCGAAGGCAGAGTGTGTCGCCGTCGAACGGTGACTGTTCATTCGATGCCGGAATACAGGGGATGACACCGTGGGCGACATAGGCAGCGAATATTCCTGATTTCTCCAGAGAGTGAGATGGGTATGATACATACCCAAACATGGAGGATTCAAGAATCTTGGAGATCTCTTCCGCCGGCAGGGTTCCGGCTTGTTTCCACGGAAGGCCTGTTGGACAAGAAGTCCGGCCCGGCCCAATTTCAAGGCATTCTTCGATTTGGTAGGTTCGGCAAAGCTCTCTGATTTCTTCCAAATTGTTTTCGAGCGCCAATCGACGTTGGGTAGTGCCGCCAAAGAGAATGAGTCGTCTTTTCCTGTTTTGAAACGGAGGAAGGGACGGCGGCTCACCAACATTTGAGAAAACAGGCAGCAGATGAATAGGCTTGGATTGAGAGCGTTGGAGAAAGGCTTGGCTAATCGAGCGGTTGGTAATTACGGAATTAGAAAGATCTGCGATTTGTCTGCAGATTGACTCCTGCAGAGGGCGGGACCAGAAAGAGCTGTTCCAAGGTTTGCCTTGCCCATAAGTCTCATGGAACATAGTGATGAGAGTCAATTCCGGTTGTTTCTCTTTCAGCGAGGTGAGAGCCCTAAGGAGCCAAAATGGGCAGCCGCGCTTTTGATAACCGAAGCCAGCGTAGTGTAGGATCAGGCAACGACAGTCATCCTGAAAAGCATCAAGCATCGCCCTCGAATTGGGGGGGGATGAAGTGGCGGGGAAGTCTGCCACCGCTGGGGAGTAGGAGTTACAATTTGTGAATGCAACAAGATTGGATGCAATGGTGTGTTGCGAGGCAAGGTCCTGCGCCAAGATGGTCGCATAATCTCCGACTCCACAGACTTTCGGTGGAAGGTCTGGGGTGAGGTGAAAGATGCCCGCTCCGTCAATGGGTTTCAGGGTAGAAGTGTCCATTCCTGGCTTGGGTTGTGAGTTCCCGCTGCGGGAATCTAACGGTGTAGAAGCGCCCGACATACTAGGATAGCCACTCCAAATAGGTTGATTCCAGTGATTTGATTTGAGTCTCCCAGTTGAGGCTCTGAATGCGGTTCCATCCGTTCTTCGCGATCCGTGTGCGCTCTTCCTTGTCTGCCAAAAGAAGTAGGATTGAATCGCGCATTTTGGCTTCATCCTCAAAATCGCAAACAAGTCCATCCACCCCGTCCTGAAGGTCGGATCCGAATCCAGTGGGAGTCGTTACGATCGGCAGGCTGCAGGCCATCGCCTCGGTGAGTGCCATTCCAAATCCTTCATTGTGACTGGGGAAGAAGAGCAAACTGCATTGGGAAAGCTGGCCAGCCAGATCTTCGGCTGAGAGTTTTGGATAAACGACGACTCTTTCTCTGAAACAAGGAGCAAATGCCTTAAGGATTTCCTCTTTCTGAGAGGGGGACCCAAAAACGTGAAAGGTTGTTTTGGCATCGATTTGAAACACCTGAGTCATGACTCTGACAATCCGGTCGGGGGCCTTTCGAGTAGTCCAGGTTCCTAGGTATGCGACGCGATGTTTACCATTCGGTTGGAATGGGCGGTTTAGAAATTCCGGGTCGACACCGGGAGCAATGGACCGAGAAGGGATCTTCGAAAGAGATTTGATTGAGCGGAAATATCTCAAGTCCTCGTCTGAGCCGCATACGAATCCGTCAGTATGTTTGAATGACAACATGTCGATACTACCATAGACGGAAGAGGCGAATCGGTGATGGAGCTTCGAATGAGTGGCCGGATCGTAAACCTTGGCACGTTCCCTTGCTAAAAGTTCCAAGCCGTCCGCGTGGGCTATGATCTTCGGGCGCCCATGTTTTCGGAGTTTGTAGAGGCTTGCAGTAAGCAGGCCAAATTCACCGCCAAACACTTCGACGATATCGACGTCTCGCCAATGGGTCTGTAGTCCCCCGGGGATTGCATCCAGAGAGAATTTCAACTGGTCTGCTTTTCGAAAAGGCCTCTTCCGGAAATCGTGGGGTTCTACGACGGATACTTCATGGCCTAGGTTTCTGAGGCCCTCTGTCCAACGTAGGCGGGTTTTCCCCGATCCGAGCGAGGGGTCGAGCTGGCAATTGCTAAAGGTCAGTAATTGCATGGAGCTAATATAGGATCTTGGCGGTCTGTAAGGGCGGGCCTTGGTTGACAGCGAATAGGAGGGTTAGGGCTTCGACGCAGGTGGTGAAGATGGAGATACCGTACGGCATAGCAACCATAGGGAATGGAGTAACTGGACGTGTACGCCTCTAAGCATTCGGACTTCGCTGTTTTTCCAGATCCAGGTGGTTGAGTTTTTTAGGGCGAGAAGAGCGAAGTATTTTCTAATCGATTTAGGTTTCTGCCGGGGGTGTTTTCTCCAGAAGTAGCTTAATGAAGCGTAGTGACGATTCCAATGGGCCCACCCTTTGCGTTTACGCCAAGGGTGAACGACTACGGCATTGGGGCAAAAGGTGAGAGTCTTTCCCGCCAGTTTTAGTCTTTCCCTGAAATCGACATCCTCCATTGCGGCGTAGGGGAATTTTTCGTCAAATCCATCCAGTTCCTCGAAAACGGATCGCTTTATCGCGAAGTTGCAGGACCAGAGGAGGCCACCCGTAAGATTGATTGGAGCTTCTTCGGCGAACGTGAGCTGAGTTCTGTCGGCGCGTGTCAATCCTTCGAGGACATCCCGATTCTCATGGGATTCTAACAACTTCTCCAGCCAGTCTTGAGCGGGGAGGCAATCGTCGTCGGTGAATGCAAGCCATTGTCCTTTGGCAAGGGAGGCACCGTAATTTCTGTTTGCTGCAGGGCCGCGCTGTGGGCCTTTGACCCATTGTGCCCACGGGAATTCGGTCTCAACGACTTCCCTCGCAGATGACACCCCGCTATCGTCTGAAACGATCACTTCGTATAAATCAGGTGAAACCGTAGCCCCCTTGGGGGATAGACATTCCAAGCACTTGGCCAAGTCGGGGTTGCGATCACAGGTTGGAATGACAACGCTAAATAGTGGGGCGCTCATGTCTTTAGTGACTCGCGGGGAGGCAGGTGTCGTAGATCATATCGACATAGTGAGGAGTGAGGTTTTTCCAACTGTAGTGGCTCTGGGCATAGTCGCAGCGTTGGCGCTGAGCTTCTGAATCCCAGGGGGGGGCAGATGACAGGCTGAGTTTGAGTTGGCTGGTCAGTGTTCCCTCAGAAGAGAAGTCGCCATAGGTTCCCCACTCCTTGAGTGTCTCACGAGTGAATTCTGCATCATGAACGAGACACTCAAGCCCGCAGGAGAGGGCTTCAATGAGGACCCGCCCAAAACCCTCGCTCAGTGAAGCCAGGGTGAATAGATTGCTGGCACGGCAGTAATCTGCAACCTGCTCAGGAGAAACGGATCGAATCGTAAAGCCATTTGGCCCCAGTAACTCGGACGCACATTCGGCAATTTCCGAAGATTCATCCGATCGTTGACCCAACATCAGCAAGAATGGCCTGGTTTCTTTAGGCAGTTTGGCAACTTCCCTGATGACATAGTCCATCCGTTTATGGGAGTGATTGATCGCTCCGATCGATATGACGATAGGTTTATCGACAGGTAAGTGAAGACCTTGTCTCAGGTCGTTGATTTCACTGACTGATGCTGGCAGCGGAGATGAACCTAGGTCGAAACCATATGGAACCAAGGTTTGTGTCTTGTCAGGTTGGCCTGCTTCCGTCGCTAGCTTGTAGTTGCTGGCGAGAACCTGATGGGTGTGGTCAAATCTGAGAAAGGGTGGGTCTGAAGGGCCTCCATTCGAGAAGAGAATTTTGTAATCGAATTTCAGTCTCTGCCGAATGTGCCACAGGAAATTTCCCAATCCACCATCGCTAACGATGATGATATCCGGGGCTCGACGCCATAATGTCGGAATCATCATTAGGGCAAATGTGAGCTGTTCAATCGTGTAAGTATCCCGCCGGAGAAGAAACGAGAGAGCTTTTGCAAACGAGCTCTCACGATAGACGCATGGGATGATCCCGTCAGCACTGGATGCATTCACTCCGCCACTCAGCAACCGAACATCGAATTGTGATTCGGTTTTCAGAGCGTGGAATAGCTCGCTCGCAAACGTTTCATAACCACGATTGATATGGCCGATACCTGAACAGGCAATGAAGACGGTGAGCGATCGACCTGAATTCGAACGGGTCTTCTCTGGCGATAATTGCTCTTTAATTTGTGGGGAGTAAGCCAAGGTGGGATTGCGAAATTGAGGGGTGATTTTTCTTCCGTTTCCGATGATGTCTTGTGTGGGAGAAAAACTTAGCGGGATAGATGGCTGAGGTAGATTGAGATCTGAGTTGTGATCAAGCGTTGAGGGCTTCTTTGTAGCTGGACTCCAGCCTGGCACCGATACTTTCCCAGCCAAACAGATCGCTGACAGCGCCTCTGGAAACCGGGGCGAAATCCTTGGCAGCGATGCTAGAGATCACTTGCGCTGCTCTCGAGGCCCAGAGTTCTTGAGTGTTTCCGGCAAGGTAGACCCCGTCCAGATTCTCTCCGAGCTTGGCACAATCGCCGACATTGGAACAAAGAACAGGAGCTCCCCCCATCAGATATTCAGCGAATTTGATGGGGAAACGGCTGCGATTAAAAGCATTGGCCTTGAGAGGGAGTAGCCCCAAATCGATAGCTGAGGCAAAGGTGGGGATGCGTGCGGGGGGGAGGCTGCCCAGGTAGTCGATTCTCTCTCTGATATGGGGAGAAAGAGAGACGAATGCACTCTCAGGGGGGCCGCATACGGCGAAACGGAGATTGGGATGCCTACTCAGATTCTGAGTAATGAGCGACAGGCACCAATCTAGCTCATCAGCGGTTCGTCCCATGTAGCCCAAATAGAGGGCGTCGCTCTTCAGTCCTAGGGCTCTTCGGGCTGCTTCCTTATCAGTGGGCTTCGTTTGCCATACCCCATTTGGAATCGTGGTGGGAGTAACCGCGCCTCTTTTGATTGCCAGGCGATTGAGGAATCTTCCACAGACAGTCATATGATCGGCGCTTTTAGGCAGTCGCTTTTCCAGAATCGCTGTAGAAAGCTGCGCGTAGCGATTCAAGCCCTCTACAGGCTTCGTAGGATGAAGCCCGCCAGTCCATAGGTCATCCCAGTCATAGAACCGCGTTTGAGTTCGAGCGATCCGCCATGCCAGCGCGGCCGAAAGAAACGGCTGAAAGAGGTGGGCCACGTCGCATTGCTTTGACGCAGCGGGTAGCTGAGCCAGGGCGTTGAGGGGGTGGTGGGGCGCTGGGAACCACCGCTGGCCGCGAAAGCTAGGCGTGATGTGATAAAGTATATTGTCTCGTTCTTCGGTGCGGCGTTTGCTTTCTGAATGGTGGTCACATCCGAATATTTCGACCTCATGCCCGAGCAGCTTGAGGGAGCGCGCTAAATTGTGGAAGCGGAAATAGGTGCCTTGTTCATGTACAAAGTTGACAAAAAAATGGATCTGTAAGGGCCGTTGCATTCAATGGCGGGCGCATGCGGCCCGTTTCTGGAGTGGGGTGGTTGATTTTTGGGGCGGGAATTGGTTCCGTTCAGTTGATCTGAACCGGGTGGGGATGAAACCCAACTTGGCTTCATTGAATTGGCGTTCGGGTCGTCGTTGGTGTCGAATGCCTCGAAGAGGCCTGCACACAAACCTTGAGCCTATCGATCAGGGTGTTGAGCCAACTCGCCTATGCGCCAGCCTCATGGGAGTCAGGTGATCGGCTTACTTTTTAGAATCTGGTTATGGGGATTCATGGCCTAATAGAGCGTGAATAGCCAGTTTGATTCGCTGCTTCAGGACTGTTTGCGGCTTTGGTGCTGACTGAGAACTCAGGAGCTCATTCTTCTCGGTCTCGGTGAGGTATTGGAACGCAAGTTCATCAATAGGGTTGTCGCCATTCATTTTTTTACCCGCCCAGTGAATGAGGTAGGGCTGTCGGCTCTCGTTGTTCCAGTAGTCGGAGTAGTCGGTAGAATAGTCGCCAGCCCACGTCGACTCCATGTTGTGAGGAGGCAGCGTGAGATTGGTCATGGGAACCTTTGCCAAGTGAACCAACAAATTGAGGCCGGGTTGATCTGAAAGCCTGGATTCGATACAGGTTTCCCGATTGGCGGGCGCTTCAGCAGTCGCCCGGAGGGTATTCATTGAATAGAGCGCTCTGTCGCAGGCGAACTGACCGGCATTGAATACCGTCTTTTGCCAGGTGGTGCTCATGGCCTTTAAGATGGCGCGGGACTGAGGCGTGAAGGTGTGTTCCTGGTCGTGCCAGTGTCCGCAGCTGGCGATAAAGCCTTCGTGTTCTCCCAGTGCCGCTTCCGGGTTACGAAGGAAGATGACGTCCGTATCGACGAATTGATAGTTGGCTGACGTCAGGCACTGATACTTCCGCATCATGGGGTGTTTGCAATTGGTATCCGACCATTGGATGAACTCTTTATCTTCCCACCACTCGCTACCTTCCGGGAGATCAAAAGTATCGTCGTTATACGGAATGACCTTGATGGGAAGTTCACATCCTGTTTCGCGAAGGGATCGCTCCATGGCGCGGAAGGTGACTTCCGCATTTCGATTGGCAAGGGTGACAATGAAATCAAGTTTCATGAATCTAGACGTTGGGATTCAAAGAGCCGGAATGGTGAGACACTGTAACCACCGACAGCCTCGGTCGAAGCAGCACTGTAACGCTTGCTAAGCATCGTTGGAACGGGCCATTGGGCTATTGGGCCATTGGGCTATTGGGCTATTGGGCTATTGGGCTTTCGCTTTCGCAAAGATCCACCTCATGATTTGAGGCCGATCTTCTGCTAGAATTTTCCGACGCGTCCCCAGAGTGAGGGATGCTAGTTCGGGGAAGTTGTAGGAGTAAGCTTTGATCGTGTCATCAATACTTTCAATAATCTGGCATTCGTGCGTTTGTGAGAAAATGGACGTCAAAGTCTGCGTTGTTTCGATTTTCCCGTAGTCGTGGGTTTCAATCAGAAAATCATGACGGGTCATAGCGGAGGCCGCTTCGGGGGTGAAGAGTTCAATCTCGTAGCCTTCGCAATCGCAAAAGATGAGAGCCTTTTCTTCACTCTTAAATTCCAGAAGGGTGTTTGTATCACAGAATTCGCCTAAGCCTACCTCTACGTCGTTGAGTTGCGCCATTTGCTGGCAAAGTGAGCGGGCCTCTTCATTGATATCGAAGGCCATAATCTTCGCGGATTTGAAGTGTTGTCCCAATCCGACGGCGTAATAACCTTCAGCGCAGCCGATGTCTATAATGGCGGTGTAGGCCTGGGTCAGAATGTAGTCAATAGTATCTGAGAGCTCCATCTCATAGGAGCCTAGCAGTTTGGGATAGAGCGTGCTGCCAATCGAAGTCCTTGACGGATACTTCATGCCGCTGAACGGGCCGTGCAAGACTTCGAGGTTGGGGAAAATCTGTGAGCAGGTTTGTTCGAAGTCTTGATCCTCTTTTGCCGCAACAAAGTCGAATGCACGGGCTTCTGCGAGAAGCCTGTAGATGCGAGCAGGAATACCCAGAGTGAGCTTAATCGGCCACCAAATCACATTGAGTTGGAGCGCATTGCGAAGGGTTGTCCTGAAAGAAAGGTTCATCGATTACAAGGGTCGGGGAGTGTTGTCCTGAGCCTTTTCGGGGGACTTGGTAATTGGGCGCGTTAGGCCATACGTCGCAGTGCATAAGTGCACCACCATGATCGCCATCGAAGTGGCTACGCCGAAATAGATGACCCCCATGGTTGAACTCAGATCAAGGAAGGCCGCGGACGAAACCTGAGTGACTAACAAAAGGCCTATGTAGACGGCGGTGCCCCACCAGAAAATCCACTTCCGGGCAGAATGAATCGACCACATGACCGATCCGAGGTAAGAGAGACAGCTGGCTAAAACCATCCAGCCAATCGCATTCTCTAAATCTGCGTATTTAGGCCCCAACAGCCAAAGGAGAGGTTGAGGAAATAGAAATGAGAGCAGTGTCAGGGTGCCTCCGACTACAGCGGCGGCGGCGACAATCTTGAAATACATGGAGTGGAGCCGGATGCCGGGCAGGGCTGAAAAGTAAGGAGCGATGATGGCTCCGTTGAATGCGTTGAGTACGGCAAACAACTGCCCCAGTCGTCCCAGGGCAGACACTTCGGCGATACTTTGAGTGCTCCCGAAGATCGTAATGATGGCGATTAAGATTTGAGATTGCAGGGCCGAGAAGGCGACGCCCGGCATCAGGGGCGCCAGATAGCGCAGCATCTCGCGATTGGCTTCAGGCGCGCATTTCTCAGGTTTGGATACGAGGGGTGCTCCCAGTGATTTGATCCAACGGCTTGATATGGCAAGGGTCAGCGTGCTGACCCATGAGGCCGCAACACCAGAGAGGCCGCTCAACAGGTGCAGCAGCCACGAAGCCGCCAGTCGAATGCCGCTCGAAACGATTTGTGGTCGGTAGAATGATGCGATTCTCCGGTGGGTAAGCAAGGGGGCCTGATACATCATCCATCCCTGGACTGCGACGGAGCAGAGAATAGACCCTAGGATGAGAGCTTTCGACTTTGGACTCCAGGGTTGGCCCGCTGTGATGAAAGGAAAAAGAAGGGCAAAGGAGCAGCCTGCGATGACGAAGAGAAGGGTGCGAAAGCGTATGGCGGATTTGAGGTAACGCCCGAGAACCTCCGGCTGCTTCGATCGTTCCCCGGCCAGAGCGAGGATAGCGGAAGAGAAGCCAAGGTCGCTCAACATCGTGAGTGTGGCTTGAAAGGCAAAAGCGACTCCGAATTGAGCGTAGTGCTCCACCGACATCCATCGGAGCAGAAAGAAGCCCGTGGCCATATTGATGACCTGAAGCCCACTTTGACCGGAAAGGAATTCCAGAAGCGGTTTCTTCCAGTTTTGAATGCTCTTGGTGAGATTGCGAAACATCGGCAGGGGCGTTGAACCGTGAGACGAGGGGCTCCCGACAAAGGAGTGGCAGGGCAGCCCTGACCGAATGATGAAATCGATCACGCTTGGTCATTTGCCCGTAAGGATTGGAGCCCTGAAGAGACTGGGCTAGGATTTGGCTAATAGCTACCGGAGATATACCCGGTATGGAAGCGCTCCCGCAATTTCGATCGCGTTCTCCTGCAGGGGCTCGAGAGTGACGGTATCCAGACTGGTGTGCCCACGTCCGAGTCATTCAATCTGGAGTGGCGCCTATTACAGGTAGGCTTGATTCACATGTGTGATTCCAGGGATCATTCGACTGTCAGCTGGCATTAGCCCTGTCAGCCGGTAAAAGATCGTGGGTTGGTTGCCGATTGGCCGCCATTGTTTCGAGACCGCGTAGAATCGATTGAGTGCCAGTGACGCCGGAGGGAGGAGCGCCGTCTATTGAGATTCTGGGGGAATAGAGGTTTGGACTGATCCAGCATCGTCGGGTAGCGACTCTGGTGAGAGCACGAATATTTTCAAAATGAGCCACAATCTCATTGCGATTGTAGGAAGTTCTCTCAATTTAGGGTGCCCCCGAAGGGTAATTATCCAGATTAAGAAAGCGGTGCGATGAAGAAGGTTCTAATCACAGGAGGGGAGGGATTTGTAGGAAGGAATGTGGTCAGGCTTCTTGGAGGACAGGGAATTGAAACCATTTCGTTTTCGAGCCGGCAGGGGGATTTTGGCAATCGACAGGATTGTCAAAGAATGCTCCGCGGCGTTGATACGGTGATTCATCTTGCGTGGACGAGCGTTCCTGCCAGTTCAATGGGGGCACCCATTGATGATGTTGAACAAAATGTGGTCGGTTCCCTTCGTTTGATGGAGACCTGTATTGAGGCGGGCGTTCGACGCTTTGTTTTCATGTCTTCCGGGGGGACTGTCTACGGCGTTCCACAAGAGCTTCCCATTCGAGAATCCCATCCCTTGTCGCCCATATCGTCTTATGGGATCACCAAGGTGATGGTGGAGAGCTATTTGATGGCCTTCTGCCGCAGCGGTGATCTGGATGCCGTGATTCTCCGGGGTGCCAATGCCTACGGTGCCGGGAGCAATGGGCAAAAATTTCAGGGAGTCATCGGGGCGTGGCTCAGGCGGTTGGCTCTCGGCGAGGAGATCACGCTGTATGGCGGCGATGTGGTGAGAGACTATGTCTTCGTTGAAGATTTTGCCCGTGCGGTTGTTCTGGCCACGATCAAGGCGGGCCCCGGCGAGATTTATAATATTGGCTCCGGCGAAGGGCATGCGCTTTCTGAAGTGCTTGATCGGATCAAAGTCGTTACCGGGATGGTTCCTCAGATAAAGAACGAGGCATCCAGAGGGTTTGATGTGCCGGCAAACGTTCTCGATAGCACTTTGGCCAAGGCACAATTGGACTGGGAGACTGAGGTGTCGTTGGATGAAGGAATTCGAAGGACCTGGGAAAGAATCAAATCCGTGAATCGATAGAGTCGTGCCACAGCGTTTGTCCTGATAGGGCTTCTTCGATCAAAAGAAAAAAGGCGCTCTTTGCCGGTGCTCGGACCGAGGAATCAGCACGCTCAGGTAGTAGGCAGAAAAGAGCGCAGGTAGTCAGCGTAGGGGGCATTGCCCAAGGCGAGAATGGCTTGGTCTAATTCCGCATCGCTCATCCAGCCGTTGTTCCAGGCGATCTCTTCAAGACAGGCCACTTTGAAGCCTTGCTGATGTTCGATGGTGCGGACGAATTGCGAGGCCTCGAGGAGGGATTCATGGGTTCCTGTATCGAGCCAGGAGTGCCCGCGGCCCAGGAGTTCCACCTGGAGTTGGCCTTGTTCCAGGTAGGCGCGATTGACACAGGTGATTTCGAGCTCACCTCGACTGGAGGGCTTTACACTTTTAGTCATATCCACGACCTGATCGTCATAGAAATAGAGGCCGGTCACTGCGAAATTGGATTTTGGATGCTCGGGTTTTTCCTCGATGGAGATGGCCTGATTGTCGGCGTCGAACTCCACGATGCCGTAGCGCTTGGGGTCGTGGACCTCATACCCAAAAATGGTGGCCCCTTTGGTTTGAGCCGCCGCCGCTCTTAGTTTAGGAGAGAAACCTTGTCCGTAGAAAATGTTATCTCCCAGAACCAGTGCGCAGGGATCGCCTGCGATGAACGCTTCGCCGATCAGGAAAGCCTGGGCGAGGCCGTCAGGGGAAGGCTGTTCAGCGTAGCTTAGGGAAACGCCGAAATGAGAGCCATCACCGAGTAGCGCCTTGAAGAGGTGCTGCTCGTGGGGGGTGGTGATCACCAGGATTTCCCGGATGCCTGCCAGCATCAAGACCGACAGGGGGTAATAGACCATCGGTTTGTTGTAGATGGGGAGCAGTTGCTTGGACACGGCCAAGGTGCTGGGATAGAGGCGAGTGCCGGTGCCGCCTGCTAGAAGGATACCTTTCATGATGGGAGAGCTGTTTAGCTGTGGTGGGCTACTTCAGGAGAGCGGTGCTAATTCTGCCGAGGTTAAACCGGCGCACCGTATCGCGCGCCGATTCACTCATTGAGGCGAGTTGTTCGGGAGCCTTCGCGATGGTGGTGAGACGCTGAGCCAAAGTATCAGGATCGCCAGCGGGAATGATCCATCCATTCTGGCCGTCCTCGACCACTTCGCCACAACAGGCCGTGGCGATGACAGGGAGTCCGTGGACCATCGCTTCGAGTTGTGTGAGCGCAAATCCATCCGAATGAGTCGGGAGCACAAAGGCATCGGCCCGGGAATACCAGTGGGAGGCTTCGGAGCGGGGGACGGAGCCGTGGAAAGTCATGTTCGCCGGAAGGTGATCGGGGAGGGGGCCGTGGGGGCCGACCACGTCGATGTGCCACCGATCCTTCTCCAGGAGTTTCGCTGCTGCGACCAGATCTTGAATCCCTTTGCGGACAATGGCCTGACCGAGGAAGAGGAGGCGGAGCGGCTGGTTGGGAGGCCGAGGCGGTGACTCTTGCGTCAAAGGGAGGGGAGCGTCCAGTGCCAGAGGAATGATTTCGATCTTGCCTGACTCAATGCCCGATCGGGAGAGGAGTGTCTTCGACCATTCCGAATTCACCACGATGCGATCGGCCAGCTCACATTCCTCACGCCAGCGATCCCAGTAGCTTTGGGGTGGAGAGGCTTCGACGGGGCCGGCCCATTCGGGGTGCTGCTGGCGGAGCGGATTGACGAGCTCATGCTCGGCGGGACCGGGGTCGATTTGACCCAGCACCGTTTTCCAGCCGCGGCGTTTGGCCTCCTTGAAGGGTTCGAGCGCCGTGTAGCTGTAGCTGAACAGGGTGGTGGGAGCATCGGTCTTCGGAAGCTGGAGGTTTCGCAGGTAGGCGGTGGTCTTGCGTTGATACAAGGCATCTCGAGCGAGGACTTGATCCCACCCGCTAGAGCCGAGGAGACGGGATAAGCCTTCAAAGACCAGAAGACGGGAATTGAGCGAGTGGACAGGGGCGGAACCCAGCTCGGCGTGAAACCGGTCCTGCAAGCGCTTGCCTCCCGGAATCTTGGCGAAGAGACTCCCTGGCGGAACCCAGAAATCGGTCGTCAGCCCCGCCAGTTGCCCGGCCCGATGAAGGGCCCGGGGAATGCTGTAGTGCTCACGGGCACCGATTTGGGAGACGATCCACATGGGAGGAGAAGGGGGGGGAGGCTTAGTTCGATCCGTCGAACGGCAGCTTCTGAAATTTCAGTGGCCAAGCAAACGGCTGATCTGCTTGCGGACGTCGTTGGTACGCCTTTCGAAGAGCCACCAGAGTAGCGTTGCGATGAGGATACATCCCAGAAAAAGCAGCAGAAACAAGCCGACGCCCTTCGGGCCGAACTCGAGTTGACTGCCCTTCAATTGGGTCGCAGCAAAGAGAAATAGAATCGGGAAATGGGTCACGTAGAGCGTGTAGGAAATCTCGGAGAAAAAGCGGCTCACGGGGCGAAGGAAGGAACACCGAATCCAGGGCCCGAGTAGAACCATCATCCAAATGGCGAAGGCCAGTCCAACGGCAAAGTCACTGCCAAGGGGTGAGTCGGTTTTGCTGAGAACGAGCGTCGCTACGAAAGCGCAGGCACCGGTGATTCTCCAGAGGTGGCGTGACCTGGCGGGAAGCTGATCGGCGAATGTGGCGAGCAACCAGACGACGACTCCGAGAAGCCAAACGGCCCCTTTGCTGACTAGGGGCAAGGGGAGCCAACAGAGAACTGAAACACCCGTCAACAGGCTGACCAATCCAAAAATCCTTCGTTTGGGTGACTTGGCCAGGTTCCAGGCTCCGACAGCGAGCAATGGAAAGGTGAGGTAGTACCAGAATTCATTGGCCAGGCTCCAGAGGGGGCCATTCGAACCAAAAACCGGAACGGAGATGGTCTGCAGAAACGCGAGATTCCCGAGGAGGGTGATGGCGTCATGTCGGGCGGGTGATGACTCCGTCGGTCCGGAAAACCATTGGGCGTGCCAGCCGCCCCCGTAAGCTTCAGGAGCCAGCGTTCCTCCCACCCAATCACAGACCAGCGTCAGAACCAGTGCGGGGATCAGCGCCATCCAGAGGCGGCAGATTCTTGCCAAGGCATAGCGCTTCCAGGCAAAGCGATCCGCTTGAATCGATCGCAGGACTCCGCCACCGACGAAGTATCCAGAGAGAACAAAAAAGACCATGACCGCTTGATGATGGATTCCAGTTCCGAAATAGAAGGCCTTCGCGACCGGGCCAGGATGGGTCAGTTCTCCGAAGTCAAGAAACACAAACCCGCGAATGTGAGCGGCCAGGACCATCAGGGCACTGAGTCCCCGGATGGCATCCAACAGCTCATCCCTTGCTTTCGCGCCGGATTCTTCCGAATTCCGCGTCTTCACTTCGGCCGACGGGGGTAGGGTTCGATCCGCTTGCGTCTTTCAGGGGGCGCCTGTCGGCGGCGGTAGTATTCCCAGACCCAGAAGAGGCCCAGTCCAAAGAGAAAGGGGTAGAGCCCCAGCAGGCTGATGTCCCTTCCCAGATTGATGGTTGATATGATGCCGCTGCCGTAGAGGATGAGGCGGGCGGGATCTTTGCCGCGGAGGTCTTGCCGGACCAGCAGGGCCACCCAGAGACACATCAGCAGCGCGGCTGCGATTGGGCCGAGGATCCGGCCGAAGTTGACGACGCCCTGACCAATCATGCCGGTGGAAATGGTGGCGGTGACTTCCCCCTTGGCTCCAGTGACGGCCTGGCCGCGCGCCACAGCGTAGTCGAGCCCGATCATCGGTTTGTTTTTCCAGAGCCCGCGGGGGATGGGATTGACGATTTCCGCGAAGTAGCGTTTGCCCCAGTTAGGGAGGTATTTGCCCGATACGATGAAGTGATTGATCCAGGCTAGTTCCTCGAACATGTTGAGCCCTTCGTGTCTCGTCTCCTTGAGTTTCTTTTGATCGGTTTCCTCCTGAAAAGCCCGGGAAATCGATTGATCGTTCCGGTTGGCCATAACAAAGGTGAACCAGAAGTTGATGACAAGAAAGGCGGCTAGTAGGACCCCGCCTTTGACCCAGATGCCTTTGCGGAGACGAAGAAAGACAAAGGCGAGAATCCCCGGGAGCATTGTGACCAGCATGGTGTTTCGGGTTCGATGAAAGATGTAGTATGGGAGGGCGAGGGCGCACACTGCCAGAGCAATTCTCTGGGTGCGGGGATTCATCGCCACCGCCGCGATGACGCCGAAGGCGGCGGTGAGAAAGATCTGCAGGTAGGCGGCTAGGGAAATGATGGCGGAAAACCCACCCCCGATCTGTCCTCGGGCCCACGGGTTGGCCCGATAGCCCAGATAAGGAGCAAAGAGCCCCAGGGCGTTGCCTTTGACTTGGATGAGGGCGATGGCCATGAGAACCAGCCAGGCGGTGAGCAGTGCGCCGGCAAGGGTATCAATGCGGTGCTGCACAACAGGATGCCGAAGGCGATCCGTTTCCATGTAGGCCATGGCATGGCTGCATCTGTCACCAAGGGGACCGTTGAGTCGCACACTGATGGGTTTGACCAACCCGCCGAAAGCGATCAGGAAGAGTAGGACCTGCCACCAGGCTGAAAGGAGAGACTCTTGGCCGACAACAAGCTCGTAAATCCCGTAGTCGTTGTAGAACACATCGACGAAGTACCAGACAGCGACAGTGCCGAGCACGGCGCAGGAGGGCAAGCCCCAGGCCTGGCGTCGGGCTTTCCAGGCCGTCGTCATCAAAGCGATGAGCGCGAGGCAGCTCAGGAAAAAGGGGAGGGGCATGGAAGTCAGGTTCGACATCGAAGAGTTCGTTAAGAAGATGGCCGCGAAGGAGGGTTTAGTCGACTTTGACGCAGTCCGGTGCGGGGCCGCCTCCTAGGACCCAGTCGTAGACAGCTTTCATCTGGGTGGCGATGTGTGGCCAGGTGAATTGCCTCTCGACGAGGGCACGGCCGTTGGCCCCCATCGTGTTGAGATCGTCGGGGGAGGCTTCAAAAAGCGTTCTCAATCCCGCAGAGATGGAGTCAGGTTCAGTGGTGATGGAAATAGCGGCCTCCGCCGCAAAGCCTTCGGGAAGATTGCAGTGATCGGTCATCACGACGGGCAGCCCGTAGGCCCACGCTTCGAGGATGGACATGGGCATGCCTTCGCTGACGCTGGGCAGGATAAAGGCGTCGCTATGCCGAAGCAGTTGGTCTTTCTGGTCGCCGAAGGCCGACCCGACAAACACGATGGAGGCGGCTTCCGCTTGATCGGGGTTTTCAAGAAAGTCTGATAGAGGAAGCGTGGCCTCATTGATTTCGAGATCCTGACAAAGCTGCTTCAATTCGTTCTGGTGTCCCTCCTGCTCCCAGCCGGCGATGATGAATTGCCAGTGGGTTGATTTTGGCCTTTTTGCCCAGGCTCTTAGCGCGTTGGCCAATCCCTTTTTGGGATGCAATCGGCCCAGAAAGAGCAAGGTCTTCACTCCGTTTTCGGACGGAGTCGTAGTGATGGAATCATTGGGAAGATGGATGCCATTTGGGATAATGGCAGCCGGGGTTTTCAGCCCGTAGCTGCGACAATCAGCGAGTTCCTTGGCGGTGTTGACTTGCAGGCACACGGCTCCGCGGAGCATTCGGTTTTCATACGCCACACCTGCTAGCTTCTTTTTCCAGGCGGAGTGTTTCAGGGCCCATGGTTCGAGCATCCCGTTGGGAGTGACGACATAAGGTATACCTGCTCTTTTACTCCATTGGTGAATCGCAATGCTCGGGTACATCCATAAGCTGTGCAGGTGGCCTAAATCAGCAGGGCTGCTTTCAAGCTTGGGTGCAAGGTGGCGAGAGTATCCGAAAGACGAAGGTCCGATAATGGGGCAGACCTCGGCGTTAACTGAATCCCAGCGGTCAGAATCCTTTGACCATCCTTTATCATGCAACCCTAAGGCCCGGGTGCCGACGCCCATGAGTTTCAACTGCGTGGCCAGGGCGAGTTCGATCTCAAAGATGCCACCGGCGGCCCGACTTAGAGATGCTGATAAATGGACGACGTTCATTTCGGTGGGGGCGCTCGAAGCTTGCCGTTCGTTTAATGGAACTGGCCGTAAGGCCCGGTGAAAAGGCCTAGTTTAGTCTTGCGGGTCAAGTGCCTGTTTTACACCATCTCCAAAGGCGTGAGTCGGGCAGTGGATTTCAAGGAGCTCAGAACTGGCGGCATTCATTTTGCTCCGCTCTCCGCCGTTCAGGAGGGTAATCCGGGAAAGGCAACGGGTGATTTCCGGGATAGAGGCAGGGTTGAAATTCCAACCATTGACGCCATCCTCGACCAGTTCTTCGGCGGCTCCGACATTGTGGCTGGAAAGGATGGGGAGTCCGCACGCCATCGCTTCATTGATGACCAACCCCCAGGGTTCTTCCAAAGCAGGATGGACGAAGCACCCGGCATTCGCATAGAAGCGGGGGAGCTCTTCGATCTGCCGGAATCCCGGGAAGAATACAACGGAGGCGGAAGTGTTTTCTTGTGAGTCTTCCCATGGGGCCCGTTCGGAAACCATCAACCCTAGTTCCTCGCATTGCGTCTTCAACCTTGGGGCCAATAGCCCATCGCCGAGGAGGCAGAGATCCCAATCAGGGGCTTTCGAATTGGGCTTATCGGATGCCTTGGCGAAGGCTTCGATCAAGCGGGACAGGTTTTTGCGCTCGATGAAACGATTGGACGCCAGGAAATAGGGGCGAAGGGCAAGGTTCTCATCCTCCTGTCGAAACTGGTCAGATGCTTTCGAGAAGAACTCATTGTTCACCACGTTGTAGCCGAGTTGGATTCTCTCAGCTGGAAGGCCGAGTTTCACCAGGTAGTCGCGATGCGAGCGAGCGCCGACAAGGCCTCCATCGAAGCGGCGGACGATCATACCTTTGAGTTTCTCTTTCCACCAATTTCGGTCGCCGTCCACTTCCCGGGTTTCGCTCATGACGATAGCCTTGGCATTGTTCCGCTTGCACCAGTCGAGGCAGGCACGCGCGTCGGGTGAGCCCCAGCCAGAGATGCAAATGGCGTCCGGTTTCAAGGCGTCTAGTGCATCCGTCATTGCCTTGCGAGCGCGGCCTGGGGGGATGGATTCCCACTCTTCATTCGGGAATACAGTATGGCGCATCCACGATTGCTCCCCGGTCTCTTCCTCCCAGTCATAGGTCGCATCCGTCCCGGCAGTTTCCAGGCCGTGGACTTTCCAATCGGTAATTCCGAGAGCCGTGGCAGCCGCGTCGATTCTGGCGAGGTGGTATGGCCCGAAGCGGGCGAATTGAATCGCTACACGTTTCATTCTATAGGGAAATCCACCGTGGGCTTTCAATTTTGAACCACCTTCTAAATGCCAGGCTTATTGAAATGCGAATACCGATGCATACCACAATGGAGAGAGAGATCGAAGAAAGCCAGATGAGTAGTGATGGGATGCTCAAGTATGAAAGGGCAATGGTAATGGCCGGGAGAAGAATAGGAGTGTGCCATAGATAAATGCTGCCTGCACTTTGTCCGATGGTATTTGCCAAAGGGGCTATCCAACCGCGTGGAGAGATGGTTGCCCCGTACCAGAGCAGTGGAGGGATTGCAATCGGCCAACCGCTCCCGCGGGTGGCGGCGGTAAATATGATAGACATGCAAATTGCAAAGAGAGGGAATCGCCAACATGGGCGATCAAGTTTTTCACCCTTTGATAAGAAACCAATCCAGAAGCTGGCAAAGTAGAGTGGCCACTTATTGAACTCTGCGCCGTGAGCACTGTTTGGAAATCCCTCCACGCAGTAGAAGACGGCGGCGCCAAGAATGATGATCACCGCGATCCATTTGCTGAGTTTAGGGAAAGTGTTAGTGACTATGCTTGCCGTCAGCATCACTACAAAAAGCACAGGGAGGAAATATAATTGGAAAGCAGGCGACGGCCAAGGGATCAAAAGCTGGGTGTTCAGATCAAAAGATTGGATGTGCTGGGTGCCGATACCGGTGCTATTGAGTGCGAAAAGGAGCAGCGTGTAAATGACGTGGTAGATCACGAATGGGACGAGCAGAGTTATCGATCGTTTCCGCAAGACTGAGCAGATCGCTTCGTTCGGGTTTTGGAGTAAGCCAGATGCGAAGAAGAAAGCCAGTACAGCCCACTCCACTAACGTCGATGCGGACGTCCAGAGTCGAAGTGTGTTCTCATCGAGTCGGCCCTCGAATCCAGAATGGAGGATGAGAACGCCGATAATCGAAATCCCCCTTAACCAATCGATAGATAGTTGGCGGTTGCTTTGTGGTTTAGGTTTTACCATTGAATGGGGAATCCTATGTGAGCCAGTAACGGTAATTCAAATTATAGTGCAAATCGCGATTCCTCTCACTGAGCTTTTTTGCAGGGTTGTCGGCCACGATTGTGTAAGATTTCACTTCTTTGCTCTCAATCGCACCGGCCGCACCTTCGCCGATGGTGCCTCCACGTAGAGCGATGGCTTGAGCGTTGTTCCGTTTGCACGAGTCGAGGGAGGATCGTGCGTCGGGTTGAGCCCCAGTAGGAGATCTGTAGGTGGCGTCCGGCTTGTTGGCCTTACCAGCATAGGCCTTCGTATTTGGCTGGTAACTTGCTAAGTTCTCTCCACCCGTTTACGTCAATGATATGATGATCTTCCGTGACACACTCTTCTAAATCTGTGATTGAAGCGGTGGAGTGAGCTACGACGAGTATGTCGCTAGTTCCTATTGCTTCGTGTAGATCACCTTGAAGAGCCTTTGCTAGATGAGGCATCCGTCGATTGATTTCGTTTTCGTTGCTGCCAACGAGGTTATCCAATACAAAACTCTTGTCGAAAATCTTTACCTCATAACCTTTCCCGATAAGTGTCTCTGCTACGGACACCATGGGGCTTCCGCGTAGATCATCGGTGTCTTTCTTGAAGCTCAGTCCGAGAATCAGAATTCGTTTTTTGCCGGTCGCGATGATGGTCTGAATCAAAGAGTCTAGGTGTGCCTGATTCGAAGAGAGAATGTTTTCCAAGATGGGGGTCGATATGCCTTCTTGCCGTGCGTGTGCTTGCAGGGCTGAGACATCTTTGGGAAGGCAGGATCCGCCGAATGGGTTGCCTGGTCGCATGTAGTATTTCGAAATGTTGAGACGAGTGTCCGAGCACAGCGTATTCATAGTAGCGATGCCGTCTATTCCGAAGCTCTTGCTGAGGCGCCCGATCTCATTAGCGAAAGCTACCTTAAGCGCATGAAAGTAATTGCAGGAGTATTTGGTGAGTTCGGCGGCTTCCCAGCGGCACCATTCGGCGCCTCCCATTACTAGGTCGACCTCTGGAATCGCTTCCCCATCATCGGAGCCGGAAACGGTAAGGGAAGGGGTATGGTAGTCGTCGAGAGCGCTACCCTCGCGGAGAAACTCGGGGCAGTAGGCTACTTTCAAAAGATTTTTAGAAATCAGGTCTTTAAAAAACATTGCCACCAGATCTCGAGTGCTGCCTGGAAGCATCGTGCTTCGGATAATAAGTGTATGAGGAGAGTCTTTCGATTGGATTGCAGTGGCAATCTGCTTACAGACGTCGTGGACGAAATCGAGATTAAGATGTCCTGAATCGAGCGAGGGTGTGCCGACGCACACAATTGAAATATCCGTGGTTTTGATAGCCGCCTGAAAATCCGTAGAGGCATGCAAGGTTCCGTTTGTGTGTCCGGAATGCAGGAGCTCTCCGAGGCCAGGTTCCACGATAGGGGATTGTCCTTTGTTGATCGCCTCCACTTTAATTTCCTGAATATCAACGCCAAGGACGAAATGTCCTTTGTTAGAGAGGCATGCTGCGGTTACAGCGCCAACGTAGCCGAGGCCAAAGATACTTATTTGCATTCTGAATTTATTGTTGTTGTGATTGGTGAAGGGACTGAGTCAGGTCGCTACGTTAGCCAGGGCTTGTAGTCTAACTTGTAGCTCAGATCCCGATTTCTCTTTCCTATTTCTTTCGCGGGTACGCCTGCGACGATGCTGAACGGATCGACATCTTTTGACACCACCGCTCCCGCTGCGATCACTGCCCCTTCGCCCACATTGACGCCCGGCAAAATCATGGCTCTCTGTCCGACCCACACGCGGTCGCCAATAGTTACCTCGCCGCCGCGGTCATCGAAATCAGGAGACTGCGGGTCATGCCCTATTGTAATAATTGTGCACTCTGGTCCCAGCGACACATCTTTTCCTATTCGGATCGCAAATTTTCGCCCATCAAGAACGCACCCCCAGTTGATGACGACGCGCTTTCCAAGCTGAATCTTTCGTCCGTTCAAAATCCGAACTCGCATTTGTACTCCGCATCCCTCTCCAAATGCGGAGAACCAATGCGATAGAAAGAGATTGCGCAGCCCCCTCGAAGGAACATAGGTCAAAAAATTGTTGTAAAGATAGGCAATAATAGTGCCTGCGATGGCTCTTGCTGTCATGTTTGAAGAAAGAGAAAGAGAAAGAGAAAGAGAAAGAGAAAGAGAAAGAGAAAGAGAAAGA
>CAXBHX010000073.1:0-22465 GCA_963975655.1 uncultured Verrucomicrobiales bacterium
GGATCTTCCACTGGATCTTCCACTGGATCTTCCACTGGATCTTCCACTGGATCTTCCACTGGATCTTGACCTGCATCTGGCCGGTCGGCCGCTCTCTCGCAACTGCATAGAGATATCGCAAACATGGCTGTCACTAAGTAATTGATCTTCATATCTTCTATTCGGTTTGATTGTTATAGCTCGTATTTTATCTCGATTCCGATCCCGGCGAAGGCCTCCCGCATCGAAGCATCGATCGAAGCTGCGGATCGATCACGTATCAAGGCAGGCAACGCCTTTCCCTGTACCAATCCCACCAGATCGATCGCTCCACCGGATTGCGCCTTTCGGATCGCCTCCGGCATTTCAAATTCTTCCGGAGGGACCGGGGCTGTGGGAGCAATGCCGACAACGACTATCTCGTTCTCAGGAAGTCCTAATTTAACCTGATCGTTGTAGAGTATCACCCGCTCATTGTAGCCTTCGGCTTCCTCACGAAATTGATCCAGCAGCTGATTGAAATGCTTAACCTGCTCATTGTAGGCGATTCTCTTCTTCTCAAATTCGATGACCTCTACCTCAAGCAATCCGGTCTCTTCCTTCGCCAGATCCACCAACCGGAGGTAAGCCCCTATGGGAGCACCTGCCCTTTCCGGCAGATCAAGGTGCATGAAGTAGTAAATTAACAGCATCGCATCCCTATATTCGCGAATGGTGCCTCCCCATGCATCAAGAGCGACTCCGGCAAGAATACCCTCCGGTGTCCGTCGAGTCTCTGAGGAGATCGAGCCCAAGGCTTCCAACCCCAGAATCGCTGAAGGCCGACGCACGCCTGTGACTGTCGCACCCGCCACTCCGTATTGCCCTTCAAGTCGCCCCTTGAGGCCTCGCTCCGAATTTCGAAACTCAAATCGCCCGTTCTGATAGGGAACTGAGGCAACATATTCCGACATTCCCTCGGCAAACCATGTCGGAACAAGGGGGAGCCAATCATGCATCAACTGATGAACAATTTCGTGAATGAGCGTGGTCGTATCGGAACTCTTTCTCAAAGTCAGTCGACTTCCCATCACCTTGGCCCCCAGAGACGAAAAGGGCACAAGCAGTTCCTGCCGGTTGGTCATGTAAAGGCCCACCACCCGCTGCCCGGGAAGCGATGGCATCACCTCACTCACCACTTCATTAAAAGCCTGATCTCCCATGAGTTTCCCACGGTAGAATTCACTTCCTCCCGGCGGTTTCAGAACGAGCCCGTGAGGCAATCCATCCAAGGCATAAAAGGTCCCTTCATAGACCCTCGCCGCCTCGGATATAAAGGCGTGAGAGACTTCCTGATCCGTGTCGAATTCAAAATGGGGAGTTCTGAATATTCGCGGCCCGCCTTCAACCGCAATCTCTCGAGGAGCCGAGGTCTCATCAGGAAGCACCTTGAATGCGAAAGTCTGTCCCTTCTCCCGAAGGGACTCCAGAAACGCTCTGTCAGGCTCACTCAATCGCGAAAGTAGAACTCGAGCCTCCCTCCCGGACTCCAGCTTCAAAATGACTTCCCTACTATCTGCACTGATCAGCGAAGCAGTGATCTGCTTCCCATCAGAACTGGTCCACGAGCGTACAGCTTCTCGCTCGCTCCCGCTGGTGCAGGAAATCATCACAGTAAAAACCAATGCGAACTGGATGTATCTAGTATCAATCATCCGCGGAAATCCTGACTCAAAATACCGTGATAGGTCCAGCCAATTCGACTGGGCGACGCTCAATCTGCACCGGCCGAGCACCGGGCGTTAAAATACGAAGTAGATGAAATCCAACCTCGCATAGGCATAGGCGAGAATCAGGAAAAAGAGAAAGACGCAAACCGAGACCTGCCGGACCGGCCCCTAATACAGGAATCGTCGACCGGAGAACGAAGGCCCCAATGTCAGCATAAGAGTAGCCAATGCTAGAAGCATAAAACCCAATGCTTCCAGAGCATAATCCTCCATTGTGAATGGAGGCACTATCAGAGCCTGAAAATAGTCCATCGCTCAGGCAAAGTCGGGAGCCCGATAAAAGACCCAACGTAAGAAAGCTCCATTAAGAGTTAGAAACTACCGTAGGAACCTGGCACCCCGAAACTGCGTCCACTTTTCCGGAAGAAGTCGATCCGACAACGGGGAAGAAACTCCCGCAATGCAACGCAAAAAGCACTCCGGCGCGACCAAAATGGCAATGAACGACAAGAGAACGATGATCAAGCGTCTCGCCGTTTCAAATGTGACGAATTTTCAATTCCACTAATCACGTGTCACCGCAGTGAATCACATTCAGAGAAATTCAACTCCCCCTAAAACACTCCTGCTAATTCAAAGGTGAATCCCTTGAGATATCGTGTCTCGGGTAGAGTCGCAATCACAGGATGGTCCCTCCGCTGCGTATGGGCATCGATCACTCTCAGATTTCGCTTAGCATCGACAGAAGCATCGCAAATCACATCAAAGAATTCTTGCTCGCTGACATGATGGCTGCAGCAATAGGTCGACAGTATTCCCCCTCGATTCAGCAACTTCAGCGCCCGTAGGTGGATCTCTTTATAGCCGCGCATCGCCCCGGTGACACTCTTGCGGTTCTTAGTGAACGACGGCGGATCGAGAATCACCATATCAAATTTCCGGTCTGCCGCTTCGGCTTCTTTAAGGTAATCAAAAACGTTCGCTTCCACTGCCTCGATCGACAGCTCATTTCTAGCAGCATTCTCGCTCGTCGCAGTGACCGCCCCTGCGCTGATGTCTACAGCAACCACTGAGCTGGCCCCACCTTTTGCCGCGTGGAGAGCAAACCCGCCCTGATTGCAAAAACAATCGAGGACAGAACGTCCATCCGACAATCGGCCCACTTCAGCGTAGTTATCCAACTGATCAAGATAGATTCCGGTTTTCTGTCCTTCCAACAAATCGATACTTTGGCGAATTCCATTGAATTCGATCTCAAACGGACCATCCCAGTCACCTGACAGGACGCCAGTCGACGTGGCCATTCCTTCGGCCTTGCGCACCGATGAATCATTTCTCTCGATAACGACGGAGCTACCAAAGACCTTGTTGATCGCAGCCACGATGAGCTCTTTTCGATTGTCCATCGCCAGCGTCAGCGTCTGGAGAACGAATTTATCCCCGTAGCGATCGACAACCACACCCGGCAACCCATCCGCCTCACTCCATACGAGACGATAGATCGGCTCCGTAAACCCCATCGACTCGCGCAACGCCAGTGCTCGCTCCAGCCTCCGCTCAAAGAACTCAGCATCCAGCTCTTGTTTTCTCCGTGAAATCCGGCGAGCCACGATCTGAGAAGTGGGATTGTAGATGGCTGTTCCAAGAGGGCGATCCTTGTAATCCTTCAGAGTTACGACATCCCCGGCCTCTGGATTCCCGAAGGCCTTCAGCACTTCACTGGCATAGACCCAGTCGTGGCCGTGAAAAATTCGGGATCTGGGCTTAATAATGAGTCCTGACATGGCGCGAGTGTCGCCCACTTTGAGGCATGCGTCAAAAACTGCCCCTACGGCCGGTTTTGACTCCTTTTTTCATGAATAGGGTCCCAGTTTGAGCACCCTGACTCAAGGTGCCTCGTTCATTCGTGTTAAATTCCGCTCCACGGGTCATTGTAGCCCAAATCCGATTCCTTCCGATGCCACTCTTGCCCGGGGAATAAGAAAGTGCCGAATCCGCCAGGAACAAAGTGGCAAACACACCGGTCACAACTTTCAGCCAGAGCGCCATCTTCAGCGGTTCACTTAAAACTCCTACCAGGGTCGAGGACACGATTGTTGATATTTCAGGTGAAGGTTTTCAGTCCGACCATACAGTCAAGACAATGACTCTGACCGAGTTGGGATGGAATGACGCGTTGGCGAAGGATTTTTCCCCTTTTGAAAAGAAGGGGTGGAAGCCGGCGCGGCTCATTCGTGACAATAAGATCACCTACGGGGCCCTACTCGATGGAGGCGTAGAGTACGAAGTCGTCTTGGGTGGAAAAGTCTACCATGATGCGTCCTGCAACGCTGAACTCCCTGCCGTCGGGGACTGGGTGGCTCTGGAGATCGGCACAGGTGACCTCGATACAGTCATCCGCGCCCGCCTTCCCCGCCAAACTTGCTTCTCGCGAAAAGCTCCCGGGAAGACCAGCGAAGAGCAAGTGATCGCCGCAAATGTAGACATTGTCTGCATCGTGACGGACGCAGATACCGATTTTAATCTTCGTCGCATGGAGCGCTTTTTCGCTCTGATCGCCCGCAGTCAATCGAAAGGAATTGTGCTGGTCAACAAATCTGATCTCTATCCGGATGAACAGAATCAAGAGGCGGCGGCAGCGATTCGAGAACTTGATCGTGACGCCACGGTCATTGTCACGAGTGCGGTTGACGGAGAAAACGTCAGCGCTATCGGTGCATTTCTGAAACCAGGTATTTCCATTACCTTTGTCGGATCCAGCGGAGTCGGAAAGTCTTCCATCATCAATGCGCTACTCGGCGAAGAGTGGCAGGACGAAGGTGAAGTCAATGAAGTCACCGGGAAAGGGCGACACACGACGACCGCGAGAGAGCTCATTGTCCTTGAAAAGGGCGGCATCTTGATCGACAACCCTGGCATTCGTGAAGTCCAGATGTGGACAGATGAAACCACTCTACGCGAAAGATTTGCCGACATTGAAGATCTCACGGCTCAGTGCAAATTTCACGACTGCAAACACGGCACCGATGCAGGGTGTGCCATTCGAACTGCTGTAGAAAATAAAAACCTCTCGCTCGATCGCTACGAGGGATATCTCAAACTTGATGAGGAAGTCGCCGAGTTGACGCGACGCATCAAGAAGCGAAAAATGACAGTTGAGCGAAGGGCAAAACGCAATCATCGCGTCAAAGCCCGCAACCTCGCTGACCGGGTTGACTACGACCGCGAGCAGAAGCCAAAACCCGACGCTTTTACCGACGAATGAAAATTACTTCCGCCCGATTTGCCATCAGTGCCTCCAGTCTCGAAGAGTGCCCTCGCGCCGAACTCCCTGAGTTTGCCTTTATAGGTCGATCCAACGTCGGCAAGTCATCGCTCTTGAATCTTCTGTGCAATCAAAAAGCTCTGGCACGAGTGTCAGGCAAGCCGGGTCATACGCGCTTAATTAACTTTTTCGTCGTCAATGAGAACTGGTGCCTGGTCGACCTCCCCGGGTATGGCTACGCCAAAGCGGCCAAGTCAGAGCGGCATCGATTCAACGATTTCGTCGCAGACTATCTTGAATTCAGAGAAGGACTTACCCACGTCTTCGTCTTGATCGACTCCCGCCTCGAACCCCAGTCCATCGATATAGACCTGGTGACCTGGCTCATTGAACGCGGAGTGCCATTTTCTCTTGTTTTTACCAAATCAGACAAAGTCAAAGGCGGCCGAATCAAGACCAATCGTGACCTCTTTCTGAAAGCACTCAGTGAGTATGCCCATGGTGAGCCAGCCACTTTTGTCACCTCGGCAAAATCGAGCGATGGACGGCTTGAATTGCTGCGCTACATCGGCACAATGATCAAACCGTAGGGCCCTACTTCAACCGTGCCCGAATTTCCGGCGCAAAGATCTGAAGCCTTAGATCAAAGTCTGCTGCGAGCCATTCCGCCTTAGCCACCGCTTCGGGGCAATGACCGCAATCACACGGCACTTCTCGCTTCCAAATTTCGGCAGCGGCCTCCTCGTATCGTTCGAGTTTCTGCAGATCCTTCATCGGGGCAGCACCCAACATTCGCGTCAACCGCATCTCCAAACCTTGAAGGTGAATGAGTCTTCGATTCAGCTCCCCTTCCAGAATCCATCCAGGAGCGAGCAACCTCGATAAATTCTCACTCGCGTCGCTCAGCGACTCTTCATACCCCGACTCGCCCGATTCCAACAGACCTCCAATGGTCTCGGCAACCGTCAATATCTTTGCAATCCAGCCACAGGCATCCGATGCCCGATCAAACAGCACAGCTCCTACGCCATCGGCAGCGAGCTCCCAGTCCTCCTTCGTCAGCGGTTCACCTAACTCAACGCCAAGCACCCGCCGAAGGATGTCATCCCGGTTGCGATCTGCATCCCCACCAATATGCGAAAGGAGCCACGCCTGATTCTGAGTCAGAAAAGACACCTTCCTGGTGGCTGCCGTTTTCTGAATCTTCTTCTCCGGCACTGGTGACATCCTGACTTCAGGCTGCGATCCTCCGCCGAATGCTGCCGCCAGCGAACCGAAGCCACTGCCTTGTTTTTCCGACTTTCCCGAGGAAGCCTTCGGCTTCGGAGCCGCAACGGCCGGGGGCCCACCGGAAAATAGCACGGAGCGAAGACGTTTAATCACTTCGGGATGCGTCGTCTGGTAGAGCTTTGCCAGCCCTAATCGATGCTGAACAGAAGCACATGCCGACGAAGACCAAAGCCTCGAAGAGACTAACGGAACTCCTTCGTCATATAATCGGGGAAAGCCAACCGTATGTCGATCCAGCTCCACCTCTTCAGGTAGGTCGCCAAAGGACCACGACCCAATATTTTTCTTCTCAAATTTCCCGCTCGCCACCGTTGAAAAGCGATCTTTAACCCGTCCCGCCAGAGACAACTGAAGATCCGACAGGTTGCGCCCGGCGCCAACGATCCTTCCTCCGTCATCCGCCACGACATACCTCATCTGAAAGGGCAACGGCAACCGCTCCAGGTCGAACGACTCGAAACTCAGTTCCACTTGATACGCTTCAAAGAGAAAATCCAAGAGTGCCTCAATCAATCCGCAATGCGGCTCGTAGCCATCCCAGGCAGTGACAAAGTCCGCTACCACTTCACGATTCGACGGTAAGAGTGTCCGGGTTTCCTTCCTGAGGCATCGGAGCAATGCACTCACCTTCTCTGGTAACCAGCCTGCCACTACCCAATCACCAAACCACTCTGGTAAATGGGGCAACTCAACCAGCGGAATCTGTAAACTAATGCCATCAGCAGGATCAGAAGGCTGGTGCAAATAGTCCAGGGTGAACTCAGTCTGCCCATCGGGAGACATGACCGAGTCCGGATAATCCTCAACATGAATGGGTTCGAGCTGAGGCAGGATGCAGTCTTCCAGCGTAAAATCGATGACACCCTCCGGCTCGCGAGCCACCCACTTTTCGAAATCTTTCTGGGTGCAGACCGACTCAGGTACACGCTCTTCGTAAAATGCCACCACCGCCTCGGGGTGCACCAGTCCGCCGTATCGACGCATCTTGTGCTCAAGACGCTCTGCCGCAGTTAAGGTCTCCCGGTTACGCTTCAATGCGGGGAGCGGTGCTCGCGTATTCAGGTTCACCAGCGCCTCGAGCAGGAAAACTTCCCTCGCCAGTTTCCGATCAATACGACCGTAGTGAATCGGACGCTTATCAACCACAGGCAACCCAAAAGCGATGACACGCTCGTCGCCATACACCGCGCCCTGCTCTTTGACCCAATGAGGGTTGCTGTAGCGATAACGGCATAGATGGGGCACCACATTCTCTAGCCATCCCGGGTCAAACATCGCCGCGTTTCGAGCGTAGAGCTTTGCCGTCTCAACCATCTCAAACGACATGACCCAGGCAGGCGACGACCCAAATATTCCCGAACCGGGGAAAAGGAAGAAGGTCGAATTCCGAGCCCCTTTATATCCCATCTTCTTGCCCTGATGCATCCCGATCAGAGAGGGAATCGCCGTCAAGACAGCCCGATGCAAAGGCTCCGAATAAGTATCCTCAGGATCGGTCAACTGCTTGCCCGCCGGAGGCACATTCCATTTTAAGTCACGCAGGGAATCGCGCAATTCACGATGAAGATTCAGCCATTCCTGAACCCTTCTGAAATTCAGGAAATTCTTCTGACAAAATCGACGCAGCTGATTACTCGACTTGCCACGCGACTCCTGAATCGCAAACCACCATCTCAGCCACCCCGTATAATCCGAGCGTTTATCGCGAAACTGACCATGCGCGCTATCGGCGGCTTCCTGCTTCTCCTTGGGCCTCTCCCTCGGATCCTGAACCGTCAAAGCACTCGCCACGATAAGCCCCTCCAACAGACAGTTTTCGTCACGCGCGGCGACGAGGATACGTCCCACCCGGGGATCAAGGGGCAAGCGAGCCAATTCACGTCCGGTCTTGGTTAACTCGACTGACTTCCCTCGCTTTTGAGTTGCCCCAATCTCATCAAGGACACGATAAGCTTGAGCGACCCGCTTCGGCTGGGGGCGATCCACAAAAGGAAACTCAAGGGGGTCACCCAGCCCCAAGTGCTCCATCTGCAGAACAACCCCGGCTAGATTGGACCGCAATATCTCGGGATCGGTGTATTCGTCACGCGCTTCAAAATCCTCCTCGGAATACAACCTGACACAAACGCCTGCGCTCACCCGACCACAACGTCCTCGCCGCTGTCTCGCGCTCGCCTTGGAAACTTCCTCGATCTGGAGACGTTGAATCCCCGACCCCGGGTCGTGTCGACTGACCCGAGCCAGCCCGGAATCAACCACAAAACGAATACCGGGAATCGTCAGCGAAGTTTCTGCCACATTGGTAGCGAGGATGATTCTTCGTTTTGAAGGTGTGGGAGTGAAGACTGCCTTCTGCTCCTTGCCCGCCTGACGGGCAAACAGTGGCAGCACCATAGTGTCCGCATAATTTCTCCCTTCCAGCAGATCGGCGGCATCACGAATTTCACGCTCGCCAGGCAAGAACACAAGGGTGTCGCCAAGACGATCCATTCGCCCAAGCTCTTCAACGGCCCGTCCCAACTGTTCAACTAAGGGCTCTCTGTCGTGAAGCGATTCCTGATAGGCGTCTTCCACAGGAAAGGTTCGACCCTCAACCTCAACCACTGGAGCCCCTCTGAAGAAACGTGAGAAGGAACCCGCGTCCAGCGTTGCCGAAGAGATGACGACCTTCAGGTCTTTTCGCCTCACAAGAGTCTGATGCAGATAGCCCAGGATGAAATCAATGTTCAACGAGCGTTCATGAGCCTCATCGATAATGAGAGTGTCGTATTGGCGGAGGTCCGGATCATTGCGCGTCTCGGCAAGCAGTATCCCGTCCGTCATGAACTTCACCGCGGTGGTCTTGCGATCAGTTCGATCCTCAAATCTGATCTGGTAGCCCACCTCTTTCCCCAAGGTGACCTGCAATTCTTCAGCGACCCGACGCGCCACTGAAGTGGCTGCGATCCTCCTCGGCTGGGTGCATCCGATCCGCTTTCCCTGACTCCCCCGCCCCATCTCCAGGGCAATTTTCGGCAATTGCGTCGTTTTACCCGAGCCCGTGTCACCGCAAACAATGACCACCTGATGCTTGGCCATCGCATCGCGAATATCTTCCCGCCTTCGGGATACGGGTAAGGCCTCTGGAAAAGTGAGTTTCAATTGAGTGAATTATTTCCCGCAGCCATGCCATCGTGACGATTGATTTTCAAATTCGTTTATGCCGCAATCTCTGATACGTATACATCTAAATCCATGCTCACCGTCGAAAAAATCAAATACACCATCTGGGCCGCTGACTCAGAACGCGCCGCTGCATTCTACCGGGACACCTTCGGAGGGGAAGTGGTCAAACAAAACCCCCACATCACTGAATTGGAAATCGCCGGTGGATTAATTTCAATTCACGGTGGAGGTGACGGCAAGAAGACATGGACCGGGATCACACTGCAGGTCGCTGATGTGATTGCAGGCGCCGCTGCAGTGCGTGACGCCGGAGGACAGTGCCCGAAAGAGCCCGAACCCGAAGATGGCGAACCTCCACATCTCGCGATGTGCATGGATACAGAAGGCAATGAGATCATGCTGACCCGTGACCGGAGCAACTAAGGCGAAAAGGCGTCGATTCTTTCGCAACCCTCCCACCTTTCTCCGGTTTACCAACCATGCCGATTTTTGCTGTCGCCATATTCCTGAGCGCCTTTCTGCTTTTCCAGGTTCAGCCTGTCATTGCCCGATATATTCTCCCCTGGTATGGAGGAAGTCCGGCCGTGTGGACGACTTGCCTACTGTTCTTTCAATGTGGACTACTGGGAGGCTACGCCTACGCCCATGCACTGGTGAGCTTCCTTCGCGAACGGCGAAAACTTCAAGTTGGGATTCATCTTGGATTGCTGGCGATTTCTCTCATCGTTCTGCCCATCACCCCCGAAGAATCCCTACAACCGGAAGGTGCCAGTGCTCAACCTATCATTGGCATCATTCGACTTCTCAGCCTCACGGTGGGCTTCCCCTATCTGCTCCTGTCTGCTTCCGGTCCTCTTCTGCAGCACTGGTTTGGTGAAGCCTTTCCCGGTCGATCGCCTTACCGACTTTATGCGGTCTCCAATATTGGCTCTATCCTGGGACTTCTAACTTATCCCTTCCTGTTCGAGCCACTTCTTGCCGTCTCAAAACAGACCCTAACCTGGTCAATCGCCTATGGAGCCTACGCCCTCACTGCGGCAGTATGTGCCTTAGCCTATCTGAAACGAGTCAAGTCGCACCCTCCTATTGGCGAGAGCACAACAGAAGCCGCGACCAGGACGCCTCTCTTCGACAAAATCCTCTGGGTCGCGTTCGCTGCGTGCGGCTCAATGCTATTGCTGTCACTGACCAATCAAATGTGTCAAGACGTGGCCGTGGTCCCTTTTCTCTGGGTCCTCCCTCTAGCGCTCTATCTCCTCACATTCGTGATCACATTTGATCACTCTCGCTGGTACCGAAGGCGCGCGGCCATCCCGCTCGCCATTCTGTCCGTTGCCGCGGTGGCCTATTTGATCAATCAGCAGTTCGCTGCCACCGAGATGCATCTGGGATGGCAAGTCACCATTTATGTCGGGGCAATCTTCTTCGGGTGCCTCATCTGTCATGGTGAAGTAGTCCGGCTCAAGCCTCCCTCCAGTCGGCTCACGGCCTTTTATCTCGCTATATCACTGGGTGGCGCTCTGGGTGGACTTTTTGTCAGTGCCGCCGCCCCCCTGATTTTTGATGGCTACTGGGAGCTGCACTGGTCCCTGCTTTTTCTGGTCGTTCTCGTCTCGATTCAACTATTCCGCCGATTTCGGAATCAACTGAAAACCCGATTTGTGAGGGCCGGTATAGTTGGATGGGTCGGACTGATAGCCACTCTCTGCTACTCCCTGAACACCCAGGTCAAATTCACCCGTGAAGATGCTCTTGATACGATGAGAGGATTCTACGGTGTTCTTCGCGTCTACGACTTGAATCTTTACACATCAGATCACTTTCTGGCGCTCTATCACGGACGCATTTCCCATGGTCGCCAGTACACCCACGAGGACTTTCGAAATGTGGCTCCCACCTATTACTCAGAAGACAGCGGCATCGGAGCCATCTTCAAGTGTCACAAGTCGAGAGTCATTCCTGAGCCGATGCACGTAGCCGTTGTTGGCCTGGGCATTGGAACAGTCTCCGCCTACATGCGCCCGGAGGACCGCATTCGGTTTTACGAAATCAATCCTCAGGTCGAGACCCTGGCACGCAAACATTTCACCTACCTCGAAGACTGCCTGGGTGAAGAATCCGTCGTTCTCGGCGACGCCCGAATTTCCATGGAAGAAGAATGGAAAGAAAGCGGATCGCAGCAATTCGATGTCATTGTGGTCGATGCCTTCAGTGGAGACTCGATTCCGATTCACCTCATCACCGTGGAGGCGATGAAGCTTTACACCCGTCATCTCAAACCAGATGGAGTCATCGCAATTCATGTCAGCAACCTCCATCTCAATCTGAGCGACCTTGTCCACAATCTGGCCGAAAACGCAGGCTACGGTGCGATCCGAGTGGAGTATGACCCGCTCTATGAGGAAACCATGTACTACTACTCCGACTGGATTCTACTTAGCAAACACGACAAGTTCCTCTCACTCGTCGAGAAAAAGGGATATTCGTCCGAATGGAGAAACGACTCCGACCCGGACCTTCTCTGGACAGATGATTACAGCAACCTTCTCCAGGTGATCGACTGGTGACCGCTACTCAGTCTCGTAGGGCCATTGAGGCTTGGTCCAGAGTCCTCCGTCCACGTAGATAGTCTGGCCAGTCACAAATGCGGCCTCTTCACTAGCCAGGTGCACCACCATATTGGCGACATCCTCAGGTAGCCCCACCCGTCCCATCGGAGTCAGTGGCGACCAGGTGCCAGCATAATCCGGGGACTCCTCGCGAGTGCGTTCGATCTCGATCGCCCCGGGTGCCACGCAATTCACCCGAATCTGGTATTGCCCAAGTTCACACGCACTCACCCGGGTCAACTGATCAAGCCCTCCTTTGGAAGCACAGTAGTCGACCAGATTCAGAAAAGGCTGTTTGTTAGCCCCTGACCCAATATTGATGATAGACCCACCCCTGCCCTGATCTTTCATGAGTCGCCCCGCAACCTGGGTGCATAGAAAGCTTCCCTTCAGGTTTGTTCGAATCGTTTTGTCCCAGTCCTCCTCAGACAACTCCAAAAGCGGAGCGAAGGTTTGTCGGCCAGCGTTATTGACGAGACAATCAAGTCCGCCCAGTTCTGTCACCACCGCGGAAAACATGGCTTCGACATGGGACTTCTCGCCCACATCCCCTTCGGCTGTAAAACACCGGGATCCCAGCTCTTCGATCACGGCTCTCGTCTCATCTGCTCCTGCAGAATCGGAATAGTAGTTGATAGCTACGTCCCAGCCCGCCTTCGCCAATCCAATAGCGACTCCACGACCTACTCCTTTGCTGGCTCCTGTAACGAATGCGACTTTTGAACTCATGATATAGACTGAACTAGTTCACCAGTAGGAAGCCACAAGTCAAAATGAAATGCCACGGGAATTCACCGTATCCGCGCTTGCAAAAGCGTCGTATTTGCTTGAAGGATGATTGCCTTGAATCGACTTATCACCATTTTGGCCCTGACCGCAGCCGTCCTTTTGACGGACGTGCACTGGGGCGTGATGCAGTCCATCACCTGGGCAAAGATGGTCGCAGTCCAGAGCAGCGACGAAAGCCTCTCCTCCCGTATTGCTCAAGCCATTAGCGGCGAAGCTCCCTGCGACCACTGCTTGGCCCTTGAAAGTGAGCGGACCTCCGAGCAGGAAGAAATACTCGACCTGCTTGCCAAATCTCAAGTGCTCGGCCCGATCAACGCGGGTTCCGTTAAGTTTTCCCATCCTGGATTTGCTCTATTCAATCTGGATGCTCCGCAATTCGTTGCACCTGGCATTGCGCCACCCGGTATCGATCGTCCCCCTCGGGCCTGATCCGCGTCACACAGCGAAGCCATGTCGCTTCGTCAGGGCAAATTACGCCCGCCCATCACCGCTCCGTTCAGCTGGAATTCTCCAGAGACGCTGAGGCCAGTGCCCACCGATCGAATTAAACACACCCATCTATCTACAATTTCATGAAACGACTTTTCAAAATCATCACTTTCTCGCTCGGTCTCGTGCTGAGCATCGCCCCTATTACCGCCCATGCGGGAGAACCCGCCCCAAAAGAAATAGCGGTCGAACCACACTGCTCTGAAATCCCCTGGGATTCCAGCCGTGTCGACAGCCATGCGCCCATTGGCGTCATGGGTGACCACATGCATCACGAAGGGGAGCTGATGCTCGCTTACCGCTACATGTTCATGGATATGAGGGATAATTATGTGGGTAGCAGCAAAGTCACCCCTCAATCCCAACTCAGTGCACCCGGGACCGGCCCCTTTCAGATCATGCCAACAGACATGCAGACTGAGATGCACATGTTCAGCGCCATGTATGCGCCAAACGATCTGGTCACCCTCGCGTTCATGATGCCTGTCCTCGACAAGAGCATGAATCACCTGGTGGCCAACGGAACCACTTTCAATACCCGCACCAATGGTATTGGAGATTTCAAATTCGGAGGCCTCGTCGATATCTATGAGAAAGGAAACAGTCGCGCTCACCTCAATCTCATGATGAGTGCTCCGAGTGGCTCAACCACCGAGACTGGATTTGTACCGCCAGCGGGCCGCACCATCCGACTCCCCTACCCCATGCAGTTGGGTTCCGGAACGTGGGATCTCAATCCCGGGATCACCTGGCTCGGGCAATGCGGCAACTTCTCCTGGGGATCCCAGTTATTTGGCACTATCCACCTGGGCCGAAATGATGAGCAGTATAGCCTCGGTGATGATATCACCGCCACTCTCTGGGGCGCAGTGAAAGTCTCCGATGCACTCAGCACTTCGCTGCGCATCGCCGGAACAAGCTGGGGAGATGTTGATGGTCGCGACCCTCTGATCAGAGGACCCGTTCCCACGGCCGATCCCGCTCTTCGAGGAGGCGAGCGCATCGATGCGTTCGGAGGAATTAACTACTACTGTCAGAACGGCATGTTCAAAGGTCACCGTCTCGCGCTTGAGGCCGGCACCCCGATCTATCAGGACCTCGACGGCCCTCAACTGGGCATGGACTGGATGATCACACTCGGATGGCAGAAGGCGTTCTGATCCCGACTTTCAATAATTCGCCCGCAACAGGGTTAGGCCATCCGCCTAACCCTGTTTTGTTTTCCGCTTCAGGCCTCGATCCTAATTCCTGTCAGAGTTGACTCTCTGCCACAAGGCTGGCACCGCGGCCACGGGAATGGTTTTTCGGCGTCTCAGCCGCCAGGCTTAGAGGATAGGCAGCCTGACCTTCTACTCCCCGACAGCAAAGTCGAAGATGAGATCTTCATTGACGGGATCCAGTGCCTCGATCGACTCTGGAATCACTCCTGATCCCCCCAGCATAACAATCACGAGTTTTTCAAGATCCACCACCGGCGTGATGTCTCTCACCTGTCGGCACTTCACCAAACTCAATTGAACCAGACTCTCCAATTGAGAAACCTGAGTGATATCTGTCAAATTCTGACAACCTGTCAAATCAAGCTGCTCAAGTCCGACACTGCTCTCAACTCCCGACAGAGAGGTCAACTTGGGACAATGAGTAAATCCGGCGTACTGCGACACTGTAGCGGGAATCCCTTTGAGCGATTGAAAATTGGGACAGGCTTCCAAATGAATTTCCTTGAGCCCTACCAATTCCGACAGCGGTTCCAGTGTCTTGATCGCATCCTGCCCCCCCATCCGGAGCACACGAAGAGAGGGTAATACGCCTATCTCGCTGAAGTCTGACACATCCACATTCCGAATATCAAGAACGATGAGCTGCCCCAGCTTCCCGATGCCATCCAGTATCTGGAGAGCTGTCGCATTGCTGAGGTCGAGATCAGTCAGTGATCCCAAACCGCCAAGCCCTTCGAGGCTCTCAAGTTGAGAGCATCCATCGAGATAAAGCTGCTTCAGCCCCGGGCAAGGCATCAAGTCGATCCGCTTGACCTGACGGCACCGGCTCAAATATAAATTCTCCAGAACCGGCAACTCTGAAATCACTATTTCTTTCAACGCCTTACAACCACTCAGATCGAGGGTCGTCAGTGCCCTCATGCCTCTCACCGCAGAGGCATCAGCAAAATTAACACTATCTGTCAGGACCAGCTCAATCAGCCCGGGGTGCCCTGCCACTCCTTGAGCTGATATCAATTTCGGGCAATCAATCGCGATTAGTGAGGACACGGTCAGCAATCCTTCGAAGCCCGCAAACGACTCCAGATTAGGGGCTCCGGTCAGATCGATGAATGACGGATCGCCAATTCGCTGAATGAGGCCGACAAACTCCCTCAGATCGACAAGAGATTCACTTGAACAGCCCACGTAGAATTCATCATCCGAAAAACTAACTTCTGCGCTAAAGCGTGTCTGCAATTCTTGAATCGCCGCTTCGCGATCTCCCTTTTTCCAGAGCACCAGCGCCGTGACTACGGCAATCACCGCGAGGATAAGAAGAATGTAGCGAACGGCTCTTTTCATGATCGAAATACCGTCAGACTAACGGCCCCGAACCTTAACCCACCACATGACTCGACGCCAAGACGGATTCAAGAAACCAGATAGCCGGCCTACGGGACTGGAACCCGTTCCAGAATCGCTGTAATAATTTGCTCACTGGTGATCTCTTCCGCCTCTGCTTCATAGCTGAGCAGAATACGGTGACGTAACACGTCATGGGCCAGATCTTTCACATCCTGTGGCACCACATACCCTCTTCCGCGGAGAAAGGCGACAGCCTTCGCCGCCAGTGTCAGATTGATCGTTCCACGAGGGGACGCCCCTGCTCTTACCAAAGGTGCCAGCGCAGGATCGATTTCTCCCGAGTATCGAGTCGCATGGATCAAGCTGACGATGTAGTCCTTCACCCCGTCATCGACATAGACGTAGTTCACCAGCTTGCGGCTCTCGATCACTGTCTTGGGATCAACGACAGCTGTCGTCGTTGTTTTGGCAGAGGATGTTGCCATTCGGTCCAAAATGGCGCGTTCTTCTTCGATCGAAGGGTAATCCACCAGCACCTTAACCAAAAAACGGTCCAACTGCGCTTCGGGAAGCTGATAGGTCCCTTCCTGGTCAATTGGGTTCTGAGTCGCCAATACCAAAAAGGGATCGGGAAGAGCGTAAGTGGTGTCTCCGATCGTCACCTGACGTTCCTGCATCGCCTCAAGCAATGCACTCTGAACCTTAGCTGGAGCCCGGTTGATTTCATCAGCCAGAATGAGGTTGGCAAATACAGGTCCCAACTTCGGCGAAAACTCATTGGTTTGAGGATTGAAAATCAGCGTCCCCAGCAAATCGGCGGGCAAAAGGTCCGGCGTGAATTGAATCCGCTGGAACTGAGCGGACAGCGCACCGGCAAGAGCGTTCACGGTGAGAGTCTTAGCCAGTCCCGGAACCCCTTCCAGAAGGACATGTCCGTTGGTCAGCAGTCCAATCAGCAGGCGCTCCACCAAGCCTTCCTGGCCGACGATCACTTTGCCCATCTCCGACTTCACTGACTTGACCCAAGTCCCCTGTCGATTGATTTCTTCAGCGAGTTTGTTGGTATCGACGTTCTGCATCACAATGGGCGATAGAATGGATCATTTTTGGCCCCACGCAACCCCTCAACTTGCGCTACTTCCTCGAACGATAGATACAAGGCAACCTGACGAGTATTGGGCCAATGCCTCAACCCAGGCCCACTCACTCATCACCTCCTTCCGAGAGCAGTTATTCACAATGCCCCTTTTGCCTGTGAATAACTCGACAACCAAATCGACGATTACACCCCTTTTTACGGTAAAACTGTTAATAAGTCCTCTGAGAGGCGTGAGCTGACCGCAAACCCGTCTGAATCTGATACACTCAAATCCAAATAAGACATGTGCAGCGGAAGCGTTCCACCCAAAGTGAAAACTAACACGCTGACATGTATCATATGTAGCTCATATATAACTAGTTACACCTAAAAATTGGAGGTATACCAGGTAAGCAAAATCAATGTAACCCAATGACTCCCAAGGGTTTAGTTTCAAATGATCCAATTAAAGCTACCGAATTCCTGAACCATCAGCTGATCGGGTCAGTTATTCACAATACGAAGGGGGAATGTGAATAACTCCAAGAGTAAGCCTGTGAATAACCTGTGAAAAACCTCCCTTGATAGGAGCAATATACAGCAAGTTCCTCTCAAGGGGATTTCCATCGAATCAATTCCATGCTATGGGTTGCCCCCACAGGAGCGGGAACGCCAGCTGAACCCGCTCCGAATGGGTCCAGTAATTCCACACCACTGATTTTCTCATGTTTGTCGACCACATCAAGATACACGCCAAAGCCGGTGACGGAGGCGACGGAAGTTCTCACTTCCGTCGTGAGAAAGCATTGCCTAACGGTGGTCCAGATGGCGGCGACGGAGGACGGGGCGGCAGCGTCATTCTGATCGTCGACGAGCACACCGACAATCTGAGGTATTTCTTCTACAGGCCCGAATACAAGGCAGAAGCAGGCATTCCAGGAAAAGGACAGAAACGCACGGGGCGCTCCGGAAAAGACCTTATCTTGAAAGTTCCTCCTGGAACCACGATCTACCGGTCCAAGCCGAAAGAACCGAAGAAAAGATCAGCAGATGATTTCATCGAGCCTGACCTTTCCGATGCCAACTGGTCCGGCAATTTCGTTGAGAATTCAGATGGTGAGTTGTTGCTGATGTCACGCGACGAATCATCCGAAGAACTGGTAGCCCCCACTGAGGTGGACGAGTCCAAAGAACCAGCAAAATCTCAGGATGCGGCCGAACCATCCGGAGACGATTCGGGAGACACCGATTCAAAACCCGACGAAGAGGCCGATTTTCTCGTTGATGACGATGACGATGGCTCCTCGGAATTCTTTGAGGACGGCGAAGAAGAATCCGATGAAGAGGAACACCCCTACGGCACCGTAGTTGCCGACCTCACCAACGCGGGTGACAAACTGGTGCTCTGCAAAGGGGGCGGAGGCGGCACCGGAAACTGGAGATTCCGCACTGACACCAACCAGGCACCCATTGAGTTCACCATGGGAGAACCGGGAGAGGAAGACTGGTTCTACCTTGAATTGCGTCGCATCGCGGACATCGGCCTCGTTGGATTCCCCAATGCGGGCAAGTCCACCCTGCTCAACACGATTTCCAACGCCTCACCTAAAGTGGCCGCCTATCCTTTCACGACCCTTCGGCCCATGGTTGGAGTGGTTGATTTCCCGGGCTTCTACCGGACCACTGTCGCTGACATCCCCGGACTGATCGAGGGAGCCCATGCCAACGTCGGCCTCGGTCACGATTTCCTTCGCCACATCAGCCGATGCACCTACTTCCTGTTCGTGGTCGATACTGCTGCGGTGGATCAGCGCGACCCCATCTCAGACATCCAGATTCTCAGAAAAGAGCTTCGCCTCTACGATGAGGAACTCGGAGAGAGAGAGTGGCTGATCGTGGCCAACAAGGTCGACCTCGAAGAGTCAAACATGTATTTGGAAGCCCTCAAGAATCGCTTTCCAAAGCAGGAGATTTTCCCTATTTCCGCTGAGTCGGGAGAAGGAATTGAAGCTCTCAAAAAGCGCCTTTGCGACCTCTCCGGCTCCCGCCCCTCCTGACGGCCGACCTGAATCCTCCTGCCTGGAGCAGGGAGGAATAAGGCGTTGCGTTCCATCTCTGGTGTATTATTCTGAGTCCGCATGAGAATGGAACGCATCATTATCAGCTCCATTATTATCAACGCAATTACCATTGGCTAATTCAGCCAGGTGATTGCGAATCGGTCTTTTTTACTCCCTGCAGGAGTTCTTCTCCCTGCCAGAGCAAGCCGAATCGGGATCACTCCAGTTTCTGAATCTGTGTATCCCTTTAACCCTGTTGAAACCCGATCATGAGCAATCATCCTAACGTTAAACTCTATGACACCACCCTCCGCGACGGCACTCAGGGTGAAGGCGTGAATTTCAGCTCTCTCGACAAAATTCGAATTGCTCAGGAGCTCGACCGCTTCGGGATGAACTACATCGAAGGCGGCTGGCCCGGTTCCAACCCCAAGGACATTTCATTCTTTGAACGAGCCGCGGACCTTGAGTGGAAAAACGCCAGAATTGCCGCCTTTGGCAGCACCCGCCGCAAGAACATCGCGGTGGAGGATGACCCTCAAGTGCAACTGCTCCTCGACGCCAAGACCCCCGTCATTACCTTTTTCGGCAAGAGCTGGCGTCTCCATATCACGGAAGTTCTCGGGACGACCGAGGAAGAGAATCAGGCCATGATCTCCGACACCACCCGCTATCTCAAAGAGAACGGTCGTGAGGTAATCTATGATGCCGAGCATTTCTTCGACGGTTACAAGGATTCAGCTGATCACGCGCTCGCTACTCTCGCCGCCGCAAAAGAAGGTGGAGCCGACTGGCTCGTCCTTTTTGGCACCAACGGAGGCACCATGCCTCACGAAGGAGCCAAGATCACCGAAGTCGTGATGCGCGAGATCGGGGTTCCAGTGGGCATTCACACCCATGACGACACCGGAGTCGCCGTCGCCAACGCGCTCGCTTCAATTCAGGCAGGCGCAACTCAAGTGCAGGGGACCGTGAACGGCTACGGCGAGCGAGTCGGCAATTGCAACCTCACTACCGTCATTCCCAACCTTCAGCTGAAAATGGATCGTCCCGTTGTGGACAATATCGATCAATTGACGCATCTGGCCCACTTCGTGGACGATCTGGCGAACTGCGCCCACAATATTCGCGCGCCGTATGTCGGTGCGACAGCATTTGCCCACAAAGGAGGCATGCACGTGAATGCCGTTCAGAAGGTAGCTCACAGCTTTGAACACATCGAGCCTAAGAGCGTCGGCAATTGCCAGCGCATTCTTGTTTCAGAACTTTCGGGCCAGTCCAATGTCCTCATGAAGGCCGAGGAACTGGGGCTCCCAGTTGAAAAAGGCAGCCCCGAGGCCATCGGAATTCTTCAAAACCTCAAGGAACTCGAGGAAAAGGGATACGAATTTGAAGCCGCTGAAGCGTCTTTCGAACTGTTGATCCGAAAGCACCTCGAATCCTACGAGCCATTCTTTGACCTCAAGGAATACCATTGCACCTTCCGACGCGACGGCGAACGCGACTACCAGACCTGCTCAGCTACCGTTAAAGTTGAGGTCGAGGGCACAGAGGAGTACCGGGTAGCCGAAGGAGATGGTCCTGTTAATGCGCTGGATGCAGCTCTGCGAAAGGCACTGCGCCCGTCATTCCCTGAGATCGACGAGATGGAGCTAGCCGACTACAAGGTCCGCATCATCGACAGCCAAATGGCAACCGCAGCCAAGACCCGCGTTCTCATTCTGAGCAGTGATGGTCAGGAAAGCTGGGGAACCGTAGGAGTCAGCTACAATATCATCGAAGCCAGCTGGCGTGCCCTCGTCGACTCGGTTGAATACTTTCTCACCAAAAAGCGGAGCTAGCAAAACCGGCACCCAATCAATTTCAGTTCACTTTTAAAAGGCTCACCTCACGCAGAGAGGTGAGCCTTTTTGTTGTTCCGGCTCGCCAAAATGTGCCACAACAGGATCGCCCCTACCCTTAACATGTCGCTGCTCAAAACTTTCATCGCCATACTGTCCGCCATAGGCTTTGCCTCAGCTAACGAACGACCCAACATTCTGCTCATCTTCACCGATGACCAGGGCGTAAACGATGTCGGGTGTTATGGATCTGAAATTCCGACGCCTAACATCAACCGTATTGCGGAGGACGGAATTCAGTTCACCAATTTTTACTCCGCCTCATCCATCTGCACGCCTTCCCGTTTCGGCCTGTTGACCGGTCGCAATCCGATTCGCTCACAGTCGCAGTTACTCAGCGCCCTCATGTTCATGGCCGATGAAGATCAGGTCCGCAGTATCCAGACTAGCGAAACCACCATCGCCGAACTGCTTCACGACGAAGCGGGATACGATACCGCACTCATAGGGAAGTGGCATCTCGGCCACGGGCAGGAAGAAATGCTGCCGCATCATCACGGATTCGACACCTTTATCGGACACACCGGCGGGTGCATTGATTTCTTCACCATGACCTATGGAATCATTCCTGACTGGTATCACGGATCGGAACAAGTCACTGAAAACGGCTACGCCACCGAACTCATCACAGAAGAGGCCGTTGCCTATCTCACCCACCGTTCCGAAAACCGAGATCAGCCTTTCTTCCTCTACCTCGCCTACAACGCGCCCCACTTTGGCAAAGGCTACAGCCCCTCTGACAAAGCACCCGTCAACTTGATGCAGCCCCAGGCGGCAGACCTGAAGCGAGTATCGTCCATCGAAGATAAAATCCGGCGAGAGTTTGCCGCCATGACCGTCAGTCTCGATGACGGTGTCGGAAAAGTGCTCGCAGCCCTGGACGCAAACGGCTTCCGCGAAAACACTCTCGTCATCTTCCTGACAGACCACGGCGGCGACCCTACCTACGGCGGCAGCAATCTGCCTTTACGGGGAGACAAAGCGACGCTCTTCGAAGGAGGGCTTCGTGTCCCCTGCCTCATGCGCTGGCCCGGCGTCATCGAAGCAGGCAGCCGTTCCGACGACCTGCTTTGGTCACTCGATCTGTTTCCCAGCTTCTGCGAACTGGCCGGGATCGAACCTGCTGGCCTGCCTCTCGATGGAGAGAGCCTTGTTAGCGTTCTCCGCGGTGAGAAAGGTCGCCCGACCCAAGCCCGAAAATTACTTTGGCAGACGGGATCCCACGCCGAACTCGGCCGTAAATCCTGGCTCGCCTACCGCGAAGGGGAACTCAAGTACCTCAACTCCCCCAAAGACGGGGAATTTCTGTTCGATCTCAAGGCAGATCCTTATGAGGAGACCGACCTGAAATCGGCGAAGCCGGAAGTGTTTCAGCAACTCAAAGCACGAGCCGAGAATCTCGCCAGCGAACTCAGACCTCCGGCAAGTCACTGACAAAGTTGCCACACGAGCCTAGTGGTCGAACAGACCTAAACTGACGTATAGGATCCCAAGCCAGCTCCGACTCCGATCCGACTGATCGGGCGATCGAGTAGAAGGGCACCGCTGGCTGGGCCGAAGGCGG
>CAXBHX010000074.1:0-22154 GCA_963975655.1 uncultured Verrucomicrobiales bacterium
CCCCGGAGTCTTAACCCCGGAGTTTACTGTTGGGTTCAGCGAGCGCCTTCCAGAAGATCGCGGTAAACTCGTGCGGCTGAGCGAAATTCTTCAACCGCATCAGGGCTGAGTAATCCCTCGTGACGGGCGATTTCGTCTTCGACACGTTTGAGGAGGTACTCGGCTTCGGGCTTCCCGGGGCGGAGCGGTTGGTTGGGATAGTCGACAAAGATAGGTGCGGTGTGGGCGAACCGGGGGCGATCGTCTTGCCAGCGGGCGAAGGAGCGTAGAGCAAGCCAGGAAGATGAGTCGACGGGAAGAGTGATGTCGATCTCCTGGGAGTAGACCCCATTCGCATTCGCATTGCCAATTAGCAAGGAGTGTACAACGGTGCCATTTTGAATAATCTCGATCGATTCGATCGGGTCAGGACTTTGAACCAGACCTCGGATATGAATCTTGGTGGGGTGCCCTTTTGAGGTGCTGATCGTTTCACCGGGAAGCTGATCATTGAAAGTGACCTCCACCATCGGTCCGGTGGTGACAAAGCTGTGGCCCTGTTCGAGTCCGTCCATCCAGGCGTCGTAGCTGAACTCGCCATCGAGCTTCACATAAACCCGCCCAAAACCCAGTGGCACCGGATGCACACCGCTGGCGGTGCCGCCGCTGGGCATGATGTCGAAGCCGCAGTTGAGCAGTGCGTAGTAGGTTTGAAAGCCGAAGTCGATCCAGCCTCGTTCGGTAATCAAACCGTCGACGTGTTCGATGTTCATGTAGTCCGGCACGTAGTCAGGGAAGAAATTGGAGAAAACAAAATCTGTTCTCCAGATGTGATTGTTAGTGAGCTGAAAGAGATCTACTCCCGCCGTAGGGATCAACATTATGGACCAGGGCCAGTTGTGTTTGTCGAGGTCGAGGATGGCTCCCTGTCTTCGAGCTTCTTCGACCACGGGACCAACAGGAGGGGCTGTGAGGTCGAGGGGTTTTTTGTGATTGAGTACAAAGAGCGCACCGATCGGGTGACGTTCGCCCTCGACCTCGGTGACTTCGTATTCAGTGTTGAGCGGCCAAATTACGTGTTTCGAATCCACTTTAATCAAGTCACGATTGAGCACGATTTCAGGATTTAGGTTATTCTTCAGTGGAGAATCTTCTGCCCCCCTCACCCAGGCAGTTAAGGGGAGGGCCACATTCAGTTCTTCGCAGAGCAGTAGCGTCTTTAGTTCACTGACAGGACGATGAATGTGTGTTTCACCACTAAACCAGCCGTGATCGTTCATGTTGATCCAGCGTTTGAGAGGAATGGTGATTGAGGTGTCCTCTCCCTCCAGTGTGATGGTTTGAGTGTTAGGAAGATATTCCTTTCCCCGCTCCACTGTCAGGTGATAGGTGCCCGGAGGAAGCGTCGCCTTGAAGGGGTGAGCACTGAGTGAGGTGTGGACTTCTTTGACTTCCTGCCGGCGCTTTTCATAGGGAATAGCAGAGCCGCCGTCGGATTGGGCGAGGTGGAATTCCTCCGTTTCAGATTCGATGTAGAGGCGAGCCGGGATGAGTTGTCCGGTCTCGGTATCAGTGATGCGTCCGTGCAGGGTGACTTCGCTTTGGGCAATCACGTTGTTTATCGTGAACAACAGCAAGGCGATTGTGAATAACCTGATTGGGATACAGAGAGCCATGAGCCCAGCCTATTCTGATCTGGGGGATCAGGAGTAGTCCGCAATTGGGGGATTTGGCAGACAGCCTAAGATCCCGAAAGAGGATTTTGCACCCCCTCAATCTCGGCTGGGCCGAGGCACTGACACGGACTCCTTGAACAAGCAAATTCCTATCAGTATGGGCAGTCGCTCACCTTTCTGAATTCAGAAAGGTGGGTTGCCTAAGCCTCGCGGCGAAGAAATCTGCATTTGTAGGTTCTCGCTAGCTCGAATCACTTTTCAGTTCGATCCAAAAACCTGAACTGCCTTGGCCGTCATCATGCCGTTGAAGCTTTGGTCAGGGTAGAAGGTGACTCCGACGCCTAGGAACGTGTTGTGTGAGAGAATGTTTTGACGGTGCCCGGGGGAGTTCATCCACTGTTTCACTAATGCTGTGGCAAAACTGGCAGGGGTATGCGCGGGAATTTGCGGTCCTCCCGATTGAGCCATGAAAACACCGGGACCTCCGGTGTAGACAGGCGTATTCGCCACATACTGGATTCCAAATGAGGTAGCAATATTCTCCGCCATACTTCTAGCTCGGAACCCGCTAAGCTGGATGCGTTGTTCCATTTTGGCCCTTGTAGGGTCATTGGGGTTTGTATGTGAAAAGAAGTTTTGAGAGACCATGTCATTGGCGTGCATCTGCGCGGCAATATTCAGTTGCTGTGACAACTGTAAGGCCGGCAGCCGGTTACTCGCTCGCTGCCGATTGGTCTCCGCAAGGATTGCCTGATTGATGGCATTGGCATCGGGTCTACTGAAATTGATAGGAGATTGCGGGCCTCCGTTGTTCCGTATGGGAAGAGGATCGCTAATTACCGGCTGAGGCTGAGGGTCTGTCATGGCTCCCACGACGACCTGCTGCGCCGGAGCACTTTTCACGGTGTACTGAAAGACCAGCTGCCCGTTCGCACGAAAATGCCATTTGTGCCCCGGACTGGTTGGCTGATCGTAAGAAGCTCCAGCCGATAGATTGGCGTAGGGAGTTTCCGTGCCGATCTCGTCAACCCAGTAGACGTCTACAGCGGTGGTTCTCCCATTCACAAAATTGACTGTTACGTCCTGTGCCTCTGCGAAGGAATGGAGGAAAATAGATGTGGCGGCGACCGCATAAAGGGTTTTCAGGAATCGGCGAGCACTTATGTTTTCTGTATTCATTGTTCTCTTTTCGATTAACTAAAGGTCGGGAAGCGAGATTCAGTTTTATGAGCCTCTTCCTTAAACACGCCACATGAGGTGGCGAAGATGGCTAACTTATCCCCTTTATTCATAACGATTTGAAGGTTAATCGCCGGTGATTTACGGGCGGATGGGGGCTGTTAAGGCGTCGCTCACATTAAAGGGGTCACACTAAAGGGGTCAGGCAACATTCCCTGACTTTAGGCGAGGGAAACTCTATCCCGAATTCATGCCGAGTGCGCCAAGGACTGAGTTTGAGGACGCCTGCTATCACATCATGGCACGCGGCAATCGCAGAGAGCCGATCGTGTTTGATGATGAAGATCGAAAACTTTTCGTCAAAACATCATCTTAAAGGGGGTAGGCAAGAATGGCACTGTTTTAAGAGGGTTTTTCGGCACCACGAGGCCCAACGGGCCGGACTCAAACTAGCCTGGGCGGGGGCGGCCATCCGGCAACGCCCCAGGTTTGATGGCGATAGAACTAAAGAGCGCTGAAAGTGGAAGGCCACCCCGTGCGACCTCAATTCGTTTTGTAATGCCGGTTGACGCCGCCCCTTCAGGGCTCTTCAAATATTGGCTTTCGATTCCCAGGGCGTTGCCCTGGGCTACGTTGAGTCAGCCTTTCAGGCTTCGCTCCAACGAAGGTATCTCTTAAAACAGTGCCATTCGGGGCAGGCAGCTTTCTGTGACTTTTGGCAAAAAGCAGAGCAGTGCTTTGGTTCCGGATCCAAGATGCAAGCGGCGGAAATGGTGCCCAGCTTGCCTCCAGGCTTGAGCGTGTAAGATGGTGAGATGAACCTTGACTCATTGCGACTCGCGACCAGATTGCCTCTATCGCGCGATTTCATGTTCATAAGCAGAGCAATCTGGTTCCGATTTGGCATGCCATGCGAGTCACAAACAGATGAGCCCTGAATCATCCGCTACGGTTTCTCCCGAACAGGCCTACTTTCCCAGGATTCCCCCTCTGAATCTTGAACTCAGCAACCGCTGCAACTGTCGTTGTCCCTACTGTGCGAATCCTGTCATGGATCGCGACTACGGCTACATGCAGGATCACATCATTGCGAAGCTGGAAGAGGAGGCTGTTTCCAACGGGTATCTCATCATAGGAGTCCACGGAACCGGCGAGCCGCTCATGAGGAAAGATCTTGAGGAGGTGTTGCTCCGGTTTCATGAAAAGGGCATCTGGAATGCCGGGTTGACTTCCAATGGAGCCCTACTTAGTCAGGAGCGGGTCATGCGACTCCATGAGGTTGGACTTGCCTTCCTCTACATTTCGGTCGACACGCTCGATCCGGATCTCTACCAACGGACCAGGAGTGGAAGCCTGGAGAAGGTCATCAATAATATCATCGCAGCGGCGGAGGCTAAACCTGAGTTGATGATCCAGGTCGGGCTCATGAACCACAAAGAGCAATTGGTAAACGATGCGACAAGGGCCACTTTCTCGTCGATCTTCGATGGCCTTCCGAACATAAGTCTCCATGTTTACGATTGCGGAAGAATGCCCGGTGCAGCGGAAAACTGGAGCCGCTATGGTGACCACGTTTCAGACACCTGCATTGCCCCGGGACAGTTTTTGACCGTGTTGGCCGACGGGAAAGTGGCTCTTTGCTGCGCGGACCAAAATGGCCAGCACGTCCTTGGGGATGTCGCCACGCAAACCCTCGAGGAGATCTGGTATGATGCGGAGAACCAGAGGACTTTTCGGAATATCGCGCTCGGGGTGGATACCTGCCCCGACGTCTGTGTTTCCTGTGTCCTAAAACGTCCCACGAATACTATTGACGACGTCGAACCACTTCTGCATGCCCCCCTCGGAGAGGTCCTGGGCGTTGCACGCGATTGTCGTGAGGTCGGTGATTTTTCGGAAGCTTTGCGCTTGTTCAGTCATGCCTTCACCCGCGATCCAGGAGACGCAGGGCTTCGTGAAGAGCTTGCCGCCATGGAAAAATCCTGCGATCGGACGACGGACAACTACCATTTGCGCTACGCTGAAGGGAAGGTGTCTTGATTGACTTCTTGTCCCGGGTTGCGACTCGACGAACGAGTCGAACGCGACAATCTGAGACCATGCCCTGCGTCGTTATCGTAGATTTCCCTCACTGTCTTTCGTCAAAAAAGAACTGGAGGAACAGTGTTAAAGGGGGCAGGCAAGAATGGCACGGGTTTAAGATGGTTTTTCGATGCCTGTCGGCCCAACGGGCCAGATTCAAACTAGCCTGGGGCAACGCCCCAGGTTTGATGGTAAAAAACTAAAGAGCGCTGAAGGTGCGACTTCAAATCGCTTAGTAGGGCAGGTTGAAGCCGCTCGGGGCGGCCTTCCGCGTTCAGGGCTCGTTTGATATTGGCGTTCGATTCCCAGGGCGTTGCCGGATGGCCGCCCCTGCCTGGGCTAGGTTGAAGTCGGCCAGTTGGGCCCTAACATATCTTTAAGACCGTGCCATTCGGGTCAGGCAACAGTTCTTGACTGGAGTACCTGAGCGAAAAGGTCTCATAGGGACAGGCCCCTCGACAAGCAGGAAGACGGCAGGCTTCGGCCAGGGAAACCCCATCGGTGGCGGCGAATCTGCGACCTCAAAGAGCGAAAAGTTTACCGCCGACGCAGTAAAAAGATATTACCAAGCACAGCCGTAATCCGTTAAGATAAACATCATGCAAAATCTCTTTCCCGTCACCACGTTGGCACTGCTCATTGCGGCTCTGCCTGCGCCCGCGCAAAATCAGCGCGCCCCCAAGCCATCGGTCTCTCCCGAGACGCTTGCCCTCTACGAACCCGGTGAATTCAAGGGCGTCCAATACCGTCTGATGAAACCCATCGACTTCGAACCGGAGAAAACCTACCCGCTCATTCTCAGCCTGCACGGCGCCGGAGGGAAGGGGACCGGGAACATCAAAAACCTGCGCAACTGGAACGAGTGGCTGACCGACGAAGCACTCCGTCGCAAGTATCCCTGCTTTGTGCTCGCTCCGCAGTCGCCCACGTCCTGGTTTGATCCCTCCGCCGAGCACAGTGTCCTGCCCGATCCCGAATCGGTGAACCTCGAGGACCTTCCCGAAGGCATGCGTAAATATGGTCAGCGCGCTCTCGAATACGCCGCCGATGCGGCCGCGAACCCCGACGATCCACGCCTTCGGAGTGGCGTGCTTGGCAGGGTTCTCGAATACATCGACACCGAGCTGTCCCGGCAATATAAGATCGACGCTGACCGTGTCTATTGCCTCGGCCACTCCATGGGCGGGGCAGGGAGCTTTACCGCGGTGTATCAACATCCCGATCGTTTTGCCGCCGCCATCCCTTCAGCCGGAATTTTCTTTCCCTGGCTCGATGCCAGTCGGATCAGGGACGTGCCTCTCTGGATCTTCCATGACAAGGATGACAAGGTCGTGGACTACGTTGGCTCACGCCATCCATTTGAACGCCTCCAGAAACTCGGTGCCAACACCAAGCTGACGACCGTCACCGGCGTCGGCCATGCTGCCACGCTTTCATTCAACTACCCGGGGGACGATCCAGAGAAGGGTTATGTCACTGATTACGCTTCAGATCGCCCTGACAAAACGGATAATGTCTGGGATTGGCTGTTTCGGCAGAAGCGGACGGTGCAGGCCGAGGTAAACGATGTGGAACTGGACGAGGCGCTGGCGGCAGTTAACGAGCGATTCGAAAACGTCGAGGTGGAACTGATCGAGTGGCCCGACGAATTGCAGTCGCAGTTGGGCGTCATGAAGAAGATCGCTTTCGTGGCTTATCCGGCTAAGCGGCCTGAGGGAAAAATGCCGCTCTTGATTTCATTGCACGGTGGAGGCGGTAAAAAGATGACTTTGCCCGACCAACTCACTCGATCCGCAGAGGTCAAGGGACTCAGGCTAGCAGAGCTGGCGGGTAAGGAGTTGATACTGCTCGAACCTAATTCTTCGGACAGCTGGGAGCTCGCTTCGCTGAATGTGATGCTGGATTACGTTTTGGAGAACTACCCCGAGATCGACAAAAACCGCCTCTATGTGATGGGCCATAGCATGGGTGGAGTGGGGACTTGGAATTGGATCAACCAATCGCCAGATCGATTTGCCGCCGCTGCGCCCTGTGGGTTTCCGGTTGATGAAGCGGGAGATCCGGCACGTCTCATAAACTTGCCGATCTGGGGCATGGTGGGTGGTGACGACGGACCCAGAACGGCCGCCATCAAAGCTTTGGTGGAGCGCCTGCGCGCGGCGGGAAATGTGAACGTGAAACATACAGGATTTGCCGGGGCGAGTCATAGCCAAGCCAATGCCGCGGTGTTCAGTTCGGTGGAGCTGGTGGAATGGATGCTGGGGTTTTAGAAGGGGAATAGAGAGACCAAATGAAGCTTATGAGAAAAATTCTCACCATCCTACTTATCTTCTTCTCCGCGTTCTCCGTGGTTAATTCCGAAGCAGCCAACCGCCCCAACATCATTTTCATCCTCTCCGACGACCTCGGCTGGGGCGATCTCGGCTGCTACGGCCAAAAAGAAATCCTCACTCCTAACATCGACCGCATCGCCAGAGAAGGCATGCGCTTCACCAACGCCTACGCCGGCAACTCGGTCTGCGCCCCCTCGCGCTCCTGTCTCATGCAAGGTCTCCACCCTGGCCACGCCCGCGTCCGAGGCAACGCCTACAAGAGTTACCGCGAAGGCCTCTTCAAGGACGACGTCACCGTCGCCGAAGTTCTCCAACAGGCCGGCTACGCCACCGGCCTCTTCGGCAAGTGGGGCCTCGGCCTCTCCGGCCAACCCGATGCTGTCCCCACCGAACAAGGCTTCGACGAATTCGTTGGCTACCTCAACCAGCGCAAGGCGCATTCGTACTACCCGGCCTATCTCTGGGAGAAAAAATCCAAGATCGAATTCCCCAAACACGCCGACCACGATCACATGCTGCAGAGCCAGTACGATGACCAGGGCCGCGTCCGCCCCAACGGCATCGAGAACCCCAACGATGCCCAGTATTCCTTCGATCTCATCCACGCCCGCTCGCTCGACTTCATTCGGCGGCATGCCAAAAGAGATCGGGAGCAGCCCTTCTTCCTCTACCTTGCCCCCACCATTCCCCACGGCCCTCTCATCGTCCCCGAACTCGGCCCTTACAAAGACAAAGACTGGTCCATCGGAGCCAAGGAATGGGCTGGCATGGTGACCCGCCTCGACGCCGCTGTCGGCGACGTCATCGCCCTTCTCGAAGAACTCGATCTCGACGACAACACCCTCATCCTCTTCGCCGCCGACAACGGTCACTGCAACGACGGCTACGACCGCGACAAATCCGTCACCACCATCAGCAATCACTTCAACAACTACGGCCCCACTCGCGGCCTCAAAGGCGAGAGCTACGACGGCGCCTTCCGCGTCCCCGCCATCGCCCGCTGGCCCGGCAAGATTTCGCCCGGCCAGGTCAACGACCACCCCTGGGCCTTCTGGGATTTTCTCCCCACCGCCGCCGAAGTCGCTGGTATCGCGGCCGCGGATCTCCCTCCCTCCGACGGCGTCTCCATTCTCCCCACTCTCATCGGCAAACCCGACGCCCAAAGACAACACGAATACCTCTACTGGGAATACGGTGGAAGCCAGGCCATCCGAACCGGGAAGTATTTCGCCCACCGCACCAAGGGTGGGGCCGTCGAACTCTACGACCTCGAAACGGATCCCCAGCAACAAAATGACCTCGCCACCACGAAGACCGATCTTGCCACCAAAGTTCTCATCTGGATGAACGCTTCCCACACTCCCAGCACCGTCTGGCCCACCCCCGGCGAGACCCCAACCGACTACCAGGCTCGCCTCAAGAAACTCGGTATCCCCCCATACCCCGTCAACATCGACGGCTGACCGAACTCCTCAAAACTCTTTACTACTGCTCCTGCAAATGGACCCCCGCCATTCCCAGTCGATTGGTGAGACGGGCGCAAGGTTCGGGGACAGATCACCCTCGAAAGATCACGGCCTCCGCGGTGGAAAAATTCTACAAAGCAAAAAAGTAGCCGTGCTGTCGAATGACACTTTGTTCAAATTACCAGCATTGATCACAGCTTGGAGCGCGGATTTGACATGGCCCGGCGACGTCAGGTGCAGGTGGAGACGGGTGCAGTGATTGAATCGCAGGAAGGATTCAAGTTCCTTGCCCATGGCCTGGAGAAAGGCACCAGTTTTCACCAGCCGGGTTCTGGGAAGGCCTGCCTACAGTTGAAATCAGCCTCACTGCTGCAGAAACGCAATCAGATCGATCACGTCTTGCTCGCTCATGATCTGTAACAGGCCCTCTGGCATGATGGACTGTTCGAACTGTTCCTGTTTCACCACTTCCGAGAGCGGGATAACTTCGATACTGGCTAGGCCTGCGATGGTAAGGGTGTGTCGTGTTTGAGCCGTGATGTTACCACTTAGGACGCGTCCGTCTTTGAGGGTAATGACGTTCATTCGATAGTCCTGCGGGAGCACCGCACTGGGATCGATCAGGTTTTCGAGGAGGTAATAGAGATTCTTCCTGTCACTTCCATCGAGGTGCGGTCCCAGGGTTCCGCCCTCACCATAAATGGTATGGCAGGACGCGCAGGTCCTCTCAAATAGAGACTTTCCGTTGGTGATGTTGGCGCCGGCCAAAATGGGGGGAGTCAGCTTCGATTGCCAGGAAGCCATGAGTTCTTTTTTCTCTACCGGGCTTTGGCGTAGCTGGCCCCAAACTTCCTCCAGGAGTTGGTTGAGGCGTTCATCACCCAAGTTGTGAATCTGTCGGGAGTGATAGGCTGATAGGTCCTTTCGTTCAACTTGTCCGTTCTTGATGGCTTGCAAAAGAGGACCCGCGTAGGAGGCACGTGAACTCAGCGTTGCGATGGCTGCCTCACGGTCCTCGGTCAAGTAGCGGGGGTAGGGTTTTAAGATAGTGCTAGCGATTTTAGGATGGTCGAATGCCGCCAGTTCACGGATGGCCTGATTGCGACGCGTTTGATTGTTGACCAGTCCCAGCCAATCCTTTGCCGTCATGGGGCTCCCTTGATCAAAAATTGGATCGAGCTTGGTGGCCTCAGCCCTGATTCCTGCGTCAGCGGATTTTGCGAGCAGATCCCAATTGGATGGAGCATCGATTCCCTTTAATCCGTTGAGGGCTTCTTCAATCCCTCGAACCCCGGCGGCTGCATTTTGGGCGTGGCCTTGTTCCAGCGTTGTGGTGATGGATGTGATCAGGCGAGGCATCAAATCAGTATTCAGATCGAAATCAGAAGCGATGCGTCGCACGATGTTTTTGTAGACCTGAGGATCATGGCAGGTTTTTAAGAAGCCGAGTGCCCGAACCGGATCGGCCTCCACGAGCGGTCTGAGGGCATACCAGATCATGTAGGGCAGGTTCTGATCTTCCGTGTATCCGAAATCCAACAAGAGGTCTTCTGCCAGAGCCCATTGCTGGGCTTTTGAGAACCTTGGAAAGGTCGACGCCACATACAGGCGAACGAGACGTGACTTTCCGTCGCTGGCCAATTGGCGAATGAGTTCAAACTGGGTTTCATTCGGCTCGCCACCTTCGCCGATCAAACGCACTGCCCAGCTTCGGATGTGTTCGTTGTCATGTTCCAGTAGATGAGTGAGTCGTTCCTCGCTCACTCCACCAGTGCTGTGCAGCGTCCAGAGGAAACGCAGTTGGCGATCGACCGGTTGATCGGGTTCCTCGAGTAGACGGTGCAGTTCCGTTCGAGCTTCTTTCAAATCCTGCCCGGCTACATAGCGCTCCTGCAAAAGCCGGCGCGCATGTCGCACATACCATTCGTTGCGATTCAGCTGATGAGTTGCTAGCTCAAGGTTAGATAGAGCAGACAGGTCCAAAGGGCCCGGGTTTTCGACTTCGCCGTATACCACTTTGTAGATGCGACCGCTGGTGCGGTGAACTCCATCATTGTCGTGACATTCACCGTAGTCGGTCCAATCAGAAAGGAAGACGCCGCCGTCGGGACCATAGAGTTGAGTGACGCCTTTGTACCAGGGCTGATTGGCCATCATGAAATCTTCACCATGGGTGCCCACGTAACCTGAACCTTTACGCTGAAGTATGTCGTTGTTGACGCGTCGGCCATGGGTGTTGCTCAGGAAAATGGTGTCCCGGTATTTTTGCGGCCAGTTGTCGCCCAGGTAGATCATCGCTCCGCAGTGGGAGTGTCCGCCTCCCATTGCATCGGTGACCCCTGCTGCGTTATCGCGAAAATTTCTGCGATCTGTCCATGTTCCTTCGTGGTGCAGATGGTCTGCCGTCAGTGGGATTCGGTCGTAGACATGGGCGGCAGAACCTTGCCCATGCATACGAGGGTAATAGGCTCCTGGTATGACGTGCCAGAGATGACCGTTCACATTGCCCGTCATGAACATCTCGCCCATCTCATTCCAATCCAAACCCCAGGGATTGGTGGTGCCGCGAGCGACGATCTCGAACTCACGGGTGACCGGATGAAGCCGCCAAATACCGCAACTGACATCGATTCGATCTTCGGCAGGAGTTCCGGGAGCACCTACCAGAGAAGAGGCAGTGATGCCGTGTCGGCCATAGAGCCAGCCGTCGGGTCCCCAGGTCAGACCGCTGAAGAAATTGTGTTTTCCCTGCTGGGTGAATCCATCTAACACCACCTCAGGTGGGCCGTCCGGTATATCATCGCCATTGCGGTCGGGAATGAACTCGAGGTTGGGCGAGTTGCAGATCCAGACGCCCCCGAAGCCCACCTCCATGCCGGACAGGTGAGTGGCGTCGTGGTAGAAGATTTTGCGCTGATCAAATTGTCCGTCGTTATCGGAATCTTCGAAGACCAAGACACGGTCCTCTCCTTTCATTTCCCATTCTTTGTAGGAATAAGCCTCGGCAACCCAGATCCGGCCACGATCATCAGTCTGCATCGCGATGGGTTGGCGCACGTCTGGTTCACCAGCAAACAAGCTGACTGAAAACCCCTCCGGAACGGATATGACCTCGGCTGCCTCTTGCGGGGAGATAGGTTCTTCTCCCGGCGCCTGAGTGTTGACCGGCACGTAATCATCAGAGGCAAGGAGTGGCACTGAAAGGAAGCCAAGAAGTCCGAGAAGTGTTGTGAAAAGTTTCATGGGGGAGAACGGAATAGTGGGGCACCATTGTTCAACTAGGCTCCGGAACGGGTCAAGAGACGCAAAAGGGTTCGGATAGCTGACCGGTCCTTAGATGTCATTGATCGCTGCCTGCCATGCTGCTTTGACCTGTTCCGGGGACGTTCGGTGCAGGTGGAGACGGTTGCAGATCTTTTCGCTCTGGTAATCCAGTCAAGAAATGTTGCCTGACCCGAATGGCACTGTTTTAAGAGGGTTTTTCGACACCCGGAGGCCCAACGGGCCGGACTCAAACTAGTCTGGGGGGGCGGCCATCCGGCAACGCCCCAGGATTGATGGCGATAAAACTAAAGAGCGCTGAAAGTGGAAGGCCACCCTGTGCGACCTCAATTCGTTTTGCAATGCCGGTTGAAGCCGCCTGGGGCGGCCTTCCCCTTTCAGGGCTCTTTAGATATTGGTATTCGATTCCCAGGGCGCTGCCCTGGGCTACGTTGAGTCCAGCCCTTCAGGCTTCGCTCCAACGAAGGTATCTCTTAAAACAGTGCCATTCTGGCCTGACCTCGGGGACATGGAATTGCGTCATTCGTAGGCTTCTTCGCTGCCGCGCTCAATCGTTAGCAGGGCGCTGTCGATCAAATCGAGGGCCGAGTCGAACGTTTCGTCCACATAGTAGAGAGCCCACACTTCTTTGCCGTCGCCGTCATTTTCTTCCCGTTTGGGGTAGCCGACGAGATCCAGTAATTGGAAAGTCCGCGGGTCGATGTTGTCGATGTCGACGGCATAGACCAGTGAGGCCTGGTCGTCGCCCGGTTGATCGATCTCGATGAGCAGGCGGTAAGGCAGTGATTCATCGGTATCACCGGGAAGTATGTAGTCTGCCGGATCGAAGGAGCTGTTTTGGGTTGCCCCCGAGAGGCCGTCGACTTCGAGCTCTTCGGCGAGGTCTTTGCCAGAGTTTTCCGCTTCACGTTTTGCTTCTTCCCAGCCGCGGCGTTTGAAATCCCAGTAGGGCAGTGCGGAGCGCCCGTCAGATTCGGGCGGCGTGTGAAGTGTCTTGACGTGGTATTGAGAGGCATTCTCCAGCCAGATGGCAAAATGGGGTGGTGAGTCGGCATCGAAACCGGTGCCACTGCGGACGGTCAGGGCCATTTGGTACCCCGGATCGGGGGAGTAGTGATAGGACAGGCCTAGATCATCGATCTCGTATTGGTCGAGGGAGGGGCCGAGGTTCTTGCTGAGGCCGAGCACGCTCTTAATCGGGGCGGGTTGCCAGAAGAGTAAGCCAGCCAGAACAGTGACGACACTCAGTGTGATCCAGACCGGTCCGCGCTTCAGGTAGCGACCAAGATGCCCGGTATTGTTCAGGATGTGTAGCACGATCAGCCCAATGAAAACGAAACCGATCAACGAATGCAGCCCGACGATCTTGATCGAGAAGGGGCGGATAAAGGCAAGCACGCCGGTCACCGCCAGCACAACAAAGCTGAAGGCGGTGAGGAGGGATACGGTGCTTCGTTTTTGGCTCATTCAGGTGGAATAAACGTAGTGCCGGGTCTCCGAACCCGGCTGCAAATCTTGGCTGTTCCTGCGCGGCGGGTTCGGAGACCCTTTTTGACTTTTTGTATCGACGACGACTACACAACTTACCACCTCGCTCTACGCTGGCACAATCGCTCCGTGTTTCCTCAATTCTTCGTGAACCTGCGCCAAGGGCACCTCACCCGGGGACACCTTTTGCCTCGCTGCCAGCACTGCATTGACAGCTGCCGCCTGCCCCATGCCCATGCTGCTGGCCTGGACGCGGGCGGCGGAGTTGGCGAGGCGGTCACTGGAGACGCAGCGACCGGCGACCATGATGTTTTTCGACCCCTTCGGAATCAGGGCACCTCGCGGGATAGTGGGCACCTGGCCGTGGGACAAGTGCTGGGGTTTCACCCCATTCGCGTCGTGTAGATCGATGGGGTAGAAAGAGTAGGAAAGGGCATCATCAAAGACCCGGCCCGAGGTGTAGTCGTGCACGGTGATCATGGTCTCGCCCTTGATGCGATAGGTTTCCCGGCTCGCGGTTTCGTTCATCATTCGGTCGATGGTGGCGTTCTCGCCTCCGGGGATGGTCTTGAAGAACTTGAGCAGGCGCAGCACGCACTTCCGGCCGGCCAGATTGGTCTGGGTTTGCGTGGCGGCGTTGGATGAGTCGGCTCCGAAGATGTGGTTGGTATTGCCGCGGCTACTGGTGATGGTCCTGCCGATCTTTCCGCTCCAGGTGTCGCCTTTTTGAATTCTGCCCTCTTTGATCGCCTCATCGTACATCTTCTGGATGAGTCCCTTGTTCTCATTCACAAGGTCTAAGTCGAATCCGGTAAAGGTGACGACATGGGTGCCCGGTTGACGCGTGTCTTCGCGCAGGCGTTCCATCCCCAGCATGCCCACAACGTCAGCGCCGCCGGTGCAGTCAACGATCTGGCGACAACGGAGCTGATACTGAACGCCTTGCCCGACCACGTCGACGAGCCAGCCGTCATCGGTTTGAACCACCTTTTGCGGGAATTGGTAGTAGGCCAGCGAGACTCCGGCATCGAGACAGGCCTCTTCCGCGAGCAGCGAGTAGAGCTGTCCGTTCAAGCCGACGTGAGAGGGCACGTGACTCTTATGAACTTTGGTGAAGTCTTGCAATTCCCGACCATCGATCTCGACCGAATTCTTGACCAGTTCCCAGCCAATACCGCTGATGATCTGCTTTCCCCACGCGTGAAAGAGGCCGGGGAAACTGACGCCGCCCGTGGTGGTGGTTCCGCCGAGTTGGGAGTTACGCTCCAGCAGGACGGTCTTCGCTCCCATGCGACCCGCTTGAATCGCGGCCACATGACCGGCAGAGCCTCCACCCACGACGAGCACATCGACGTCGAGCAGATCCGCTTGGTCTGGATCCGGGGTGGGCAGGTTTTGAGCAGTGGCTTTGTGGACGAGTCCGGAAGAAGCAAGGATGGCTGTTCCGGCGACCTGGTGTTTGAAGTATTCGCGACGATTCATGGTGGGTGGGGAAGGTTACTTAGCAAAGACGTTTGTTGGCGACGAATCGTTGGTAGAAAAGGGTCTCCGCACCCGTCGCACAGCAATCGGGCTTGGTGTCGGGTGCAGAGACCCTCCTCTACTTTTCTTTAACCACGTGATCATCTGGTTACTGGTTATTCTTACTGGATTGGAGTTTCAGGCGAATGCGATCGATCCGCAGTTGTTGTCTTGGCACGAGGGATTGAAAGCGTAGGAGTTTCAGTCCGGGAGAGTCAAAGGTTACCGTGCCGATGGAAATGTCTTCGAGTTCACCATTACCGGGTTCAACCGTGGCGACGGTTTCCATCGGATATCCGGTGTCCGCCTGGGCGGCATCATCGACAACGGTGCCGACGAATACCTCACAGGGGCCTTGGGCGGAGAGCGTTGCGCCGAGCCGGTAGGTTCCGGCCGTGGGGACCTCGAGAACCAGGTCGAGATAGCTGCCTTTTCCGGCGCGCAGCTCGGCGCAGAGAAGTTGGCCTCCGGACGCCTCCGGATCGGTGCGCCGGTAGTGGCAGTTGCCGCGCAGTCGGAAGTCGGAGGAGGTTTGGCTGGGGATGACTTCGGCTTCGATCCAGCCGTCTTCGGGGATTTTGGGATAATGGAATGTCAGGTGCTTCGAGAGGCGGTCAATGACCGGGGCGCATTGCGGGTCCGGTGCGAGATTGTCGAATTCGTGTGGATCGTCCGCAAGGTGGTAGAGCTCGGTCTCGCCGGTGATCAGCCGGGTCATGCGGTAGTCGTTGTCCAGAACCACATCGTAGCGGATGCCGTCGGTTTCGCTCGACATCACCACGGGCTTGTCCCAATCGGCATTGGGGTCCGCAAGCAAGGGTGCGAGACTGTTGCCATCGATTTGCTGAGGCGGTGACGGAATCTCCAGCAGGTCGACCAAGGTCGGGTAGAGATCCTGAAGCGACACTGCCTTATCGCATACCGCCCCCTTCGGGATTCCGGGGCCGGCGATGATCAAGTTGCTGTGGGCGGAATCGTACCACGGTTTCATTTTCGACCAGGCCTCCTTTTCGCCAAGGTTGTAGCCGTGGTCACTCCACAGCGCGATGTAGCCGTCTTTTGCGTGCGGACTGGCATCCCACGCATCGAGAATCCGGCCGACCTGCTCGTCGGCAAAGGTCACGCACGCGAGATAGGCTCGAACAAACTGCTTGTCGTAGCCCTTCTCCGCCAGCATGTCGTGGTAACCGGGTCCGAACTTTGCCTCCAGGTGGGCCAGCCGTTTGAACCGCTCCGGCAGGTCATCGAGATCATCGGCGCGGCGCTCCGGAAACTGCACTTCCTCGAGCGGGTAGAGATCGAAATACTCCTGCGGCACCACCCACGGCACGTGCGGGCGATAGATGCCCAGCGAAAGAAACAGCGGATCGTTGACGGTAGTGAGCTTTTCGATTCCGCGGCTGACCGCGATGTAGTCCGGCATCTCGGTGGTCGCTACAGCCGCAACGCCCCAAACCCCGGATGGGTTCAAATTGATCCCGCTCCCTTGAACCTGCTTGAGGCGTCCGCCCTGCTTACTGATGTATTCGTCGAACTCAGCGCGATCGCCGTTGTGAAAGTTCTTGGCAATGCCGATGCTCTTCCAGCCCTGATCGGAAAGGTGTTTCGGCAGGGTCACCGCATCACCCGCGTAGAAGCGCCAGGGATGAATCGAGTTGTCGTTGACGATGTTTCCGGAACGAGCTGGATGAATGCCCGTGAAGACAGCGCTGCGTGAGGGAAAACAGGTCGGTGAGGAGCAGATTGCGTTGGAAAACACCACACCGCGTTCGGCGAGGCGCTGGATATTGGGCGTGATCGCCTGAGGGTGGCCCTTGAGCACACTGTTCCAGTCATTCCAATCGTCGATATTCAGGAAGAGCACGCTGGGGCGGGCTACCTCACTGGGATCCTGGGCGCGGGCCACTTGAACCAGTGAATGAGCGGCAAGACAAAGTGCGAAGAGCCTCAGGTTTATTGCGATACGACACATGACATCAGAATAAGTCAGGCAAGAGCCCTTTTGGACACCAAAAAGTTGGCAAACGAATCTAAAATCATTCAGCACTCCACAGCGTCACCGAATCAATCAGGATGCGGTTGGGAGTGTCCTCAAAGGTTTTGAAGGTGAGCTCGCTGTGGCCCTGGAGGGAGACTTGCTCATGTTCGATGGTCTGGCCGGCACCGTTGACCTTGATGAACATTCGGCCTTCTTCGAACTCGAGCACAATTTCGAGCCATTCGTTGAGTTTGACCTCGGGGGCTTCGCCTTTGAACACCTCTCCGTCGTAAAGCGCGAGGGTGTAGCCCGTTTTGGTAAAGGCGAGCAGGTTGATATGGTGCCCGATATCAAACTTGGGGCGATTGAGGCTGAATTCGGTGCCCTCATACTTGATGCGCAGGTGGAGGACAAACTTCTCCGGTAGCTGGTTGAGGCGAATGACAGGGGACATCCCGAGGTGGTGGTCCCTGTTCAGGGCCGCCATCGCTTCCTCAGCGTTGTCGTAGTCCGGCTTGCCCGCCAGCGTGCCATCATTGACCTCCCAGGACTTCGTTCGTGTCTCCCAGAATTCCCGGTTGAACTCGCCGTCGAAATCGTCGGTGTAGAGGAGGGAGCCTGTCTTGAAGAGTTCTGATTTGAAGGCGGGTTCTTCGGCGCGGAGAGCCGGAACAAGCAGCGTAGTTAGGAGAAGAAGGGAAGTGAGTTTCATGGCGGTGATGTGGCTGACAATCATGGCAAAGGAATGGGGGCAAAGGAATGAGACTTTTTGGAATTTAAAAATATTCCTCTGCCCCCATTCCTTTGCCTGATTGGTTTCGTCAGTGGTTCACTTCTTTCGAAACGGACCACTCGCCACCAGCGCCTGCACAAACTCGCTCACAGCGAAATCCTCGGCTTTCGCCGCCGTCACAATCTCTTCCGCTAGGTCTATGTCGGTGAAGCCAAACGGACGTCCTAACGCATACCCAACCAAATGCTCGGTGAAACCACGGGCGAAGTCCGGTTCGCGTTTGGCGATGAGATCACGCATTTCGAAGTAGTCGGCGAATTCGGGTCCGTTGTGGAAGGCGCCGGAGGGATCGATCTCCCACGTCAATTTTTTGCTATGATGCTCCTCGGTGCGCCACTTGCCGGCGGCGTCGAAGTTCTCGAGGCCGAAGCCGATCGGATCGATCTTGCGGTGACAGCTGGCGCACTGGGCTTCTTCCATGTGAGCAGCCAGTTTCTGGCGGGTGTTGAGAGGCTCTTCGGCAAGACGCGAAAGCTGGGGCACGTTCGGCGGCGCGGGTGGTGGCGGATCGTTGAGCAGGTGGCGCAGCACCCAGGCGCCGCGCTCGACGGGGCTGGTTTCGATGCCGTCGCTGCCCATGGCGTGGACGGCAGCCATGCCTAATAAACCACCGCGGGGAGAGTCGGCGGGCAGGGCGACTTGCTGGAATTCATCACCGGTGACGCCGTCGATCCCGTAGTAGGTGGCGAGCAGGCCGTTGATGAAAACGGTGTCGCTTTTGAGCAGTTTGCCGAGATGGCCGCCTTCGGGATCACGGAGCAGGTGGGCGAAGGAATGATAGACTTCCTGCCGGGCAGCCGAACGGGTGCTTTCGTCAAATTCACGGTGCAGCGTGGTGTCGAACTGAAAGAAATCGAGGCGCTCCATGTCGAGCCACTGGTGGAGGAATCCGGAGACAAACTCGTCGGATCGGGAGTCGGCGATGAGACGGTCAACCTGGCTTCGGAGGATGTCAGGATTGGAGAGTTCTCCGCGGCTGGCGAGGTCGAGCAGTTCCTGGTCGGGCGGCGCACTCCAGAGGAAGTAGGCGAGGCGCACGGCGAGTTCGCGATCGGTGAGGGTTCGTTTGCTGTTTTCTCCGGGGTTCTGCGACGGGTGCGGAGACCCTTTTCTACTTGTCGGCGAGACGTCGCCCGGCTCATTGAGGTAAAGGAAGCCGGGTGAGGAAAGAATGACGGCGAGCGGCAGTTCGATGGCTTCATTGAACGAGTCACCAGCGGTGCGGCGAGTTTCGTAGATGTTGGCCAGGCGATCGAGGAAGTCGTCTTCGGCGGCCACACCACGGTAGGCGGTGAAGGCAAAATTCTCGAAGATCTCACGGGCGCGTTGTGACTCGTCGGGCGTGACCTGGGGGGCGACCCACCAGTTGGTGAAGGTCGAGTCGTCTGTGGTCGCCGTGATCGGGCCTTCCCATTCGACCCAATCGATCCACAAGGCAGGTTCCGGGCCAACGCCGGTTTCCGCCCGCGCGGCCCGGTAGACTTTGAGATCACCCTTCGGATCGCGCTTCTCGCGCAGGGCGAACTTGCGGGGGCCGTCCACGGTCAAGGTGACGGGCACCTCGATGGTCTGGGGGGCGTCGATCGTTCCGGTGATCTGAAAGGTGTCCAGGAGGTTGAACTGATTTTTTTCAGGAACTCCACCCAGGTCGACGAAGTGTCGCTCTGCCGGAGTGCCTTCGACGGCACCGATGCGGAAGCGCAAGTTGTAGTCGCCGGGAGGAAGCGTCTCGACGACGTGCTTCGTTTCCAGCGAGCCGGACGGGTGCTCCGGAGGCAACGCGATGTACTCTTCCGTGTTCAGATTGTGGATTGTCAGGTAGGAGCCGGTCTGCGTGAGGGGATCTTCGAGGTAGCGGCGAAAGGTAGGGCCGTTTTCTTCAAAGGCCCGAATGCGGAATTTGGCCTCATTCTCGTCGATCATGCCGTCCTGCGTTTTGCCGGTTTCGAGGAAGGTTTTGGCCTTTTCATAGCCTCGTTTGAAATAACTATTGTAGAGGCCACGGACCTTGGCCGTGGCATGCTCTTCGACTTCCCGGCGTTGGGTCCAGGTGGTGGGTTTGGCAGGGTGCGGTCCTTCCAGTTCGACCCAGTCGATCCAGATCGCGGGCGGGTGGCCGTAGCCGTTTTCACTCTTCAGCTTGTTGTGGGCGTCCCAGAGCGCTTTGAGGTTACCGGTGTTGGGTTGCTTCTCCTGGATGGCGAACTCCTTGATGGTATCGGTTCCAACTTCGATCGGGATCTCGATCACTTGCGGGTTGTCGATGGTGCCGGTGACCTGGTGGCTGCTGATGGGCTTGCCTTCGAGCCCCAGATCTCTCACGGCGATCTGGCGCTGGGGATGACCCACTTCGATGAAACGCCGGCTGGCCGGAGCGTCGTCCACCGCAGCGGCCGCTACGCGGAGAGTGTAGTTGCCGGGCGGCAGTTCCTTGGGAGAGATGATCACCCGGCCGGTTCCGTGAGCCAGCTTCAGGTAGGCGCCGCGATCACGATGCGGCAGGGCGACGTAGTGTTTGTGATAGGCCAGGTTGCTGCCGTCTCCCTCGGGATTGCTGCTGGCGGCTTTGTTTGAGTCGATAAAGCCGAAGTCCTGAGGATCGGGAGTGCCCTCGAACCGGTCGGCAAAGCTGTAGAAGCGGACGGGGTGGTCGATCAGGCGATTCGTCTTGCGAATCTCGGCGATCTTCGCCTGGTTCGCGGGTGTCTTGGCGGCTTCGTCGACGCCCTTGGTTAAAACGGTCATACCGTTCTTCGATCTGCGCGACCTCCTCATCGTTCGCCGGGTTGATGGTTTTTTCCGGTTCGATGCGATGGGTTCTGGATTTGGTCACGTCGATCTCCTTGATCGGACCTTCCAGCTCGACCCAGTCCACCCAGATAGCGGGCGGGGTGCCGTAGCCGTTCTCTCTTTTGTAACGGTTGAAGGCATCGCGAACGCTCTTGCCATCGGTGGGGCGGCGCTCCTGGATGCCAAATTCACGTGGGGTATTGACCCCGATTTCGACAGTCGTCTCAATGATCTCCGGATTCTCGACGGTCCCGGTGACCTGATGGCTGCTGAGAGGTAGGCTGGAGAAACCGGCGGGGACCTGGTTCACGCGCTGGGGGTGGCCGACCTCAATGAAATGACGGGAAGGATCGGAACCTTCCACCGTGCCGGCACGAATTCTGAGCTTGTAGGTGCCCGGCGGGAGATCCTTTGGATCGGGTAGAACGTCGATGCGCTGGATGGCCCAGGAGAGCTTCAGGTAGGTGCCGCGATCACTGTGGGGAAGTTCGGCGTAGTGCTTCATGTAGGCGTGGGTGCGTCCGTAACCGCCCTGGAAAGAGAAGGAGGCGGCGTTGGCGTCGCCAAAGCCGAACTTCTTGGCATCGGGAACTCCTTTCAGCAGGTTGGTGTTCTGATAGAGTCGGATGCTGTCGGTCAGGTCGTCGAGCTTGTACTTCTCGCGAATCTGCGCGAGGACTTTCTCGTTTTCAGGAAGAAGCGCGGCTTTATCGACTTCAGCCTTCCAGAGCAGGTAGCGTTTCTGCACCTCCTCCTGCTTCGCCATGTTCTCGCGGCTCTTTACATTGACGGTGTTCTCCGGATCGACGCGAAAGGTCTTGGGCTCCTGTCCCATCGCTGCCTGACGTTCGAACAATTCATCGATCGCGCTGCGACCGAGTTTCAGGTACTGCTCGATCTGATCGCTGGAGATGAATTGCGAGGCGCCAACGGTATCGAAGGTGCCGCTTCCGCCGTCGGCGGGCAGCGCGCTGGCATCGACCTGGACGCCGGTGAGGTAGTCCATGCTGTTCTGGTATTCGCGTCGGTTGAGACGGCGCATCGTGATCTCGCCGCCGGAGTCGGAGAGGGAGCGTCGCGCGTCGACCATGGTCTGGGCGAGGGCGTCGAGAAAGTCCGCTTTCTCGTGTTGCTCCGGCTGCTTCTCGTCTTCCGGAGGCATCTCGCCGGAGTTCATCGAGTTGAGCACCTTTTGCCAGAGCTCGGCCTCCTCGATGTTGGTGACCTGGAAAGGGATTTCTTCGAGGTTCACTTTGCCCTCCTCCATGAGGGTGTCGTGGCACTCGAGGCAATATTTTTCGAGAAAGGGGAAGTGTTTTTCCGGGAGCTCGGGGAGGAGTTCTTCTGCGGTGGCTGAGGCCTGCAGGGCGAGCACTGCAAGGATCGAACAGGGTGCGGTGAGGGACCTGACCCTGTTCAGTCGTGAGAGAAATGTAGAAAAGGGTCTCCGGACCCGTAGCGAAGAATCGGCAGATTTACAAAGGCTCGTAGTAGAGGGTCTCCGGACCCGTAGCGAAGAATCGGCAGATTTACAAAGGCTCGTAGTAGAGGGTCTCCGGACCCGTAGCGAAGAATCGGCAGATTGGC
>CAXBHX010000075.1:0-22099 GCA_963975655.1 uncultured Verrucomicrobiales bacterium
AGGCACAAAAAAGGCATCGACCCCAACCCGGCCGATGCCCTTCTCGCTTTCGCGATGAGATACTACTCTCCTGAAACTCGCCACTTAAACGACAGTGACTCGTTTCATTGGCGAAAGCATGCCAGCGAGGCCACTCATCCGCTACGCAGATATTGCGGTTGATTGAGCAGAAAATGCGGATGCCGTGCCGCTTCACCAGACACCACACCCCGAGGTCCACCCACTCGCCTTCCGCCTTGTCCTGAATCCCATTGTGCACTATTCCTAAATGTCTCATCCTTCAATCCGACGATGATCCCCCTCGAAGAACGCCTCTCTCTTTCCACCTGCTGGTGCTCCCATCGCCACACGGACGGCTATGACATGCTGACCGAGATAAGGGAAATGGGATTTCACCGAACGGAATTGAGCCATGGCGTTCGCATGTCTCTCGTTCCCGGCATCATCAAAGCCGTGGAAGAGGGCGTCATTGCCGTGTCCTCGATCCACAATTTCTGCCCCCTGCCAAGCTTCGTCCAGCATGCGGCGCCCAACCTGTTTCAGCCTTCGGCAAAAGGAAGGAAGGAGAAGCTCCTCTGGCTACGCTACTCCCTGAAGACCCTGGATTTCGCCGTCAAAGTAGGGGCCAAAAGGATCGTGATGCACTCCGGCAGTATGCGATTCCTCTTCGGAAATCCAGCAGCCATCCTCGACGTCATGGACCTGGATGAAGAACAGCTCGCCTCAGGAGAGCGCAAGAAGGCTCTCGCCAAGCTCCACCGGAAGGCAGCCGGGGACATTCGAACCGTCATCAATAACTACCGGGAGCTGGCACCCTATGCGGCCGAACGCGGACTGGAACTCGGCGCCGAGAATCGCGAAGGACTGCTCGAACTGCCTCTCGATGACAACTGGAGTGATTTCCTTGGGAATTTTGACTCCGACGGACCCGTTCAATACTGGCACGACACAGGGCACGCCCAGATCAAGCACCGCCAGGGCCTGATGGATCACCGCACCCAACTCGAAACGATGGCCGACCGACTGATCGGCTTTCACCTCCACGACGTCAGCGAGGCTGGCAAGGACCACCAGGTCCCGGGCAGCGGGACCGTTGACTTTGCCATGATTGCCGAATTTGTGAAACCCAGTCACACCCTGATCGCCGAGCTCAGCCCCCGGCTGACACGGGATCAAGTCACCCAGTCTCGGGAGTATCTGCTCGAGGCCCTGAGCGACTGTTAAGATAAGCTGGGGAAAATGACGCAACCCCTTGTCATCTGAGGGAGCAATGCAGTCAGATGGCATCAGGGCCGTCACCCGAAGAATTGGCTTCAAAACACGCCCGCTTCGGATGTAAGATCAAATCAGTGGCAGATTCGCAGTCTTTCAGACGCTAAGTCCCAGACCGAAAGCGACTTGAGGGCATTCGGTGACCTTGTCTATTCCTGCCCATTTCATGCGGGTTTTTCATTGCGAAAACCGCCATCAAATGATTGCCTAAGACGACTCTTTATTAAGATAGCCGAATTAAATCAGCAAGAGGCTTCTCCAACCGGTTTTCACCCCTCGGGTGAATCGACCGAGGGCGGTAGCGTGCCCGACCGCCCTCACACTGAATCAGAAACAACTCGCCCGCCCAGAAAGTGGCTCCGACGCCTCGGGACTATCTCAACCATTTTGGCCAGTCTGACGATCATACTGATCCTCTTTCATCGCCCTATCCTCACGGGAGCCGCCCATGTCTGGGTGGTGAACGACAGCCCGCTTCAGCCCGCCGACGCGATTATTGTTCCGGGCGGAGGCGTCGAAACCCGCCCTTTCGGAGCGGCCAAACTTTACCAGCAGGGCCTTTCAGAGCAGATCGCCACCTTTCGCACCGAAGTCTTCCCCAGAGAGGAACTGGGACTGGAACTCCCTCACCATGTGCTGAATGTTGAAGTGATGACCGAACTGGCCGTCCCTCGGGCCCACATCGTCGTCATCGGGGATCATGTCACCAGCACTCAAGACGAAGTGATCGCCACCGGGAAGTGGGCGCAAGAGAACCAAATCACATCGGTGATCGTCCTGACGGAACACCTGTCCAGCCGTCGAGTCGCCTGGGCCTACAAAAACCAACTTAAGCAGGCCGGGATTGACGTTCAAATAGCCCCGCTCGAGCATGTTTCTTTCAAGCTGTCCGATTGGTGGCTCGACGAAGATGGCCTGATCACTTTTCAAAACGAATTCATCAAGTATTTATACTACCGGCTGCGTTACTGAACCCGTAACTGCCAGCCCCTCTCCTCTAATATCATGCGTATTCTCATCACCGGCGGCGCCGGCTTTCTTGGTTCCCATCTCAGTGAGCGCCTGCTCAACGAAGGGCACGAGGTCATCTGCCTCGACAACTTCTTCACCGGTCGCAAAGCCAACATCGCCCACCTGCTCTCGAACCCTCAATTCGAGTTGGTGCGCCACGACGTCATCGACCCCTTCAAATTCGAAGTCGATCAGATTTACAACCTCGCCTGCCCCGCCTCGCCACCGCACTACCAGTTCAACCCCATCAAGACCACCAAAACATCGGTCATGGGAGCCATCAACTGCCTCGGCCTCGCCAAGCGCGTCAAAGCCCGGGTCTTCCAGGCTTCCACTTCCGAAGTCTATGGAGACCCCGAAGTGCACCCTCAGCCTGAGTCCTACAAAGGCAGCGTCAACCCCATCGGTATCCGCGCCTGCTACGACGAGGGCAAGCGCTGCGCTGAGACGCTCTTCTTCGACTACTACCGTGAGAACCACGTCGACATCCGGGTTGTTCGCATCTTCAACACCTACGGCCCCCGTATGCTACCCGATGACGGGCGTGTCGTTTCCAATTTCATCGTCCAGGCCCTCAAAGGCGAAGACATCACCATTTACGGCGACGGCACCCAGACCCGTTCATTCTGCTACGTGGATGACCTCATCGAAGGCTTCTCCCGCCTCATGAACACCGAAGGCCTCACCGGCCCCATCAACATCGGCAACCCGGGTGAATTCACCATGCTGGAGCTGGCCGAACTCGTCATCAAAAAGGTAGGCGGCACCTCCAAGCTCACCTTTCACCCCCTTCCCGGCGACGACCCACTGCAACGCCAGCCAGACATCACCCTGGCCCGAGAAAAGCTAGGCTGGGAACCAAAAGTCTCATTGGAGGAGGGGCTCGATCCCACCATCGCCTACTTCCGCAAAGCCGTTTGCGGCTAATTATCCTGCTCGCCACCGCTCGCACGATCTCCCTTTTTGTTTCGTTTCACTCAAGCGCTCCAATGTCTCGCTAATGCGAGAGCGGAGTAGTCTCCCCCTCTTGCTCCTGATCTTATTGTCCTACTCGCCAAGGCTCGCACGACCTGCAATATTGCATTCGCTTCGCTCCTCATTTTCCAAATCTCGCTACAGCGGGACCTCAGCAGTCTTTTTCCTCCCCCTCTTGCTCCTGATCTTAATCTTGTTCTTGCTCCTGTTATCCCGCTCGCTACCGCTCGCACGATCTCCCTTTTTGTTTCCCTTCGCTCTTCATTTTCCAAATCCCGCTACAGCGGGACCTTAGCAGTCTTTTTCCTCCTCCTCTTGCTCCTGATCTTAATCTTGTTCTTGCTCTCCCAGCCAAGCCTACATCCCCCAGTCCGTAGTTAGCTCCCCTTCTCCCGGCCCTAGCGCCTCCCACCCCTCACTTTATAGACCCATGAAAACCGCATTCATCACCGGCATCACAGGACAGGATGGTTCCTACCTCGCAGAGCAACTCCTCGAAAAAGGCTACGCCGTTCACGGCATGATTCGTCGGAGCAGCTCGTTCAATACCCAGCGCATCGAAAAGCTCTACGACAGCGAAAAGCTGCGTGACGAAGGCCGCTTCAAACTGCACTACGGCGACCTGACCGACTCCTCCAACCTCAATCGCCTCCTCGAAAAAATCGGGCCCAATGAGATCTATAACCTCGGTGCCCAGAGTCACGTCCAGGTTTCCTTCGAAGTCCCCGAGTACACCGCCGAAGTCGACGGAGTCGGCACCCTGCGCTTCCTCGATGCCATCAAGGAAGTCGGCATTGAACGGCAAGTGCGATTCTATCAAGCCTCCACCAGCGAGCTCTACGGCAAAGTTCAAGAAGTCCCCCAAAGCGAAACCACCCCCTTCTATCCCCGCTCCCCCTACGCCGTCGCCAAACTGTATGGCTACTGGATCGTGGTGAATTACCGCGAGTCCTACGGCATCCATGCCTCCAATGGCATCCTCTTCAACCACGAGTCTCCAAGACGTGGAGAGACCTTCGTGACCCGGAAAATCACCCGTGCCGCAGGAAATATCAAAGAAGGGCATCAGGAGAAGCTGTATCTCGGCAATCTCAGCGCCCTGCGTGACTGGGGCTACGCCCCCGAGTACACCGAAATGATGTGGCGCATGCTGCAGCAGGACGAACCCGGCGACTACGTCTGCGCCACCGGCGAAATGCACACCGTCCGGGAATTCTGCGAATCCGCCTTTGCCGCTGTCGGACTCCCCCTTCGTTTCGAAGGCGAAGGCGTCGATGAAAAGGGCATTTGCATCGAAACCGGCAAGACCTTCATCGAGGTCTCACCGAACTACTTTCGCCCCTCCGAAGTAGAGCAATTGCTGGGCGACTCCAGCAAAGCAAAAGAAGTCCTAGGCTGGGAACCTCAAGTCAAATTCAGCGAGCTCGCCAGCATCATGGCAAAAGCCGATTGGGAACTAGCCAAGCAAGGCCTCTAACTCTCCCCCTCTTGCTCCTGATCTTGCTCTTGCTCCTGCTCTTTTTATCCTACTCGCCAAGGCTCGCACGACCTGCCGCACTGCATTCGCTTCGCTCTTCTTTTTCCCAATCCCGCTACTGCGGGACCTTAGCAGTCTTGTTCTTGCTCCCCAGCAGAGTCCCCTCCCTTGTCCTTCGTAGCCATGGCGAAGAAGGACCCGCACCAGACCGGTAAGGAACCAACAACCAAGAACCAAGAACCAAGAACCAACAACTAATAACTAGTTACCCATGAATATCTGCTGCATCGGAGCCGGCTACGTCGGCGGACCCACCATGGCGATGATCGCCTCGCGCTGTCCTGACATCAGCGTCAACGTTGTCGACGTCAACGAGGAGCGTATCGCCGCCTGGAACTCGGACGAACTCCCCATCTTCGAGCCCGGTCTCGACGAGATCGTTCAGGAAGCCCGCGGTCGAAACCTCTTCTTTCACACCCGGGTCGAGGACGCCATCCGCGACGCCAGCATCGTCTTTGTCTGCGTCGGCACGCCCACCAAGGCAGCCGGAATCGGCGCCGGCCGCGCCGCTGATCTGCGCTACATCGAGCTCGCCGCCCGCACCATCGCCAAAGTGTCCGACGGTCCCAAGATCATCGTCGAAAAGAGCACTATTCCGGTCCGCACCGCCGAAGCACTGCGCACCATTCTAACCGCCAATTCCGCCAACGGTACCTTCCAGGTGCTGTCGAATCCCGAATTCCTCGCCGAGGGCACGGCCATGGCTGACCTCGAGAATCCGGACCGCATTCTCATCGGCGGAGAAATGACACCCGAGGGTCAGACCGCCGTCGAAACGCTGGTCAGCGTCTACGCCAACTGGGTGCCCCGCGAAAACATCATCAAGACCAACCTCTGGTCCTCCGAGCTTTCCAAGCTCGTCGCCAATGCCTTCCTCGCCCAGCGCATCTCCTCGATCAACAGCATCTCCGCCCTCTGTGAAGCGACCGGAGCGGACGTCGACGAAGTCGCCAACGCCATCGGGACTGACTCCCGCATCGGCCCCAAGTTCCTCAAAGCATCCGTCGGCTTCGGCGGCTCCTGCTTCCAGAAAGATGTGCTGAACCTCTCCTACCTCTGTGAACACTTCGGCCTCCCCGAAGTCGCCACCTACTGGAGGCAGGTCATCGAGATGAACGACTGGCAAAAGAGCCGCTTCACCAAAAAAATTGTCAGCGCGCTCTTCAACACCGTCACCGGCAAGCGCATCGCTCTCCTCGGCTGGGCCTTCAAGAAGGACACCAACGACACGCGCGAGTCCGCTGCCATCTACGTCTGCCGCGACCTGCTTCTCGAAGAGGCCACCGTAGCCGTCTACGACCCCAAGGTCGATCCCGAGCAGATCCATCGTGATCTCATCGAAGCGGGCCTGCCGGAAGAACGCCTCAGCAATCTCGAAATCGTCGACAGCGCCGCGGCCGCCGCGGCCGATGCCCACGGCACCGCAGTCCTCACCGAATGGGACGAGTTCAAGACACTCGACTGGAAAGCCATCCACGAAAAGATGTTCAAACCGGCCTTCCTCTTCGACGGGCGCAACCTGCTCGATCACCAGGCCTTGCGCGATCTAGGCTTCAATGTCTACGCCATCGGCAAAGCTGACGCCGAAAGCTGAACCCAGTTTCTCAAAGCCCCCCGGCCATTGACTTGGCAGGCTCCAGCGTTACCCTTTCTTTATGAATTATCGCATCCGGCTCGTTGAAACCGCTGAAGGCTGGTCGGCCTCATGCCTGGATTTGACGGGATGCCACTCCCAGGGAGCCAGCCGTGACGAAGCAATTGATGCCATCCGCGCTGCAATCGAAGATTGGCTGGCCGTGGAAGCTGAAGAGTCCGGCATCAAGAGCGCCGAAACCATGGAAATCGCCGTCTGATGCCAAGGCTCCCCGGAGTGAGCCAAAAGGACGCCGTCCGGGTTTTCAAGAAACTTGGTTTCAAAATTGCGCGTGAGTCCAGTCACATCATCATGAGCAATGGTTCAGTTCGGCTGACCATTCCACGTCACACACCCATCAACGCCCTCACCATGGGAGCCATTGCCAAGGACGCGGGCCTCACGCCAGGTGAGTTTCGTAAATTGCTCTGAAAACCAGCTTTTCAGATGTACTCACTACTCATCGAAGTCGCCAATCACCTGCCCGAAGCCATCGATGATCTGAATTCTTTAATTAAGTCAGGAAAACTAGAAAACAGCGGAGTCTCACACGGTTAGGCGAGGCCAGCGGCCTCCACAGCCCGTCCTGCTTCCTGCTTCCTCTTCGACGGGCGCAACCTGCTCGACCACCAGGCGGCGCGCGATCTAGGCTTCAAGGTCTACGCCATCGGCAAAACCGATGCCGAAAGCTGAGTCACTTCAGCCCCTCAGCCTTTTCACCCTTTCACCCTTTCACCCTTTCACCCTTTCACCCTTCCCATGAAGCTCCTAGTCACCGGATCCTCCGGCCTCATCGGTTCCGAAGTCTGCGTTCATTTCTCCGCTCTTGGCTGGGAAATCCACGGCGTCGACAACAATCAACGCGCCACCTTCTTCGGCCCCCAGGGTGACACCCGCTGGAACCAGGAGCGCCTCGAGCGTGACCTTCCCGGCTTTCAACACCACGAGCTCGACATCCGGGACCGCGAGGGAGTCCTCAAGCTGCTGGCCGATCTCAAACCCGACGCCATCGTCCACACCGCCGCCCAACCTTCCCACGACAGGGCCGCCGCCATCCCCTTCGACGACTTCGACACCAATGCCGTCGGCACCCTCAACCTGCTCGAAGCCACGCGACAGGCCTGCCCCGAATCGCCGTTCGTGCACATGTCGACCAACAAGGTTTACGGTGACCGTCCCAATACCATTCAGCTCAAGGAACTCGAGACCCGCTGGGACTACGACGATCCCGCCTATGTCGGCGGCATCACCGAAGACTTCCCCATCGACCAGTCCAAGCACTCTCTCTTCGGCGCCTCCAAAGTCGCCGCCGATGTCATGGTCCAGGAATACGGCCGCTATTTCGGCCTCCCCACCTGCTGCCTGCGAGGCGGTTGCCTCACCGGGCCGAATCACAGTGGCGTCGAACTACACGGCTTCCTCTCCTACCTCGTGAAGTGCAACCTCGAAGGCCGCGAATACAAAGTCTTCGGCTACCAGGGCAAGCAGGTCCGTGACAACATCCACTCCCACGACGTGGCCAAATTCATCGAAGCGTTTATCAAGGCCCCGCGGGTCGCCGAGGTCTACAACATCGGTGGCGGTCGCGACAACTCCTGCTCCATTTGGGAAGCCTTCAAACTCGCCGAGCAATTTTCCGGCAAAGAGCAGGTCTACCAATACGTCGACGAGAATCGCATCGGCGACCACATCTGCTACATCTCGGATCTTTCCAAAATGCGGCAACACTACCCTGACTGGGATATTACGGTAAGCCTTGAGGAGACTGTCAGGCAGATTGTGGAGGCGTCTTCAGCGAGGATGGCGGGGGGGTGACGGAAGTTCTTCGTTCCTGGTTCTTTGTTCTTTGTTCTTTGTTCTTTGTTCTTTGTTCTTTGTTCTTTGTTCTTTGTTCATCAACCGACTCAGTCTCTCGCGCACCTGACACCCAGGAACCAGGAACAAAAAGACCGTGAAAATCGAACGTTTCGAAGACATTGACGGCTGGAAGTTGGGACGTGAGCTCACGCGCCGAGTGTATGAGACTACGAGGACGGGCCAATTTTCCAAAGACTTCGGGTTGAAGGACCAAATCCAGCGAGCGTCGGGTTCAATCATGCACAACATCGCCGAGGGATTCGATGGAGGAAGCAACAAGGAGTTCATAAAGTTCCTGAGGTATTCCCAGCGTTCCTGCTCAGAGGTCCAAAGCGAACTCTATGTCGCACTGGATCAAGGCTACATCAACGAGGTCCAGTTTCAGCAACTCTACGATCTCACCGCCCACGCTCGTTCGAAGGTCGGTGGCTTCATCGCTTACCTCCTGCAATCAGAAAGAACTCGGTAAACGAAGAACGAAGAACGAAGAACCAAGAACCAAGAACCAAGAACCAAGAACCACCCTCCAATGAAACTTTTTATCACCGGCATCTGCGGCTTCGTTGGCTCAACCCTGGCCGAAGCCCTGCTCGATCACAGTGAGCCAGGTTCACTGACGATCACCGGGATCGATAACTTTTCCCGAAACGGCTCGTGGCTCAACCGGGACCGCCTCATCAAACGTGGCGTCACCCTCATCCACGGTGACATCCGCCTTGCGGCCGACCTCGAGGCCCTCGGCCCCTTCGACTGGGTCATCGATGCCGCCGCCAATCCCAGCGTCCTCGCGGGTGTCGACGGCAAGTCGAGTTCGCGCCAGCTGGTGGAGAACAATCTCGGCGGCACCATCAATTTGCTGGAAGCCTGCAAACGATGGAACGCCGGCTTTATTCTCCTCTCGACCAGCCGGGTCTATTCGATTCCGCCCTTGGCCAATCTCGAGGTCGAAGTCCACGACCACGCCTACCGCCCCGTCTTCAACAACCAGGAACCAGGAACCAAGAACCAGGAACCATCAGTTCCAGACCTCAGCCCGGCGGGTATTGCCGAATCCTTCTCAACGGCTGCCCCTGTCTCCCTCTACGGAGCCACCAAACTCACTTCAGAAACCCTGGCATTAGAATATGGCGACACGTTTGATTTCCCGGTCTGGATCAACCGATGCGGCGTCATGGCGGGTGCCGGCCAGTTCGGCAAACCCGACCAGGGCATTTTTGCTTTCTGGATTCATTCGTGGCGGGAAGGGCGCCCGTTGAAGTACATTGGGTTTGATGGCATGGGGCATCAGGTTCGGGATTGCCTGCATCCGCGAGATTTGGCACCACTGATATTGAAGCAGGCGGGCGCCTCTAATCAGGAACCAAGAACCAAGAACCAAGAACCAGGAACAACGACGCCTCGCGTCGTCAACCTGTCCGGCGGTATTGAGTCCGCCATGTCGCTGAGGCAGCTGTCGGAATGGTGTGCGGATCGGTTTCCAGAATCGGGCACGCCGACTCACTTGGATTCCGTGCTGCCGACTGAAACTAGTGCAGGGACTCCCGAAATTCGAGCGTTTGATTTGCCTTGGGTCGTGCTGGATTCGGCATCGGCATCTTCTGAATGGGACTGGCGGCCGGAGATGAGCACTCCAACCATTCTGGATGAAATTGCGGGATTTGCTGAGGGTTCGCCGGAGTGGATAGCTGGTTCTGCCTGATCCAAACCAAGAACGAGGAACAAAGAACCTCTTTCTCCTCTTTTAGAATTTCAGTTTTCCAATTTCAACTCTCAGTTTTTCTAAATAATGAAAGGCATCATCCTCGCCGGTGGCTCCGGCACTAGGCTCTACCCATGCACCATGGCCGTTAGCAAGCAATTGCTTCCAGTGTATGATAAACCAATGATCTACTACCCGCTCTCGGTGCTCATGCTCGCCGGGATCCGAGAGGTTCTGATCATCTCCACCCCTCACGATCTGCCACTCTACGAGCGCCTGCTCGGCGATGGCTCCCGTTTCGGAATTTCGATTGCCTATGCAGAGCAGCCTTCACCGGATGGGTTGGCCCAAGCATTCATCATTGGTGAGAAGTTCATCAACGGAGCCCCCTGCGCTCTGGTGCTCGGCGACAACATTTTCTACGGCCAAGGCTTTTCGCCAAAACTCCAGGCCGCTGCCGCACGGACCAACGGTGCCACCGTCTTCGGCTACGAAGTCCACGATCCGCATCGCTACGGAATCGTGGAATTTGACGATGCTGGACGCGCGGTCTCGATTGAGGAAAAACCCGAGCACCCTAAGTCCAACTTCGCAGTCACAGGGCTCTACTTCTATGACGAGCAAATCGTCGAGATCGCCAAATCCGTCAAACCTTCAGCACGCGGCGAATTGGAAATCACCTGTATCAACCGGGCCTATCTCGAACGCGGTGACCTCCACGTGGAAGTCCTCGGCCGCGGCCACACCTGGCTCGACACCGGCACTCACGAATCCCTGCTCGAAGCATCCCAGTTTGTTCGCACCATCGAACACCATCAGGGCTTCAAAGTCGCCTGCCTTGAGGAAATCGCATTCCGCAACGGCTGGATGGATGTGGACCTGCTACAGACCTTAATCAGAACCCTGGGCAAAACGTCCTACGCAGATTACTTGCGAACCTTAGTCTGACGCATCTGGCAACTGTTAACAGCTTCCTGACCACTCCATGCCTACGATCCACCATCTCTCCGATGTCCTGTCGCCCAACATTGGTTCCGGCACCCGAATCTGGCAATTCTGCGTAATTCTGCCAGAGGCTAGAATTGGCCGCGATTGCAACATCTGCGCTCAAGTATTCATTGAGAACAATGTGATCATTGGGGACCGGGTGACAATCAAATGCGGTGTTCAAGTCTGGGATGGGATCCGTATCGATGACGGTGTCTTTGTTGGGCCCAACGTCACATTTACGAATGATCCGTTTCCCCGCTCGCGGAAGATTCTTGAGACGCACCCGGTAACAACGATTCACCAAGGTGCCTCCATCGGGGCCAATGCCACTATCCTTCCCGGCCTGACAATCGGACGCAATGCGATGATCGCTGCTGGAGCGGTCGTCACTCGCGATGTGCCCCCATACGCAATTGTGAAGGGCAATCCGGCCAGAATCTCCGGCTACACTCACGAGCGGGAGAAGTCGGTGCCAGCGAAATTGGACCTACCATTGCCAACCGCCCATATGAAGGGCGTGAGTTTTGTGAAACTCACGACGGCATCTGACCTCCGCGGCGACCTGTTGGCAATTGAACTGGAGAAAAGCATTCCTTTTCACGTCAAGCGCCTGTTCTATGTGATGAACGTGCCTTCCCACCATGTTCGGGGGGAGCATGCTCACTTCCAATGTCACCAACTGCTTGTCTGTCTACAAGGTTCGGTGACCGTCACCGCCGACAACGGAACCGAGCGCGAGGAATGGATTCTGGACCGACCTGAAATTGGCCTACACCTTCACCCGCTGACTTGGGCCGCCCAGTGGCGCTACACCAGCAACGCGGTGTTGGCGGTGTTCGCATCCCATTCCTACGATCCCACCGACTACATACGCGATTACGAAGATTATCTCGAAATAGCCAAGAAAGGAGCCACGGAATCATGAGCGAGCTCAAAGTGCCATTTCAAGATTTCCATGCGCCTTATGAAGAACTCAAGGACGAGTTCGATGCGGCCTACCATCGGTTCATGGAATCCGGATGGTTTGTGCTTGGAAAGGAAACCACTGCCTTCGAGGAGGAATACGCGACCTACTGTGACGCAGTCCACTGCGTCGGAGTCGCCAATGGCCTCGATGCCCTCCACCTTGCTCTTCGTGCGCTCGGCGTTGGACCCGGCGACGAGGTGATTGTTCCTTCCAATACCTACATTGCCACTTGGCTTGCGGTCACTCATACGGGAGCGAATCCTATTCCGGTTGAACCTGATCCTGCCACCTTCAATATCGATCCGGCTCTCATTGAAGGCGCGATCACTCCTCAAACCAAGGTCATCCTTGCCGTCAATCTCTACGGGCAGCCTTGCAACTACGATCCAATTATCGAGACTGCCCGGAAGCGCGGACTCAAGGTTGCCATCGACAACGCGCAGTCACATGGTGCCAGATACAAGGGACGTAGGGTCGGCGGTATTGCCGACATCGAGTGCCACAGCTTCTACCCCAGCAAGAACCTCGGAGCCTACGGTGAAGCCGGTGCTGTCACCACCAATGATTCCGATCTGGCAGACAAGGTGCGAGTCTTGAGTAACTACGGCTCCAGAGTCCGTTATGAAAACGAAGTGGTCGGCTACAACTCCCGCATTGACGAACTCCAAGCCGCTTTCCTCCGCATCAAACTCCGAAAGCTCGACGAATGGAATACCCGTCGCTCCGGCGTTGCAGAAATGTATCTTTCTTCTCTGAAAACTGAAAACTTGATGCTGCCAACTGTTCCCGAATGGGCGGATCCCGTCTGGCACCTCTTCGTCATCCGCCACCCACTACGCGACGCCCTCCAGCAGCACCTCGCCGAACATGGCATCCAAACCATTATCCACTACCCCATTCCCCCCCACCTCAGCGGAGCCTACTCTGATCTTCGGCCTCCGGCGTCCGGCCTCTTGCGTCTTCCCCTGGCCGAGCAGCTCGCCAATGAAGTCCTTAGCTTGCCGATCGGCCCGTATATGGAGGATAGTCAGATCAAATTGATAGCAAGCTACTCAAGCACATTACAATGACACCTTATCGATGTAATCTGATCGTGCCCGGATTCGCAAAATCCGGCACAAGTAGCTTACATGAATACCTGAATCTTCATCCGGGTATTTGTATGTCTTCAAATAAGGAACCACATCACTTCGCCTTTACGGATAAGGTGTCTAGGGGGGCCGAAGACCACAACGCGCTCTTCAAAAAATCGGACGGTAATGAAGTTTGGTTTGGCGAGAGTAGCACCTCGTATGCCGTTTGGGAGCCTGCCTTGTGCCGGATCAAATCTAACCTCAGTAATACTAGGCTAATTGTTCTTCTGCGGGACCCTGTCGAGCGCCTGCTATCCCATTACGGGTGGATGTACGCTCTGGGCTTGGAACCTCGGGAATTGATGGCCGCGCTAGATAACGAGACAAAAGAGCCAACACTGCCTGAGCTGTCCAGGAAGGGGTGCTATCCTTGGTATCGCAGACACAGTAACTATTCCTACTTCTGCGAATTAATGAAATTCATATTTGGGGATGAAAATATTCTATTCATCAATTCCGACGATTTAAAAAACAATCCCGAACGTACACTCAATCAGTGCTTCAGATTCCTCCAACTATCCCCAATAAAATTTGAGGGAGTAATCCACGTTAACAAAACATGCGAGAAAACCACCCAACGAACGCTGGGGCTCGATCAAGTGGTAAAGCCAATTCCTCGGGGCTTGCGAGATTTTGTGGATCCAAATCATACCATACGAGAAGCTCTGTTGAAATTTCTAGGAAGGAAGGGCTTGAAAGCAAAGGCTCCAACTGCGGAAGAAATCTCAGCAATCACGAAGTTGGTTGCCAAAGATTCAGCCTATTATAGAAATTTGTTCACGTCACTTTCGTCCTCGTCAGAATAGGCTGCCAAATTTACGACGCATTTTTAAGAGAATACCCGCCAACTTTTTGAAGTCACAGAAAGAGCAAGAAGATCCGGAAGTCAAAGCGCCGTCCTACTATGGTCAGATACTCAAATCCGCATCGATCGTCGGCGGCTCACAGGGCGTCAACTACCTCATCGGGATGTTTCGGACCAAGCTGGTCGCCATCCTGCTTGGTCCGGCGGGTGTCGGCTTGGTGGGACTCTACCAGTCAGCCACAGTCTTGGTGGCTACCTTTGCCGCTTTGGGAATCGACTCAAGTGGCGTTAGGGAAGTTGCCGAGGCCAACGGCAAGGGGGATCCGGAAAAAGTCGCCCACACCATCAAAACACTCCGGCGAGCCTGCTGGGTCACCGGAGTCTTTGGCTGGATTCTGACAATTGCGCTTTCCTATCCACTGTCGCTCTGGATCTTTGACTCTGGCGACAGGGCTTGGCCGATCGCACTGCTCGGTATCACCCTGTTGCTGGGTTCGGTTTCAGGAGGGCAAAGGGCTCTGCTCCAAGGTATCCGGCGAATCGGAGACTTGGCCCGCCTCAGTGTAATCTCTGCCATCTTCAGTACCGTGGTCGCGGTCGGGCTCTACGCATGGCTCGGCGAAGGCGGGATTATTCCGGTCCTGATCACCATGGCGGCCTTCAACCTCGGCGCGTCCTGGTGGTTCGCTCGAAAGGTGGAAGTCGTCACCGTCACTCAATCGTTTACAAAAACATGGCAGAACTCAAAACGACTGGTAGGTCTCGGGCTCGCTTTCATGTGGAGCGGCCTGCTAACTGCCGGGGTCGAACTGTCGATCCGCAGCCTCATCGTCCGGCAACTCGGACTGGATGCCAATGGAATCTATCAGGCGGCGTGGGGAATTTCCGGAATGTTCGCCGGCTTCATCCTCGGCGCGATGGGCGCGGACTTCTATCCGCGACTAACTGCCGTAGCAGACGACAGCATGGCAGTTAACAAGCATGTCAACGAACAGACCGAAATCGGAATTCTACTCGCCCTCCCTGGTATCATTGGCACCCTCGCCTTTGCCCCTTGGATGATGCAAATTTTTTACACATCCAAATTCCTTCCCGGCGCGGATCTCTTACCATGGTTCGTACTGGGTGTCTTCGGGCGGGTGATTTCCTGGCCGTTGGGCTTTATTCAATTGGCTAAAGGAGCCAAATACTGGTTCGCAGCGACGCAATCAGTATTCAACTTGATCCATCTTGCTCTATGCTTCGTCCTACTCCGTTCGTTCGGCCTCTGGGGTGTCGCCCTTGCTTTTGCTTCTCTCTATGCATTCCATGTATTCGGAATGCGGTGGGTGGCGGGCCGCCTTAGTGGCTTCCGCTGGACGCCCGCTGTCCTGCGCCTATTCGTTGTTTCAGCCATTCTGGTGGGTGCCGGATTCTGTGCCCAACGCTGGATCCCCGGCCAGACTGGCCTTATCGTGGGCGGCCTGCTCTCCGCCATCTCTGGGATCTTCAGCCTGCGCGGAATCGCCGGCAGGCTAGGTGAGTCCCATCGCCTGGTAAAACTAGCCTGCCGCATCCCCGGCGGACGCGAGATTTGCGGTTTGTAAACCCAAATCCCACCACATTTCCGCTCAATCGCATGCCAGCAACACCCCAACCGCAGGATCTAGAAACCGGCATGAGCGCCGCCGCTCCGCCCAAACCTCATACCGAGTTCCCTGAAGAGCGACCCCTCGTCACCTTCTCCCTCATCGCCTACAATCAAGAGCAGTACATTCGTGAGGCGATTGAGGGAGCTTTGAGCCAAACGTATTCCCCTCTAGAAATCACACTGTCCGATGATTGCTCTCCCGATGGCACCTTTGCTATTATGGAAGAACTGGCGGCTTCTTACGAAGGGCCACATAAGGTGATTTTAAATAGGAATGAGAAAAATTTGGGTCTTGCAAGGCATGTGAACGTAGTGATGGATATGGCACAAGGAGAGTGGATTGTCTTTGCTGCAGGTGATGATGTTTCTTTATCATCAAGGGTGTCAACAACGATGGGATTGGCAAGCAAACATCCAACTGCTTATTCGATTATGCTTGGAGTCAACGTTATTGGCAGTTGTCGAAAGAAACCTAAAGTTATCAATCGAATCACAAAGTTTCCTGAAACTCTTCAGAGGTGTAATGGAGTTTCTTTAGGTGCTAGCCATGCCTGTCGACGAGCATCATATATTGAATTCGGACCATTGCCTCATAATGTCTGGGAAGATTGTGCGTTAGGTTTTCGGGCGAGCCTATTGGGGTGTGTCGTTTCCTCTACTGTGATTGGGGTGAATTATCGGATCCACGAAAAGTCAATTACGAGTCAACAAATTTTGGTGAGCATGCAATTGCCTCAGATCTGTCAGGAAATCGCGATTGCCCTTTGTATGAAACGCGACTTGGAACTTGCCATCGAAAAAGGGTGGGTTAAGCCCTCGGCTGGGCAAAAAGGCTTGAATGAATTACACGGACTTCTGAAGACAAATAAGCTATTGAAAGAAATTACAAAATGTACGATTTCGTGGAGGAAATGTTTATTAATTATAAGATTAATGTTTTCAGTTGATCCTTGTCGTAATGTTTTTTGGAAAATCGATGTGCTGCGTCACCTTAAGGTTGTCGAGTCCTAAAATTCATTAGAGAATATGAATCATGAAAATAGAATAGGAGCCGTAGCAGGATGCCTTAGTATGATCGGGTCCTTCGTGTGCGACGAACGTCTTGCACGTTAGGGCGTTTGGCTGGAGGGGTCATGGAAGCGGCCGGGCGTGAAGGATCAGTTTGATGGCGAGCAGGACGTTGCGGTTCTGCACGAAGTTTTGCGCGACATTGATCTAGCCAAACCCGTGACGATCCTCCTGCCACAAGCTGTCGTCGTACTTGCGGCGGGTGCGGTTCTCCACGCTCCTAATGCAGGAGACGCCGCTGTCTTACTGGCCTTACTCGGTGGATCGCTGGCTACAACAAAAGCGGAGTGGAAATCAGGCTCGCCTGACCGGAACACAAACGGGAAGAACATTTTGTCCCGGACCACTTCTTCCAGCACAGATCCGACTGATTGAGCCGTGCTTCAACCAACTGCAAGTCAAGCATTACAACGAACTCAGAAAACCCACATGTCTCAAACAACCGAATCAGTTAAGACAGCCGTGTCTCAGGCAATCGCAGATAGTTCCGGTCTCGCCCTGAGCTTCGAAAACCCAGCCCGCTACAATGAGGCTCTCGCTCACACTTTTGAACGGACCGTGCGCGACATTGCTAAACTTGGCAACAAACTCCGCATTCTTGAGGTTGGCAGCTTCACTGGTGTAGTTTCCCTCGCACTGAACCGTTTGGGCCATCATGTAACAGTTAGTGACATGCCATTTGTGATCGAGGATCCTGCCCTCGTCGCCCTATACCACGATGAAGAGATCAAGACCTGCCCGGCCGACTTGTCCACGGCGAGCTTGTCTCTAGTCGACCAATCATTTGATCTGATCGTATTTAACGAGGTGGTCGAGCACCTTAACTTCAATCCGATTCCGTTACTGCGAGAGTTCGGGCGCCTCCTTTGCCCGGGCGGACGAGTCTACTGTGCGACCCCCAATCTTACGGCAGCAAAGAACCGTTGGCTGATCTTACGCGGACAGAGCTATATCAACCCTGTTAGACACTTGGTATTGAATCTCGTCCCAGGCACAGGGATGTCAGTCGGGCTCCACTGGCGCGAATGGACTAAGCAGGAACTGATCGAATTGTTCGAGGCTGCAGGATTCGACTTGGAGTCCCATCAATTCGGGCTTGTGACACCAAATCGTTCGGGAATTCTCCGTAAGAGTCTGGTGAATATGATGTATAGCGCCTTCCCGAGTCTCATGCCCAATCAAGTCGCTGTCTTCATTAAGGAATGATAAAAAGCTCTAAAAGGATGCGAATTCTGATCGCCGAAGAGGCTCTGCAAACAGGTAAGGGGCACTGGCCTAGCTACATTTCGGGCATTGCCAGAGGGTTCCGATCCATGGGTGATGAAGTCGATGTCTTGGGGCATCATGCTGCCAGCACGACGTTACTCGCTGAGGTGGGAGGGAATGCATTCTTCACCCGGAATTGCTGGCTGGATTCTTCAAGTCAAGGTGCCCTGGGTGGTATCCTGCACGCTTTTGGTTTTCGGAAGGAACTTCTTAGCTGGTTAGGACAGCATACCCCTTACGACTGGGTCTGCTCACTGACGATGCGCCTTCAGCACTTGATGGCTTTCGCTCTGCTGAGCCGCAGCGGTGCAGTCCCCTCGTCTACGCGCTTCCTGTTGCTCTTCGTGCAGGGTTTCGGACTGTATGCAGGCCCTGGAAAGCCATCCAGCTTTCCGCGAAATCTCTCTACCCGCCTCGCACGACTTTGCTTCTGGTTGATGCGGCCGGCGGTGGAATCTGGCAGATTCATCATCGCGGCGGAAACGGGTGGCATGCAGGACGAACTGCAACGGTTCACCGGACTACCCGTCGTGTTGTTTCCCCATCCAGTCTCTCCGCCACCCCCGGCATTCCCGAGCAACGAACCGGGAACGATGAATGACGAACAAGCCATCACTATCACCTGTCCTGGCTTTGCCCGGCACGAAAAGGGTAATGATTTGCTGCAGGATGCCGCCAAAGAGCTTCTGGCACGACCGGGAAATGAGCGTCTGCGATTCGTGATGCAGTGGCCGGAACCGTTTGAAATGCCAGACGGCACCTTGCTCGGTCCGGATCCGGCACTTCTGAGCCATAAACGAGTGGAGCTCCTCAATGAGAATCTTGATTCCGAAGCTTATGAAAAGCTCCTGACCCGGACGGATTTTGTGATTCTGCCCTATCGTCGGAACAGCTATCACCTCCGGGTTTCGCGAGTCGCCATCGAAGCAGCCAGCCGTGGCATCCCCCTGATCTACACCAGCGAAACTTGGACTAATGAGGTCGTTCAACTCGTCGGCAGAGGTGTTGAAATTGAAGCCGAAACGCCAAAAGCACTCGTTCAGGCGATCACGGAGGCTTCCGAAAAAAAATCGGAACTGAAGTCGATCGCCGCGGAGGGCGCGGGAACAGTGGCAGCATTTCATTCTGCCTCCGAGTTCCGCTCTAGGCTCTTATCGCAGTCGCAAAGCAATCAATCGTAAGACGAAGCGAAGCGCGGCTCTACTTATTTGCCCCTATCACCCAGGGATGCTTGACGGGCTCCATCACGCTGGCACCAACTTCGGCATTCTAGATTCCCCCAGATACCAACCGTCAAGCGGACCACTCTGCAGCATTCCCTTCCGCACCTACACGCACGCTCAACCAGCCGATCACCTCCCATTTCCCGAAACGAAGGATACGACAGAATTGGTATTCCTTGATCTGGGTCCGCCCCGCTTCAAAAAAAAGAAACGATCTCATTGTCGGGGCCATTGATCGCACCCTTTAAGACAATCCTAACTTCCTCGGGCGCTCTGTTATTCACTGGACCACGCAATTTATTTTCCCGAAGGGAGAGAAACCATCCTTTCCGAGGTACACCCCAAGGTAGAATTGATCCGTGAAAGCCTCAGCAGCGAAGAATACCAGTGCAGCGCGGATGAAATATTGGCACTCAGTCAAACAACGGCCCGCGGCTTAACTTAAGTCGCGGCTGCGCGAGCACACGAAAATTCAGATTACAATCAAATAATGTCTGGTTTCATACTACAAAAAGGTACAACACACGGTCTAGGCAACCGACTCTTTATGCTTTCTGCGGCAATTCACTATTGCCGCCAACAGAATGCAAAGCTTGTCATCGATTGGAACGACGGATGTTACTCCGATTCCGGAGATTCTTTCTGGAAGGCATTCCGTCTCGTGAACTGTGAAGACATCCTTGCTGAGGATCAAAATCCATCAAGCTTGAACAACTGCTCCACCCAACAAACGGCCTGGCAAGGAAAATTTCATCAGCAAGCTACTCCGATTTTCCAACAAATAAAGGAACAGACAAATCACAAGGGCGAAGATTTCCACCAAATCCCATCTCTATCCGCGCTTTCCACGATGCCTTACACCATCAACGGCAACTCAGTAGCTGTCATATGCGGCTACAAACGAAAGCAAACACGGGCCATGGAACTATTAAAGCACTTAAGGCTAAGCCCTGAATTCAGTGAAAAGCTGCATACGGACATCTCTTCTTTCCAGACCGAACAAATAAAGAATGCACCCTATGTGGGGATCCACGTAAGATCATCTTGCGAGGGTCACTTTGAAAAGCCCGATTACCAACGCATAAAACAATTCGTTAATAAAAGATATCGGCAACCACGGATTTTCCTGGCGACCGATACCAGCGCAGAGATTGAGCGTGCCGAGAAAATTTTTGGCAAACAACTCATTATTCAAGAAAAGATTTTCCCAGACACATCTAACAAGCAATACTCAACTGAGCCTTTTGCGTTACACAAAATTGACAACGAAAATCAAACTCACCCTGTGGACAAACTAAACGTTCTGTATGAGGCAATTCGTGATATTCACCTACTGTCGATTAGCTCGGAGCTCTATGTTCAGATTGGCTCAACCTTCTCCGAACTAGCAATGCTCTATTTTCAACAAAACCCGCTTCAGGTGAGGCCTAACCGCCAATCCCCCATCAGGCAAAGGTGCGGCATCTTATGGAGAAGCGCCCTAAGATCAAGAATGCGAATCAACCACATTGTACCATCTCGAGGATGGATATCCTCTGACTGATAATCACGGACTAACACACCCCCATAAGCCAATACAGTAAAATCATTTCTACAACGAGCGGCCCGAAATTTCGGAATCTAATCAACAACTATCATGTTTCTAACTGAAATAGAAATAATCCATAAAGAGCTGTGGCTATAGGCAACAGAACATGAATTAATTCGTCTAGGTGGAGACGGAGGGTATCTAATACCGGGCGATTCACTGAAACTACGTGCCTGAAATCCTAATCATCCGCGTCGAGAACTCTCACGGACAATTTCGAGGCTGCGGTCACTTATGAAACACCTTCTAATCTTTTGCCCTCTATCCATTGGTGGCGTTGCAAAAAACACGGGGGAACAGGCAAAAGCAATCGCAGGCCAGGGTGTAAAAGTATCGCTTTTATGCCCGAACGACTGGGAAGACGACGATGATCGCGTCGAGAATCTCAGTATCTGGAAGTCTCTTCACCCTGCCCCCAAAAGCGGATCACATTCAAAGCTCAAGAGCCGCCTACTACTTGTTCGCTCCATATTAGGAAACATCCAGATCTTGATCTCAACCATTCGCGAACACGGTCACACTCATATTCTATTTTCAACCTACCTCGAATATCTCGCCCCTATCTGGGCTTGGAGGCTTCGCAAGCTACGCCGTCAGGGAGTCATCTTCGGTTCGATGATACTCGACCCTGTTCGTGACCACCAGGTTGGCCCCGCTTGGTGGCATCAATTCTCAATTTCGGAAGGCTACTCGTTTATCTCAGAAGCGTTCGTACATCAAGAAATTACGCTGAACACAAATCGCTCGATGCCACAACTGACAACAACCGTCGTCCCCCACGGCCCGTATTTCTACCCGTGCCCGAGCACTAGCCGTGGAGAAATTCGAGGGAAACTCGGAATCCCTGAAAATTCGGACGTTTTCCTCAGTTTCGGGCATCTGCGCGACAATAAGAATCTCGATCTCGTCTTAGACGCAATTGCCAAAACCACCGACGTACACCTGTTAGTATCGGGCAGTGAGGCATCACCCGGACAGAAACAATCAAATTACTACAGAGCCCTCGCGGAAAAACTCGGAATCAACGAACGCGTGCACTGGGCTATTGAATACATTAGCGACGATAAGGTGATGAATTACTTCCTCGCGTGCGACTATGTCATAATGGCCTACGCAGACTCTTTTCGTTCCACCAGCGGAATTCTCCACATCGCAGCTCCTCTCAAAATTCCAATCTTGGTTTCTTGCGGCCCAAGCCCCCTGGGCTCTTTAGTGGAAGATTACAACTTGGGACTGCGCTTTAAGCTGGTAGGACCTGATTCCATCTCCCATGCCATTGACTCAATTCGCAAGAGCGACCGCTCAATGAAATCGGATGAATTTGAGAAGGACCACTCCTATGAACGCAATGCTGAAATAGTAATCGAACGTATGTGGGCAGATTGAGGCACTCTTTCTCTTTCTCTTTCTCTTTCTCTTTCTCTTTCTCTTTCTCTTTCTCTTTC
>CAXBHX010000076.1:0-21872 GCA_963975655.1 uncultured Verrucomicrobiales bacterium
ATCCCTACCTGCTTCGCACTGGCCAAAGAGCACCGCTGACTGGGCCGAAGGCGGTTGGGACATGCGGCCCGCATGTCCGAGAGCTGCGAGTGGCTATCGCGGGCTCGGAAAGCTTGACTGAATTCCCGACGGCAAGCTGACTTCCCGGATTCTACCCGTCACACCCGACAGTTTAGTCTTGGCGATACACTAGCCTGCAAAGATCACTTCTCGGGAAAGCATTTGATCTTCATCAAAGCGGAACCACGCCCGAAAAGCTTCCCCTCCCAGCATCCTCGGTAACCAGTGGCAATCGTCTGCCCACATCCGATCGTAGGGCACTTCATCAAACCGAAACCACTCCGGCTTCGCTTCGCGGGTTTCGGTTGGGGTACCCACGAATTCCGTGCCGTGAAAGACAGTGCAATGCAGCCGTAATCCGTCGACAAAGTCGAAGTGAAGTTCCCCCATCTCACGCAACCCGGACGGCGTCACGTGAAGCTCCTCTTGAACCTCACGTATCGCCGCCTCCATCGAAGACTCCCCCGGCTCTAGCTTGCCTCCCGGGCCGTTGATCTTTCCAGCTCCCAGCCCGGTCTTTTTGTGGATCAATAAGACTTCGTCTCCACGCGTCAGGAAAACCAGATTAGCGATCATGTTAGGCTCCCATGGCTCAGGGAAATTCTTCGGTACGGCGGCTTCCTTCATCAACTAATAAGCGATCAGGAATCTGAGTCATCGTAGGCATCCATTCCCTCGCAAGTACACACCAGGTTCCGATCGCCAAACACATTGTCGATCCGACTCACCGGCGGCCAGAACTTCGCCCTCTTGACCCAATCCAGAGGATAAGCGGCCTCCTCCTGGGTGTAGGAATGATTCCAATCCCCTATCAGGAGCGAATCAGCAGGATGTGGCGCCCCCTTCAGCGGATTGTCCTCGGCATCTGACTGTCCTGAGGCGATGGCCTCAATCTCCCGATGAATTTGAATCATCGCATCACAGAATCGGTCCAACTCAACTTTTGACTCACTCTCGGTCGGCTCAATCATGAGTGTCCCGGGAACCGGCCACGACATGGTAGGAGCGTGATACCCGTAGTCGATCAATCGCTTGGCAATATCCTCAACCTCAATCCCGGCCCGTGCTTTAAAGTCTCTCACATCAATGATGCACTCGTGAGCGACTCGACCGTTGGCGCCTCGGTAAAGAACTGGAAAGTAGGCATTAAGCCGCTCCGCCATATAGTTGGCATTCAAAATCGCCACCTCCGTGGCTTTACGAAGCAAGGGCCCCATCATGGCGATGTACATCCAGGAAATCGTCAGAATACTGGCACTCCCATAAGGTGCCGCACTCACCGCATGAGTCTTACAATCACTCCACTCCGAGTGTCCGGGCAAAAATGGTGCCAGATGCTCCACCACACCGATAGGCCCCACTCCCGGACCTCCACCGCCATGAGGAATGCAGAAAGTCTTGTGCAAGTTCAGGTGACACACATCGGCGCCGATCGAACCGGGCGAACATAGCCCCACCTGAGCATTCATGTTGGCTCCGTCCATATAGACCTGCCCACCATGCTGATGAATCAGATTGCAGATATCCACCACACTCTCCTCAAAAACACCGTGAGTGGACGGATACGTGATCATGAGTGAGGCCAATTGGTCCGCATGTGTCTCCGCCTTCCGGGCAATGTCATCGACGTCGATGTTCCCATCTTCATCGCATAGCACTGGAATGACCCGGAACCCTGCCATTACCGCACTGGCGGGATTAGTTCCATGAGCTGACATCGGAATCAGGCACACGTCGCGCGTGCCCTCTCCGCGGGATTCATGGTACCGCTTGATGGCCAGGAGGCCGGCATACTCGCCCTGAGACCCGGCATTCGGCTGAACACTGACAGCGAAGAACCCGGTAATCCGAGCCAACCAGCGCTCAAGCTGAGTGATCATATCAGTGTATCCCTGCGCTTGATCACTAGGAACAAACGGATGCATGCCACCAACAGAAGCCCAACTCAGAGGCATCATTTCAGCCGCTGCGTTCAACTTCATCGTACAGGAACCCAGAGGAATCATGCTTCGATTCAATGCGATGTCCTTGTCCTCCAAACGCCGGATATAGCGGAGCAGCTCAGTTTCAGTATGATACTGATTAAAGACCGGCTGATTCAGAAAATCGCAGGTCCGCTTCAAATTCTCAGGAAGAGCACCGGCGCCCAACGAAGCCGTGTCAATGTCCAGAGAAAACACTTTAAAGACCTGCTCCCACTCGCCCGACTCAATGGAGGTTTCGTCGAACGAAACTCCAATGAAGTTCTCCTGGTCAATTCTCAGGTTAACTCCCAACTCCGCGCTTCGCTCAATCAGGGCGACACGATCTTCACCGTTCACTTCGACAGTGACCGTATCGAAGAAATCTTCGCTCACGATCTGGTAGCCAGCCGCCGTCAATTTCGAGGCGAATTGTCCTGCCACAGAACTAATTCTATCTGCAATCGACCTCAATCCTTCAGGACCGTGATAGACGGCATAAAACCCTGCCATAACCGCCAGAAGAACCTGTGCGGTACAGATATTCGAAGTCGCCTTCTCGCGTCGAATGTGCTGCTCGCGAGTCTGGAGAGACAGACGCAAAGCAGGGCGACCCGCCGCATCGCGGGAAACGCCGACCAGTCTGCCGGGCAGTCGGCGTTTGAGCTTATCTGAGCACGCCATGAAAGCCGCATGCGGCCCACCATAGCCGAGAGGCACGCCAAATCGTTGTGCGCTACCCACTACGATATCCGCACCCCATTCGCCGGGGGGCTTGAGCAACGTCAATGAAAGTAGATCTGCAGCCACCACCACCACACCACCCGCGGCATGACAGGACTCCACCACAGGGGCGTAATCAACAACCTCCCCCTTTTCGCCGGGGAACTGCAGCAAAACTCCAATCATCTCGGAACCCGCGGACTCAAAATCGAAAGTAGTCTCGTCTCCGACAATCAGCTCAATACCAATGGGCTCGGCACGGGTCTTCAGAATGTCGATCGTCTGGCTGAAGCACTTGTCACTGACAAAAAACTTTCTGCCCTTTGTCTTCGAAGCAGCGGCCATTGCCAGTGCTTCCGCTGCAGCGGTTCCCTCGTCGAGCAGCGATGCGTTCGCTACCTGCATTGCCGTGAGTTCACAGATCACTGTCTGAAAATTCAACAAGGCCTCGAGTCGCCCTTGCGAGATTTCCGCCTGATACGGAGTGTAAGCGGTGTACCACCCGGGATTCTCAAGCACTGTCCGTTGAATGACAGGCGGCGTCACTGTTCCGTAATAGCCACGACCGATAAAGCATCGCCTCAGATCGTTGCGATCGAATGTCTCGCGCAGACTCGCCAGCGCCATCGTCTCATTCAGGGGAGCCGGAAGTTCAAGCGCTTCGCCCTGCAGCAAGCCAGCAGGAACGACAGCCTCAATCAATTGATCAAGCGAGGCATACCCCAAACTTTCAAGCATCGCCTCCTGCTCCTTTGCAGAGGGGCCCAGATGCCGCAAAGCGAAGGACGAATCAGATTCAGGAAAATGTCTCACGGTATTTTTCTGCGTTGATGAGACCTTCCAATTCAGCCGTATCAGACAACTTAATCTTGATCATCCAACCGTCCCCGTAAGGGTCTTCATTGACTGGCTCCGGCGTCTCAGCGAGTGCTTGATTCACTTCTACAATCTCTCCACTGACCGGAGAGTAGATATCGTTGGCAGCCTTGACTGACTCAATCACAGCGATGGCATCCCCTTTGGCAACTACACGCCCCACTTCGGGCAGTTCCAGATAGACCACATCAGACAACTCGGCCTGAGCGTGGTCACTGATTCCAATCGATGCCGCCTCAGGCGAGGAGGCGTCGATCCATTCGTGCGATTCGGAAAAATGAAGGTGGTCGGGAACAATCATGGGTAAGCAGTCTAACAATACAAATTCTCAGCGTCTGACAAATCAGTTTCTCAGAGAAATGGCTTTTTCACGACCTCCGCCGGAAAGAGCCGGTCCCGAACCGCGATCGAAACGGGCGTGCCGGGCCGGCAGGCATCGAGAGGCAAATAGCACAGTCCCACGCCTTTTTTCAACGAAGGTGACTGGGAGCCACTCGTCAATTCCCCAAGTAACACATTCCCTGCCGCGTCCTTCACCTCGTAGCCGTGCCGGGGCGGAGGAGCTTTACCTGTCATCGCAACGGCAACCAGACGCTGCCGTAGTCCATTCTCTTTCTGGGCAGCCAACACATCGCTGCCGATAAAGCCATTCGGCTTCTCCAGTTTCACAAACATTCCTAAGCCCGCCTCGAGTGGCGTGTGACGGTCATCAAGGTCGGAGCCATTCAGCGGGTAGCACTTTTCAAGGCGAAGCGTGTCCCGCGCCCCCAATCCACAGGGAACAGTATCTTCTGCAATAAACGCGTCGAACCAGTTGCCGATCACTTCAGGCGGCGCAAACAACTCAAACCCGTCTTCGCCGGTGTATCCAGTCCGACAGATGACCACCCCGTCATCCCGCACTGAGATCCCATTGCGCGGAGGCAATTCCTGACTCGACTCAACCCGAGCCCAGATCTCCTCCGTCTTAGGCCCTTGGACGGCGATGGCGCCAAAGCGTGCACTCTGATCATCGAAATCCACCCCCTCAATGAGATGCGCGCGCATCCAGGAAGCGTCCTCCTCAATCTTTGCGGCATTCACCACCAGAAAAAAACGGTCTTCAGCCAGTCGGTAGAGAATCAAATCGTCGATCACCCCACCCTGCTCATTGAGCATCAACGTGTATTGCCCCTCCCCGTCAGCCAATACCGACAAATCGTTGGTTAACAATCCATTAAGCCATTCACCGGCACCGGTACCGCTGATCTCGAACTCACCCATGTGAGAGATATCAAATATCCCGGTCGACTCCCTCACGGCAGTATGCTCGGCGACGATTCCCGCATACTGAATCGGCATCTCCCAACCGGCAAACGGGGCCAGGCGAGCGCCCAAACTGAGGTGGCGATCATGAAGGGGGGACTGGATCATGGATGATGACTTTCACCATGCACCTATCGAAGTCAATCCATCAACTTGTCATAATTCAACTTGGCATTTGAAATCCGCCCAATCATCCCCACCTTCCCCAATGATTCACGACAAAGGGAACCAGATCATCAATCATCTGGAAAAGAGCATCGGGAAGTTCTCACTTCCCCAGATACTGCGCTGGATCGCCGGTTTTCAGGCCATGACCTGGGCGCTTTCTCTGTTCTCTCCGGAGTTTCTGGAATGGATTGTCTTCGATCGTGACGCCGTGATGGCAGGACAAGTATGGCGCCTTTTCACCTGGTTCCTCTACCCTGCCTCGGATTTTGTTTTGTTCGTATTGATTGCGCTTCTTTTCATGTTTTTCATCAATGACAGCCTGGAGGGGCACTGGGGTAATTTCCGACTCAATCTCTACGTTTTTTCTACGATCCTCTGCCTCAGTATCGCCGGGATGTTTCCCGTTGCGAGCGGTGCCGGTTTGATCATGAACAGCGTTTTCTATTCGGCAGTCTTTCTCGCGTTTGCAGGTCTGTTTCCAAATCACGTCATTCACCTCTTCGCCATCATTCCAATTAAAGCCAAGTGGCTCGGTTGGGCAAACGGGGCGGTACTGATCGCCATGGTTGTGACCAGCAATGCCCCCATTATCGTTGGCGGGATCGTTTTTCTCGGGCTGATCCCCTTCGGCCTCACCTTTATCCCGACCTTCATCAGTAGCTTTAAGGAGCAGGGCGAAGCGGCAGTGCGACGCCACCGCTTTGAAGGAACACAGCAACCGGACGACGAAGCGTTTCACGTCTGCGAATCGTGTGGAGCCAGCGACAAAACACAGCCGGAACGGGACTTCCGCGTGACCGCTGACGGCCGCGAACTGTGCGAAAACTGCCGTGTAGACTCTCGGGACTCGGAATAGCCCCTTAATGGTCTACATATTTCGCCTGATATACTTCAGGGCGGCGATTTCGAAGCACCTGAAAAACTCCCAGTCCCAGGGCAATGAACACCCCTACGCCAAAAAGCAGGTAGATATACGTCCAGTCCATCGGCATACCTGTCTCGATGGTCATCTCTTTAGAATTTGCTGAACTCCTGCCATTCTCATCAATCATCAGGACACGAAAATCATAGATTGCCTTGGGCGTCAGCCCCATGATTTTTGCCTTAACCAACCGGTCTATCCGTACGAACTCTACATTATCGTAGGGAGCCCAGACACTAATAGGAAATGGCGAATCAGGGGTCACCATCGCTCCGCGGAGCTCCACCTCGAAATGGCACAGCTCTGACTCTCGGGGCGCCGTCCACCCAATCGTAACCGACCTCCCCTTCACTGCGACCACTGACAAATCTTCCGGACGCCTTAAATCCGCGCTAAAAACCCGCCCTGCTATCGGAAGGGTAACGACCCCTGAAGGAGAAGTCATCGCCTCGACCGTCTCTTTATCGAGGTCGGCATACCAGAGGGCTCCACCCCTTCCTGATAGGTCGATAGATTGAGTGCGGACCGAACTCGGAATGGGTGAATTCACCTGAGGATCAAGTGATTCTCCGCCCACCGATGGCACTGGTGGCACCGACGGCTCGGGCTTCACTGGAACCTTCAAGCCAGTGCTTAACCGAAGCCCTTGCAGAGGGTCTTGACTGGCTGACGCTCCATGGGGTTTAGCATCGCCCTCTGGACGGACCACATTCCCAAGCAGCCGAACCGGTACAGTGCCTTCATTCGCGTAGACGTTCATGGTCACGTCCACCACGCCTCGTCGGCTCCGCGTCGGATACAGTCCAATCGAGAGATTCATTGAGGCCAGTGCCCCCAGCTGCGGTCCTGGATTCGTCAGCAGACGGAAAGGCTCAGGAATGTGAAATTCCAAAGGCACTGCCACTCCTCCGGGATTGGTCAGTGTGATCTGACGCTCCGTCGACTTGCCCGCAACGACCTTCCCAAAATTGATCACATCAGACGAAATCGAATTCGGCACCGTTACTTCAATCCTCCCCGGTATTACTTTGGAAACGACTTTAACCGCTTTGGAATAGCCGCTTCCCATGCTGAATTGCACTAGGCCATCAAATGGAGCGGTATCAGTCCGTCCGAGTCTGACTGGAATTCGAGTCTCTTTTGCCGGCAGCAAAAAATATTCTTTTTCGAGGCTCTCCTGCAGCCGTGAACTGGCCTGCGCTTTCAACCGGATAGGCGCCATACTATGATTCATCAGAACGATCTCACCCTTTCGCTGGTTGGAATCCTTGTCGAGAATCAACTCAAGCTCTTCAGTCACCACCGCAAAAGAGTCAGTCCCGGACCCCAGCAACTTGGTGGTCCCCCGCTTGCTGCGGCTGAGACTTAGGAAATAGCTCGTTTCGCCGCGCAATTCGGGTCGAAAGGCTACCTTTACCCTGCGTCGTCCATTCGGACCAATCATCAACTTTCCGTTCACGGGCTCGATCAGGTGCCATGGCGGAGTCAGGAATATCTGGCTGGTGAAAGAGCCTTCCCCCCCGTTGACTACCGTAACCTCACGAATTTCCTCGTCACCGATCATCACTTCTCCGAAATCGACCGACTCTGTCACCATGATATCGGACTTCCGATCGACCAGATCGATATCGTATCGCATCGCGGGCGAATACCTGCCGCCGCGATATCTCACAGCAAAGGCAAAAGCATCTACAGTGGCGCTCGAATTAGGATCTGCGTAGTAGGTGACAATCGCCTTGTTCCTCTCGCCCGGATTACTCACCATCGACACAATTCGACCGGCCGAAGGAAAGGTTCGAATAAGGAACTCCACAGTTGCCCCCGGCGTCTTTGACTCTGCCCTGATTTCAAAGGTCACTTCGTGGCCCCGAAGAGACTCCACTCTTCCAGTAACCGGAACCGGCAAACCTATCTGATCCTGAGTGGGTCCCGTATCCTTTTTCCGGTTAAAGAGACCGCCTTCTCCAAACACCTGACCGTCTGACAGTGAGCTGAGCAACGAAAGTGCCAGCACAGTCACCAGCAAACTGGCCTGGCGTGGTCTTGCTGCTTGATCTCGAAAACGCCACATTGTCTTTTTGTCCACTGCGTTAGGGATATCTGGGATTCCGGACTGCCTAGCGTCCTTGCAGAAAAGGTCTCACTTTACACTCGATTAGCCATTTAATCGAGGGGGAACCCCAGCAGGCGCCGGCGCAAGAGATCGAGGGCCAACCGGGTCACCCTTAACTTGAAACTTATCCGATCCGTCGGTTTGAAATAACCTTTTACGTAAGTCTCTGAATGTTGACTGGCCAAAGCAACATAGACAGTTCCCACCGGCTTTTCATCAGAACCACCTCCTGGTCCCGCAATGCCAGTCACTGCGATTGCGTGATCTGCTCCGCTCTCTCGAAGGCACCCTTCCGCCATTGCGCTAGCTACGGGCCCGCTGACGGCACCATGCGCTTCAATCAGGGATGCAGCGACACCCAGCATGTCTACCTTGGCCTCGTTCGCATAGGTCACGTAGCCCCGGTTCAGCACATTACTTGAGCCTGGGACATTGGTAATCGTGCTCACGATTTCGCCACCGGTACAACTTTCAGCGGTGGCCATGGTCTGGCCCCGCTTATCGAGCAGATCCACGACAACCTCTTCAATCGATTCCTCAGACTCAGCCACAATCTCGTGAGGAAAGACCTCTCGAACCACATCCTCTGCCGCCTTAATCGCATCGGCCTGCCCGATCAGTCGAACATCGACTTCCCCTAAACGAGCACAATACCCTATCTCGACAGCATGGTTTGACTCAAAGATTGGGTCCAGCTTTCCGGCGATAGAAGACTCCCCAATACCGTATATTCGAAAATTACTCCAGGTATCGATGCTTCCACTCCCCTCCAGCAAAGATGCCAACTGAGGAAATACCTGATCCTGAAACATCGGCTTAAGCTCCCTCGGGGGCCCGGGCATAAGAAAGATATGAGGACTATTGTTCTCTGGGTCTGCCGGAAAATAGAGTCCGGGAGCTGTCCCATTCGGGTTTTCCAGAACCGTTGCACCTACCGGCACCATCGCTTGCCTGTCATTTGAGCTGTCAGGTTTACGTCCCCAACCCTGAAACATACCGTGAATGATGTCGCGAATGGCCTCATCGAGCACCAGGTCTCGTCCCAGCATATCCGCGACCACTTCACGCGTGATGTCATCACTGGTAGGGCCGAGGCCTCCTGTCACCAAAATGACATCAGCGCGGGGAATGGCGTATTCCAGTGCCCTCCGAATGTCATCGCCATCAGGAATCGTCACCTGACGCTGAATTCTCAGCCCCAGCTTGAACAACTCCTGCCCAAAATAACCGGCATGAGTGTTGATGACCGTGCCCAGCAGCAGCTCGGTCCCGGTGTTGACCACCTCGATGCGCATCGCTCAGCTTTCGGCTGAATTTGAAGTCGAGTCCGTTGTGAAATCGAGCGGAACATGGGGAGCATCCGACCATAGATCTTCCAGAGCATAAACATCTCGAAGCTCATGATGAAACATATGCACCACTACATCAACGTAGTCGAGAATCAGCCACTGACTGGAGGCTACTCCTTCCGCAGACCGGGGAGACTCCCCGATTTCGTCCTTCGTCTTCTGCCGAATGTCTCGACTCACTGCTTTAAGGTGGGGAACAGAGGTGGCCGTGCAGATCACAAAGTAATCAGCAATCGATGACAACCCACGGAGATCAATGACCGTAATGTCTTCGGCTTGAATTTCATCTGCATACTTGGCGCAGGTTTTGGCGATGGTAATTGAATCGGGCACAGTATATCGGGTTGTGAACACCTAACCTGTCGGGGATTGGGAAAATCGCAACGGACAAATGAGCCCTCTCGTCACAGGCTGACTGACGACACACCCGCCCGAATTCTTCCCATTTACAATTTCTTGACCCGAAGATTTCGAATCCAGAAGGGTATTCCGTGATCCTGAATCGTGATATATCCATCAGAGGCAAGCGACTTGCCATCCGGAACTTCTGCCCCCAGATCGAAGTCCTGAATTGTTTCGCCGTTGAGAACGACAGTCAAGTGCGTGCCCTTCATTGTCACCGTCATTTGATTCCATTCCCCCGCCGGCTTGCCCGCATTCAGACTGGCTCCCCTCGTTTTGATGACTCCCCCTAAGTCATGATGCCCCATCTCAGAATCCGAAGTTCCTTCAGAATCCATGATTTGAACCTCAAATCCGCTGGTGACCGGATCAGCTCGGTCTGAAACCCGAAAGTAGAAGCCTGAATTACCGGCCTTCTCATGTTTGTATTCAAAATCAAAGACGAAGTCTCCATACGTCTCTTTCAGCCAGATATAGTGATGATAACGCTTCCACCCCTCTTCCCCCTCTCTCGGCTCCAAATACAGCGAACCATCACTCTGGATCTGCCAGTTGCCCTCGGTTTCGAGGTGATCGAGGTCTTTTCCATCAAAGATCGTCACAAATCCTTCTGAATTCTTCTCAGGATGTCCGGCAATGATCGTATTAACAGAGAAGGTTAAAATGAGCGCAAGCGTTAGCAGATTTTTCATCACTTCTAGAATAAGAAGCATTTTTTCCATCGCAAGCACGCAATAATGTGTCATTTTTGCCAATATATTCGTCCGACCTCTATATGAGACTCCTGCCAATCCCATTCCTCCTCTCCCTCGCGCTCTGTTTCACTCAAGGCGAAGCACAGGAAGTCACTCAAGGCGAAGCACAGGAAGTCGCTAAAGGAATTCAGGGACAACAAGCCCCACCTCTTAGAGTTACAGAGTGGATCCAACTTCCGGAAGGAACAGAGCAACTCGACATCCCCTATTATAAGGGAGAGATTCTTGTGATGTTGATGTTTCAACACACCTGCGAAGCCTGCCACAAGCGGGCATTCCCCACTCTGCAAAATCTGGTCAAGCAGTTTGGTGATACCCCCGGAGTCAATTTCTTGGCTATCCAAACTCCATTCGAAGACTTCCTGGACAACACTGAGCTCAAACTAGCTGAAACCGCGGAGAAGTTTGACCTTCAAATCCCATTTGGGCACCTTTCCAAGACACCTGATTTTTACAGCATCAATGCGGCCTACCGAACGGGCGGCACCCCCTGGTGGGTTATCGTCAATCGTGACGGAGTCGTCGAGTACGACGGCTTTTTCCTGAACCCGGAAGTCGCCGTCGAGAATCTGGAGAAAATGATCGCGGGTGAACCCGTCGATTAGCAGAACTCCCATTCTGATCCGGATTGTGACCACTCAGTAGGTGATTGTCAGGCCGAAATGAAATTTCCCATCCGTCACGAAAGCCGGGTCAACACCGTGGTGCTCTAACGCCCAGCCATAAGCAGCACGGGCGTATCCGCGCTCGCCCATAGATAGATTCAAGCCCAAGCCCACACTTTGGAGCGACGGACTCGATTCACTCACGATAGGATTGCTGATGGAGAAGGCTCCGAAGTCGTAGAAGGCAATACCCGTCCATTTCCCATCGTATTTACGACAGACTGGCAGGTCAGGCGTGACCAATTCCACCGATCCAAGGACGCCCGAATCGCCTTGAATAATACTCTCATCAAACCCCCTCACCGTATTGTATCCCCCTCCCAGGATCAGTTCTGTTGAAACCAGGCGATCGCCCGTAGCCTGCGCCCTCGCATCAACTACCAAGCGGAACCCTCCCGGTAAACTGAAAATACGATCCAATTCCGCGTAGCCGTAGAAATAGTCCGAGGTAGAGCCCATTCGGGCGGTATCAAAACTAAGGTCGTTGTTGGAACCGTAGAGATTTCCCGGGGAATACACCAACTCAGCAGCTACCCTGGTGTAGCCCAACTTATCAGGAACCGAGAATTCATAGCCACCCCGAAACTGCCCGATGGCAACCTCCGTCCCAAAAAAACCAGATCCTCCAAAGAGAAGATCCGAGTCAGTGGACTTGTAATCAAATGCAAAGGAGAAGTAGTGCTGCCATCTCCGGTTAAAGTCGGGGCGTCCTAACGGAATACGATATTGCCCAGTCCACTGCTGACTGACTCCCTCAATCCCGAGAGGAGCCAGACCTTGCGCGGTACTTTCCACGTAAGCACCTAAAATACCAAAGGTGTGACGCCAGGGGAGGAATGCCTGGTAGAAAATTGAATGAGCATAAAGATACTCCCAATCTTGATCCGTCGTAAAGTTGTAGCCGATCGCCTGCTCCTGCTCAAATGGATTCCCCACACTGAAGCCGAAAGAGAATTCGTTCTCGCCCGTTTGTGATAATCCGGTATTTGCGAACCCAGCGTATGCCTTGAGTTGTTTATCCTCATCCACTTCGAGAACTACATCCGTGGTTCCATCTTCATCACCTCGCTCGTAGACCAGGTTCACATGCCTCGAAGGATTCTCGTTGAGCCAGTCGATATCTGCCTCAAGAATTCGCGCGTTGATCCGCCCCCCGGATTCCACCCTGGTTTGTTCCAGCAGATAGCTTTCCTTGCTGAACACAGCACCATTGACGGCTTTCTCACCCAACAGGGCTTCCCTGACCACAATCTGGATCTTCCCTTCAGTGATGTTTTGTTCAGGAAAATAGACATCAACCAGAGGGTAGTCGCTGTCTCTCCATGCGCTCACGATCTCCTTTCCCAAGTCGGCAAACAAAGCCATCGAAGCCGGTTTACCTATAAAAGGTTCAATCAACGATCGAAGGGTCTCCGGCGCCGGAATCTCGGGATCGATAACAATCGCCTCGCCGCTTGAATCTGGAGACATCGTTGCCTTCTCCTGATTGGATAACAGGTGAATTGATACCACATCCAGTCCAAGAGGAGTGGTATCGGGAGCATCCTGATCCTCCTCTTCCCGTCGATCCTCAAAGCTAGAAGTCTCGGGCGCATTATCCACCCCCAGCAACTGTTTCCAGTTTTCAACAGCCCTGTCAACGGGACGGTTCTGCCCTTGCAAAGATTGAGCCGCAGCTAATCCAAACAAGATCAGAATATGCGACAAACAGCATATATATTGGCCACAACTAGCAGACTTCATCAGAATCGGCGCTACTATCACTCATCCAGAGCCGAGGTCAATTCGGAGTATGAAGCGCCACCGAGCATTTCAGCCAGCATGGCTAGTGACGCGGCATCGACTGGAACGGGAATCGCAAGAATAGAGATAGCTCCGTCCAGAGACGTAATCGGGATGACAATGTTGAGTTCGAGTGCAGCAATTAATTCGCGACCGGACTCCGATTTTAAATTCTCCTGAAGCACCGCAACCAGCTCCTCGGGCGGCAGACCGGTCAGATCAATCGCAAAGGGTCCGTCGTTCATGACCAGAGAGATCGGCCCACTGAAAACAATCGCCGCCGCTAACTCCGCCCATGCCAGAGGCTCAAGACTAACCTTTAGATTGGAAGCCACAATCAGGGGTGGCACCGTATTGCTGCCATCCAGACTCATCGGTGCAGGTATCTTATACTGCTCTCCTCCAGCGCCGAGGATCACGGACTGGCTCGAAATCGCTGCAAACGCGTTTCCCAAACTGCCACTCAACCCGGCCAGAGCCTGAGCTCCCAAACCGGTATCGCCGGTATCCCCACCTTCACCATCGGGAGGCGACGTCACCGTGGGAGTGTTACCTACCTGGGTCGATAAAACGGTCCCCGGAACGACTCCAGGATCAAATGGACCTTCGAAATTGATCGCATAAATCGAAGAACCTCCGACAACCATCGGATTCGAGCCGAGGTATTGAAATGGCAGAAAATCGAGTCGATCAAAACCGCTCCCGCCATTGATTGATATCACCAGTCCGTTTCCGGCCGTGGTCACGGTATCGTCACCCGAACCGAGCAGCAAGGTGAGCGCCTCGAGACCTGAAAAGGTGTAGGTCGGATTTCGAGAGATAGAATTAGTGCCAATCGTGTAGCTGTTCGCCCCTGTCAGATTGCGGTCATCGATCTGAAGGAGGTCAAATCCAGAGCCGCCATCAACCGAGGCCACCGTCGCCTGATTCGAGAATAAAAACTGATCAGATCCGCCGGCGCCAGCCAGATTTTCAATACTGAAAAATTCTCCCTGATTGAGACTACCTTGATTCTCCCCTGTGATAGCAAAAATGTCGTTGCCCGGAGTGGCTGTCAGAGTGTCTGAACCGGCCCCTCCGACGAGGACCTCCATATTACGAATCTCACTCACAGCCGTCGCGGATCCTGAACCGAAATCTGCAAAAATGGCATTGCTAAAAGCACCATAGTTCAATGTGTCACGCTCACCTCCACCATCCAACGAAATGATGCTACCGGTAGGTTGCATCAGAAAGTTATCATCTCCGCCGGCTCCCTCCAATTTCTCAAACCCATCAAAATTCACACTCGCAGGAGTCGCTCCTCCGCTTCCGTCGCTCATTGAGTAATTCACCATTCCTCCATTGACGGAGTTGATGGTGAAATTGTCAGTCCCCGCTGTACCCGAAAGAACGTCGAGCCCACTTCCACCTATCAAGCTCTCGACTCCGGTAAACACACCCACACCCGTTGCCCAATTCGTAGCCGGTTGTCCCAAATCCACAAATACTCCCGTCATATGGCTGCTCCAATCCAGGACATCCGTGTCGTTGATCCCCCCGCTGACGGCTCCAATGAACCCCGCTGGGAGAATCTTAAATTGATCACTCCCTCCCTCACCCGAAAGCTCCTCAAACCCTTCGAAACTCGCAGAAAACTGGCCCGCCTGCCCCAGCAGTCCTGTAAAGGTCCCGCCGTTTGCCGATGCGACAGAGAATTCATCCTCACTATTGGTTCCTCTCAATAGATCAGATAATCCACTACCCAGAAAAGACTCGACCTCAGAAAAACCATCCGCACCAAAGCCGGCCCCCGTGGCTGAATTAGTCAAGAAACTCAACTCGACCGACCCGGCAGCCCCACTGAAGTCGAGGGTGTCCGTATCCATTCCTCCCTGCACATTCTTAACCGATCCGGTTCCCGTAAAAGCAAACCGGTCGTTACCGGCCTCTCCCCTCAAGTCTTCAAAACCACTGAAGTCGACAAGATTCATGCCGAAAGCCAAGGTGCCCGATCCAGGAGCTGATACCGCAAAAAGATCAGCTCCACTGGTTCCGTTGAAGACATCCATGGTCCCGGAGCCGCCCAGAAAAGTCTCAATATCGGTGAATGAGCCGGCCCCTGTTCCGCTCGCAGCTCCAACATTCACCGCAATGGGGGTGCTTAGATTGCTATAATCAAGGCGGTCGGTTCCGATGCCGCCATCAACACTTCCAATCGAACCTCCGTTCATCACAAACTGATCAGAACCGCCCAGCCCTTTCAGTCGCTCAAATCCACTAAACGCCTCATGAACCATGCCTGAGGCAAAGGTTCCTGACCCCGGCCCGGTCAGAGTAAACACGTCCGCTATCGCCGTCCCCCTGATCTCGTCAGTTGTTCCAGCCCCACCCCTCAGGATCTCCACACCACTAAAATTATTGACGACGCCGGTAGCAGTGCTTGCCCCGATATCTACTGAAACCTGAGTGGACAAGCCGCTATAATCCAATGTATCCGCGGCCATGGGGTCATCACCTGGTTTCAGGTTCAATGGATCGTCCCCCTCGATGTCATTGGCCATGCCACTAACAAACCTAAAATCATCACTCCCGTCTCCTCCAGCGAGGGTACCGTTAAACACTTTTGCGACTCCCGGATTCACCTCAAATTGATCGCTACCTTCCCGGCCATCGACCCAGTTAAAACCGACGAAATCAATGGTGCGAGTTCCCACTCCATCAGGAATATCGATAGATCCGCCAGTTTCACTGGTGATCCGAACTAGATCACTCCCGGAGGTTCCGTAGAAACCATTGAAGGTGCCACCGCTTCCGACAAAGCTATTGATCGCGGAAAAACTACCGATCCGAAGATCAGCCGGCGCCACTGAACCAGATATCTCAGTCAGATCCAGATCAACGAAGAGAGAGGCCGTAACGGCGGATAAATCAATCGTGTTGTAACCTCCCCCACCAACGATTGAATCGACGTCGAATTCACCGGTAAAAATGAACTCCGTATTTCCGATCATCGACCCGATCAACTCAACGTCGTTGACCGCCGTCAGTGAGTTACCAATCTTGATTGGGCCTCCGTTAGTCTTAATTTGAACACCCGCAGTGCGGCTCTCAACCGGAGCGTCAATGACAACGCCCGATGCTCCAACCGCCTGACCTGTCCCAGTCACTGTAACCGCCAAATCGCCGATAACCCCCGGTCCTCCACGAATCCAGACTCCGGTATTCCCGACACTATTGCCGGCGGTTCCCGTCAAAGTAATCGCACCATCGGCCGAACTCACGCCACCCCGAATCTCAATGCCGTTAAAGTTGCCCGTATTTGTCATCGCCCCCTGATTGGCGTTAATCGTGATGTCACCAACGGCGAATATCCCACTACTCGCACCCAGAAGGAAATCCTCCTGCACATCGATGTTAACTGTGCTGGCGGTATTGAGATCGAGCCCTAAATCGAGTGAAGGTCCAACTTCTACCTCCGGATAATTACCCACAGTGATCCTCCGCCCGTCGAAATCTATCGCTCCAAGCGAATCTTCACCACCGACATGATCTTCCAAGAAGATCTCGCCACCTGTCCCCGCGTTGATCTTGAAATCCTTAGGAGTTGCTATCTCCTCCTCCATCCCAATGAAACTGTCGATTTTCCCGAATACGCTCACGTCTGCCCCTGCAGAAAATCCGTCTCCTGTTGTATCCAGTGCTGCAGCAGCCGCTACTCTAACATCATCATCAATGATGATCTCGTTACCGTAGGTAACAATATCAGCGGAGAGATATGTCGTTGCGGAGCCTTCAAACTCGACTTCAAACTCGCCTGCAGGGCCGGCTCCGTCGAGTACGATTGATGCATTATCCGCCCCCGTAATCTGGCCATTCACAAAAATCTCCCCTCCACTCCCGGGTGTTGCTAGCAAGGTCGGATCAAGAAATGTGACCGCATTCACCGTAATGGCACCATAGCCGAAACTCGAATTACCGATCGTGATCGACTGAAAGCCATTCCCGAATAGCCCGACCTCTACATCCGTAAGTTGCAGCCCGCTATCGACAGCCCCCGCCCCGATATTGATCGCTGATCCGGCATCAAAAGGTTCGATGATCAGGCTTCCCGTGGAACTGATCGTTCCACCGGCGAGATTGATCGTGCTCGTCTTGATTACCAAATCTCCGCCACCATTGATCGTCGAGCTGCCCAACATCGAAAAATCACCCTCGGCCGTAAAACTCAATCGGTTCGAGGTTGACCAATTGATGTCCACCATATCCTGCAAAACAATATCACCGGGGCCTCCTTCTACTTCTGAGAAGGCCTCGATCATGAGATTACCCATCGAAGCCAGGAAACTATTAATCTCCCCATCAACAATCTCGTTGCTATTGGATCCCTCAGATTCAGCAGAACTAGGCACAATTGAAATGAAACCTGGGTCGATCAACAACGTTCCTGACAAGCCCCTCGGCGATGATAGATCAATCTGACGGGACAACGCAGGAATCACCACTTCGTTCTTACCTGACAGTTCAATAAAACCCCCATTCCCCATTAGGGCTCCACCCCTCGATGAAGCCTGACCCGAAAACTCGAGGCGATTCCCCGCATACACGATCACCTCACCACCGTCACCGGCACCAATCGCATTGGCCGTCAGCCGCGCTCCTTCAGCCACATTCACATCAGTCGCATTCATGAAGTCCGGATTCTGCCCTCGCCGACCACCCCCAATGTAGATCGACCCGCCGCCCGTTTCTCCATCCGCGATGACGAGACCTCCTTCAAGAATGCCCACACTCTCACCAAGAACCACCGCCGAGCCACCGTTGCCAACTTCACTGCTGACATCAATCGTTCCAGCAACTTCAGTGACACCACCGGGACCGCTTTCAACTGTCACGGTTCCGCCACCATCACTCTTTTTCGCTACCAGCGTTCCGCTCGTACGCACTCGGCTACCTCCACCTGCCCTTAGAAAAATCTGTCCACCTTCCCGGGAAACCCCGGTCGCCGCCACCCGACCCTCATTCTTCACGGCCATTCCGTAAATATTGCCCCCATAGGATTTCAGCTCTGCCACGTTCGCCTCAATAGTGCCTCGATTAAGAACACCATCCTCCTTGCTTCCTCCACTGGCACCTCTGACGAAAACCCGCTCACTACCGGACTCCGCAATCAAAACATCATTTCCCGCGGCCAGCCCGACTGTGCCACGCGGAGCGCTGATTGAGCCCGAATTGACAATCTGCGCACCGACCAGAAACACATCACCATCGAAAGCGGAAATGCTCCCAAGATTAACGACACGGGCCTGCGAATCACCGCGATAGGTCATGTCCCCACCGTCCAGAAAGTTCTGATCTGATAGATCAAGCGTCGAAGCAGTGAAGCCCGCCACGTTGATCATACCGGACTGGCCGATCAGAATCCCATTCGGATTGATCAGAAATACCCGTCCATTGGCCAGAAGCTTACCATAGATATTTGACGAAAGCTGACCAGTCACCCGATTGAGCGTAGCCGAATTAACCCCGGGTTGAATAAACTGAGTGGTCTGACCCGGATCGATCGAAAAGGAATTCCAATCGATAATTCCTTGATTGGTACCCTGATAGACTTGTAGCAAATCGCCCTGCTGCTGAATCGAGATATCCCCGAATCTGATGCTCGCTCCGGAGGGATTCGCAAATCCAGCCGGCTGGGTCGCGCCCAATGCAACCGCAGCGATAATCGCGGTAGCGGCACGACAAAATGGCTGGGCTTTCATTCAGAGATTGATTCGAGAAACTGACCGGAATTACTGATCTTCGGCTTTCTCGTTGGGGATCACTTCAACCTGGCCTTCTTTGACCTGGGTGTATCCCTTGCCGTCTTTGACGACAACAGCGTAAAAAGTTCCGCGAGCAGCCGCGACACCGCTGGGGGTCCGAACTTTAAAATCCAGAGCGTCAGCAGCTTCCGGTTTGAGAAGAGCACCCAAACTGCCCTCTTTCACGTCGATCAAAACGTTTCTGGGGGTCACCGTCTCATCGATCTCCGAGAGAACGACCTCTGAATTTTCAGCCACCCGAATCGCAGACCTTGGAGTGATCACGATGACCGCTCTGGATTCAGCGCCCGTCTTAATCGTCGTTCCAACTAAAAGTTTGTCTCCCGCCTTTACCTGAGTAACCGCGCCATCCTCGTCGACCGCCTGCACATCACCCACCGCTACTGTCACTTTGCCGCTCTCCGGCTCAGCGTGTGTGAAATTTGGCAGACCCAGAAGAACCGCTACGAGGGCCGCTACAGATATTGAGATTGGAATCTTCATAAGCTCTTCGAATGCAATTGGATTTCTATTCAATTCTCCTTGATTATGACATGAATTATAGCTCTTGCACTCACCGATTTCACTGGCGCAGTCAGGCTTTTCTTAGTAATTCACAATCCATGTCAATCAAAGCGGAGAGAAGACCCCGTCTAGCTCTATTCATAGCGCCCCCACTGACCGCGGCTTTATTGGCAGCAGTGTGGTCATCTAATGTTGTCAGCGAGCTCGAAAACGTGACTATTGACCGCCGATTTCGCGCCAGAGCGGAATCCGACCCTCCTCCAGACCCCCGCATCGCCATGATTGGAATCGGTGACTACTCGTTGAAACGGGTCGGGCGTTGGGAGGAATGGACCCGCGACGTCCATGGCCTCTTCTCCGAGAAACTGGCTCTTCGCGAGCCCTCCGTGCTCGCATTCGACTTTTTTTTCCCGGAAGCCAGCCGTGATCCAGCCCACGACTTCGCCTTTGCTGATGGCCTCGCACAGAATCCGGGGGCAATCACAGGCCTTCGAATCGACACATCAACTGCCGAAGAGGCTTTGGAAGGCAGTACAAGGCAAGACATGGGGAAAACAAAGCCCCTCACCTCGATCAAGGGAGACCGGTCAAAACTTCTTCGAGGTACGCGCGGAAGCGCCCCGATATTGGATATCGCCCAGAGCTCGTGGACAGGAGTGGTGAATTGCCCTCCCTCAGAAACAGATGGAATGCGGCGACGGATTCCCCTTGTAGCAGCCTTAGGCGACCAAGTGTATCCCTCGCTCGTATTGCAGGTGCTCATGCAGGCGGAAGAGGCCACACCAGCATCGGTGGAAATCGATTTGGGGAACTTTGTCAGTCTGCCAAAGAAAGAGGGCGGCGAGTGGAAAATACCGATCGATAGCCACGGAATGATGCTGATCAACTACCGCGATACCGACCGGCTTGAGATTTTTGACTACATTGCCCTCCTCGGATATCTCGGAGGATTCGAAGAGACCGGGGATTGGCCTGCTGAGTTTCCGCCCATCAATAATCAGATTGTTTTCGTGGGTCAAAGTGCCGCTGGATTGCAAGATTTCGGCCCCACCCCCTACCATTCGATCGACCCGCTCTTCCGGGTGCAGGCCACCGCTCTCGACAACATCCTCCAGAGTGACTACCTCAGCGAGATCCCCATGTGGAAGATCCTGGCAATCTGGCTCGCCCTGGCTTGGTCAACGGTGTTCATCCTTAGAAGAGCCTCCGTCACACTCGAGGTTATTATTCCAGCGGCCCTGGTTTTGGGCTACATCGCTCTGGCTTTCTACTTATTTCAGTCAAACTCCATCGTTCTTCCTTTGGTGCTTCCGGTCATAGGCTTCGTCCTCATCCATGCCACCGTGATTGGAGATCGACTTGTTCTCGAGCTCCGTGAAAAGCGCTACATCAAAGGAGTCTTCAGTTCCTACGTCTCGCCCGAAGTCGTTGATCAGATCGTTGATTCCGGTCAAACGCCGGAACTGGGTGGAGAGCGGGTCAATATCACGATCCTTTTCAGCGACATCCAGGGGTTCTCGACCTTCTCAGAGGCACTCGAACCCGAAGAGCTAGTCGAACTGATGGTCGAGTATCTTTCTGAGCTAACCGACATTATCACCGACTCGGGCGGCACCCTCGACAAGTATATTGGCGATGCGATCGACGCCATGTATGGAGCCCCGCTGCCCCTCCCCAATCATGCCTATCACGGCGTGATGTCCACCATCCTGATGCAGCGAAAGCAGGCTGACCTACGCGAACTCTGGGCCTCCCAAGGGCGACCGGATCTCGTCAAAAATATGCGCACCCGTATCGGGATCAACACCGGCCCTGCCGTTGTCGGGAACATGGGCTCAACTCGTCGATTCAACTACACCATGATGGGCGACAACGTGAACCTCGGAGCCCGCTGCGAATCGGGTGCCAAATCCTACGGAGTTTACACCATGATCACCCATGAGACTTATCAGTCCGCACGCGAGCACCGCGACGATATCGTCTATCGGTATCTCGACCAGATCGTGGTCAAGGGTAGAACGCTGTCCGTTAAGGTCTACGAAGTCATCGAAATCGAAGACCTTGTCTCTTCAGACACAAAGCGTTGCATTGAGCTTTATCAGACGGGTTTCAATCACTACCTCGAGTCCCAATGGGATGAAGCAATCGCAGTCTTTGAACAGTCGGCCGAGCTTGAGCTCTTTCAACCCGACAGCGATCCTAGCATCTCAACCAACCCATCCCGCGTCATGGTCGCTCGTTGCGCAGCCATGAAAGTGAATCCGCCAGATGGCGAGTGGGATGGTATTTACCGGATGACCAGCAAGTAGGGCGAACCTCAACAGTTCCTCTTCCCCTCCACCGTTCAGTTACCCGTCCAGAATGGCACGGTTTTAAGAGATACCTTCGTTGGAGCGAAGCCTGAAGGGCTGACTCAACGTAGCCCAGGCTAGTGGTCGAACAGACCTAAACTGACGTATAGGATCCCAAGCCAGTTCCGACTC
>CAXBHX010000077.1:0-21567 GCA_963975655.1 uncultured Verrucomicrobiales bacterium
CGCAGTCGGAACTGGCTTGGGATCCTATACGTCAGTTTAGGTCTGTTCGACCACTAGGTGATGCGCTAGCCCTGCCACATTCAGCGATGGCATTTGTTGGCGATCAGGCGGACAACGGGGTGGTCAGATTCAATTGAATGAGCGCTCAGATCGGGCGACCGATGGGTCATTCCTTGATCAAACAAAATTCGATCGTGCCAAGCTCACCGTAAGTGGCTCGATATTCACCGGCGCCGTCTCGACGAATCTGTCCGAGGGCCCCCGTGATGACGAGGTGGCCGGGTTTCAATTCGTAACCCTGACTGACGGCCCAGTTGATTTGATGCAGAAAATTCCACCACTGTCCGCGGTGGGCGTCACCGCCGTCGGTCTCATTGATGAGCTGACCGTCTTTGTGTAGCTGAATGGGAAGCGCATCGAGATCGATAGTGAGATCTTCCATGCGCGGCCCGACGATATAATGATCGGAGTCGACGTTGGCTGCGATGAGATCCAGCGCCGTCATGGGTTGAGGCCAGTCGTGTTTCCCCGCCGGGAGTTCGATCACCGCGACGAGGGCTTTGATCTTCTTTTTGAGCGCCTCGATGCTTGGAAGAGTTTCCGTTATGGGGGCGGAAAGAATGAGTCCGAGCTCAGTTTCTATTCCAGGGCTGGTATCCTTGCGAATGATCACTTCAGGGCGATCGCTTGATTCCAGCCAACCGCTCCTAAAGAGAACCGCGCTGAGGGGGCCGTCCAGCTTGAGCTTCGTCTGGCCGCCGATCCCGACTACGGCGCCCTTGATGCCTCCGATGGGGCTCGATTTGAGGAGTTCCGCTACATAGCGATTTTGTGCGAGTTGGGCATCATGGGTTCTGGCAAGAGGGAGTATGGCAGAGAGTTGTGGAAGCGGTTGGTTGTTTTGTTTGGCCTGAGCGGCGGTCGTGGCGAAGTCGGAAACGTCCGAGTCTTTGACCGAGCCAACAGGGTTAGGTGATTGGCTCAACCCTGTTGAGTTAAAGAAAAGGAACAAGCAGGTCAGTCCGATCCAGAGGGATGAATTAGGATAGGAGTCTAGACAGGTCATGCGTGGATAGAGAGGTGTCTGAATCGCGTTCTTCAACCTTCCTCAGTCGCCCAGGCGATGGCGTTCTTTAGGAGTTTCTGAAATTCGGCGTGGTCGAAGTCAACGGGCTGCCCCAGCGAGGTGTAGAAAATTCTGGCGTGGTTTTCACCCACTGAATTGGTCCATGCCACGGGCTCAGGATTTTTCCCTTCGATGGTACCCTTGAGAAGCAGGGTCGTTGTATCCGATAGAGGGCTGGGTTGATACAGTTTGTCCGAAGATGGCAGCGTTCCGACTCCTTTTAGAATGGGGTGCTCTGCAGCTCCTTTGGCGACAGTGATCTGCGCCAGCTCTTCCTTGTAGTGGCCGTGATAGGTTCCACCAAGAATTTCAGGATCAAACTCCTCCCACAACTCTTTGCCTTCAGGGGCAGGGTCACCCCGGAGGTGGAAGGCATGACTTGAGGTCCGTATGGCCACCAGCGGTTTTCCGTCGGCGACGAACTGTTTCAACGCAGCCATGTCGGCTCTGTCGGGGGCGCGGCGGCGGACGCTGATAAAGCAGACATCAGCTTTCTTGAGTTCTTCGGCGAGTCCCGAAAAATCATCGCGTTTCTCGCCTTCGCTCGGTGCCGCAAAAAAGGTGGCGGTGTAGCCTTCTGGTTTCAACGTCGTTTCGAAGAACTGGGGTACCGTCTCGAGTGTCTCGTATTCTCTCTCTCCCAGAACAAAGACAACGTGAGGACCGGCTTGCGCAATGAAGCTGATGAGGCTGAGGACCAGTATGGTGAGTCGTTTCATGGGCAAATCGTAGCACAGCTGAGGGGGATTGCTTTCGGGTTTGATGACTCGATGCCGCCAATTGGATCATAAGAGATACTGAGTCCGGGATCCGTTTCGCACCGTAGTCTGTTGAGAGTCGACGACTCCCTATTGTAAGATAGGTTTTAAACATTGTAATACGCTGCGGGCTTTGGCGTCATAGAAAGCCGAATCTATCAACATGACTGCGCAGGAAAACTCATCGGAACAGGGCGGGCCTCTTCGTTCAAAGATCGAGGGCTGGGCCCGGGACCATGCGGCTGACTATCCTGCCGAGATCCAGCAGTTGTTTGCCGATAAGACTGAGGAGGTTCTCAAATCTGGCATCGTGTCCAGAAGTCCTCAGCCCGGGCATGTTGTCGCTGATTTTGAACTCGAGGCATCGGACGGCACCACCGTGAGCCTGAGTGAGAAGGTGAAGGGCGGACCTGTGATACTGAATTTCTACCGCGGTTCATGGTGCCACTATTGCACGATCGAGTTTCAGGAGCTTCTCGAGGCGCTGCCTCAATTTCGATCCCGGGGCGCTTCTGTTCTGGCGATCAGCCCTCAGGTGGTGGATACCCGCGAAGTGCCGGAAGAGGCAGCAGGCGGATTTATCAATCTGTCCGATTCCGGAAATGCAGTTGCTCGTCAATTCGGGCTTGTCTATCCTCTCGGTGATGAGATTCGAAAGGTCTATGAGACGTTTGGTATTCGCCTGGATGTCCTGAACGCCGATGACAGTTACGAAGTGCCCATACCGGCCAGTTACGTGATCGATAGCGATATGACCATTCGCTACGCCTTTGCCAGTGCCGATCTCACCGAACGGGCGGAACCGGAAACGTTGTTGGAAGAGGTTGCGGAAATTGTGGCGTGACACGAATGGCACGGTTTTAAGCGTGTATTCGAGGCCCAAAGGGCCGGTCTCAATGTAGCCCGGGGCAACGCCCCGGGAATCGGATGCTACTATCTAGAGAGCCCTGAAAGGGCGGCTTCAACCTTTCTAATATGACGATTTGAAGTCGCGCTTTCAGCGCTCTCTAGTTTCTTTCCATTAATCCTGGGGCGTTGCCGGATGGCCGCCCCCGCCCAGGCTAGGTTGAAGCCGCCCCGTTGGGCCTCCTGTTACCGAAAGAACGCCTTAAAACAGTGTCATTCTGGCGTGACACCTCAGGTTTTGTGGCATCGGCTCGATCGAGCGGGAATCAATCAGATAGCTTTTCGATAAAGAACGCCTCGATGCTGCCGTAGACCTCTTCCGGGTGATCGGGTGAGGCGACGTTGCACTCCAGTTTGAGTTTCGCCATTGCTTCCTGAAGCCTCAGCCCCAGCTGGACGTGATGAACCCACGCTCCGGCGTCGGTCTCTTTGTTAACGGGCGTGTTTCCGGATCTGTAGGCCATGTAGACGGGGACATCGTCTTTGGTCAGGTGCGTGATGGCTGAAGCGTCAGTCATGAGCTTCTTCACTCGTTCGGACTCCCAGTCTTCTTTCTTCTTCACTGCATAGAAGGTGGTTAAGGCTGGGTGGGGTTCGAGATCCGCTACGCCGAACCATTGGCGAAAAGTCCGCATGTCGTAGGTGGATTGTCCGTTGCTGGTTCCCGCTGCAACGATGCGGGTAGATTGTCGAGCGATGGGATCTTCGTTTTCGGGGAGAGCGAGATCGTCATGGAATCCGAGCCACAGAGAGATGCCGGCTCCAGCGGAACCACCAAAACAGGCTATTTTGTCAGGATTCAGATTCCACTCTTTAGCACGTGATCGAATGGTCTGTAGGCAGCGGGCTGCGTCATGCATCATGATGGGGTAGGGGCCCACATCAGAGAGTCGGTAGTTGATCGCGGCAAAGGAAATACCTGCGTCACGGTAAATCTGGATAGCGACGGGATCGGCGCTCGCCTTGCTCCCGCCTCTGAACCCGCCTCCGTGGATGTAGATGACCAGTGGAGTGGGAGAACCGTCCTTTGATTCAGCTAGCCATAGATCAAAAACCTGACGTTCGTGATCTCCATATTTGACTTCGGCGTGGGTTGGATCTGGAAGAATGGGACGTTTTTTTTGAGTCTGATCGACTGCCTGCCGTTTCCGATTCTGGTTGAAGGCCCTGACTTCCTTCATCTCTAGAACCCCGTCTTTGTTGCCGTCGGCTTCAGGAAAGCGCTTGAAGAACTCGGCGATCTTTTCCTGGGATGGCTGGTTTGGGCTGGATTGTGAATAGAGGGTTGTCGGGTGCAACATCGCGATAGCCACTAACGAGCTATAGGCGAGAAAGAGGTGGTGTTTCATGAGGAAATTCTATGGGATGAGTGAGGTGGGCCACAATGGCAATGATGAAGTAATTGCGTGAGTAGTCCGGGGACACGGTGTCTCGAATACTTGATAGAGTGGAAACCCCGATAGTTGGCTTCGAATCAAAATGAACAACCGTCTCAAAATGGTCTTACTTCTCGGGCTGTCAGCTTTGGCAACCTCTGGTCTTTGGGCGAGAGATCTTTCAAAACTGGATCTGCTCGGCAGTGAATTGGCGACGATCGCCGAACAAGGTGATATGGTCGGATTGCAGGTCGCTGTGAGAGGCTCGGAAGGGCTTCTCTTTTCCCATGCGTATGGTGAGGTAGCTGCAGATTCGCCCCGACCAGTCGACGAAGAGACTTTGTTTCTGATTGCGTCCTGTTCGAAGCCGTTTGCATCGGCCTGTTTGCTCAGCTTGATCAACGACGCTGAGGTGGAGATTGATCTCAGTGATGAGATTGGTCGCTGGATTCCCGCGTTTGAATCGATTGAGGTCAAAGGAGACGGTCCGGCGACCCGCGCTCCGACGGTCGAAGAACTGATGGCGCATCGGGCTGGGATATACAGTCAGAAGGTCGGGATGAATCGACGGCAAACTCAGTGGATTAGAGACTTTCGTAATAGTCTTGAGGTAGCGGTAGATGGCATTTTAGAGTCTCCCCTCATTGCTCAGCCGGGTGAACTGTATGCCTACAGCGGTGCAGGTTATTGTGTGTTGGGCCGGGTGGCAGAGGCGGCCGCTGGAGAATCATTTGAGGCTTTGCTTCAGGAGCGGATCTGCAAGCCGTTGGGATTATCACGAACGACCTATTTTCCGGCAGGCGACTATCCTGATCGTGAGATTGCGACGGGAGTGCCGCGGGCGACATCCCCTCATAGACTCGGCGAAGAGCACCAACTGCCTTTGATTGGTGGCAGCCTCTATACCACTGCTGAAGAGATGACTCTGTTTGGGGTGAGCATTCTGAACGGATGGAAGGGTGATGGAAGTCGACTTGAGATCCCGGAGGGGTTAATCAAAGAGTTGGGGAAAGTGCGATCTACCAAGACTAATTACAGCCTCGGCTGGAAAGTGGTGAAGCGAAACGGAGCAGTGGTCAGATTGTCCCATTCCGGCTCGCTGAATTCGCATCGTGCCTGGCTAGCGGTGGATCTGGAGAAGGGGGTCTCGGTGGCGGCCTGCTGGACGCTGTCAGGATCGGATCGACAGGCGCCAGTCACAGAAGTCTTGCAGCAGTATCTAATCGGAGATTAAGGAGGGGGTGGGTAGATCGTCTGGCCCTGTGGGGTTCAATCTAAAAGACGCGGATCAGCCAGCACCTTGGAATCGACATTTTAGTGCGCCCTTCGTAGTCTTGTTGAAGTTCGCCGAATGCGAACTGACTTTAACTAACCATCATGAAAAAAACACTCCTCGCCGCAGGCTTCCTCATTGGGATGTCCGCTATGGCGACCAACGCACGGGCTGACCTCGCGGTCGGCGATGAAGCGCCGGAATTTTCCCTGGAAGGAAGCGACGGCAAGACCCACACATTATCTGATTTCAAAGGAAAACAGGCAGTGGTAGTGGCCTGGTACCCCAAAGCCTTTACTGGTGGGTGAACAGCCGAATGCAAGTCGCTCCGTGAGAGTGGCAATGAGATTCGGAAGTTTGACGTCGCCTATTTCACAGCCAGCTGTGACGACGCCGAAACCAATAAGAAATTCGCAGAATCCCTCGAGCTGGACTATCCCATCCTGAGTGATCCCACTCGTGAGGCTGCGATGGCCTACGGGATCACTAAGAGCGAGAAAGGAAATGCCTCTCGAGTCACCTTCTACATCGGTAAGGATGGCAAGGTGCTCTTTGTTGATAGCTCGGTTAGCGCCAAGTCACACGGAGAAGCAATTGCCGATAAGCTGGGCGAACTCGGTGTCGACAAAAGTTAAAATCTGTTTTTAATCAAGCCCTCCGTTGCCTCGTGTAGCGGAGGGTTTTCTGTCATAATTTCAAATTCGACCTATTCTTCTCCATGATTGAATATCCCTATCATCATCAGTCCGGGAAATTGCCCTCCAGCCTCGCAAGCGTCCAGTTTTTGACGACCGTGTCCAACGACTGTCTCGACGATGTGCTGAAGCACACCACAATCATTGAGTGTTCACCCGGTGATGTGATCATTGAGGAAGGCCAAGATGGAGGAAAATACTTTTTCATTTTGGTGAAAGGGCTGGTTCAGATTGTGAAGTCGGATGAGGAGATCGGCCGAATCGGAAACCCCGGTGAACTAATCGGGGAACAGGCCCTACTCAAGGGCGCTTCGGGAGACTCCGGTTCGACCGAGCGAACAGCGACGGTGAAGGCACTGGAGCATACCTTTTGTATTAAGGTGAACCCCAGTTACCTCGATGAACTCTCTGATGGTGACCGCCAGGCCTATTACGCCGTGCTCTATCGATTCATCGCCACCCTGCTGGCCGATCGGTTGTCACAGGCCAATCAGCGCATTGCTGAATTGGAAAAACGGTTGTCCGTGAGCTGATCACTGGTTGCCCCTGGACCCTTGCGGTGAAGCACTATCTCAGGTCCGAACCGCTCCTCCAGAGGCTTCGCCCTATCCCTCGATCAATGCGATCGTATGGGAGCACTTCCATCTTGGAAGGCGGTCTATGCAGACCTCGCTGTTGTCGTTTTTGGGTGAGAGTTCGTGGAGGGTTGGGCTGAAGAGGTCGAGATACGCGATAAATCCAAGTCATCACTTTCAATCCCGGAGCGTCCGGACCAGATTCTTTCCCTTCTACTATGAGACGAACAACGATATTTAAATTCTTCAGTCTGGTTGCGATGACATTGGGATGTCAGTGGGCTTCCGCTGCTGATCGACCTAACATTATCTGGATTTTCTCGGATGATCACTCCTATCAGACTATCGGTGCTTACGGTGGCCATCTGGCTGATCTGGATCCAACGCCAAATATCGATCGTCTTGCTGAACAGGGAATGCGTTTTGATCGCTGCTATGTTTCCAATTCCATTTGCGCTCCGGCTCGTGCGGTTCTTTTGACCGGAAAGCACAGTCATTTGAATGGTAAAATTGATAATCGTGGGCCCTTCAATCACGACCAGCAGAACTTTGCCAAAATCCTGCAAAAAAATGGCTATCAGACTGCCATGATCGGCAAAATTCACCTCGCGGGTGAGATGCAGGGATTCGACTATTGGGATGTGCTCCCGGGGCAGGGGAAATACAACAACCCTGATTTCATCTCGGCGAATGGGAAGGAGAAAAATACGGGATACGTGAGTGATGTCATTACGGACAAGACACTTAACTGGCTCGAAGAGCAGCGCGATGAAGAGAAGCCGTTCATGTTGATGATGCATCACAAAGCCCCTCATCGGAACTGGACTCCGGCGGAGCGCCACATGAGCAAATACGCAGATATTGAGATTCCTGAGCCAGACAGTTTGTTTGATGACTATGAGGGGCGAGGTACGCCGGCTCATACCCAGGACATGAGCATCGACATCACGATGCGCATGGAGGGAGATCTTAAGGTGGGCAAAAACACAGAGCAGTATGCCGCTCGCAACGCCTATTTCGCGGAGCACCAACCTGAAGGCAGAGATCTCGTGAAGTGGAAGTATCAACTGTATCTGAAGGATTATCTTCGCTGTATCTGGGCCGTCGACGAGAGCGTGGGACGTCTGCTCGACTATCTTGATGAAGCTGGCCTCAGCGAAAATACGATCGTGATGTATTGCTCGGATCAGGGCTTCTATATGGGTGAACACGGATGGTTCGATAAGCGGTTCATGTATGAGGAATCCTACCGAACTCCTCTGCTGGTCCGCTGGCCCGGCAAAGTCGAGGCAGGCTCGGTCAACGATGATCTGGTTCAGAATATTGATTTTGCAGAGACTTTTCTCGACCTCGCTGATGTCGAAGCTCCCGAAGAGATGCAAGGAGAGAGCCTGATTCCTCTCATGAAGGGGAAGGCTCCAAAAAACTGGAGAAAGTCTCTTTACTATCACTACTACGAGTTCCCCGGGGCTCACAGTGTGAAGCGTCATGAAGGTGTTTCTGAGTCGCGCTTCAAACTGATCCGTTTCTACGGAGAAGGTGTTCCTGATGGCGAAGAGTGGGAGTTCTACGACCTCGAGAAAGACCCTTCCGAGATGAGAAGTGAGTATGCCAATCCTGAGTATTCCGCCGAGGTCAAGCGGTTGAAGAAAGAGCTGGAGCGTCTTCGAGATGTCTATGAAGTGCCCGACGAGGCGTAGTAGTCTCAGCCCTCAACGAATTCGATAACCGATTCCCCGAACCGTCTCGATTAAATCGGGGCGGCTCGGCTCGAGTTCGATCGCAGCAATGGTTGTGTGAACAAGCTTGTCATGTGATCAGATCCTGAGTCAGGATCTGATCCTTTGGGTCAACCGGGCGTAAAAGCTCTGTAAAAGTTGTGTAAATCCCGATCTGAAGCGACCGATTCTACAGGGACCTTCCCATTGCCTTCTCCAGCAGGGAATCGGTCGGAGCCTCGATAGCAAGGTTCGTCCCGGTCATCGGATGCAGGAAGCGAAGGGATTTTGCCTGGAGCAGCATCCGAGTTCCCGTTCCGAGCTGTGCCCCCAACGAGTCGGAGCGATCCACTCCGGCATAGCGATAGTCACCCACGATGGGGTGGCCGGCATGAAGCAAATGACGCCGGATTTGATGAAATCTACCGGTCTTAGGCTTTGCTTCGACTAGAGCCAGCTGATCGATCAGCCGATCAAGGACGCAAAATTTCGTTTCTGCTGAACGTTCAACGGCGCCTTCATCCTTTTTGATTGGCTCCCGGCAAGTCCAGTTATCGCGAACGGGGTGGCCGTCCACCACGGCCCAGTAGACTTTTTGAATCTCGTGCTTCTCGAAAGCAGCATGCAGACGCCGGGCGGCCACGGGATCGATCGCGAAGATGAGAACTCCAGAGGTGGGGCGGTCCAGGCGATGGATCACATGGACTTGATGCCCAATCTGATCCCGTAGAATCTTCATCGTGACGGCATCTCCTTCCTGGGGATTTTCCGCCGGGTGAACCAGTTGTCCGGCTGGCTTGTCGACCGCAACGATCCACTCATCCTGGAAGAGGATAGAGAGGGGAGGGTGAGGCAAGTCAGCTGTCATGGGAATCGGAGGGGAGCGATCTGATTGAAAAAATGAGATGAATTGTTCGGAATTCACTGTCTCATCGCAGTGATCCATTGCAGATTGCGATTTGGAGCCTTCTTCGACATAGCTCGGATTGCGGCTACATTCGAAAACTCTTTTGTTATCTCACTTCCGGAAATTCCATTTTGAGCGGACACTCACATCAATCAGACGCTGCTGCAAGACTCCGGAGAGATCCCGAGGTGAAAGAACGGCTGAGAGATTTTCTGAAGACGGACAATCACACCAATTTTCTTTTCATTGCGAGAGCGTATCTCGTGATTGCTATCTCGTTTGCTGTGGCTGTGATGTTTTTCGAAAACCGGGAGGCGTGGGGGCTCTCCTGGTGGTGGTGTGTTCCTGTCTATTTGATGGCATTGCTGAGCATTGGTGCCTCACAGCATCAGTTTGCGGGCGCCGGCCACGAGGCGGTTCACCACACACTTTTCCGCAATCGAAAGTTGAATGAGCTGGCCTCTGACTGGCTCTGTTTGTTCCCCATTCTCACTTCAACCTTTCAGTTTCGCCTTTATCATCTCGCGCATCATCAATTCGTCAACGACCCCAAAAGAGATCCGGATTTTGCTCTACTGAAAGACAGTGGGCACTGGCTGGATTTTCCTGTCGGTAAAATGGGTTTCATCAGGATGATGCTTCGTCAAATCCTGCTGGTCGATCTCTTGAAATACATCATTGTCCGGGCTCGTTACAATACGATCGGATCACATGGCTCGAGCCCCTACGGTATGAGTGACAATGGGCGACGCCGTATCCCTGAGAAATTAATGGTCGGGCTATTTTTCTTCGTCGTGGGCAACAGCATCGTTGTGCAGAAATGGGGCGAACCCTGGATGTTGATTGTTTTTCCTGTGGTTGCCTGGATCGTGTGTTCCGGAATCCAGTGGACCCTTCCAGAGAGTGCTTTTGAAAAGGCCAGAGTGAATCCTGTGATTCATCGAAAGTTCACTTTCATTGGTTTGACCGGAGTTTTCGCCTTTACGGTTGCGATACTCTCTTTTGTTCAAGCATCGACGGGGTTCATGGCTCTCCGCTATTTTTCTGCTCTCTGGTATGTCTCGATCGTAACGACTTTTCCGTTCTTTCTGATTCTCCGTCAGGTCGTTCAGCACGGAAATGGTGATCGGGGCTGGCTTTCGAATACCCGGGTGTTTCAAATGAATCCACTCATTCGTTACGCGGTCTTTCCGTTTGGGATGGATTATCATCTGCCGCACCATATGTATGCGACCATCCCTCACTATCGGTTGAAACCTTTCCATGAATTCCTTATGACTCGGCCGGAATACACTGAGAACTGCCAGCTCGTCGATAACTACATCGTTCCCAAAGGTGAGAAGCCAAGGAATCCAACTGTGGTTGAAGTGTTAGGGCCGGAATACGCAGGGGAAAGTGATGAAGTTCATATCGATGATTCAGTGCTCGATGACTGGGAGGTCGAAGAGAAAGAGGCCATTCTTGAGGATGGTCGTTCATTGAATTGATCGAATCGACGGTCGTAAAATCCAAGGGACAGATCAGAATGGCGCTGCATTAAGGCCGTTTTCGACGGGAAAAGAGGTGGAGACCCCGGCGGTTTTCATCAATCAGTGATCGAGAGGGACGGCCTGTTTGTCGAATTCAAGAAAGACGGCTCTATCGTTACCGTCGCGCTATTTTACGGCACTGTTTTTGAAACGGTGTTGCTGATATATCCCAACCTAATCGGAGCGAAGCCGGGTGATGGCAGCCCGTAAAACGTTTCGAGTTGATTGACTTCCCTGATTAGAATTCCTAACCTCCAATCGAGGTCACGCGCCCATTTACGGGTCACCTATCCTCAACCGTTAGGCGTCTGAAAGATCGCCCACCTTCGATCAATCCCAACCCATCCTCATGAAGGCCGCTATCGTCATATTTGGCGCACTATCAGCTATCATTTTGGGGCTGATGATTCTCGTGACAGCAGGTTTCGCAATTATCGATCTCGTTGAACAAGATTCTTGGGTCGGATCATTTACTTGGTCTAAGAACCTCTTTGTTGGAGCTGCCGGCGGATTTGTCCTCTATTTGACTACCCGGCACCTGATAAAAGCATCTCGTTCGAAGGATCTAGGCGGTTGCCTATTTGTCTGTGCCGTTAATCTGATCACAGCAGCCTTCCTCGGAAAGATTTGGATGGAAACACCAATGTTCCCATGATTACCGAAACATCGCACTTCCGCCTTAAAACACACCGCGAAACGCCTAACAAGCGGGTGGAGGCAACTTTTGCCCCACGCGGAGTAGCTTTTCGGATCCGCCTTCTGTATTGACCCTCTCTCGGCCGCGGATCCAACTTACTCGCTGCCTCACCCTTTACGTTGAAGGCACGTCATGCTGCAGTTCCGACCAGTCCTGAGTGACTTCAGGGCATAGACTCGGGCGCCTCACCTCTGAATAGGCATTCGATCCGAATCGGGCCTTTGGTCGCCATCACCTGCTGACAGGCAGTGGATAGATTGCGTTGAACTTCAGCGATTTCTTCAGCGGTAACTGCGCCAATCGGCTTCAGGTATGCGGCACCGAAGCGCGAGCGTCCCACTTTAACGAGGTCGAGGTGGAGTAGTTCAAATTTCCCATGCTCCAGGGAAGTCCGGGCGGCTGACAATACAAGGTCGGTAGTGAGTGGTGCGTCAGGTGTTCCGACCACCTCCTTCATGGCTCCTCGGAACAGCGCGATCGGTTTAGGGATCATGTAGGCGGCCAATGCCAGCACTATGATGGAGTCCGAGATGGGTACTAGAAAATTAAAGGAAGTGTTTTCCAAGGCGCCGATCAGGATAAAGGCAGCCCCGGAGGCAAGGCTGAGGACTCCGTCAATGACGGCCCCCGCTTGTTCGGTGTGCAATAGGTCACTTCGTTTTTCCGTTCTCCGCCAGTTCAGGCGATACCAATAGGCAAGACAGAAACAAGTGACTGCCATCACCAGTACGTAGACGATGACCCAATCGAGTTTTACGAGGGGGAGTTCAACGCCCGAAGCGAAGAGATAGATTTTTTGGATGGCGCTAATGGCTGCTACCAGGACGATCCCCGTCAGCACCAGCGCACGAAACATCACGTAGACCGCTTCGTCGATTTCATAGCCAAAGGGCCTCAATGAATTCGGGGCCCGACTGATACGCTGGGCAATCCGGGCAGCGAAAATCGCGGCCATGAAATTGACGGCGGAAAACAGGCCATCCAGCATCAGGGCGCTGGCGTTGGACGTCAGGGCCGCGGCGACCCCTGCAACGCCCATGAATAAATTGACCCACTTACCACGTCCGAGTGCGATGCGTTCTATGTCGTGGTCAGGTAGAGGACTCAATGTGCGTTATCGAGTTGTGGTGTTCTCTTTCCACGAAATATAGTCGTGGTGAAGAGGGGGCTCGACCCAGTTTGGACGGGTCGAGCTCAAAGAGTTGCTTGTTCCCGACCGATTCATAAACCGGACGGGGCAAACTTTGCGAAATGGCTATCTTCCGTCGCCTTGTGGGCTCATCACGGCTTCCATCACGTTGTCGAGATTGAAGCTGCCGGGCTTCTGGCGAGGTGGAAAATCTTTGAAGCTCTGCAGCCACTGGCCGACGTAGGCGCCGGCAGGTGCGAAGACGAACATATGATCCACCCACCATCTTGGGTAACCGATGGATTCATCGTGGGCACGCTCGAATGGATCCATCCGCAGATTGCCGAGCATCGGAGCGCGCAGTGCTGTGAATGGGTTTTGCCACACGTGATACCCATGGGCATCCTGCATCAGGAAGGTGATCTTCCAGTTGTTGTAGCGAAGCGCTGCGACACTGCCGTCGTCGGTCCAGTAGAGAAACTCTTCACGAGGCCATTCTTCGGCTTCTCCCTTGAGGGCCGGAAGCAGATTGTAGCCGTCGAGGTGAACTTTGTAATTCATGTCGCCGACTTGCTTGCCCTCAAGCAGGTCTTCTTTCACCGTAGTGTCACCTGCCGCAGCGAGCAGCGTGGGCAGCATGTCCTCGTGAGAAGCGATGTCGTTGATGACCGTTCCCGGCTCAATCACACCAGGCCAGCGGATCGCGGTGGGCACGCGGAATCCACCTTCCCATTGGGTGGCCTTCTCGTTGCGGAACATGGTTGTGCCGCCGTCGGGCCAACTGAACACTTCTGCGCCATTGTCAGTGGAATACATGACGATGGTATTTTCCTCGAGGCCCAATTCCTTGAGCTTGTCGAGCAACTGGCCGACATGTCCGTCATGCTCGACCATGCCATCGGCATAGACGCCTAAACCGGTCTTACCTTCGGATTCCTCTTTGAGGTGAGTCCAGATGTGCATGCGGGTACTGTTCCACCACAGGAAGAATGGCTTTTCTGACTTATCGGCGCGGTCCATGAAGTCAAGGGCCGCCGTAGTGACTTCCTCATCCACCGTTTCCATGCGCTTCTTGGTGAGTGGTCCGGTGTCTTCGATTTTGCCGTCGGCTGAGGATTTGATCACGCCGCGTGGGCCGAACTTTTTCTTGAACTCGGGGTCCTTCGGGTAGTCAGCATGCTCGGGTTCCTGCTCTGCGTTGAGGTGGTAGAGGTTGCCGAAGAATTCATCGAAACCGTGGGCCGTGGGCAGCATATCATCACGGTCTCCCAGGTGATTTTTTCCAAATTGACCCGTCACGTAACCTTGCTCCTTGAGCAGTCCGGCGATGGTCGGGTCCTCTTTCTTCATGCCCTCCGGTGCTCCCGGAAGTCCGACCTTGGTTAGGCCCGTGCGCATAGGTGACTGTCCGGTGATGAAAGCGGAGCGACCGGCGGTGCAGCTCTGCTGACCATACCAATCGGTAAACACGGCGCCCTCACTGGCAATGCGGTCAATGTTGGGCGTCTTGTAGCCCATCACTCCCATATTGTAGGCGCTGATATTGAACTGCCCAATATCGTCACCCCAGATGATAAGGATATTGGGTTTATCCGCTGATTTCGCGAAGACGGGCAGCGCGGCAACTGCGGCGCAGCAAATGGCGACTAGGATTTTTGGTATCTGTTTCATTTTCTGATTGTGGTCAATTTTGGTACTAACAAACTGATGGCGATACTCGCTTGGTTATTGTCATGGACCTGCGGCGAGTTTGTTAGGGGGATCGATTCTAGCAGAATCGATAGGTATGGGAATACCATTCTTCTCTACATATCATCTTTTTCTTCAGCCAGCCGTGGCCTGCCATTAGTCGGGGATCTCCGTTTTTGTATGGGTTCTCAAGGAGGATGCAAAAGAGCTATAAATGGGTGATGGTAGTCACTGCCATGCAACTCTCATTGAGAATGTATCACTGGTACAGTGCTAAATTTGACAAGGTTTGAATATGAATAATCGACGATTCCTCAAGGCGGAAGAGCTGACGCGGCCAACCAATTGCGCAGAGTTACCACTCGTCCTGGAGCGCGAAGAGGGTTCGACGGTGACGTCCTCCCAGGATTTTTGTCAGGCTGTTTCCGAGCGGCGTAGCGAGATTCGCGAGGAGGTCTTGAAATACGGAGGAGTCTTGTTCAGGGGGTTCCCTCTTGATAGCGCTGAGTCATTTCAATCGGCGGTAGAGGCTCTCGGTTACGATCCTGCCAGTGATAACCCTATGGACACCAGTCCGAGGCATAACGTTGCTGACCGAGTATTTACGTCAACTGACGCCCCTGATGCTTTTCCTATTTTGGCTCACAATGAGAACTGCTTTCTCAACGAGCGGCCCAAGATGATTTCATTCTTCTGTGAGACCGAACCGCGCCAGGATGGAGAGACTCCAATCTTCGATTCGCGAGCCGCCTTTGGGACGCTTTCCGATTCGGTCAGGGACAAGCTCGCTGAGAGAAAAGTTCTCTACCGTCGCCGAATGCCCAAACAGCGGAGACCGTGGGCTCCCAATATCATGAGGACCTGGCAGGAGTCCTTCGGGACAGAAGATCAGGACGAGATCGAAGAGATGACAAGCCACCACGGCTTGACGTGCAAGTGGCATCCCGGCGGAAGATTACTGCATACGGAAGTGGTCGTTGACCCATTGCCGTTTCATCCTGACACCAATCAGCAGTGCCTAAATATCCAAGGATTTCATCGCTCGAGTATCATGTTAGACATTGAAGAGGTACGATCCCGGCAAAACGGCATCTTGAATTCTCTGGTTAAAACAGGAACCGGGCTCATGTATCAGATCGACAGCATGCCCGTCACTATTCGATGGGGGGATGGTAGTCCTATTTCGCACGCTGATATGGTTGAAATGAGGCGTGCGATCTGGAGTAACTCAGTTCTGTTTCGCTGGAGAAAAGGCGACTTTCTCTTGCTGGACAACTTTCTGACGGCACACGGGAGGATGAATGTCGTCCAGCCGAGAAGAATCCTGACGGCTTTCAGTGATTTGGTGACTATCCCTTAGAGGGAAGGCCTGATTGTGGCGGGCCGGATTTCTTAGGATGTCACTGAGTTGGCGACCACCCAGGTAGCTCGCAGAGGTCGCCTCCAATATAGAGATGGTGCCAGAGCTGTGTGCCCATTGCCGTCGTCAGCGCCATTTCCACAGACTGCTTGATGACAGGCTTCTTGTGGCTTCGGTTTTCGGGGGCACCTGCGAAATGCTCGTAGAGATTTCTGATCGCCGGAATCGGGAAATAGCCGGTTTTTTTGAGCGACTCATCGCTGAGGAGTTGCTTCACGTAGTCGGGTGGATTTTCAAAAAATGTCGACGCGAATGGCGCTCGGAACATGTGTTTTCGGCGGCGGGTGATATCTGCCGGGAGTATGCCAGCACTCATTTCACGTAACACGTGCTTGTCGCGAGTCAGTCCGCGCAGCTTCCACTTCGGATGAAGTTTTGCACAAAAATCGATCACGTCTTCATCGAGAAAAGGGTAGCGCGTTTCGACGGAATGGCTCATCGCGGGGCGGTCTCCCTTCTGATTCAGTAAAAGGCCGGGGAGAATCGATTTGTAGCCAAAGTAGAGCGACTGATTCAACGGGTGCCACCGTTTCATCTTGTCGGTATTGAGCACAAAGTCATCGAAGGGGCAGTGGTCACCGATGGCGCTCCACATTTCGTCGGAGTAGAGGGTTCGCCTGCCTTTTTGCATCAAACTGTAGACGTCAGCCATGGCGTTAGGGCCGCCGATACGATCCTGATATTTTCTGGCCTCTTCCCAGGGAATGGATCGACCGTTCACTTTTCCTGCCAGACGCCTGAACAGATTGCTGGGTCTTCGTTCTCCCTGGTCGAAAGCTGAAATCAGTCGATTAATCTTGAACCACGGATAGCCGGCGAGCGCTTCGTCGGCTCCTTCTCCTGTCAGTACTGCCTTGTATCCTTTATCATGGACCATTCCTGCCAGTGAACAGAGTGCCGCGCAGGCCGTATCCATCACCGGGGCATCACAGGCCTGAACCAGAGAAGGGTAGATGTCGCCGATCATGTCTGCACCGCAGGTGATGACGTGCTGGTTTGAGTTTGCCAGTCGAGCCACTTCAGTGGCTCCTTCCAACTCGTTCAACCCGGGGGTGGGGATCTCGATGGTGAAACTGGGAACGGATTCGTTGGGCTGTGACATTCCGGCGAGTCGGACCACGGCAGATGAGTCGATGCCACCACTGAGATAGGACCCTACAGGGACGTCCGCCTTGAGACGTTCATCAACGGCTTGCTGGAGTTGCGCTCCAAACTCTTCAACGACCCTGCTTTTTCCCGGATCATATTCATCACCTTGATCTGGAAAATCGAGGTCCCAATACTGCCGGGGACGAACTTCCTCGGACTGTCCGGCACGCAGGGTGATGCAATGGCCTGGAAGGAGTGAAGAGATGCCGCGAAAGCAGGTGCGAGCTGTGGGCATCCCCATGAATGAAAAGACATGATCGAGTCCGCGGGGGTCAACTTCCCGTGGGACGATCCCGCTGGCAAGAATGCCTTTCACTTCAGAAGAAAATACAAACTGATTTCCAACGCGAGCCCAATGCAGAGGGGCAATACCCACGCGATCACGAGCTAGAAACAGAACCGACTTGTTTCTGTCCCAAAGGGCAAATGCGAATTGACCCTTCAGTCGTTCGAGCATCGCTTCGCCATATTCCTCCCACAGGTGAACAAGGATTTCGCAATCACTCCGGGTGCGGAATTGATGTCCGCGAGCTTCCAGTAGATCTCTCTGTTCGACATGATCGAAGAACTCCCCGTTGGCGACGACGACAATTGACTTGTCTTCATTGTAGAGTGGCTGTTGACCGCTTTCACCCCCAACGATACTCAACCGGCGATGGGCCAGGCCGACCTCATCATCCACAAAATATCCCTCTCCATCCGGACCTCGGTGAATCTGGGAGTCAGCCATCCGCCGGAGGAGCGATTCTCTCGTTTGGATATCTGATAAAACATCGAGGTAGCCTGCAATTGCGCACATAGTGTGGTCTTAGTGAATCTGGCCTCACCGGACCATTGTGGTTAGAAGGGGATGTACGCTGCGATTACTTCGAAAATGTTGAGATTGCGAAGTTGCGGGAAAGTTTCTGAAAGACCTGGGTGCAGATCGTGCGGGGAATGCGTTTTCTCATCGATCCAGATCGAGGCCAGATCGATATTTGGGCCGTCGCGACTATGATGAGTGACTGAAGGTCTTAATGAGGAAGCCGTCTCGACCCTACTTGGTCACTTTGATCGAGTTCAGAAGTCGGTCCTGCATGGCCTTGGTTTCTGAATTCTCCTTACTGAGCATGGTATTGATCGTATATAGTTTCTTATCGATCATGATGATGATAGCGAGGCCCTGATAGCCACCGTGGCTTGCGTTTTGAAAGTCGGCCGCTTCGTAGCGCAGAACCAACGCGGGTGCGCCACCGATTTCGGTCGATTTTGAAGACACCTCCTTGCCGTAAGCTTTGCTCAATACTCCATTCGCGGCATTCTCCAGAATGACCTTGCTGCCTGCGAATGCCACGGCAAGACCGGGCAGTTGCGTGCTGCTGACAGTGAGTAGGATTCCGTCCTCCTGGTGTTTGGCGACCTGTGTTTCCACTTTCCCGGCAGGTGAACTGGACGTGACCACTTCGAATTGCTCCGCCTTGTGAGGAAACAATACGGAAATCTTTTTGTCGTCGCTCTGGACCGTGTACCAGTCTGCTGCCTCTAATCTGAGCGAACTGGACAAGAGAATCGCAATTGCTGCGAAGAGAGTAGCTGGGTGTCTGGATGTTGAAGGCATTGTAATCATATTGTTAGTCGTCTGGTACACGTTAAATCGGAGCAATCCACCGAGATGCTATCCTATTGAGAGGTTATAGGGCTTGGTGAGGAACGTCTATAAGACTTTGGCTCTATTTTGATCGAATTTGATGACTTCCATCGAGATCCGTATGACAAATCAGTTACCTGCATGCTTGACCATACCCTCGGGTCTAATTCATTCTAAGAGGGACCAAGAATGCCTCCTTTCATGAAGAATATAGCTCGCCACCTGACCCTTATTGCCATCCTTGGCATGGGATTGAATTCCTGCGAAACCTCCGGGACAAATTCGACTTCAGGGGAGTCGGTCGCGAGCGGGACGACTGAGAGCGCACAAGGGGAGGGAGTTAAGCCATACCCCCTCAGTACCTGTCTCGTGACCGGTGAGGGACTCAACTCCAAAGGGACTCCGATCACTTTTAATCACAAAGGACAGGAGATAAAAGTCTGCTGCCCTGCCTGCCAGATGGCGTTCAAGGCACAGTCGAAAGTCTACTTGGCGAAGCTTCCTTAAACGAGGGCGACCGAGGCGGATCGGCCGGAGCCTGAGTGGCGGTGATTCCTCAGAGGCCTTTGCCTGCGAGTCTACGGATTTCATCCGTATTGAGAACGCGGTCGTAAAGAGTGACTTCATCAATCCGTCCAGCGAAGCGTGTCCTTTTGCCAACGCCGCCTACCCGAAAGGGGGCTTTGACGCTGAAGCCATCTGAGAGAGCTTTCTTTCCGGCGACCATTTGCGATGAAGCGTCACCATTAATGTAGAGCTGGATACCTGTCGCTGCACCTGAGCCATCGTAGGTGACTGCGACGTGCACCCATTCCGACATGGGGATGGAGGTTTCCGACATGACCTCGATCAGATGATTTCCCTTCTTTTTACCGATGAGCTGAAACGAGACTCTCGCTTTACCTTTGAAATTAAGGATACGGAGTTGGTAGCCTCGTGTTGCGTTCCAGATTGTCCTTCCGAGGATCGATCCGAATCCGGAGTTTTCACGTTGTATCCAGACTGAAGCCGTGAAGGAATCTGTGTGGCCGAAATCTCCGGCTCCGTCCCACTTCGCTCCCATTTCCATGGAGGTGCTGAGCATGGCTTTCCCAAACTTCCCCTGTGCCGACCGGTAGGGGATTTGCTGAGGAACGCCTGAGGGGCCGCCCGTTTCGGGGGGCAATGATTTGGATTTATCTGAATAGTCGAAGTGCGAATGAAAGACTAAGCCGGCGGGTGGCTTTGGGGGAGCGCCGTCTATTGGGCGCTCTTGAATTTGTTGAGTGGCCAGCACTACATCGGTGTGTGCCATGGTGATGTCTGAGATCGCTGAATTGTTTCTCCGTGTCGTGAACGTCCAAAGGCCAGCTGCAACTAGAGCAAGGGCGGTGAGAGTGGAGGCGATCCAGACGAGCGCCACCGTTGAGCTGTTGGGGGTTGCAGATCTCGCGCCAACTGCCTTCTGCGCAGGCAGCTGAATGGGTCTTGAGTTTGAAGGGAGGATAGCTGTTCCCAGTGTAATCGTCCTTTCCCTGCCCTCCGATTTCACCGGCCGATTGAGCCGCTGAGTCATGGCCTGGCGGGCCCGGGGGCTCACGGTCGTTGTCGGCGTAGATTCGCCTGCATTGAGATGGTCATAGGCTTGGAGAAAGAAGGGTTCAATTTCTATTCCTGCTGCCTGAACATCGGAACGATAGGCTTCAACGTCGAACTCGACACGTCGAAATTTGATCTGCCCTGACTGATCATCAAAGAGGCAATAGCTTGCCCTTACATCCATGTCGCGAGGCTCTCCGGCAGATCCGACATTCACGATATATCGGCAACCGGATTGCATTTGAAAATCTTGAGCCGGTTGAGTGCTCACTTCGCTCTGGTGGTTCGTCGCAAAAACCGCGGGAGTGTGGGTGTGCCCGATAAAGGTGAGGCGGGCGGTGGTGGCCGCGAGGTTGGCCTGGGCCTCGGTGGGGTCAGTGATATAGCCGAATCTCCCGGGGTCTTCGATCTCGGCATGGACAAACAGGGTTCCCGCGCTGTCGTCCATGGTGAGGGGGACTTCGGAGAAGAAGGCGATTGCCTCTTCGCTCAGGACGCTACGAGTCCATTCTACAATTTCCCTGGCTTTGTCGTTAAAGATGCTGGCATCCATTCTTCCGCATACGGCCGCATCGTGATTTCCAAGGACGATGTTCTCGGTTACGGAACGGACTCCATCCAGCACCTCTTGAGGCTTGGGGCCGTAGCCTACAATGTCACCCAGGCAGATATAGGTCTCTGCTCCATGCTCCTCCATATCGGCAAGCACTGCCTTCCAGGCGGGAAGATTCCCGTGGAGGTCGGAGAAAACCGCATAAAGCATGCTGTTGTGCTAGCATGATTTCGGCTCAAGTTCGAGTGAAAGCGACGATTTATCGAGACTGAAGCAATGGGAGGAGTGAGTGCCGGAATCGACGCGGACCTTTCACCTGAAGGGATCAGGGGACGGGGGCGTACGACTCAGCAGATTGTGTTGCGGGTGGTGCCGAAAGAGGGATGAATTTTGGGTATGAAAAAGCGACAGGGAATGACTCCTGTCGCTTCTTGTTAAAGTGAATTGGTGGGAGCGCTGCTACACATTCGACAGCACGATCCGGTACCTGGCATCGCCGGAGTGGAGGCGGGCGAAAGCGTCATTGATTTTGTCCATCGGGAACATTTCCACCTGAGGTAGGATTTGATGACGGTCAGCGAATTGAAGCATCTTCTCGATGGTGGCCGGACTTCCTACTGGAGAGCCGGAGATGGACTTTTGTCCTCCAATCAAGGGGAAGACCCCCAGGTCGAGGGGCTCGAGCGTCGCGCCGACGAAGTGAAGGCGCCCTTTGGGTTTGAGTGTGCCGATGTAGAGGTTCCAGTCGAGTTTCACATTCACGGTTGAGATGATGTAGTCAAAGCTGTTGGCGGCGGCTTGAATCTCTGCTGGGTCTCGTGAATTGAGAGTTTGGTGCGCTCCAAGAGAGAGGGCTTCCTGA
>CAXBHX010000078.1:0-20936 GCA_963975655.1 uncultured Verrucomicrobiales bacterium
CCGTCATTTCGATCGGATCCGCGTTGATACCGTTGACCGAGTATAAGGCTCTAAGCCGCAAAGTCTGGGGCTCGCCAGCGTCAACAGACGTCCCGGGGCCCGAATGGCTGTATAGCAGATCCTCCAACGAGTGGTCATCTTTACCAATGTAATCAGAGGTAGTCTCTTGTTGCAGGTTCAGTTGCAGTAATACGTCTGTAGCCCTGAGTCGCTCGAACACCGTGGCGAGATAGCTCGAAAGTCTCTCCGGGTTAGATTGGATATACCGAACGAATGCATCCATCGGAATGACTTCGATTTTTGTTTCGACGGCGGCAGTAGCAGTCGCGGAGCGTGGTTGATCATCCACCATTCCCATCTCTCCGAAAATCTCACCAGCGGAGAGGTTTGAAAGTATTCGCCGGGCATTACCAGCGCCGATACTGATCCTTATTTTCCCAGAGACGACACGGTAAGCATCCTGGGATTCATCCCCCTCACGAAAAATCAATTCTCCGGCCCGATATGATTTCAGTTCCATGGAAGGAGATTAGTTTCCATTTCAGCAAGGTCAAGACAGCCAATCAGGAAACTGCCGAAATCTTTGACCTGGGACTGGGCCATACACCCGACAAATGAGTCAGGAATCGAGCAAGAAACCACGCAACATTTCCGCATTGGCAGTGTTTCTGATACATTCAAATCAAATCATGAAATCTGCCTCATCCATTGTCGCTATATGCATAGGTGCCGTTGCCCTCGCCTCTCCTCAGGGTTTGGTAGGTGAAGGGGAGGGGCCTGCCAAGCAGTTCAATGGGTGGGACCAGAACGGGGACGGGCAGTTAGTCAAAAACGAACTCCCCCCGGCGCTGCAGAAAAATTTTACGCGGGTCGATGGAAATGGCGATGGATTCATTTCGATCGACGAACATCTTGCGGTGAAGAGGAAGTCACGGAACCCTTCTCAAATTGAAGGAGTCAGAAACCTTTCAGACTTGTCCTACGCCGCCAACGAGAATCCCAGACAGAAACTTGATCTGTATTTGCCCGACAGTCACTCCGCCGAAGAGAAGGCCCTTCCGGTCGTGTGCTGGATACATGGCGGAGGTTGGCGAAACGGTGAAAAGACAAATGGCCAACGCATTGCAGGCCTGGCGGCGTCAGGAAAATATGCGGGAGTTTCGATTGGATATCGCCTCACCGGTGAAGCCCAATGGCCCGCACAGATTCATGACTGCAAGGCTGCGATACGTTGGATCCGATCTCATGCTGAGGAATACGGCCTTGATTCAGAGCGAATCGCAGTCTGGGGCTCTTCAGCAGGCGGGCATCTCGTCGCGATGCTCGGGGTTGCCGGCGTAGAGGAGGGGCTGGAAGGTGATGTTGGCTCGGATACAGAGTTATCGTCTGCGGTGACTTGCGTTGTCGACTTCTACGGGCCAACCGATTTGCTGAGAATGAATGAACAGGGAAGCACCATGGATCATGATGCGACTGACTCACCTGAATCACTTTTAATCGGCGGCGCCATTCAAGATCACCCGGGAAAGGCTCAAGGGGCTTCACCCATTTCCTATGTCTCGGATCGAGCCGCGACTTCGATAGCACCAATGCTAGTTGTACACGGCACCGAGGATCCGCTCGTGCCGTATCAGCAGTCGGTCGACTTTCACGAGGCACTTGTAGAGGCTGGAGTATCGTCAGCCCTTGTATCTGTCGCGGGAGCCGGACACGGCAAAGGTTTTGGTCCGAAAGTGCAGGCAATCGTCCTCAAATATTTGGCGCAACAATTGTTAAGCGAAGACGGGGAGACTGTTGATCAGTCCCTTCGGGCAGGAGAATAGGATATTTACCCTTTTTGCTTTCTAAATTGATCCCGAATTCGCTGGAGCCGGCCATTCGCAAGCCGCGCAGGCCGACCTATCGCGGATCGACCCACTTTAGTCCGTAACCGATAGGCCAGTGGCCGCAAAAGAGCGTGAACAGCCTGAGTATCAAACGCTCCAATAGCCACTGAAGTTGAATCAGATTTCAATCTCTGCTTGTAAGGCTCATCGCCCTTTCCCAGATCGATCCGAGTCAATCCTAGATTGGACGCGTTTTGGGCCAGAGACACAATAAGGACCATGCCCGGACTGTATTCGGCGACACCTTGGTCGTAACCAAAAAACAAGCCATGTAGATTACCTTTCGATCGCAGTCCAAAATGGATCGACACAGGTTTATCGGCAACGTAAAGGACGGACATCATTCCGCGAAATGAATCGCCACGACGATTTAATGAGTTTTCCAGAAATGGAATGATCCAGGGGGAGTGAACAAAAAGATTTCGCTTACCGGTTTTCAACATCTGGACCCGCTTCCACTCAATGAGTTGATGCAGGATATCGACGTCCTGACAATCAGCCTCGAACCGTATCGGCCCGACTTCTCGGCCCATCTTCCTTCGCTTCCGCTGAGCTTCAGCGATCGCCTGGTTGGAATGACCTTGTTGGAGTCTCTTCTCGCGATAGGCATCGAACCCCTCACTGAGATCTAAATACGGTGAGTCCAAGGTCCTGAAATAAGAAGAATTGAATATTTTCTGGGAAGCTAGCAGGTGATCGAAGTGCCAGGTCTTCAACCCAGCGACTCGAGCTAGAGCGTCGCCGTTCCATCGAGTGTTCGCTCCACAGATCACGCCTTGCATGCACCCAATCTTCCCGCCGACAGGTCGAGCCACGCCGGGCCGGATCTTATCAATAGGCCAAAATGCCACTGGCTTTCCGCCTTTGCGAAGAATCGCAACTCGAACATTGGGGCACAGTCTGGCGACCTCCTCAATATACTCAATGCAGAAAAACGGACTGTGTAACTCCGAATTCCCCTCCTGAATCGTTCGCCAAGCGCTCCTATCTTCAAGGGACAGATCACTGACACTGGTTTGCGAAATACTCATACGCTCAGGCAGGCGAGGCAGAATCGATTGCTTTCGAGGGAGCGTCGTTGTGTTTGTGCCTATCATACCTAATCAAACTGGTTTGATACAATCGCCACAGCAAGCTGAAGCCAACTCGCGCAAAAAACGACCCGAAAATTTCGAAATCAAACCTCACATTTTATAATTATCATAATATCTAACCTATATCGTATATTAGCAAGACTCAATTTGCTTCAGATGTTGCCCATACTTCTAGCTACCAATGGGAGTTATCAAAAACAAAGACTAATCTTGTTGGCTTCAGCAAACAGAGCCAAACCTCGACCCGATATCAGATTAGAGCGGCCGGAAGTGATTTTTTTGTTCATCCAGCGCGATATTGCCAATTTTCACCGTAATCTTCAAGATTGCGCAATCAAGTTCACCGAGAGATCAGCATCGGGAGTGAATGAAAAGTCGGAGAAGACTTGTGCCAGCACCAAATCATGGTTCCATACTCAAAGCCCAAATTCCGGCAGATCTCAGCGTGAATACTGACCCCACACCTCCTTCCACTTCCGAATTGATGCCAGACCTTTCCAAGGTCCTTCTCGTGGACGACAACCCCACCAACTTGCAAGTGCTCTATCAAGCGCTGGAAGAGCAGGGCTATGAGCTGCTGATCGCCTTGAGTGGGCAGGAAGCTCTGGACATCGCAGCAAGTGCTCATCCCGCCCTGATCCTTCTGGATATCAATATGCCGGAAATGGACGGATTCGAGACCTGCCGCCGACTGAAGGCCAATGATGAGACCAAAGAATGCGTCGTCATTTTCCTCTCCGCACGCGACAGCGTCAGTGACAAAGTTGAAGGGCTGAAACTCGGGGCAGTCGACTATGTCAGCAAACCATTCCAGTTTGAGGAAGTGGTTGCGAGAGTCGAAACTCAGATGGAATTGAAGCGCGCCAGGGAAGAGCTGAAAATGCTGCACCGAAAGGCCGATTCGCTTCTTCTCAATATCCTCCCGCAATCGATTGCCGAGCGGCTCAAGGAGAATGAGCGCAACCTGGTCGAACACTTTCCGGAGGCCACGATCTTTTTCTGTGATCTGGTCGGTTTCACGACTCTGGCGGCGGCCACGGAACCAACCGAGGTGGTTGGTTTTCTCAACCGTGTTTTCACCGCGATGGACGGGCTTGTTGAGAAATATGGATTGGAGAAAATCAAAACTATTGGTGATGCCTATATGGTCGGGGGAGGTGTCCCTGACCCCCGCCCGGACCATGCCAGTGCCGTGGCTGACTTTGCTCTTGAGTTATTGGAAATACTTCCTGAATTGAGAAAAAAAGAACGCTTGCCTCTCGAGCTCCGAATTGGAATCAACAGCGGCCCGGTCGTCGCCGGTGTCATCGGCGAAAAGAAGTTTGCCTACGATCTTTGGGGCGACACTGTCAACACCGCCAGCCGGATGGAATCCAGCGGGCAGACTAATCGCATTCATGTGAGTCGGGAAACCCATGATCTGCTTGGCGACGCCTACGAGTTTGAGTCGAGGGGAGAAAGAGAGATCAAAGGAAAAGGCACCATGGAAACCTTCTTTCTGAATTGTCGCAAGTAGGCCAACCCGTTCCAGTTATGCAGATGTCAATTCGAGGAAAAATGATTCTGTTCATCGGTCTACCGGCGACGATCATTTTTATTGCCACGATCTGGTGGATGTTGGCCTTTTCTAAAAAGCAGGCCATAGCACTGCATCATACGGAGATAACCCGACACGCAAGAACGGCAGCCCTTCAGTTTGACCAGTATATCGGTGAGGCGGCACGACTCGCCGACTCAACCGCTCGATTTATCAGCAGGGCTCCCAATCTCGGGGAGGGACAGATCATAGGACTACTGAAAGGAACGCTTAAAGACAACCCTCGAGTCTACGGAGCAGCGGCGGCATTTGAGCCAGGCACCCACGAAGAGACTGAGGGCCTTTATTGCCCCTATGTTTTTCGATCCGGACTTCACACCGTCGAAGAGATCAATATCGATGAGACGGTGTATGACTGGTATAGGGACGAGCAATGGACGTGGTGGCATCTGCCCAAGGAGAAAGGGACGGGAGTCTGGACAGAACCTTATTTCGACGAGGGAGCTGGGAATGTTCTAATGATTACCTACTCTGCACCTTTCAATTTGCACGGAGAATTTGGAGGAGTCACGACCGTCGATATTGATTTGGAGGAATTGCAGGAAGACATCAAAGAGATCATCCCTGACCTAGGGGAGTTCTACATCCTCGCCCCTGACGGAAAGTATATTTTTTCGCCAAATGCAGAGGAAATTCTGAATGGATCGATTTTTGCATCCCTCGAAAAGTCAGGCCTTTCCGGAATTTCCCCGAAATTCCAGGAAATGATGAGTGGCGGACGGGGAAGCATCACCGTGAGTGGACTCTTCAACCGAACCGACACTGTGGTGGCCTTTGCGCCAATTACCTCGACTGGGTGGACTTACATCTCACTGATAGCAAAGAGTGAAGTGATGGCAGAATTCACTTACAAGAAAACCATTGTGATCGCTGCTTTTGCGGTCGCTGTATTTTTCATGCTGGCAACTATCATCTATATGTCAGGGCGACTGGCCAATCCCATCAGTCGACTGCGGAATCAGGTGCAACACATTGCCGAAGGTCATATGGACGTCACGATCGATGAGATTCTCACCGGCGACGAAATCGAGGAACTGGCGATCTCATTCACTGACATGCAGGCACGGATTCTCGATCGGGAGAACCAGCTCAAAAACTCCAGAGAATCCACCCTGGCTGACTTACTCGAGTCCGCTCCTGATGCGATGCTTGTAGCCGACCAAAATGGGGACATTTGCCGAATGAACGGCATGATGCTTGAAATATTTGGCTACACTCGGGACGAGATAAACCAAGCCAACGTCGAACTTCTCATGCCTGACAGATTTCGCGACGGTCATGGGGCTCACCTCAAGGCGTATTTCGCCAATCCACACGCCCGAGAAATGGGAGCGGAATTAGAGCTGCTGGGCAAAAGGAAAGACGGAACTGAGTTTCCCATCGAAATTGCCTTGAGCCCGTTTCATGAACCTGAAGGTCTGCGTGCTGTAGCCGCGATCCGGGATATCACGGATCGTAAACTGCGTGAGGAGGAACTGCGCAAATTGAATCAGGCTGTAGAGCAGGGGTCAGCCATCGTCTTCATCACAGATGGCGAAGGTATTATTGAATATGTAAATCCTCGTTTCACTGAGGTCACCGGCTACCAGCCCGAAGAGGCCATCGGTCAAAGCCCTCGCATACTTAAATCAGGCATGCAGAGTGCTGATATTTACACCGATGTGTGGACGTCCCTCACCAATGGAGAAGAGTGGCGAGGTGAGTTTTGTAACCGCCGCAAAGATGGAACTCTATTTTGGGCGTCGGCAGCGCTATCTCCCATTCGGGCACCAAACGGCGAAATCACCCACTTCGTGGGAATCGAAGATGATGTCACCGCGGAGAAGGCAGCCGCCGAGGAAATAAAGCAAAAAGAGGAGCGCTTTCGAACGCTACTCTCAAATCTTCCTGGAACAGTCTATCGCTGTGCCAACGACGATGACGGAACGATGCAGTTTATCAGTGATCGAGTTGAAGAACTGACGGGATATCCCGGAGAAGAATTTCTGTTTAACAAGGTCAGGACCTATGACAGCGTCATCCATCCTGACGACAGGCAAACAGTCGCCAAGGAAGTGGCTGAGGCCGTCGACAAGCAGGAGGCGTGGACCATTCAGTATCGCATCGTTCACCGTAGTGGAAGTGTCCATTGGGCTGGAGAGCGAGGCAGGGCAGCCTATCGAGATGATGGCGAGGTCGAGTATCTCGACGGAGTGATCATTGATATCACCAAAGAAAAAAAGCTCGAATCAGAGCTGACACTCGCAAGAGTCCAGGCGGAAGCAGCCAACCATGCCAAGAGCGACTTTCTTTCCAGCATGAGTCATGAACTTCGCACTCCGCTAAACGGCGTCCTCGGATACGCACAGATTCTGCAGCGAGACAAGCAATTGGGTTCCCGGCAGCGGGAAAACGTCGACTCCATCATCAATTGTGGCGACCACCTCCTTTCCCTGATCAACGATGTCCTCGATCTATCAAAAATCGAGGCCGGCCGCGTGGACCTTGATCTTGGCCCGTGCGATCTCGATAAACTGATCCGAAGCCTGGCCGATATTGTAGGGGAGCGTGCCCGGGTTAAAGGACTCGAGTTCCGGATTGAGGTATCACCTGAAGTTCCCCGGGGAATCATGACCGATGAAGCCAAGCTTCGGCAGGTACTAGTCAACTTGCTGGGCAATGCTGTAAAGTTCACTGAGACCGGCTCCGTCATCCTGAGGGCATCTGAGGCCGAGAAAGGGAAGCTTCACATCGAGGTCATCGACAGTGGGGTGGGAATGAATGCCACTGAGTTGAAGGAAATTTTTGACCCATTCAAGCAAGTTGAAGCGGGAAAAGCAGCAGGAGGTACGGGCCTGGGTCTGGCCATCAGCCAGAAACTTCTTGAGAAGATGGCAGGGGGCATCGAAGTCGAAAGTAAGAAAGGAAAGGGGAGCACTTTCCGGGTCATCATTCCTTTGGAGGAGATCAACAAGGCCGACTTCGAACCTTCCGACTTTAAATCTCTCAATACAGCCGAAGAATTCGCTCTCGCACCCGGTGAATCGCTGAACATTCTCGTCGCGGATGACAGGCAGGCGAACCGAGACATCCTTGAGCAAATGCTTGATGACGCGGGAATTGATGTTGTCCTTGCAGATGACGGGGACACCGCCATTGAGGCATTGAAAACAAACGACATTGACCTCGTTTTGCTTGATGTTCGGATGCCACGCCTCAACGGGATCGACGCGGTAAGGCAAATTCGGAGTGACGAAGAGCTAAAGGATACAACCGTGATCGCCGTCACCGCCAGCGTCTTTCCCGAGTTTCAAGATAAGGCCATCGAAGCCGGATTTAATGATTTCCTTCCGAAACCGTTCCGAACATCCGAGCTGATGAAGAAAATCAGGGATTTCACGAAGGTGACATGGAAGGCTACGGCAACCTCAGCCGCTCCTGGCTTGCAATTGCCCGATGAACTCGATGATGAGCCGATGGCGGAGATGAAGCTCAGCCCGGATCACTTTGAGCAGTTTAAAAGCGCCCTGAAAATCAAGAATCTTACAGCGCTCAAATCTCTTGCGAGGGAACTCGAAGATTCCGATGACCCTGCCGCCAGTGCAGCGGGAACTGAGATCGCCCGGTTGGTGAATGCTTTTAATTTTGAGGGGCTTTCTGAACTTGAGGCCAGCCTTGGCAAGTGATTGCCCCTATTTTGAATACCCACATGAGCGAATCCGAATCCGAAAAACGGGACCGCATCCTTTTGGTTGATGACAATGTCGACAATCTTCAGGTGCTATTCCGAGCGCTGGAAGACGAGGGCTACGACCTCCTCTTGGCTCAATCAGGAGAGGAAGCGCTCAACACGGCGAAGAGCGCAAAACCCTCCCTAATCTTGCTAGACATCAATATGCCAGGGTGGGACGGCTACGAAACGAGCCGCCGACTCAAAGAAGATTCTGAAACCAAACATGCCGTCATCGTCTTTCTATCTGCCCGAGGCGCCCTGAATGACAAACTCACGGGCTTTGATTGCGGTGCCGTCGATTATATCGAAAAACCGTTTCAGTTTGAGGAAGTCGTGGCCCGAGTTCAGGTTCACTTGGCAACTTACCATCGCGAAAGAGAACTCGAACTCGCCGCCGGAAGTGATCGAAAGAATTCGTTTCAAAACCTGACTGAGGCAGGCCTCAGCTCGGTGATTGAAGCAGGCGAAGGGGATAGCATTGAGTTCAAATCGACACTTCGCCAGAATCTACACACAGAGAAGGCTGACAAAAAGATCGAGAATGCCTGCCTCAAAACCATCGCTGCATTTCTCAACACTCAGGGCGGGCTACTCTTGATCGGCGTGGACGACGAGGGGACCGCCCTGGGACTCGAGGCTGACAGGTTCCCCAATCATGACCGAATACTACTGCATTTGAGCCACCTGGCACACACACACCTCGGGGGTGAGTTCGCCCCCTTTTACCAAGGATCAATTATCTCGCACAAGGGCCAGGATGTCCTTGTCGTCGAATGCCTGCGGGCCACCGAACCGGTCTACTTCAGGCGGGACCAAGATGAAATATTCTTCGTCCGCTCAGGCCCCGCGACCAAAAGCCTGCCGCCCAGTGAGGTCGTCGCCTGGGTGAGCCGAAAGTAGTGTGCCGCAGATGAGGAGAATACTCCCAACCGCCAAGAGAGTCAGAACAGCCATCCTTGCTGTGAGTCTAATTGCCGTTTGGTTACCCAATAGCGAAGCACAGGAGTATCTCGAAGCAGAGGACGTCGCGCCCGAGTCCTTGGAAGAAACCCCCACCAGCTTTGAAGGATTATCTATACCCGATACAGTGGGGCGACGCAGGCTGTTATCCCCAGTTCTCATTGAGAAGTTTCCACCCTTAGAGCCTGTCGCGCGAGATTCAGTTTTCCATTTTGAGCCGCGATCCTACTATTTCTATCGGAAGTACGGAGACGGCAGCATCGCTGAAGCGTGGACATTGGGTGGGAGCTTGACATACGAAAGTGGTTGGTGGCGCGACATCTTAATGCTGGGCGCGGCGGCCTACACGTCTCAGCGACTCCATGGGCCGGCTGACCGCGACGGAACGGGCCTGCTTCAAACCGGTCAAAAATCCTATTCCGCCCTCGGCCAGCTCTACGCCAAAGCAAAGATTGGTTCCTCAGCAGAGGCGACGCTCTACCGCCAGGAGTTGGACCTCCCTTACGTCAACCGGCACGACATTCGAATGACCCCCAATACGTTTGAAGGCTACACGATTGCCACTGAGGAGTTATCCAACTGGACTTTTGTCGGCGGCCACCTGACTCAAATGAAGAGCCGGCTGAGCAGCGACTTCAGCCCCATGTCAACATTCACCGGGGCAGAAGAAAGTAACCAAGGGGTGACTCTGGGAGGCTTCAAATACCGATTTAGTGAAGAGGCCGGTGTAGGTGTCGTCAATTACTTTGGTTGGGATACGCTGAACATATTCTACACCGAGGCAAAGTTCGATCATGCCTGCAGCAATGATATTGACACGTCAGTCAGGTTCCAATTCTCCTCTCAAAATGATGTCGGCAAGTCGCTGGCAGGGACACGCGACGGACAACTCTACGGGATGGAGTTGTCTGCGGGTTGGAACAGCTTGATAGGCTCACTGGGACTTACTTCACGGCAAGGCGACGCGATCACTAAGCCATGGGGAGGGGACCCCAGTTTCAACTCAGTAATAACTTCTGATTTTGACCGGGACCATGAAAACGCGCTCCGAGTTGGCATCTCTTATGACTTTGAAGAAATGGGGCTTCCAGGCTTAAGCGCTTTCTCGAGTTTCACATGGGGTGATACGCCTGACATTGGAGTCAACGCAAGTCCCGACCAAACGGAGTTTGACTTCACCGTCGACTATCGCGTTCAGGAGGGATTCTTTGAAAATTGCTGGCTCCGATTTCGCGTGGCCGACAACGACTTCTCCGCCGGGGGAAACGACCGTCTCGATCTGCGGATCATCGCGAACTATTCAGTTCATTTTTAATCCAAGTTGGTACCGCACAGCGAATCCCGCCCTTGGGCACACCAACTTCGTAACTCAAGATGTCGACATGGGGCAAACGTTCACCGCATCCATTCTCTAAAAAAAGAGCCCCGGGCAGAGATTCTCCGACCGGGGCTTTTGATTTTCCAGGAGTATGGCTCTGGAATACTTAGAAAATGATCAATTACAGGGTGTAACTCTGCTCACCATGCTCGGCCAGATCGAGGCCTGTTTCTTCCTCTTCTTCATCGACCCTCAAGCCTACCGTGGCCTTGCAGATGAACACAATGATGACAGTTCCCACTGCGGACCAAACAAGGGTAAATCCTATCCCCATTGCCTGAGTCATGAACTGAGCCATGGAGGAATCCTTGTTGATGCCCTGACCACCGAACATCTCAGTGCCAAGAAAGGCTACGAGCAGGGTTCCCATGATGCCGCCGACACCATGCACCGCAAAGACATCGAGGCTATCGTCAATTTTGAAGACACTTTTGATGAAGTCGCAGGCGAAGTAGCAAACGATACCCGCTGCGAGACCGATGATGCAGGCTCCTGCAGGCCCAACATTCCCAGAGGCAGGAGTGATCGAGGCGAGGCCGGCGACCATACCGGTGACGATACCAACCAAACCGGGCTTTCCTGTGCGGATTTTCTCCACCACCATCCAGGTGAGAGCGGCAACCGCTGCAGAAATATGGGTGACCAACATAGTCATACCAGCGGAACCGCCTGCCGAAAGCTGACTGCCCGCGTTGAAACCAAACCAACCGACCCAGAGCAAGGCGGCACCCATCATGACCAGCCCTGGACTGTGGGGAGGCAACAGCTTCTTGGGGAATCCACGACGTGGCCCCAGCATTTTGGCCAGTATCAATGCAGAGATCCCTGCCGTGGCGTGTACTACGATACCGCCAGCGAGATCGATGGTCCCATTGTTGAACATCCAGCCTGATTCAGCCCAGACCCAATGAACGGCTGGCGCATACACAATGATCAGCCATAAGGCGCTGAACAGCATAACGGCAGAGAACTTTATACGCTCTACGAAGGCTCCGATTATGAGGGCCGGCGTGATAATGGCAAAGGTCATTTGGAACATGACGAAAACCGTTTCTGGAATCGTCCCAGAGACGCTATCGGTTCCTACACCCTTTAGAAAAATGGCACTGAAGTCGCCGAAATACGGATTATCGCCCCGGAAAGCAAAGCTGTATAGGAAGGCCACCCACATCACAGAGGCAAGACAAGCCACCGCGAAACACTGCATCAGAACTGAGAGAAGGTTCTTGGAACGGACTAATCCCCCGTAGAATAATGCCAGCCCCGGCAGAGTCATCAGCAGAACCAGAATGGTCGACGTCAACATCCAGGCCGTATCTCCTGAGTCGACGACATCTGCGTCCTGAGCGAAAAGAGATCCCGCAAAGCCAAAGAGCAGCAACAGGGTGATCAGTAGTGGTTTGAGTGGTTGGGCGATTTTAGTCATACAAACGAATCCAGACAATGGTTAGGGTTGGTATTCACGGGGTTCAAGACGTGAGGCGCTAGTGTTCAAAGTGTTAATTCCGCAGTCAACGGAAAAACGACTCAACCCTGTCTAATGCCCGAAATATCGGTATTTAGCCACCAATTAGAGGAGGAAATGTGCTCAAAATGTGAGAGAAACGCAAATCAGACCCGGAGAACGAGTTCAGCCCTGCTCCTTGGCCAACCGCATACTCAAATGTTGAGACAGGTAATTCAGCCTCTCCAGCACATCGAGCGTTTCAATCAGACTTTGGCGATCGAGCGAATCACTGACGAAATTCTGCGCCACCACATCTGAAATAGCGGCAGGGTCACGGACCCCTTTTAGATGCTCGCGAAGGTCACTCGATATGGGCTGATCCGCCCCACTCAGCCTCCCGCACAGGTCCACGACTGTCCGAGCAACAGTGGCTACGGCCTCAATATCCTCAACATGAGACGGTCTGGGAACCACTCTAGCCACCCTGAATGGCTCATCCTGCTCCCAGCCAACGATTTCGACCCGCTGCAACCCTGATAGCATCAAATGAGAAGTTCCGTTTGGATGAGTCACGCAAGCTCTTACCAGGCCCGCTGTCGTATATCGACGGACCGGGTCAGAATGCCCTTTCGCATCGACTCCCGGTAGGGCATTACCCACGCAGAACATCCGATCACGGTCCAGGACATGCCCCAACATCTCCCGATACCTCTCCTCGAATATAAAGAGGGGCATGTACCCAAAAGGGAACAACGTTGCCCCACTCAGGACCATCACAGGTAGCGTTTCAGGTATTCTGGCTGCCTCGTCTTCCTTCATCTCTTTATTTATTACGTGCCCCAGCCACTGGAGCGTGCGATTATTTTACTGAAAAACTGACTTTTATGACATCTTTTCCATTGCAACAGCACTGATCTGTGATTGAGTGCGCCCACTGAAACACGACCTTTAAACCGGGCGTCAAGGCGATGCCATCTTTGAGTAAAATGAGTGAATCAACTAGCAAAACTGCGGAGCTCGCGCTCCATGAAGGGGACACCGGCAGCGCCGACATTCAAGTCGCACGCCTGACCGAGCGTATCACCGAGCTGACGGAGCACATGTCAGCAAATAAGAAGGATCTTTCCTCGCGTCGCGGACTTCTCCGTCTAGTGGCTCGACGTCGTAAGCTTCTCGACTATCTGGCGAGAACACAGAACGACCGCTACCAGAAGGTGATCAGCGCCCTCGGTCTGCGCCGATAACCAATTTCTTCGAAAGCGTCGGTTAATCCCGGCGCTTTTTCGTAGGTCGATACGGCATATTCGCCGGATCAGCTAATACCGAGCACGTGACTCACGTCTCAAGAAGTGCCAGCCCCTCTTGAACCAAATTCAAAGCAAGGCTCCCAGAAGGCACTAGAAATCCAAATTTTAATCACAGAAAGAAATATATGAGCATAGAAAACGTAACGTGCCAGGTCGGCGCGCAGGAAATGAAGATTGAAACCGGCAAGATGGGAAAGCTTGCCGACGGTGCCGTTACCGTTCAGGTCGGCGAAACCATCGTTATGGTGACAGCAGTGTCCCAAACCAAGGTAAGAGAAGGACAAGACTGGTTCCCTCTTTCCGTTGAGTATAAGGAAAAAGCGGCGGCTGCCGGTCGTTTTCCAGGCGGCTACTTCAAGCGTGAAGGCCGCCCTACTGAGAAAGAGATTCTCACTTGCCGGATGACGGACCGCCCTTTGCGTCCTCTTTTCCCAAAAGGTTATCTTTGTGACACCCAGGTGGTCACGCTTCTTCTCAGCGCTGACGGAGTCAATGATTCCGACATTCTGAGCATGAACGGTGCGTCTGCCGCTCTAACCGTTTCCGACATCCCTTTCGCCGGCCCAATCGGTGCTGTGCGCGTTGGCCTCGTTGACGGTGAATTCATCGCCAACCCTACTTTCGAGCAGCGCGAAGAAAGCTCACTCGATCTCGTATACGCCGGTCTTCGTGACAAGGTAATCATGATCGAAGGCGGTGGCGACGAAGTGCCGGACGAAAAGTTCAAGGAAGCACTCCTTTTTGCTCAGGAAGCCATCCAACCTGTGCTCGATGCTCAGGAAGAGCTCGCCCGTAAGGCTGGCAAGACAAAGCGGATCCCTGAACTTCTTGAAGTGAAGGATGAGATGCTCGAGATCGCCTACACCGTTGCAGGCGACCGCATTGAAGATGCTCTTTATAAGCCAAGCAAGGTTGAACGAGGAGCCGCTGTCGGTGGCCTTCGCAAGGAAGTTGAAGCGAAGATCCTTGAAAGCTATCCAGAAGCTTCCAGCTTCGCAATGGGTCAAGCTTTTGACTACCTCCAGAAGAAAGCATTCCGCATCAGCATCCTCGATCGAGGAGAGCGTTGTGACGGTCGCGACATCGATACGATTCGCCCGCTGTCTGCCGAGGTCAACCTGATGCCCCGCTCTCATGGTTCCGCTCTTTTTGCCCGTGGAGAGACTCAAGCCCTCTCGATCGCAACCCTCGCTCCAGCAGACGAAAAGCAGTATCTCGATAACTACGCAGGTGGTGAAGATACCAAGCGATTCATGCTTCATTACAACTTCCCTCCATTCAGCGTCGGTGAAACTGGCCGTATGGGTGGAATGAATCGTCGTGAAATCGGTCACGGTGCTCTTGCCGAGAAGTCAATCGCTCCTGTGATTCCTGCAGAAGCCGACTTCCCTTACGCAATTCGCGTTTCCAGCGAAGTAATGGAGTCTAACGGCTCGACTTCAATGGCCTCCGTCTGTTCCGGCTCAATGGCCCTGCTTGACGCGGGAGTTCCTATCATTCGTCCAGTCGCTGGTATTTCCTGCGGATTGGTGACTGAGTTCGAGGGTGAAGAACTTAAGCGCTACGTCACCATGATTGATATCATCGGTAACGAGGACTTCATGGGTGACATGGACTTCAAGATTTGCGGAACAAGCGAAGGTGTGACGGGCTTCCAGCTCGATCTTAAGCTTCGCGGTCTTTCACTTGATATCTTCCTCGAAGGTGTCGACAAGGCTGCCAAAGGCCGCTTCAAAGTCCTCGATGTCATGAATGAGGTCATCAATGCGCCCGCTGAGCTCAGTGAGCACGCTCCTCGAATCGAGAGCCTGACGATCGATCCTAAGAAGATCGGTGAACTTATTGGCCCTGGCGGCAAGAACATTAAGGGTATCCAGGCCGAGACCGGTGCTGACATCAACATCTCTGACGATGGCACCGTGGCAATCTACGCCGCTCACATGGAAGCTCTCAACCGAGCCATCGAGCTGGTCAAGCGGGTCACCGCCGAGATCGAGGTGGGAGCAACCTACGAAGGCAAGGTCGTCAGCACGACTAATTTTGGTGCTTTCGTTGAGGTTCTTCCGGGCAAAGACGGCATGATCCACATCTCCGAACTGGCTGACTTCCGGGTCGAGAAGGTCGAAGACGTGGTCAAAGTCGGTGACATCGTTCACGCCAAGTGCATTGGTGTTGATGAGCGTGGACGCGTCAAGCTTAGCCGCAAGGCAGCGATGGCCGAGCGCGGCATCGAGGCAGCTGCCGAAATGGCCAGCGAAGACTGATACTTTTGAAACCCTGCCCCGCAGGGTCTCACAGCAGTTTTAAGAAAAAACCCGTCCGGAAATCCGGACGGGCTTTTTTTGTGATCAATTGGCCCAAGAGAAGCACCTTCATGCTTGATCGGCACCTGTATTCGAAGTTCAATCAAGTCCTCATGGATTCAAATTGCAGCCCACCATTTCGCGCGATCGGGCTTATGCTCGCCTTCATCTGTTTCGTTTTCGCGAGTCCCTTGAAAGCGGATTGGATCGAAGACGCGGTTAAGGATATTCGCTCTAAATACAATCAGATTGAAGGAAGCGATTCGAAATCCAGTAAAATCGAGTGGGAGTCCGATCAAGAGCCCGCGTATGGGACGCTCACCAAGTATTTCCAAAACGGTAATCTCGCCAAAATCCACTTCAACTTTGGAGAAGGGGATCACGGTGGATCAGATGAGTATTACTACTATTGGAACGGCACTCTTATTTTTGTCTTTGTTAACCAGTCATACTGGAGATTCAGCGGCGGGACCCTTCCCAACGGAGAGAGTGAAACCATCGATGTATCAGCTGAGCAGCGGCTCTATTTTTCCAATGGCTCCCTGATCAGACACCTTCGTAAGGAAGCGCAATCCACCAATGCCTCGGCATTGAGCCGAATTCTCGGTGAGACTTCCAACGAAAACTTCAATGACCCCGAATTCGCGAATGCCGCGATGAGGCGGGGCACCCTTGCTCCCGGAGTTTCTGATGTCAGGGGTGTTGAGAACATGGTGTTTGGGCAGTAGGCGCTCCGCAGGCCTTCGTCAATGGCCAGGAGTGAGTCGATTCTTGAAGTGTCAGGCTATCAAGTTCAAATCGCTCATTTGAATGCCTTTTACAGGGTTTTGAGAGTCAGAATGGGGATTTTGGTGATAAAATCCTGGGTCTCGCGAGTTGGTTGTTGAGAATTTCGCAAAATTTGAATATTGTCATCCCTTAGAAATTTTCCGCTTGGATGAGATTTTTGCTCGTTGCCATTCTCTTTGCAGTCACCGTTGGGGGATTCACTCTCGCAACCAAACTGGGATACCAAACCAGCCTTGAGGCTGAACTGGCACAAACCGCCTTGGGCGCTCTAGATGAGGCCGGATATGACGGCGTGGTCGTGGAGTTTGACCATCACGACGTCCTTGTCTCTGGATTCGTAGATAGCCCCGAGGATAGAGATAAAGTGATGGCCATCGTCCTATCGGCGGTGCCCGGAGCGCACCGACCTGAAAACAATAGTCCTACGATCGCTATTCGACCGACGCTGCCACCACGAATTCTGCTGGTTCGTAAGCCCGGTGAAGGGGGAGGGGTTCGTATTTCAGGGGTAATGGCAGCAGACGAGGAATCCAATAGGGCTCTGCTCGGTTCTCGACTTCACGTAGTGAGCGACGGAGTCGAAATTGAAAATGGAATTAAGCTAGACCCGAAACGGCTACCCTTTTCAAAAGCGCCTGAGATTGCATCACTGGCAGAGGGCCTCATGACCCATTCGGAGAGCGCCAGGATTTCACTCAACGAGGGATGCCTGACAATTTCCGGTAAAGTTCCTAACGATGGCATCAGGCAGAGCCTCCTGGAACTGGCCGCCCTGATTGGGGCTGATTCAATTAATGATGAGATAACAGTAGCTGAGCCTGTATTGATTAGGAAGCCGTCTCAATTCAGCATCACCCGAAATCGATTTGGCATCATTATTTCGGGATCAGTAGGCTCAGAAGAGAGCCGCTCCCGCCTTCTGGAAATTCTGGGCCTCGAAAGTAAGGGGCAGGTAACTGACCGTATCGAAATTCAAGAGGATCTGGTTCCAGGTATCTGGGAAGAGAGCGCTGCCGAAGTATTGCCAATTCTCCTGACAACACTGATAGGAGAGCTGACCGCTGAGTTCACCCCGGAAAGGGTTCGGCTTACCGGCCGCGTCGCGCAGGAATCTGATCGAAAGTCTGTGGTCGAAAAATTGACTCTATTCAGAGTAGGCCCTCAGCCTCCAGAACTTTTGATGGACATGTCGATCGAGGAGGAGGCATCCGACGGCCCGCTCGTTCGCATTTTTGCTGTGTGCAGCCCTGAACGGCTCAGCCTAACCGGTAATGTTCCTAACGCCGACTTCGTAGCGAAATTAGAGAAATTAGTGAAGGCGAAATCTCCGGATATTGTCATTGAGAACAATCTTGAAGTTACTCCGAGTTCACCAGGCAGTGAATGGGTGGCTGGATTACCGGACTTCTTCTCTGAACTTCCCGGAAGAGTCGAGTCGGCTATTATATCCTTTGAGGGCTCAACAGTAAGCATGGAAGGGGAAACCATGGAGTCAGCAGATGGACTACTGCTGCACAATATTGTGATCAACACTGTTCCCGGGACCTTTACGATTAAGAATCGATTGAAGTTGAAAGTGGTGGAGCCACCCTCACCACCCAAGCTTCTTCCCAAGGAAAGGATGGCTTTGACTGCGAAGCTCAAAGATTTCCCCGTCTATTTCGGTAGCAACAGCGAAGTAATTCAGAGTGATGAGCAGGAGAAGATCACCAGCATTTCTGAGCTCATCAAAGAAGCAGGCGTACCGCTCACCCTCATGGTAACTGGATTTGCTGATAACGTTGGCAACTCATCCTACAACCGGGAACTAAGCCTTCGCCGGGCCAATTCCGTTGTCAATTCCCTCGTCAGTCAAGGGATCACGAAAGACACGATGAGCACGAGCAGTATCGGTGAGGATGTATCAAACGTTTCGCGAAGCGAGCGGTGGAAGGCCCGTCGAGTCGAAGTATCCCTGAAGAAGCCTGAGGCCGAGAACCCTGACGAAGCAAACACCGGCCAATAGGATATTCACTCCCCCCCAATGACACAATCCTTCGAAAACTTCCTTAAAGATTGGAGTATCACTCTTGCTGCTGGAGGGGGGATTTGTCTGCTGATTGGCGTAGTCATTGGCTGGATTATTTGGAAAAATACACGTAAGTTTACTGAAAGGATCGAAGCCGAGAACCGCGAGGCTATGGCCGACTACGAACGGACAAGCGACGAAGTCTCGAAAATTCGCGCCGAGCTATCCTCCGAAGACTGACTTTTCTTTCCCGCTAAGCACAGACCTGTTCCCCCTACATGTACGATTTCTCTCTATTCTTACTCAAGAACTGGTTACCCGTCGGAGTGGCTGCAATTCTGTTCTATTCCATAGGGTTACTACTGGCAAAGTTCATCTGGGGACGATATTCACAGAGGCTGTCGTTCGCGGTTGAAGAAAACCTAAATCTCGCCAGCCAATGGAGTGCTCTTGGAGCCTCACAAAGAGACCTGTTTAAGAAACTCCGCTCCCGCTGGCAGGCTGACAGGGACTCTTGGGAAACTTTACTTTCAGACAACGACAGGGAGATCCTCGCTAAGGACGCGAGGATTGAGCAATTGACAGATCGACTCGAAGGTTCCGGAAAAAATATTCCCACTCCGCCGGTCATCGATGAGAGAGACCGAGAGCGAGTCGTGGAGCTCGAGGGATTGCTGAAGGAGCGGGGAGACGAAATTGAGGATCTGAGAGACGAGATCGAGAATGCACCGCAGTCTCCATTAGTAATGAAGGTCCCGGCAACTGATCCCAGTGAAGCCGAAAATGAACTCGTTCGCCGAGTCCAAGAACTTGAGCAGGATCTCATTGATACCCACGACGAGCTTCACACGACCCGGGACGACTACAGTAAGCAGGTTGATCTTGTTGAGTCACTCGAAGCCAAACTGATCAGCAAGCCGGATCCTGATCCGAATAGGGAGGCCGACACGGTTGAATTGGAAAAACTGCGAGCAGATCACTCCGCTTCAGAGTTTCGCTTTACTGAAGCGGCTCAAGAAAGAAAACAGCTCTCAGTTCTGTTATCCCAACGAAATCAGGAGACTTTCACTTCTCAAGCAGAACTAACGAAGGTTCGGGCAGAAAATCGCGAGAACACGGCAGCGAACACGGCAGCGATCGAAGCATTGAAAGCAGAGCTTTTCACCATGGAAGTCCGCGCCACGGAAGCTTCAAGCATTGGCAAACAACTCTCCGTTTTACTTTCCCAGCGGAATCAAGAGACCTTCACTCTCAGGTCTGTGTTAACGAAAGAAAAGTCAGAGAAAGAGCAAAGTCTAGTGGCCCTTTCGGCACGATCTAACGAACAAAATTCCGAGGTAGAGTCGATTGGAAAAGCCCTTGAGATTGCCCGAATCAATGCCACCGAGCAGGCCAGAGATATTGAAGCGCTGTCCACTCAACTGGACAGCCGGGATGAGGAGATCGACCTCCTGAATGCAATGCTGGTAGAGGCAGAGACAGCAGAGCGAAGAAAGGCGCAACTACAGGCCGAGCTTAATGATGCCTGCCACGAAATGTATGACGTGCGTTCAGCGCTCAACGATCGGATGGACGAGATCGATCTTCTCGAGGCACGTCTGGACGAACTGGATGAAGCCGAGGAAGAGCGAGAACGGCTTGCCGGTGCTGTATCCGAGATGCGCCATGATCTGAGTGACACCAAGCTCAAACTTGAGGAAGCCACTACAGCAGCAACCCATTCAGCGGGGCAAATGGAGGAGCTTGACGCCATCATTGAGGACAGAGGCGCCGAGATAGGTGATCTCTCGTCCGAGGTTCGACAGCAGCGCGACGCGATCAGAAAACTCAAAATCTCGATTGCCGAGCAGGAGGGAGAACTCGAAGCACTGACGGGACAATCTGCGGAGATCGAGAAGAAAGCAGAGGCTAAGGGAGCTTTGTTAAATGCACGAACTCAGCGGGTGTCCGATCTTGAGATGGCCTTGTCAGAGCGCTATCAGGAAATGAATACAGTAAGAATGGAGTATGATGATGAGCTGAAATCAGCTCGATATCATGCTTCCCGTGCTGACCAACTGGAGGCGGAATTGAATCGGCGCGCCCAGGCTTTTGCGGAGTCAGGCCGCCAAGCTGCCACTTCCGAGGAAGCGCTCGAAGAAGCGAACCTTAGAATTGAAGAACTCACCCAGACAGTAGAGCAATCTGCCGCCTCGATCACCCAACTCGAAGAAGAAATGCGTCATCTTTCCAAAGAGAAAGATGATCGGATCAAGGAGATTGATGAAGCGAGTCAAAGAATCGATCAGCTTGAGAACGCTGCTCGAACCCGCGAGAAGGAACTTGAATCCGTCAGCAAAGAACTGGCAGAGAACCAGAAGCATACTAAGGGTCTCGATCTCCGAATCGAGCAGCTTTGCACCGAGATCGAATCAGCCAAACAGGAGCAGGAATCATCGATAGCGGCCATTGAAGA
>CAXBHX010000079.1:0-20419 GCA_963975655.1 uncultured Verrucomicrobiales bacterium
GCGGTGGCAGTGCTTGAAAACTTCACCGGAGCGATCCGGATCATCGTGGGCGGACGCAACTATTCTCACAGCGCATTCAATCGTGCCACGCAGGCCCGCCGCCCGATGGGGTCGATCTTCAAACCTCTCGTCTACGGAACAGCTTTCGAGCGTGATCTCTTTCCCGGCGTACTAATCAGCGATGCACGGATCGCGCCCGGAGAGATCGACTGGGACAGCCTCAATTGGAACCCGGACAACTCTGATGGTATTTTTGGAGAGCGCCTCCCTGCGGAAATCGGCCTCATCAAGTCCCGCAATACGATGACCGCCCGCGTCGGAGAATGGGCCGGCATCGACAATGTTCTCACCATGATGGAGCACGCTGGCCTCGGGCACGCGGATTCAGGCGATGTGTCTCCCACGATCTACATCGGCACCCTGGGAGCCAGTGTGCGGGACGTCGCGAGTGCCTACTCTGTTTTCTCAACGGGGGGGATCCGCCATCGCCCCTACTTCATCGGGGCAATTATCGATCGGGATGGCACGGCACTCTATCAACACGAAGACGAGAACTACCGCGTCCTTTCACCAGGCGCGGCCTGGATGACCTCCACCATTCTGAAGCGCGTTTTGGAAGAAGGTGGAACCGGAGCCAATATTCGAAAAATGGAGTTTTCCGCTCCGGCTGGAGGAAAGACTGGCACGACCAACGACTTCTTTGACGCCTGGTTCGCTGGCTATACCAGCCGCCTTACCGGCGGCGTCTGGGTCGGACTCGACCAACCGGGGACCATCATGAAAGACGCCTACGGCGGGAAGATAGCCATGCCCATCTGGAGAGACGTCATGGCTGCAGCGCAGCAACTGGGATACGAATTCACCGACTTCGCGCCTCCAGAAGAAGTGATCGACATGCAACTGTGCCGAGAATCAGGCCTACTGGCCAAGGATGAATGTCAGGAGGCGGGATCCGTTTATATTGAGCGTGTCCCGCATGATCTAATTCCCCGGAAATTCTGCAAGGAACACTGACGGCTACAAAACAGCTGTTTCTCACCCACACTGTCCACCGCAAACTATGCGGAATTCAGGTCATTTTCCGGGTTGCTGATCCGTTTACCGAGCCTCTAAGGTAGCGCTCTGTTACGCCACTCAATGCCATGAGCAAGTTCAGCCCATTTGCAGCATTTGCCCTGATTTGGGCAATCACATCACTTGCTCATCAGCTTGCATTCACATTCTGGGCTGAGTCGTGGCAAGGCTGGCTCTATGTGTTCTCGGCTTCAGTAACGGTTTTTCGCCCCACCTGCGTGATGCGCTTCGGGGTGTTGATTTTCACCTCGCTCCTGAATCTCATTCACAAACTGCCCTTTGTTCCTAATCACATCCTCTACGAGGGCATGCTGCACCTCATCATGATGTTCGCCTTAGTCGGCTTTCTGCTAAGCCGCCGTGGGCAGGACGAATGGAGACAAGTCCGCGCCGGATGGAGAAAATATCTGCCGGTCCTGTTTTTTGCGATCCTCCTCAAGGTTATCTATTTTGCCCTACCCATCATACCTCATGGCTACCTGTTAGGAGCACTGAGCACCCTTTTTCTCGTCTTTGCCCTGGGGCGCATGCTACTGCGGGCACCGGAGATGGGCGGAGGCGATATTTATCTCGCCCGCTTTGCTCCGATCATCCGGGCAGGCGTGGTTATCATGTATTTCTGGGCGGGCCTGCAGAAACTGAACTGGGACTACATCAATCCTGATATCTCCTGCGCAGCCAAGCTTCATACGGAAATTGCAGCCTATTTCGGCAGCCTCATTCCTACAACAGGGTGGGCCCTTCACGGCGCAATATGGGGATCCTATGCCTTCGAGTTCGGCATTCCCCTGCTGCTGATCTTCCGCCGAACTCGCCTGATAGGATTCACCGCCGCCGTGCTTTTCCACCTCTGGCTTTCAATTCACCCGGCCGCCGGAATTTTCAGCTACAGCTCAATCATTCTTGCTCTCCTTTCCCTGTTCCTCCCATCGAGCTGGGGGAATGAGATCCAATCCATTTGGAGTAAGCAACTGAACTGGCTGGGAGGAGGCAATGTTAAGAAAGGCCGAAAGAGGGCTGGCTGGATCGCTGTCGGAGCCTTTTTTGTGACTCTGATCACTCAGGGACTGCTTTACCTACTCATCGACCGAAGCTACGAAGTGTTTCACACCGCCAACCGGATTGGATGGGTGACCTTCTTTATCTGGGGATGCTGGATTGGCTTTTGCTACCTCTTGGCAGGATGGCGGGCGAGGAATGAGGATGGAGCTCTGCCGAACAAACCTTCCTGGAGTTTCGCCTGGATCGCGCTCATTCCCATCGTCTTGAACGGAGCCCACCCGTGGATAGGAGGCCGAACGCAGACTTCATTTTCAATGTACAGTAATCTTCGTTCCGAAGGCCAGGGGAACCATCTGTTCCTCAATCGAATCGACCTGTTCGAGTTTCAGGGCGATATGGTGGAAGTAGTCCAGTCTTCCCCTAACATTCTCGCCCCTTCAAACCGCCCGCGCGGCATTCAGCAGTTTGCCAATATTGGGCACCGCATTATCCCCTGGTTTGAATTCCGCCGTCTGGTGAGTGAAATGCCGGATGATTTTGAAGTCACCTATATGCGCGAGGGGAAAACTCTGGAGCTGGGAATGACAGATGGAAAAGTCTATGGGGACGCCGAAGCCTTCATGCCACTTCCTCCACTACAGCGGAAACTGATGTGGTTCCGCCGACTCGAATCGCTGGATCAGCCAATGTGTTGCACTCACTGAGGAGAAGCCTACACGACAGCGCGGCGCCAGTCCTCAACCACCGTATTGCTTTCGGCTGGCCCAATCAAAGCCGAAGAGAAACTACGCGTGCCGAAAAGTTGCTTCGCCGCGGCATGGACATCGCTCAGGCTGGTCTCCTCAATTTTTTGATGGGCCTCCTCTGGATCCCTCCAATCATCAAAAAACAAAAAGCATTCCCCGGCCCACATCATCTGAGACGCCGTATTTTCGAGACTGATTCGGCTTTGGCCGACGATGTAGGCTTTGGCTGATTCGAGTTCGGATTCTGAAACTCCGTTCTCAGCGAGTTCTCTGAGAACTTCGTCAATTGCCCCCAGAGCTTCCTGCAAGTGACCGGGGCTGAGAGCCAGATAAATCTGAATCAATCCTGCATCAGCGAATGAGACGAAATCGCTCTGCACCTCATAGCATAGCCCTCGCTTCTCACGCAGCTCCTGAAAGAGCCGCGAACTCATGTTTTCGCCGAGGATCACATTGAGCAACTTGTGGGCAAATCGGGCCGGGTCGTATCGGTTCACACCTTCATACGATAGCGAAAAATGAACTTGCTCCTGGGCCTTCTCTTCCCTGAACCGGTGATTTGTATATGGTTTGGGGGCAGGCTCAAACACAATCGGCGCTCCCGCAGGAATGCTACCCAACTGCGCCGAGACGACATCAGCGACTTGATCGTGCTCAATGTTTCCAGCGACGGAGACAATGGTGTTGGCACCGCAATACCCAGCGTGAAAGAACCGCTCTACGTCGTCGCGTTGAAACGAATCAAGGCTCAAGTCAGTGCCTGTAATCGATCGTCCCAGGGGATGTTTCTCCCCCCAGGCCGCCTCGCTGACCAGATCCTCCAGATGCTGCGACGGCTGATCTCTCACCATCGCAATTTCCTCATGGATCACCTGCTTCTCCGACTCCAGTTCAGCAGGATCGATAGTTGGAAAACGGTATAGGTCTGAGAGCACTTCGAACAATTTCTCAAATTGACCCGCCGGAGCTTTGGCATGGTAGGCGGTATGATCCTCCACAGTGAAGCCGTCAATGGAGGAACCCAGGCCTTCAATCTGTCGTGAGATTTCTTCAGCCGTTCGGCTCGGCGTCCCCTTGAACAGCATGTGCTCAACCAGATGCGCCATCCCATGATCAGAGGGCTGCTCGTGACGACTACCTACGTTGGCCCATAGCCCCACAGATACACTGGCCATATGAGGCATGGAGACCGTGGCGAGGCGAACGCCGTTATCGAGTTGATGGAGAGAGGTGTGAGCAGACATTTTGTTGAGGCAATAGGCAGGGAACCTGCTTCATCGTGTTTCTGATTTCCACTCCGAAAATTCCGAGTATGATTAAATCCGCATGACCACCGCCGCCCCTCTACCCAATCTCCCTGCTTTTCAGCTGCTCGGCCAACCTGTCGAGATTTCACGCATCGAGAAGGAGCTGCAGCATCTCTTTATGGACGGAGAGGATCCTGATTCCCCTAACGCCGCCGGAGTAGCTCGTGCCTCGCTAATCAATTTGGCACTCTATAATGAGAATCAGGGCGGGCTCGAAGAGGATTCTTCAGCTTTGGCCGAGTTGACCAGCGAATCTGCCTGCCGCTCACTTTTGATCAATGCCGACACCCATACCACCGAGCATAGCGCCCAAGCCTGGGTGCAAGTCCACTGCCAGATCGACCGCTCGGGAAAGAAAACGGTCTGCACCGAGCAAATCAGCTTCTACCTGACCGGCGACTCACCGGGCTTGGTGCGCAACGTGGTGTTCGCCAATCTGGATTCTGACCTTCCCCTGGCATTCTGGTGGCGGGGCGAGCTCTCTGATGTCTTTGAAGAACGGCTCTATTCGAGGATCGACCGACTGTTGATAGACAGCGAATCATGGGAATCGCCACGCAATCAGTTCATCCGACTCATCGGAGCACAAAATCGGTCCTCGTCCCCTTTTGTGATGCATGACCTTGCCTTTACGCGGCTCAATTTGATGCGAAATGCCATCGCCAATGCTTTTGATCGTCCGGTCGTGAACCAGAAAATCAATTTACTGAGCGAAGTGAATCTTCGATTTGGGCCGGGCTATCGCATGAGCGCGCTCTATTTGGCCGCCTGGATTTCCCTTCGCCTCGATGCCTCGATTGATCGGGCCCAGTCTACGGCCGAGCGCATCGTTTATGTCGGACAGGATCAGAGCGGCCCCTCAAGCTTTGCCCTCACCCTCGACGAATTGGATGAAGGTCGGAAGGGAACTGTCGAGGCCGATTTTCAACTCAAAAATGTCAGAGTCGAAATCAGTCGCTGCCAAACACGTGACTTTCTCCGTACCCTGACTCATCGACCGGACGGCACCACAGATGAGGACTGGCTTCCTGCTGAGAAACTCACTGATGTGACACTGGTCTCGGATGTCCTCAATCGGGCAGGACGAAACCGAACCTTTTCTCAAGTGCTACCGCGCATACAAGAAATGCTGACTCTATGATCGGTGAGCTTTCAAGCGATCAAACATAGCGGGAGTAGCGGCGGATATTTTCCGCATCAAGCGAATTTGGAAGAGTATTCGGCTCTAGCGGAGCTAGTCGGTATAAGCCGTCCGCCGAAATTTTCGTCGGCGAATTCCCGTTAGTAAGATCAATATAATTGATGGCCGAAATACCGGCGGCGAATATGATGATTGAGAGGATGAGAGTTTTCATTTTGATAGCCTAATAGCATGATAAGTAGACGCTTGAAGAAGGGCGGCTATTCAAAAGGATGAACTCAGATTCTGAATATCTCTATGCGAGCCAGCCCCTCCTTTTCGCATCCCAAACACGCTTTTCAAAAAAAGAATCGTCACAAGTGCAACGGCTTCCTTTACACCCGTCTTGATCCGCCTAGAATGCTGCCATGCCAGCCAAGAGCCGATGGGTGGTGGCACCTTCTCCTGATCCTGACCTTGTCCGCGAATACGCGGATGCGCTCGGTCTTGCTCCAGTGGTAGTCGCATTGGCTCTGCAGCGGGGCTTTGAAGACCGCGAAGACCTGGAGCGGTTTCTCTACCCTCGATTGAAGGACCTGAACGATCCGTTTTCGCTGCCGGAGATGGACAAGGCCGTTAAAAGAATTCTAGAAGCGGTTGATCTAGGGCAGTCCGTGGTTCTCTACGGTGACTACGATGTCGACGGGGTGAGCTCAATCGCACTCCTGAATAATATCCTCCGGGCCTATGACTTGGATCCCAAGCACTTTCTTCCGACCCGGCTTGAAGAAGGCTACGGGCTCAGTGTCAAAGGAATCGAAAATGGCTTCGGCGGAGTAACTCCTGATCTACTGATTGCCGCAGACTGTGGCACCAATTCCAGGGATGAGGCGAAGCTCCTGCGAGAGAAGGGTGTCGATCTGATTATTCTCGATCATCACGAACCGGATTCGGAGGGTACCGCCGACTGTGTCGCGCTGGTCAATCCAAAGATGGGCGATGACTATCACTATCTCTGCACTGCTGGCGTCGTATTCAAAGTAGCTCATGCCTTGCTCAAAACCCGCCCCCTCTCGGACTTTGACCTGAAAGAGCAACTCGACCTGGCTGCCTTGGGAACGATCGCCGACATCGTTCCTCTAGAGGCCGAGAATCGTATCCTGGCACGACGTGGGCTGTCACAACTGGATCGAACCGTTCATCCCGGACTGGCCGCTTTGAAGTCGGTTGCCGGAGTAGGATCTCCCGCACAGTCCCACGATGTTGGATTCAGGCTGGGCCCCCGCCTCAACGCCGCAGGACGACTGAATACCGCGGAAGCTTCTCTCAACTTGCTTCTTTGTCAGGATCCCGAAGAGTCCCTGAAGATGGCGGAAGCACTCGATCAACAGAATCGAGACCGACAAGAACTGGAGCTAAAAACCCGCGAGGAAGCCGAACAGATGATTTTAGATCTGCCGCCTAGCCTCCGCACTCACGCCATCATCGTGGGAGCAAGAGGCTGGCATCCTGGCGTAGTCGGCATTGTGGCCTCTCGCATCTCAAGACACTATCACCGCCCCACTTTTGTCATCGCTATATCTGAAGAAGGCATCGGAAAGGGTAGCGGCCGCAGCGTCCCTGGAATCTCACTAACGAGAGCACTTGATGCAACACGCGATCTCACCGAAGCCGGGGGCGGGCACGAGATGGCCGCGGGCGTCAGCGTTAAAGAGGAGAACCTCGAAAGATTTAGGGACGCCTTTATCCAGAACGTGGTCGAGCAAGAGGAAAGTGACACTCTGATCCCCAAGCTCCACATCGATTCGGAGATCCCCTTCCACGAGTTATCGCTGGATCTTCTGGACAGCTACGAATTACTCCGTCCCTTTGGGGCGGGAAATCCTCAGCCGGTTTTTATGACGGGAGGGGTTCAGGTTAAGCTGCCTCCGAGAGTCATCAAAGATCGGCACCTCAAATTCAAGTTTCAAAAGGACGGTGTCGAGCAGGAGGGCATCTATTTCAACTCAGCAGATCTGGAACTGCCCAATCCTCCCTGGGACATCGCGTTCACGATTGATCGCAATGAGTTCCGCGGACGGGTCCGCTTGAATATGATCCTACAGGGAATTCGAAAGTCGAGCTGACTACCGCTTGAGGAGCGCTTTAGCGAGCACTTCATCAACATCCTTCACCGGTAGAATCGTTAGTTTCTTCCGGGCTGATTCCGGAATCTCAGGAACATCCTTCATGTTAAGTTCCGGAACCAGGATCGTCCTAATGCCAGCCTGAACAGCACCGAGCGCTTTTTCTTTCAGCCCCCCAATCGGAAGAACCGAGCCCCGAAGGTTGATCTCCCCTGTCATCGCGATGTTCTTATCGACACGCCGGTCAGAGAAAAGCGACGCTAAAGCCGTATACATCGCGCAACCCGCAGACGGGCCGTCTTTTGGCACCGCTCCAGCTGGAACGTGAACGTGGACGTCATACAGGTCAAAGTCATCCACGCTGATCCCCAATGGTTCTGCATGAGACCGAACCAGGCTCCAGGCCGCCTCCATAGATTCTTTCATCACGTCGCCGATCTGGCCGGTGAGTTTGATCTGGCCCTTCCCGGCATATCGAATCGCTTCAATATTCAGAACCTCGCCACCCACCGGAGTGTAGGCCAGTCCATTGACAACTCCGGGACGACTGACTCGCATCATCGACTCGCGAGTGTACTTAGGAGGTCCCAGGATTTCTTCGACATATTGAGGCGTCACCTTGATCGCGATAGAATCATCGCTCGCCACCTGAGCAGCCACCGACCGACAGACGCTCCCGATTTCTCTCTCCAGATTTCTGACGCCGGCTTCACGGGTGTAGTCTTCAATCACTTTCCGCAACGCTGTCTTGTTCCATTTGCAATGGCGGACCTTGAGCCCATTTTCCTTCAACTGGCGCTTCACTAGATAACGAAGAGCAATCTCCAGCTTTTCTTCCTCGGTATATCCCGGGATCTCGATGACCTCCATTCGGTCGCGTAAAGGGGCCGGAATTGGATAAAGGGTATTGGCTGTTGAGATGAAAATCACCTGACTCAGATCGAAAGGAACATCAAGATAGCGATCAACAAAGTTCTGATTCTGACGCGGGTCCAGCACTTCAAGAAGAGCACTGGCAGGGTCTCCCCTGAAGTCCGTCCCGATCTTATCGACTTCGTCCAGCATGATGACTGGATTACGCGTTTCGACCCGGCGAATTTCCTGAATCAGCCTACCCGGCATTGAACCAATATACGTTCGTCTATGGCCGCGAATCTCAGCTTCATCGCGGATACCCCCAACACTGATACGGGCAAATTTCCGGCCTAAAGCTTCCGCAATTGAGTGCCCCAGGCTGGTTTTCCCCACTCCCGGTGGCCCCAGCAGGCACAGAATCGGACCACGCCCTTCGGGATTCAATTTACGAACGGCCAGATACTCGATCAGGCGACGCTTCACTTTCTCAAGACCGTAGTGATCACGGTCCATGATCTCGCGAGCCCTTACCAGGTCATCGTTGTCTTCACTGAGTTTGGCCCAGGGCAACTCTGCCAGCGTCTCAAGATAGCTGACGATGACCGAATGCTCGGGACTGATAGGCGGAACGATATCGAGACGCTTCAACTCCCGTTTGGCCGATACCATGGCCGACTCGGGCAAACTGGCGGCATCTAACCGATCCCGCAACTCTTCGGCTTGCTCTTCGGTGCCATCCCCTTCTCCCAGCTCGCGTTGAATGGCGCGAAGTTGTTCCCGCAGATATGCCCGGCGCTGCGCGTCCGAGAATTCGTCCTCCACGTCAGCTCGAAGCTTGAGTTGGAGCTCTGCAATATGCAGCTGATTATTGAGCACCTGCTGCACCTTATCTGCCCGCTTTCGAACACGGAGTTCCTCGAGCAAGCCCTGCTTCTGAAGGAGATCCAGGCTAAGATTCGTGGCTAGAAAATCGGTCAGAATAGAAGGCGATTCGATCGCCCGAAGAGCCTGATTCGCTTCATCTGGAATATTCGGATTCAACTCAACAAACCGCTCCGCTGATTCCTTTAAATTTCTGAGAGTGGCTTCCCAGACGGCGCCGCCCCGGGGGAATTTGTTTTCGAGAATTTCAAAGCGAGCCTTCAGATAGGGTTTTCGCGAAAGAAACCGGGTGAATCGGATTCGCTCAACAATCTGAATCAAAACCAGCGTTTGGCCGTCATCCTGCCGAACCATCCGCAGCACATTTCCGAGCACCCCAACTTTGAAGACGTCATCGGGATCCGGAGTATCAATGGCAGAATCTTTCTGACTGACTAGCCCCAACAGTTTTCCAGTCGGCAGCAATTCCTCCAACAATTTCTGGCTGTGCGCCCTCTCCACTGTCAGTGGGGCGACTGTTCCCGGAAACAGAACCACCCCCCGAAGCGGCATCACAGGAATCACGCTGGGCAGATCATTGCGCCACTCTGGCAGTTCCGCGTCAGAGAGATTCGTGGAGATCTCAATGATCTCCCCGGAGGACTCGTTCAACATTTGTTCAAGGTCTTGCATCAAGGTAAGGAGGATAGGGCGGCCCCAGTATCGGATCATGCGCCCATTTAATGACGATCAATCTTCAGCGAAAGGGAGAATGATCCATAGGAGTCCGTTTTCCTGCTTCGCTGTAACACGATTACGATCAACTTCTACAGGAAGATCAATTTCGCGGCCAAATCGTCCACTTTCGATCTCCATGGTCAGAACTTTGCGGCATTGGCTTGAGGAATCCCGCGTCGGAAGCGGAGGCTTCCGCTCACCGGAAATTCGAACGGAACCGGGGAGAACATCGACATGTATATCCCCCTTCTCCACCCCCGAAAGATCGACCCATACTTCAATCCTGTCATCGTAGCGATAGACATTGATATCGGGAGTCCATCCCTGAGTTGATTGAAAGCCCGAGAAGTGAAGACTGCTCAAGTCGCGAACGACGTCATCAGTTTTCCCTATCATGCGGCTTAGACGAACCTTGCGGGTCATGATTTCAAGCGTATCCGATATTTTCTAAACTTTCAATACCCGGGAGGCGCATTGAAGTGATGTGGCATGGTTTTGCTTGGTCTCTCCCCAGGTTCATGGGAACCTCTCCCTCATCAATATGATACGTTTCTACTCCCTCATTTTCGGACTTCTCGTTCTCAACGGAGGATCAGTATTGGCAGCCGATAAGCCAAATTTCGTTTTCGTCCTCGCCGACGATCTTGGCTATATGGACGTCGGGTTCAACAATCCAGCTACATTCTACGAGACTCCCCATCTCGATCGTCTCGCCGCCAGCGGCATGGTTTTCACCGATTTTTATGCGGCCAGTCAGGTATGCTCGCCCACCAGGGCCAGTATCCTGACCGGCAAGTATCCCGCTCGAACCGATACCACGAACTTTTTCTCAGGACGCCGGGCCGGGAAGTATGAACCCGCCGATTTCAATACGGTAATGGCGCTGGAGGAAGTCACTCTGGCTGAGACTTTGAAGGCGAACGGGTATCGCACCTTCTTCGCCGGCAAGTGGCATCTCGGTGCTGGTGGCAATTTGCCGACAGATCAAGGCTTCGATGAAAACGTGGGCGGTGGTGGCAACGGAATGCCAAGGAGCTATTTTTCTCCCTACAAAAATGTGGAGAACTTGAAGGCCGGGCCTGAAGGCGAGTACTTAACCGACCGCCTTTCGAAAGAGTCGGTAGGGTTTTTGAGGCGAATGGCAAAGCAGGAGGATCCGTTTCTTCTCTATCTGTCATTCTACAGCGTTCACACGCCGCTGCAGGCACCGAAACCTTTGGTTGAGAAGTATCAGAAAAAGGCTGCCAAATTGGGGATAGCAGATGAAGCTGGGAGTTTCGATCCAAGTGGAGAGAGGCAGGTCTGGCCAAATACGAAGGAGGGGCGAAAGGTGCGAACGCGACAAGACCATGCTGTCTACGCTGCGATGGTGGAGAGTCTCGACACGGGTGTTGGTCGAGTGCTACAGCAACTCGATGAACTCGGACTCCGTGATAATACGGTCGTTGTGTTCATGTCGGACAATGGTGGAACCAGTACTTCAGAAGGGCATCCCACTTCCAATCTTCCACTTCGCGGTGGCAAGGGGTGGATCTACGAGGGAGGCATTCGCGAGCCGGTCATTTTTCGCTGGCCGGGAGTGACCTCTCCCGGGACACGCTGCACGGTGCCTGCGGTGAGCACTGACTTCTACCCTACCCTGTTGAACATTGCTGGTCTGCCGTTGCTACCGGATCAGCATGAGGATGGTGTCAGTCTGGTCCCGTTGTTGCGGAACCCCTTCGCGAAGTTCACTCGTGGTCCGATTTTCTTTCACTATCCGCACTATGCCAATCAGGGAGGATTTCCTTCGAGTGCGGTTCGAGACGGGGAATACAAATTGATCCAGGATCTCGAGGACGGTGCCTATGAGCTTTATCATCTCCCAACGGATCAAAAGGAGCACAACAATCTTGAGCAGTTGGAGACTGAGAAGACAGATGAGTTATCCCGGACTCTCGACCAGTGGCGAAAGGAGGTCGAGGCGAAGCCGTTAAGAAAGAATGCCAAGACGGGGGCGAAACCTCCGGTTCTTTGGTGATCAACAGCCTATTATTGCCATGAGAACTCTTCTTTTATCGCTCACCTGCCTGATGGCGATCATGTCAGGGGTTGGGCAGGAACTGCGTTATACGGATCCGGTTACCTTGCATGACTACCACCCTTTTCGCCAGTTGCCGGAAGGTGGGGATTGGGATACCCGAAAAGAGGAGATCCGAAGTCAGGTGCAGCTTGCTGCCGGGCTACTTCCCTATCCGGAAAAAACATCTCTGAATGCGAAGAGCTTTGGAGCAGTTGAGCGTGACGGATTTCAAGTGGAGCGAGTATTCTTCGAATCGTTCCCTGGTCATTTTGTGACGGGAAGCCTGTTTACTCCGACGGGCGAATCTGAACAATATGGCTTGGTGGACGGGAAGCGCCCCGGTGTATTGTGTCCTCACGGGCATTGGACCAATGGCAGATTCTACGATTTAGAGGTAAAGAGTGGGGCGGGAGCTGTGCAGAATCAATTGGCCATCGGTGCGGAGCGATTTGAAACCACTGCGCACAATCCAGTGATTGCTCGGTGTGTGCAATTGGCTCGCATGGGGTGCGTGGTGTTGATCTATGACATGTTGGGCTATGCGGATTCGGTCCAGTTTCTGGACCATCGACGTGGTTCGCGGGAGGCGATGAATTCCTCTGAATCCGGGCAATGGGGTTTCGTTAGTCCGCAGGCCACCCTGAGATTGCAGACGAATTTCGGATTACAGACCTGGAACAGTGTCAGGGCATTGGATTATCTCTCCGGATTAGAGAATGTGGATCAGAATCGGCTACTGGTGACAGGTGCCAGTGGCGGTGCGACGCAGACCATGGTTCTGGCTGCCATCGATGAGCGCGTGGATGCGGCTTTCCCGGCGGTCATGCTCTCGACGGCCATGCAGGGAGGCTGCACTTGCGAGAATTCGCACTATCTTCGTATCGACCAGGGCAACGTGGATATTGGGGCAGCATTTGCTCCCAAGCCGCTGGGAATCACGGCGGCAGATGACTGGACCGTAGAACTTAAGACGAAGGGGCATCCCGAATTACTGGCTTTGTATGATCGTCTCAAGGCGAAGGGAAACTACGAGGCGCATTTCAATACTCACTTCAATCACAACTACAATCACGTCTCCCGCACGCAGATGTATGGCTTTGTGAATCGTCACTTCAAGCTGGGTTTCGAAGCACCTGTCCTGGAGCGTGATTATGAATACCTGGGGCGTGAAGATTTGAGTGTCTTTGGTGATGGAGCACTGGTGATGGAGAGTTATTTGACGGGTGATGAGCACGAAAGGGAATTGAATCGATTGTGGGCCGAGGACACAGAGAAGAAGGTGGCGGGGGCTCTTGAGCTAGGCACTGCAGAACCTGAAAGCTGGTTGCGATCCGGATGGGAGACCATCTTGAGGGCTGCTGAGGTGAAAGATACGACAGCTGTGTTTGAACTTGGAGACAAGCAGCAGGTCGCTGGAGTGGTGCAGATGGAGGGAATCATCGTCCGCGAGTCAGATGGCGATCGGTTTGCAGCGCTAGTGCACTATCCGGAGAGCTGGGAGGGAAAAGTAATCATCCGTCTCCAAGAGCGCGGCGTGGCTGCAGGAATAGGTGAGGTGGGTAGCGACACGGTGCTGGTACCCCATCTGTTTGGTCAGAATGATAACTCCGCGGGCAATACGGCAACGAGCTACTCAGGCACGAAGGAAGTGCCCGCTGACAGTTGGCAGAGATCACCTGTCTACTTTTACGGCTACAACGAATCAGTCTTCGTAAAAAGAGTTCACGACGTGGTGACTACCGTAGCGATGGTGCAGGACCACCCCAAGTGGAACGTGAAGGAGATTGTGATTGAGGCCGAAGGCGGTTTGGCAGCGGTGGCTCTGGCCGCCCGTGTGATCCTCGGCAGCCAGATTGATTCTCTCAAGGTCTCCCCGGGTGCATTTAATTTCAGGGCGCTCACAGACTTGTCCGACGACTACATGGTGCCGGGAGCCTTGAAATATGGCGGACTGGAGGGCCTGCAGATGCTCGGTGGTGAGTGAGCAGAGCTTGCCTCACAGCTCCACCTGCGATACCCAGTCAAGATTCTGAAGATACCACTCCACGGTCAGATCGAGACCTTCATCCAGATCGCACTGAGGTTCCCAGTCCAAAACCTCCTTGGCTTTCCGAATATCAGCTGATGTATCGATCATTTCAGTGGCACTCATTTCCTGCCACTGAATCTCGGCTTTCTTTCCGAGTCGATCTTCGATCATGTTGATGAAGTCGAGCAGAGCGATGGGCCGCCTTCTTGGAGGCGGCGTAGGGAGAGAGCGGTTGTTCCACCAGAAGATCCTCATGAAACGGCATGGGTTGTCCTGCGTAGAGGGATGAGGTCGAGGCCATTACTAATATCCGCGAGCAGAAGACAAGAAGACGTAAACGAAGAGACGCGCTACCACGCCCGAGTCCTGGCCTAAGGTAGGCAGTGATGGGATGGGTTGAATTCCAGCGAGGTGGAGGTAAACTGCCGTCAGGCAGGTGGGAGCGGGAAATAATAGCGACATCAAGAAGTAATTTCCCACTAGCGATGCGATGAATCACCCCAGAATTTCTCTCCGCTACGCCCTCGGTGCCCCTCTCGTGGTCCTCGCCCTCTTGATGGCGATCGCCTATTTTGACAACCGGCCGCAGCCCGTTCCCCTCGCCGAGCGCTCTGATCCGGCGATTCCACCAACGCAGACGAGCCCGGGTTCTGCCGCCCCCCTCAATCCCGCCCCAGCCGACATTCCCGAAACTGCGATCGAGGACTTCGATCGATGGCTCGACGGCTACGCCAACGTCGCGCCCAGCAACCGTTCCGTCCTCCTCCCTGAGGGGTTCGCCCTCGTCGAAGAGCGGCGCGCCCGACTCAAGCAACTCATCACGACCGACCCCGAGGCCGCCCTCTCCGCCGCCCTCCCCGACAACCTTCGCCAGTCTCTTCCCGTGGCGCTCCGCGTTCGTCTCGAAGAACCGATCCACACTGCCGGCCGCTACGAAGTCGAGGCCATCTGCTTCGACCCCCTCTACCCCGGCGGCCAACTCAACCGCTTCGCCGTCGTCGACGAGCGCCGCTACGAAGTCCACACCTACGGTCAACGCCTCGGCGTCACGAGCAAGGACACCCTCTCCCTTCACGGCATCGCCATCGACGACCAGATGGCCCTCTCCGACGACCCGCTGCGCCTTCTTTCCGAAACCGAACGCCGCGACCGCAAGATCCCCGCCGGCAACCTCGCCGCCGAAGTCCGCGGCCGCGTCTATCTCGTCGACAACGAGAACACTCTCGCCGAAATCCGCAACCTGATCAAAGAGGGCGAACTTCGTCCCGGCCACAACGTTGCTTCCGGCTACGCCTCCCTCGATAACGGCGAACTCGAAGGTGTATCCTACTTCGGCGAGGAGGAAGAAGGCGCCTCTGCCGCCCCCGCCGAGGAATCGCCCCGCACCGAAGGCGCCAAGACCATGCTCTACATCCGCTGCCGCCTCGCGGATGACGCTGTCGGCTACGAACCCGTCTCCGACGCCAACGCCGCGAGCCGCCAGGCCGTCGTCGAGTCCTACTGGGAGGCCAACTCTTTCGGCAAGTCGACCCTCTCCACCACCATCACCACCGTCCTCGACCTTCCCGGTACCTACGACTACTACCGCAACCAGAATCCCACCAGCGTCATGCGCAACGACGCCAAGGCCGCCGCCATCGCCGCCAACCCCACCTGGGACGAAAGCCTCTTCGACTTCTACACCGTCGTCACCCGCGGTGGCTGGCCCTACTCCGGCGTCGCCGCCGTCGGCGGCCGCTGGTCCCACCTTGTTCCCGGCGGCACCCAGAGCGGCATCGCGGCCCACGAGTTCGGTCACAACCTCGGCTTCACCCACTCTAATTACTGGCTCACCGACTCTCCCTCCCCCATCGGGCAGGACTCCGTTCCGGGTGGCTTCCAGGGCGATGCCGACGACGACGAGCGTATCGAGTATGGCCACCGCTTCGACCTCATGGGTTCCGCCGGCACGACCGATGCGCACAACGGACGCTCCCACTACGCCCCCTCGGGCAAGAACCTGATCGATTGGCTTGTCGAAGCCGATGGCGACATCGCGACCGTCACCACCAGCGGCAGCACTCGTCTCTACCGGCACGACATCACCCAGTCCGATCTCGCGACCTACACTCCCAACGTCGTCCGCGGCATCAAGATCGACGTCGACTCCAACGACTACGTCAACACAGGCGACCCGCGACGCTATTGGCTGGGCTACCGCACCCAGCCCACAAACGGAAACTCGGAGACCTGGCTCCCCCACGGGCTTCAGGTCGACTGGGTCCGCGACGGAAAACCCAACCAGGCCGTCCAGATCGACATGTCGCCCTACTCCCAATCCAATCCCACGAGCACCGCGAACCGGGAGGATGCCGTTCTCATTGTCGGCCGCACCTACACCGACGAAGCCTCTGACATTCACTTCACCGCCACCGCCGAGGGCGGCACGAGCCCTAACCAATGGCTCGACGTCGTCGTCAACCTCGGCACCCAGGCAGCCAACACAGCGCCCACTGCGACCCTCACTCCGGACGCCTTTCAGGTCAGCACCGGCATTCCCGTGAATTTCACGAGCACCTCCAATGACGCCGACTTCGACACCCTCGCCTACTGGTGGGATTTCGACGACTACAGCTTCGAGCCCACTAGTCTCAACTCCCCCACCACCTCGCACCGCTGGAGTTCGGCAGGCTTCTACACCGTCCGCCTCACCGTCTCCGACATGAAAGGTGGCCGCGCCGTCAAATCCGTCGTCATCCAGGTCGGCAACCCCTCTAACACTTCCTCCATCGCGGGCCGAGTCCTCCAGGGCGGGCTTCCCGTCGCCGACGCCATCATCAGCATCGACGGCACGGCCACCACCTGGACCCTTTCCGACGGCACTTACTTCATTCCCGGCCTCGCTGATGGCAGCTACCAGGTCGCCGCCGCCCGTCTCAACGCCACCTTCACGCCCCAGTTCACCACTCCTGTGATCCTCGCTGGCCTCAACGCCACCGGTATCGATTTCTTCGCTGACGGCGGCCTCGGCAGCACCACCTCCACCCTCGCTGTCTCTCCCCATACCATCACGGTACCCAACGGCGCCAATCTCCAGTTCGTCGCCAACGCCTGGGATAACAGCGGCGCCCCCATCGCCAGTTCTCCCATCTGGTCGACCGCCGGCGGCGGCACGATCAACGCCTCCGGCCTTTTTTCAGCCACCACCCTCGGCGGCCCCTTCACCGTCACCGCGACTGACAGCCCCCTCACCGCGGACGCCTTCATCACTGTCGTCGACAACCTCTCTCTTGGTCTCGAAGTTCTCGACGGAAACGCCGTCGAGGGAACCCCTGACACTGCCCTCATTCGCGTCCATCGCTACGGCGACACCACCAACGCCATCACCGCCAATTTCACCGTGACCGGTAGCGCCACCGAAGGCAGCGACTTCGCGACCCTCGGCACCTCCGTTCCCATCTCTGCTGGCGCCAGCTTCGTCGACGTGACGATCACCTCCCTGAACGACTTCGCGATCGAGTCGGCCGAGGACGTCACCCTCACCCTCCAAAGTGATCCCGCCTACACCATCTTCGCGCAACAACGCTCAGCGACTGCCACCATCGACGACGACGGACTCGACATCGCTCCACAGGTGACCATCGTCTCCCCTACCAGCGCGCTCACCATCATTCTCGAAGGCAATGCCCTCGCCCTCGAATCCCAGTCCACCGACGACGGCTTTCCCTCCGCGTTAACCCACATCTGGAGCACCCTCTCAGCCCCCCCCGGCGGCCTCGCAAATTTCAGCTCGGCCGACGCACTCGAAACAATCGCCACCTTCACACAGGTCGGAACCTACACCCTGCGCATCACCGCCAGCGACAGCGTCAACTCCGACTCCGCCGACGTGGAGGTCTACGTTGCCCCCTACCCGTGGGCACCCCCCTCCACCACCGACCAGATCATCTACTACACCATGGACGAAGGCAGCGGCACCACCGCGACTGACGCTATCGGAGCAGACCACAACGGCACCCTCGCCAACGGCGCCGCCTGGACTGCAGTGGGCGGCGGCATCTCCGGCACCGCCATTGTCCTCGACGGGACCAACGACCAGATCGACATCGCCAACGCCAGCGAGATCAACTCCTCGAATCAAGACTACCGAACCATCTCCATCTGGTTCAAGGCAGACGATCCTCTCGCGACCGCCAAGCAGGTCATTTACGAAGAAGGCGGCGCCGGCAAGGGCCTCAATATCTATCTCGATTCCGGGATGCTCTACGTCGGCGGCTGGAACGACGGCTCCAACGGCTGGAACACGACATTCCTCGGCACCCCCCTCACCGACACCGCCTGGCATCACGTTGCCCTCGTACTGGACTCCGGCGGGGAGACAACTCTTCAGGCGAACGCCTTCTTCGGTTACCTCGACGGCATCGAATTCGACCGAGGCAGCGCGTCTCGACTCAGCTCGCACACCGGCAACATCGCGATTGGCGCCAGGCGCAACGCGACTTCCTACCACGATGGCGATTCCTCGGGCAATGGCGACCGCTTCGACGGCTGCGTCGATGAATTTTTCCTCTGGAACCGCCCGCTCTTCCCAGATGAGATCCGACAGCTCTGCGCCCGCGACGGCCGCGTTCCCGGTCTCGCCCTCGGCGGCTCCACCGAAAGCAGGGGCGCTCGCATCATTCCCTCGAACGTTGGCATCATCCTCGACGGAAGCTCGATGGGACCGGGGGTCCTCTCGGCTCAGTGGGCTCAAGAAGAGGGGCCGACTTCCGGCGTCGCCACCTTTGCTGACGCTACTTCCCCTGACACAACCGCGACCTTCAATCTCCCCGGATTCTACGCCCTCCAGGTCACCGCCGACGCGGGCACCCACACCGTCTCCCTCCCCGTCCCCCTCCACGTCGGCATCGACACTGCCGCCAATCCCACCACCACCAACCAGGTGATCCACTACGCCCTCGACGAGGGTAGCGGCGCCACGGCTACCGATGGCGTGGGAGCGAACCACAACGGTACGATTCAGGGCAGCGCCGCCTGGACCGGCCCGACCGGCGGTATCTCCGGCACGGCCCTCATCTTCGACGGCACCGACGATCAGGTCGACATCGCCGATTCAGGTGACATCAACACGAGCACCAGCGGGGAGCGGACCATCGCCCTCTGGTTCAAAGCCGACAACCCTGCTTCCACGATCCATCAGGTCCTCTATGAAGAAGGCGGCGCCACCCGCGGCCTCAACCTATACCTCCATTCGGGCGCCCTCTACGTCGGAGGCTGGAGCAACGGCACCAATGGCTGGGTGAGCACCTTCCTTTCCATCACTATCAATGACACCAATTGGCATCACGTCGTCCTCGTTCTCGACGCCCCCGGCACGACAACCTTGACCGCAGACGCCTTCTGCGGCTACCTCGACGGCGTCGAATTCGCCCGCGGCAGCGCCGCCGCGATTACGAGTCATACCGGCGACATCGCCATCGGCGCGATGCGTGACGCGACCAAGTTTCACGATGGCAACTCGAGCGGCAGCGGGAACTTCTTCGCCGGTTACATTGACGAATTTCACCTCTTCAACAACCGCGCTCTGAGCATCGACGAGATCGGGTTGCTATACTCCTTCAACAACATCGGTCCCGCCGTCGACGCCGGACCGGACCAGCCCTCCATCGCCGGCCTCGCAACGACCCTCGCGGGCAGTCGCAGTGATGACGGCAAAGGCACCGCTCCCCTCACTCAGAGTTGGAGTGTCGAAGTCGTGCCCGCGGGCGGTTCCCTCCTCCTCAGCAACCCCGACGGCCAAGGCATCGAAACCGAAGCCCTCGCCGCCACCTCCGGCACCCACAGACTCCGCCTCCGCGCCAGCGACGGCGTGATTACCACCTTCGACGACGTCAATCTTACCTTTTCGGTCCTCGCCGCCTACGACCTCTGGATAGCCACATTCTCGACCGTCCCGGCCGGCGAACGCGACTACCTGTCCACTCCCTCGGGGACCGGCTACACCAATCTCGAACTCTACGCTTTCGGTGGTGATCCCACCAGCATCACGAGCCTTGCTGATGCTGTTCCTGCCGCCGCCGTCATCGGCGATGGCGGCAGCAACTACCTGGAACTCACCTACCGTCGCCGCATCGACGCCGCTACCCGCGGCCTCAGCTACACCCCCGTGTTCTCCACGGATCTCGCGGTCTGGTCGAGCACCGGCGCCACCGAGGTTTCAGTCACCCCCATCGACGCCGATTTCGAATCCGTCACGATTCGCTTCGACACCCCGATCAGCGCGGACTCACGTCGATTCTGCAGCGTCAGGATCGACATCTCCAAGTAAATCCCGGCCCTTCCTAACTGATAGGAATTTGCTTTTCTACCCATTGGCACCTGTCTTACCGTTGGCTGGGGGTTGTTGGGTCAATTCGCGGTGAAGGCCGGCCACTCCTCATCCGCTCCCGGGTCGCCATCGAGAACCAGCACTCTCCAGTCGTCTAATTCGAGTTCGGGCGGCTTTGGCTCGGGTCTGACC
>CAXBHX010000080.1:0-18640 GCA_963975655.1 uncultured Verrucomicrobiales bacterium
GTCGCCGGCAGAGAGCGAGCCACATATTGAGTATGTCGCTAGGTCAGTATGGCGCGGCTTCTTGCTGAAATCTCAAATGCCAAGTGTGAGCCCATTTAATGGGTTTGGTAGGGCGGGCCATCGCGACGGGGTGGCATCCGGATTCATCGAGTTTGTAGCTTTCGCTACCGTTCCGTCCTCACGTTCTTCGACGGCATGAAGCCGGATGACCAGCTCGTCCGGACAAAAAAATCACCAGTGGGCCCGTCCAGTTTCAGCCGCCTGCCGGGACTCATCTCGAATAATCCCAACGAATGAACTCTGCAATTTGAGCTTATCTTCCTCACTGAGGGAATGGACTCAATAGCGATCGTCTCGGAATCTTCGGTGGAAACCCAACTTCCGCGATATTCAGCTGGAAGCTCCGTTTCGTCACGATCCGTGCTAACTGAATGCTTGCAGCCAATCAGCGCGATCAGTGGAAGCAGTAGCATGAGATGTCTCATTATTGAGCAGAACGCCAAGGATTAGCCAGCGCCTGGTTTGGCTTCTGCTGCATGTGGAGAGTGGTGTTATAGCGCTGTGTTATTGTTCTATGCTTTTCCTGCGAGGCGAGATGCCAATCGAATCGGAACGAAAGAGATAAAACAAACCAGTAGTCCTTTCCTCGTCGGCAAAGCCATAAGTGATCGCCACCCATAGCAAAGCGCATTCCAACTGTGTCCCGCTTTCCACGCGGCCACTCCTGCAGTGTAATAACCTTTCGCAGCCTTGCGGCGCGCAATTCGGCGAACAGAAGATAGATTAGTGTCCCTACTGGCGGTAGACCAACACTCCGCTGCACCGTGATACCAGTCAAGCCCGCCTTGGCTAGTTAGGTTTTCGGAATGAGTCCGCCAACTGCTTAGCTTCTCTGGAGCGAAATAGGCCCCAAATCCTTCACGACACAGCAGATAACTAAGCCAAAGATCATAGGCTGGACCTGCTTCCTCAGGCAGATGTGCAGGTAGCATGCTCTTTCGAAAAACCGTGCCCATCACCATCGGGATAGACTGTGACAAGAATAGCTCGTAGAATGGAGTGATGGCCCCTGCTGGTAATCTATCTCTTCCCCATACTTTGGTATTGTTGTGGGTAGCCTCGATAAGTTGGTGTCCGTTTTCGTCAATAACCCAGTGATCACAGAAAGCTAAAGCCAGACTCGGGTCCAATAGTAGTGGTTGAACGAGCTTCTCAAGAAATGTCTCTGCGAAAAGATCATCGTGGTTCAGTACTGCAATGAAATCGCCCTTTGCTTGGCTGAAAGACCTCCAGTGGTTCCGCGCAACCCCCAATCTGGGCGAATTATGATGATAAGTAACCCGGGAATCTCTAAATTGTTCGACCACAGATCGTAGAGCCTGATCAGGCGAGTCGTCAGATACAATAACTTCGATTTCTTGCCACGACTGCGCTAGGGCACTTTCAACTGCCAAAGCTAGGTAACTTGGGCGGGTTTTGTACGCAGCGATCGGAATTGTAATGAGTGGGCGCATGATTGGTTGTTTAGACGCCAAACAGTATTGTTAAGCCTCCGTGTGTAGTGATATTCTATTCCACACGGCGGCGTATTCAGGTAAAAGGCCTCCCATGTTTCCAGCCTCCGGCGCAGGTACGATCACTGTGCGGAAAATTGGCACAGCGAGTGTCTTGATACAAGGCAAATGGGGACAGGTGGTAGGAGAACACCTGCCAAAGATTTAGAGAGAAGGAGTGCCATTCTCGCCTGAAACTCAGCGCCATGAACGACGAACTAGCCGGAGGGAGCCCGGCGGGTGGAGCGCCAGCGACATCCAGAGAGAAGCGATACGTGGTCACTGTTCTGAAAAGAGAGGTAATCATCGTTCACTATCCATTCTTGGTTAGCCGGATGACCGGAACTTCCGGGCTACTATCGAGCGAAGGGAACTCGCAGCCGACAGGCACCGCGAAGCGGCAAGGAGGGCGCGAAGGCCGGTAGTGTGGGCGGAGCGGGTTGAATCCCCGTTCTTACCCGATTGCACGATCGGAGATCTTGAAGCCGTGCCATTCTGACCGGGCCACAAAAAAGAGCGCGGTTGCCCGCGCTCTAAGTTTTCAAAGTTTATATAGCCAAGTCGCCATTAGCGAGTCGGCTTCAAATTACTTCACGCGCCCTGCGTTCCAATGGCCTCGACCTTGGACTGCTCGGTGTCGAGTACTTCGCGGCGGAGGTTAGTGCCGGACCGCTTCGCCCACCAGAGCACGATCGGTGCTGCGATGAAGATCGAGGAGTAGGTTCCCACGATGACACCGAAGATAAGAGTCAGAGCAAAGTTGCGCAGTCCAGGTCCGCCGAAGAGGAAGAGAACGACGACGGTGATCAAGGTAGTAACACTTGTCAGCAAGGTCCGTCCGAGCGTCTTATTGAGAGCGTAATTCATAACGTCTTTCACGTCACCTCGCTTGGTGGCAAGTCCCTCCCGGACCCGGTCGAAGACAACGATGGTGTCATTGATCGAGTAACCGGCAATGGTGAGAAAGGCACCGACCGTGATCAGCGTGAACTCCTGACCAATGAGAGTAGTGATTCCCGCGACGACGATCAAGTCATGGAAGAGCGCCGCGATCGCACCGAGAGCAAAGGCGAACTCAAAACGCAGTGTCACATAGATCAGAATGGCGAAGATGCCGATCAAGAGCGCTATACCGGAAGAGACCAGCATTGATTGGCCGACGGCAGAACCGACTGAACTGACTGTGGTATCATTCAGATCGACGCCGAGGTCCTCCTGAATTTGCGCTTCGATCTGGCTGGCTGTATTATCGGGAGCTCGAATGAGGAAGAACTCATTGTCGGTCCCGACAGGGTGCTGAACTTGAATGAGGGGCTGAGCTCCCAGATCAAGATCGGCCAGCGATTCGGTGATTTTCTCGACGGACAGGCCTTCGGCGGACTGGATCGTAATCGAGTCACCTCCTTTGAGCTCCACTCCGCGCGGGTCCATCATGGGCACGATGAGGAGAGACAGGAGCAGCGCAATCGTTGAGCCGATCAGGGAGACTTTCCGCTTCCCAAGGAAATCGATCGCATGTTCAGGAACCAGATTCATGAAACTGAGTTTCTTAAGGAAGTTGGTTTCTGTTGCCCAGTTGAAGCAGACGCGAGTCACGAGCAGTGAGGAGAACAGCGTCGCGAAAATACCAATGATGAGTGTGATAGCGAATCCCTTCACGGTTCCTGCCGCCAGGGAGTAGAGGATGATGGCGGTAATCAGGGTGGTGATGTTTGCATCGATGATCGCGGAAAAGGCTTTTTCGTAGGCCGTGTCGATGGCTGCCTTGAGTGATTTGCCTGCGGCAAGTTCCTCGCGCAGGCGCTCGTAGATGAGCACATTGGCGTCGATGGCCACACCGATGGTTAGAATAATACCCGCGATACCCGGAAGGGTCAGGGTGAACTGGAACAGAGCCATGGTTCCGAAGATGATGACGATGCTGATACAAAGGCCAAGCAACGCGAGAATACCGGCAAAACGATAGTAGATCAGGATGAAGAGGAGCGTCAGGGCAAGGCCTGCGACACCGGCCATGATGCCTTGCTGTACCGTAGCGGCTCCCATGGTGGGACTGATGAAGTTGGAATACTCGATTTCGATCGGATTCTCGAGGGGGTTCTCAAGGGCCGAGGCAAGAGCGAGGGCTTCCTCCTGAGTGAAGTCACCGGTGATTGAACAGCCATTTGAGAATGGCTCGTTAATGACCGGTGAGGAAATAATCACATCATCCATAATGATGGCGAGCGGTTGATTGACGTTTTCCTTGGTGAGGGGACCCATGATCTTGGCCCCTGGACCTGTGAAACTGACGCTGATCGAGTGGGCGGACTCACCATAGAAGTAGCCGGCGCTGGCGACATTCTCGCCTTCCATGTCGCGCTTGAGCTTAACCAGGCCGTAGCGAGTGGGCAGTTCATTTCCTTCCTTGTCGAAATCAGCCTTGTAGGGGAGAGATTCGTATCCGGGGATAACCTGACCGCCACTGGCGACCAGTTGAGCCATGTATGAGCTTTGTGGATGAACGATTGAAAATTCAAGCTTGGCGACCTGCTCGAGGATCGTCTCAATTTCTTTGAGCTTCTCTTGCCCGACTCCAGGCATTTGAAGGAAGACTCCATCTTCTCCCTGAGGGGCGAGGATGACTTCCCCGGTACCAAGATCGTTGAGACGTTTGTTGAGCACGTCGATTACCTGCTGCTGAGCGGTCGGGTTTACCGATTTATCCTCACCTGGCATGATCTTGATTTGCATAGAGACACCGCCTTGGAGCTCGATGCCTTTTTCCATACCCAATGAGCCGTAGAGCCACAGGCAGAGACCTGTAATGAATACTGCCAGTGCGGTGCCAGCGATGCGTCGACGTCGGGTCGATTCGGTGGCGAAGTAATAGATGAAAAGACCCAGTAGGCCTAGTCCCAGGAGAAAGACCATTTGGGACGACACGCCGGAAGCGGCGGATTCCATGGTTATTTCCGCCAGGTCAGAAAGTGCGTCGCTCGTAGCTTCAGCTGCGGCCGTCGCATCAGCAGTTGCTGATGTGTCCTGAATGATAGGGGCGCCTTCCTTGGCGGCCTCTGTGATAGTCTCGACAGCAGCCTGAATGGCTTCTGTCACCTCGGCCTGGTCTTCTTGAGCTGGCATGAATGAAATGGTAATTGGGATGAATCAGAACGGAGGAGCGCGAAGCTCAATGGGGATCTTTTGTCGGATGGAAGTCAGTCCTTTTCTTCATCGGAAGCGTCATCTTCGGCTTCATCTTCGGCTTCATCAGGCGCTGAGTCCTGCGCCTTACCGCCTTTAGCCTCTACCGAGGCGACAGCACTCCGGTCGAATTTCAGGCTCAGGCCGTCGGCAACCTTCACCGAAACTGTTTTGTCAGTCATGCCTGAGACGAGTCCGTGGATGCCTCCCACTGTGACGACTTTGTCGCCGACCCTGACATTCTTGCGGAGTTCTTCCTGAGCCTTCTGTTGCTTGCGCTGTGGGCGGATCAGAATGAAGTAGAACATCACCATGATGAGGATCATGGGGACAAACATGCCGAGTCCACCACCTGCTGAAGGTGCCGTGTCTGCTGCGAGAATGTTGAGAGGAGTCATCATAAATTATCGGGAAATTGGATGTTTTAAGACAAAAAGACGTCCGACGTTCAGGCCTCGATTTTCCCTCCGCGGTATCGGGTGACAAAATCTGCCTTAAAATCGACAAACGTGCCGGCGTCTATAGCACGGCGCGCCTGTTTCATCAAGTGGAGATAAAAAGTGACGTTATGGAGCGTCAGGAGCCTGAGGCCAAGGATCTCATCGTTTTTGATGAGGTGTCGGAGGTATCCTCTGGAGAACCCTTCGCAAAGGGGGTGGGTTTCCCCCGGGGGAGCCAGCGGAATCTGGCTCGTTTTCCACTGGGCGTTCCTGAGATTGATGGTTCCATCTGCCGTGTAGGCCGTGCCGTTGCGGCCTACACGGGTCGGCAGGACGCAATCAAACATATCAATTCCGCGCGAAATCAGTTCAAGTAACTGGTCGGGCTGGCCGAGACCCATCGCGTAGCGGGGTTTATCAGCGGGGAGTATGGGCGCGGCGACATCCACGGCTTTTAGCATGTCAGGGACAGGTTCGCCGACGGAAAGTCCCCCGATTGCGTACCCATCAAAATCGAGTTCGACAAGGTCGCGAGCGGCCTTTTCCCTGAGATCGGGATAGCAGCTGCCCTGGACGATTCCGAAGTAGTGCTGTCCGGGCGGACGATTGGCCGTGATCCACTCTCTGGCCTTCACGGCCCATCGCTGGGTCAGGGCGAGAGAGTTTGCTGCGTAATCCCGTTCGCAGGGGTAGGGAGGGCATTCATCCAGAATCATGCAGATATCGCTGCCGATGGAGCGTTGAATTTCGAGTACTGACTCCGGAGTGAGAAAAAGAGGACTGCCGTCGATGTGGCTTTGAAATCGGACGCCTTCGTCAGTGATCTTCCGGAGTTTAGAGAGAGAGAAGACCTGATAGCCTCCCGAATCGGTCAGAATGGGACGGTCCCACTGCATGAAATTGTGCAGTCCCCCAAACTCGTCCAGCACATCGGTGCCGGGGCGCAGGTAGAGATGATAGGTATTTCCCAAAATGATGCGGCAATCAAGTGCCGGGTCAGTGAGCTCCTGCGGGTGGACTGACTTAACCGTCCCCCGGGTGCCTACCGGCATGAAGGCCGGAGTCTCGACTTCGCCGTGAGCCAAATTGAGGCGCCCGCGGCGGGCTGCGCTGGCTGTGTCTGATTTGAGTAGCGTAAACATGAAAAATGCAGGGCAGGATTATTAACGCGGTTTTGGGCAGTGCGCCAGCGCCTCTGTTTTATCAATTTTCCGCTCAAGTTATTAGAGGCCTTTATTTCTGAAATAAAAGGAAATCACCAGGGAAGGGAGAAAGAGAGTCTCTGAGCCAGATTCCAGATCGTAGTATCCTCGACATTCCTAACGTAGACTCTAATCTTTAATCATGCCAGCCGCACCCACCTCACACGCCGCCCTGATCGCCTGGGTCGATGAACTCACCGCTCTTTGCCGGCCTGACAGAGTCGAATGGTGTGACGGTTCGGATGAAGAGCAGAATCGCCTCAGTGGCGTTCTGGTAGAGGCGGGAACATTCCAGAAATTGAATCCCGAAAAGCGGCCTAACAGTTATCTTGCCTGGTCCGATCCAAAGGATGTCGCCCGGGTCGAAGACAGCACCTATATCTGCAGCCGCCGCGAGGTAAATGCAGGTCCGACCAATAATTGGATGGCGCCCGCGGAGATGCGTGAAAAACTGAACGGGGTGTTCGATGGGTGTATGCGCGGGCGCACGATGTATGTGATTCCTTTCTGCATGGGGCCGCTCAACTCGGATCACTCAATCGTCGGAGTTGAGATTACTGATTCTGCTTACGTCGCGGTGAACATGAAAATCATGACCCGCATGGGAACGCCAGCGCTCGATCGGCTCGGCGATGATGGTGAGTTCGTGCCGTGTGTGCATTCGGTGGGTGCTCCTCTTGAGTCGGGGCAGGAGGATGTTTCATGGCCATGTAACGAGACGAAATACATCGTCCATTTTCCTGAAGATCGTGAGATCTGGTCCTACGGAAGCGGGTATGGAGGTAATGCTTTGCTCGGTAAAAAGTGTCTCGCACTACGCATCGCCAGCGTGATGGCTCGAGACGAAGGATGGATGGCGGAACACATGCTCATCAGCGGGGTGGAAGATCCAACGGGGGAGAAACGGTACGTCGCCGGGGCGTTTCCCAGTGCTTGCGGCAAGACCAACTTTGCGATGTTGATTCCGCCAGAAAATTATCGGGAGAAAGGCTGGAAGGTCACTACCGTGGGGGACGATATCGCGTGGCTCAGGCCGGGAAAGGATGGCAAGCTGCGCGCTATCAATCCTGAGGCGGGCTATTTTGGTGTGGCTCCGGGCACTTCAGAGGAGTCGAATCCCAATGCGATGGCCTCGCTCTGTAAGAACAGCATTTTTACCAATGTCGCTCTGACCGAAGACGGGGATGTCTGGTGGGAGGAGATGACCGATGAGCCGCCTGCCAATCTCACTGACTGGCGGGGGAATCCTTGGACGCCGGATTCGGACACTCCGGCCGCTCATCCTAATTCACGGTTTACGGCACCGGCATCGCAATGTCCGGCAATCGATCCCGAATGGGAGAATCCGGAGGGAGTTCCCATTGATGCTATCATCTTTGGTGGGCGGAGGGCTACGACAATGCCACTGGTGTTTCAGGCCTTTAACTGGGTGCACGGAGTTTTTCTCGGGGCCAATCTCGGCTCGGAAATGACAGCGGCGGCTGAAGGTGCCGTCGGCAAGATTCGACATGACCCTTTCGCGATGCTCCCGTTTTGCGGATATAACATGGGCGACTATTTTGCCCACTGGCTGGAAATGAGGAAGAATATCCCACACCTACCTCGAATTTTTCACGTAAACTGGTTTCGAAAAGGAGCTGACGGGACGTATCTCTGGCCCGGGTTTCGCGATAATATGCGCGTGCTTGAGTGGATTTTTGATCGCGTCTGCGGGCGTGGCTGCGGACACGAAGCCGGATTGGGATGGGTTCCTTACTACGATGAACTGAACTTTGAAGGGCTCGAATTTTCCAGAGAGCAGTTTGATGCTCTCATGGGTGTCAGTCAGGAAGAGTTTCGTCACGAGCTGCTCTCAGAGACAGACTTTCATCTGGAGCTCTATGATCACCTGCCCAAAGAACTGATTTTCCAACGCGAATTGCTGGCGGGTCGAGTGTGATTCTCGATTTGATTCGGGACTCAGGAATTGACATCCGGCCATCCAGATTCTTTGTTTTCTCCCATGATTGAAGAACCCGACGCTCGAAGACGAATTCTGGAGGCAGTCAGTTCGAGTCCGGTGATATGGGTGCCATTGGAATTGGGGTTGGATCAGATTTTGGCAGAGGGAATCGTGGGCGCGATTGACTCTCCGCCTTTTGATAACTCCAGCATGGATGGCTACGGAGTCAGGGCCTCAGAGGCGGTTGCAGGGAAGGTGCTGAGAGTATCCGATGGTACTCAGGCCGCGGGAGCTGATTTGGGGCTGACTTTGAATCCAGGCGAAGCTTTGCGGATTTTCACGGGTGCTCCCATTCCTGAGGGCGCTGATGCAGTCATCATGCAGGAAGATGTGGAGCGGGTTGGCGATCACATCACGATCACTGAGGGAGTGGTGCCGGGAGAGAATATTCGACGGAGAGGCGGCGATGTTTGTGCGGGGCAGCGATTGCTTGAGAGGGGCGACCTGATCACTCCAGCCCGGGTGGGGTTGCTGGCTTCTCAGGGTGTTTTTGAAATTCCCGTTTATGCGCGCCCCCTGGTTCAGATTGTGACGACGGGTGACGAACTGGTTGATCCGGGAGGACCTCTGGCAGCCGGGGAAATATACAACAGTAACTCGCCCATGCTGCAGGCGGCGGTGACACGTGCAGGCGGTGTCAGTGCGTCATCGCATGCCTGCGATGACGTCGAAGAACTGACCGAGACACTGAAAAAAGCGCTATCGGCGGCCGATCTGGTGGTGATCGCCGGAGGGGTTTCCGTTGGAGATCGAGATTACGTGAAACAAGTGCTGGGTGATCTCGGTGTCGTGACCGATTTCTGGCGGGTTAAAGTGAAGCCGGGTAAACCTTTCGTATTCGGCCAGCACCCGGACGGAACTCTCGTGTTTGGGTTACCTGGAAATCCTGTTTCGGCCTTCGTTACTTTTTCATTGTTTGTCACACCGGTGATTCGAAAGATGCTCGGCTTCGAGGTCGAGGGAGTCGGTATGGGCGCCGTCAAAGGGGTCGCTGCCGAGGCGATGCACAACAAGGGGGACAGGCCCCACTATCTGCGAGGGGTGCATGAGGATGGCGTATTGAGTCTTTCAGGGACTCAGCAGTCACATGCGATTTACGGTTTGAGCAAGGCGAACTGCTTGATTCGGCTCGAGCCGGAGCAGCAAGTCGAGAAGGGCGATGTCGTCATCGGATATCACTTTTAGAGGTGAAACCCAATCTCGGGTTTCTTTCTCGCTGGAGGCGGTTCTTGACACCGCACCCGACACCGCCGATCCGTAGCGACTATGACGGCTCAGGTCACTGATTTAAATGTTGCTTACAATGTCCCCTTGCCAGCTCCGGCTCTGCTGGCTCATGAGCAGCCGCGGACGGACTCGCAGGCGGAGACGGTGTTAGACTCCCGCAAGCGAATCGAAGATATCCTGCAAGGGAAATCGGATCGGTTTATCGTGATCGTCGGCCCTTGCTCAATTCACAGTCCAGAGCAGGGGATCGAATACGCGGAAAGGCTTGCCTCGCTCAGCGATGAGGTCAAAGACCGCATCGAGATTGTGATGCGAGTTTACTTTGAGAAGCCACGAACCTCAGTGGGTTGGAAGGGCCTCATCATGGATCCAGATCTCGATGGTACTGCGAATCTGGCGGAAGGCCTGCGTATCGCACGGAAACTGCTTTGCGATATCGTAGACCTTGGCTTGCCGACTGCGACGGAGTTTCTCGATCCTATCACACCTCAATACATCGCCGACCTGATTTGCTGGGCGGCGATTGGTGCCCGGACGGTCGAATCGCAAACCCATCGGCAGATGGCCTCTGGTCTTTCTATGCCGGTTGGATTCAAGAATACGACCTACGGGGGAATGACTGCGGTGGTCAATGCACTCAAGGCTGCGATCGCACCGCAGACCTTTTTTGGAATCAGCCCGGAGGGAGTGGCCTCGATGGTCAGCACGAAGGGGAACGCTCATTGTCATACTGTCCTGCGGGGTGGTGACGACGGGCCGAACTTTGATGAGGCGGCGGTGGCTGCTGCGATATCCGCGATGGAGAGCGGAGGGGTTTCCCCGGCGATTGTAACCGATGCGAGCCACGCAAATTGCTCGAAAGATTTCGAGAAAATGCCCGGTGTTTTTGAAGAGATTGTGAGACAGCGTGCCGAGGGGAATGACAAAGTCGTTGGAGCGATGCTGGAGAGCAATCTGGTGGAGGGAAATCAAAAGATTCTCGAAGATCGTTCAGCCATGGTATGGGGGCAGTCAGTGACTGATCCATGCATTGCGTGGGATACGACCGAACGGATCATCCGCGAAGCTGCGGAGAGGTTGGGATGAACTCCTTTTCTCTTTCTTCATCTTTTTCATTTTCTTGCGGTTGCTTAGCGGAAAAAAGATTAAGAAAAGAGGGCCTTTTATGCTCATCGATTCACACAACGACCTACTCAAGTCCGTTTCCCGTTCGTTTTACCTGAGCCTGCGGTTTCTTCCCGGAGCGATGCGGGAGCCCGTTTCACTGGGTTATTTGCTGGCGCGATTCACTGATACCATTGCTGATGCACCGGGCCTGGATTCGTGCCGACGCCTCGATTTGCTGGATCAGACTCGATTGATAATTCAGGGGGAGTGTCAGAACTACGACCTTGAGTTGAAGGATGTTGCGGCAGTGTTGACGCATGACGGAGAGCGGCGACTTGTCGAGCGATCAAGGGAGTTGTTCGAGTGGTATCGTGAAATTGATTCCGAAAATCGAGATCATCTCAGCGAAGTAATCCTGACCATCATCCATGGACAGGCTTGGGATGCGACCTGTTTCGAGTCAGATTCGCCCGTAGCATGTGAATCTGCCGATGAGCTACTGCGATACACCTACTGGGTGGCGGGTTGTGTGGGGGAGTTCTGGACAAAGGTGGGGTTCACCACGTTAGGCGAAAAATTTGCCGATCCCGATAGTGCCTCCCTCATGCTTGTGAACGGTCGAAAATTGGGGCAAGCGCTTCAACTGATTAATATACTTCGGGACATTCACGAAGACCTGAGAAACGGGCGATGTTACCTGCCTTCGAGCGAGTTACGGGAAGCGGGATGGGACGGAAAATCTGCCCCAACTGCTAAGGTGATGGCCCCGGCGTTCGACAAGTGGATTGGCGTTTGTCAGGAGTATCTGGAAGAGGCGGATCACTATATTGAGGAGGTTCGTGATTTTCGGGTGCGATTCTGTACACGGTTGCCGAAATTGTTAGCTGCCGAGACGGCGTGCGCCCTGTCCGAGGCGGGTATTGATCAGGTGATGCTTCATCGAATTAAGGTGCCTCGCAGTCAGGTTTGGAAATCGATGGCGCGGGCCGCACTTTTTTGATATCTCGTCCAGAATTGTTTGAGAGAAACAAGATCGTCGAATCCCACATTGAGTGCATTTCTGATCAGTTGATAGCCTTCGGATGGGGAGGCTATATCCGGGCCGCGATGGTGGTCGTTACCAGTGAGCTCAGTGGCATCAGAACGGCGGCGAGTAGCGGATTCATCAGGCCTGCCAGGCAGAGCCCCACGGCGATTAAGTTGTAGAGGATGGCTGTGGCGAAAACGGCGGTGACGATGTGCTGTCGGCGTTTAGATGCGCTGAACAATTGGGTGATCGCGTGAAACCCCCGTCCAGTGAAGATAAAGTCAGCCCGGCTTTCAACTGCTCTGACTCCAGTGGCAGGTGAGCCACTGGCTGCGGCTGCATCAAGGGCAAGGCTGTCATTCCCCCCGTCTCCGACGAAAAGTATTGAGTCCGGAGGCTGCTCGCTAATGAGCCGTGCTTTGTCCTTCGGGCTCAGGTTTGCGAAAACCTTCTCCGGATCCAGGCCAAGTTTTGCTGCGGTGAGGGCGACGCGATCCCTGTCAGGGTCGCCGCTCATAATATAGATTCCGAAGTCATCCTGTTGAAGGTGGTGGATCTGTTCGGCCGCTCCATCGCGGATCGACTCTTCAAGATGAAAGCTGGCCACTCGAATTCCGTCTCTGGAAAGGGTGCAGCCGGAGGAAGGGGTGGTGTTGTTTTTGGAAGCCGCCCAGTCATCTCGGCCCAGTCGCCACTCTGATTTTGAAAATTGACAGGTGACCCCTGAACCCGGGGCATCGGATACCGGGCAGGGGGCGAGGTTGGAGCGGCCGAAGCGGGCGGTGAGAACTTCGTGAAGCGCTCGCCCGATGGGGTGATGGTTCTGATCGGTTAGAATCTGCAGGGCGGCTCGTTCCTGCTGGGTTAGATCGTCGAGGCTGGTCGGGTTGGTGAGACGCTTAACTGGCTCTGTCAGGGTACCTGTTTTATCAAAAGCGAGAGTTCGAATCTGGCGGAGACGTGGCCAGAGAGAATGACGTCGGATGAAGATGCCTTCTTGTCTCAATTTGGACAGAAGCATTTCATCCAGCAATGGGAGGGCTAGGCCTAGGGCGCAGGGGCAGGATACGACCAGAACAGAGATGAACACTTGAAGCGACGCTGTGATTCCGTTCCCCCCGAGAATCCAGCCACATCCGCCCGCCAACGCGACGAAGAGAACGGCGAGAAGGTAGATCTTTAGAACAGGATGGCTTGATTGGACGTCTTCATCGGCTAGCCGTGTCGGGTCGAGGAGCCGATCTAGAAAAGAGGCTCCGAAATCCTCATGAGCTTCTACGAGAAAAGGTAGAGTGCCAGCGTTGCGGGAGCCAGCCCGGAGGTGCTGTCCTGCAACAAAGTTGACTGGATCGGGCTCGCCGTTGATCCAGTCAAGGTGAATGCGGGCTTGATCGTCGAGCAGAACCCCATCAACAGGAAGAAGTGATTCAGGCGGAATCTCAAGGTGATTTCCTGCTTGGATTCGACGCAGTGGTATGCGCTGCCGGCCTTCTGTATCGGTGATCAGAAAAACTGAAGTCAGATCGCGTTCTCTCGCCCAAAGTTGTCGTCGGTTGCGCTCAAGTAAGTGTAGGTGCAGCCAGCGCCCGCCTAGCATGAGGAAGGTGAAGGTGGCCACAAAATCAAAGTAGAGCATTCCTTCGATGCCGAAGATCAGCCCGGCAAGAGAGCCAAGATAAGCTGCGACGAGCCCGAGCGAGATGGGAACGTCCATGTGTAGGGCTCCCAGCTTTAAGGCTGACCAGGCTCTTTGAAAAAAGTAGGAGCCTCCCACCGCCAGAGCGAGGGATGAAGAGGCAAATGCGACGAGTGTAAAGAGGCGGGCCAGTTGATCATCTGTCTCGATTCCGAGATAGGAGGGCAGCGTAAATGCCATGGTGTTCAGTGCCAATCCCCCGGTGACGCCGAGGCGAGTCAACAGGGAACGACTTTCGTCGGCGGGACCCTCCTCACTTTCATCGAGTAACCCGGCCGGATAGCCGAACTGATGCAATTCCCTGACAAACTGAATCAAATCGAATTGTCCTGGATGCCACCACAAAGTCAGGGTCGAACGGGCTGTGTCCGAATTCATCTTCAAGGCGCCCTCGTGTTTTTGGAAGAGGCGATCAATCAGCCAGACGCAAGCGGTGCAGGTGAGATTGCCTATTCTGAGAGTTATTTGAGCCGGAGTATCTGAATTCGCGCGCCCCGTTTCGATTTGCACGAGTGTCTCGCGAATCTCTTCCAGCTGATCCGCTCCCGGTTCTCTATCGGCGGCGGGCTCGAGCACTTGCCTTCCCAGTAGCTCGTAAAATGAGTTGAATCCGCCTGAGTCGATCAATTCGTGAACGACACGACAACCGGAGCAGCAGTAGGCCTCTTCTTCAAATCGAGGGGAAAAGAAGTTACCGCAGTGGCGGCACCGACGCTTCTCAGCAGAGGCTTCGCTGGCGACTGCCTCTGATGTTGGCACCTGGGTGTCGTCGCTCATTCCGATTCCAGATGGCACCGGCAGTGGGGGCCGTCAGTGTCGTCTCCTGCCTGAGCAGCACCGATGAATGAGAAATGCCATGCGAGAGAGAGGGCGGCGACGGCAGCGAGTGATCTCTTGGCAATGAGGAATCCTTTGGCACCAAGGCGTTGATTGACCCAGGCTGAGCCGATCTGTACGGCCCAGATCCCGGGAATAGCACCGAGGCCGAATGCTAACATGGTCTCCAATCCTTGTAGTGCGGACCCGCTGGCGAGAGCGATCCCGAGGATGGCGTAGAGCGGACCACAGGGAAGAAGGGGAGTGGCAACTCCAATGATTCCCGCCCTAGTGTTGACCGGGAGCTGCAGGGTTTTGACCTTCAGTGTTGTCATGACCCGTCCGAGACCGGGAATGGCGGCGAGGCGTTTGTCGAGCCCCAGGCAAATGGCGATGAGGAATACAATGAGCAGAAGAGGCAGCCATGCGATGCCTGCAAAATCAGGTTGGACGCCGAGCAATCCACCAAGAGTGCCTGCGATAGTGCCTGCGATAGCATAACCTACCAGGCGTGAAAAATGGTAGATCCCAACGGTGGCCATGGCAGGTCCGCGGCCGGCAATGCCTAAGCCGCACGTGAGCAACCCGCACATCCCGGCACAATGAAGCGTTGTGGCGAGTCCGGCTGCAAAGAGCGCGCTCAGTGTCAGGGTTTCGTGATCAACCACGCTCATGAGGCTCAATGGTCTGGAGAGGAACGGTCTCCGGTTGGTGTTCCTTAGCGAGACGAAGGAGAAAAATCCAGCTCCCTATGAGTAAAGCAAAGGCAAGGACAATGAATAGCCAGGGGCGTTTGCGTAGAAACTGGATCATGGCGAGGCGCTTGGTTTCAGAGTGTAGGCGCTTGGCCCGAGAAAGTCGATCGTATCACTCACGGTGAATTCCCCGGGAGTAACAGTGGCTTCCAAAGTAAGTTTGAATTCTTTGCTGAAATACTTGGTGGGCACCTGGATCAGCAGTGTCTTGGTTGTCTCCTCATAGGGGGAGAGTGTGATCTTTCCATCGACTCCGGAAACGATGGCCCCTTCGGGTAGCCCGATGAAGCGAACATTGAACTCGGTAGGCTCACTCTGCTTGCTAATCATCTGCAGTCGAAACTGATTTCTCACGCCACTGTCATCAACATAGTAGGGTTGTCCCGGCATGCGGATAAGTTCCATCTTGGCGGAGTGCAAGTTGCTGAGGAAGAGATTGAAAATAACCACCCCGATTAAGAGCATGCCAGTGTAGAGCATCACTCTCGGCCTCCAGATGCGCCGTTTCTTCTGGTTAAGTCCGTTGAGAGAGTCATAGCGAATCAGGCCCCGATCTCGCCCGGTCTTGTCCATGATCGTATTGCAGGCATCAATGCAGTTGGCGCATCCAATGCATTCCAGCTGAAGCCCTTCACGGATATCAATCCCAGTTGGGCAGACTTGCACACACCGGCTGCAGTTGATGCAATCCCCGGCACTGGGATCAGACTTCTTTCCTCGAGGTTCGCCACGCTTTTCGTCATAGCCGATGATGATAGTGTCATCGTCAGTCAGTGCAGACTGGATCCGGCCGTAGGGACACATAATGATGCAGAACTGCTCTCTGAACCAGCTGAAGCAGAAGTAGAGAGCCCCGGTGAGGAAGGCCATCACGCCAAAGGCCTTGGCATTGTCGAGGGGCGACTTCTGCATGTATTGATAAAGCCGGGGAATCGATACAAAGTAGGAAACAAAGACGTGGGCGATGGCCAAAGAGATGAGGAGGTAGATGCTGTGCTTGAGGACCCTCTTGGTTGCCTTGCTGAATGAGGACGGCGCCTTGTCGAGCCTGCGCCGGGCAGGGGCATCACCGTCGATGAGTCGCTCAACCCGACGATAGAGGTGTTCGAGGAAAACGGTGTAGGGGCAGGCCCATCCACACCAGAGTCTTCCCAATAGCGCTGCTACATAAAAGAGGACGAGCCCAAGCCCACTGAGAAGGAAGAAGCCCAGCCAAAGGTCTTCGGAGAGGAACGTCAGCCCAAAGAAATGGAAGCGTCTCTTCGAGAGATCGAGGAAGACGGCAGGAAAACCTCCCACCGGGATCCACGGGAGGAGGACGTAGATGGCGAGCAAAAGCGCTCCATAGGCACGCCGCCAGAAGGTGAATTTCCCGCTAACGTCAGCTGGGTGCAGAGTATTGTGGGACCCGTCCGTGTTGATCGAAGTGACTGAAACAAGGTTGGGGGTATTGGTTGGCGGCATTAGTTGTCTTCCCCGCTCAAAGAGCGATCTGGCAAGTTCAGCTAGGGTTGTTCACTGAGGATAAAGGAAACAACCTGAGCGATCTCAGAAGGGCTTAGCTGAGAATTCCAGGCAATCATTCCTTTGGTGATATCAGGCGATCCATTGGTCACTGTATTCATGATTTGTAGAGGCTCACCACCATATTTCCACTCGGCATCATTCAAAGGAACGCCTGGAAGTTGGATGCCTCCCATTTTAGAGCTGAGGTCAACGCCGTGACAGGCAGCGCACTTAGTTTGAAAAATGGCTTTGCCCGCGTCGGTGTGGCTGGTTTCCTGGCTCATTTCAACGAGTGATTCATTGCTCAATGTTGCCATCATTGCCTCCAGTTCGGCTTGTTTCTTGCCATCAATCACCGCGATTTGACGGTCGATTTTCTCGTAATCATTGGGAAAGTCGAACGGTGACTGGTAGTAGGCAAACCACCCCACGATGAACCAGACAATGGCGATGTATAAGGTGAATAGCCACCAGTTGGGTAGCTTTTGATCATATTCTTCGATTCCGTCGAAAACGTGGTCGCGAAGAACAATTGAATCGTCTCTCTGATCCTGGGGCTTCATAAACTTTGGTGTGTGGTGGAGTCGGATTCAGCTGGTTCTGCTAGTTCATCGCTTAATGGCAAATTGGCGATTCTCTCTACATCAGATTTCTTCATAATCAGTGCTCGAATCACGATGATGATGAAAGCCCCTCCAATAAGAGCAAAGCAGAGGTAGGGGACGAATTCGTGCCAGTTTTCTAGTATGACGCGCTGATACATAACTCTAATTATGGGGTGGTAGCGGGCGTTGGGGCTGCTGCAGGCGCAGGAGTAGCAGGCGCTTCCTGCTCTTCTGTTTGGGCTGGATCTTTTGATTCGCTCACTCGCATGGTATCTGGAATGCCGGGTTTGATCATGCGGGGTTTGACCGGCGGCTGTGATGTTGGCGGGACCACAGTTTCAAACGAACCGAGCTTCTGCAGGTAGGCAATGAGAGCAACGATTTCCTTGCCTGCGATATGGTCGATGGCCTCGTTTTCATTTTGAGGTTCTTTGTCACCGGGAGAATCCGGGATTTTAACTTTCTCAGCGATGAGTCCGGTCGCGATCTGCAGTGCCTGTTCCCGGGCATGCTGCTCGATTTCCTCTGGAGTCATGATAGGAAACGGGACACCAAGTCGCTGTTGAACCGCCAACTTGCCGGGTAGAGCCTGAAAGTCGGTTCCTTTCTGGAACAGCCATGTGTAAGAAGGCATGCGCGACTGCTGGTTGATGCTGCGTGGATTTAGCATGTGGAGGTAGTGCCAGGAGTCGCCTCGTTTTCCACCTTCTCTGGCAAGATCCGGACCGGTGCGTTTTGATCCCCACTGGAATGGGTGATCATAAATCGATTCACCGAGACGGGAGTAGTCCCCGTAGCGCAGTACATCGGGAACAAGGGTTCGAATCATCTGAGAGTGGCAGTTGTAGCAGCCCTCACTGATGTAAATGTCTCGCCCAGCCAGTTCGAGAGGAGTGTAGAGCGATTGGAGTCTGTCCTCGACATTGATAGCTCGATTGACGGTAACCGTTGGCACGATTTGAATGACGCCGCCAATGGCCACGGCAACCAGAACGAGCACAGAAAACGGGAGGTAGTTTTCCGATATGTCGTCATACCAACCCGCCCAAGATTTTGTGTCCTTCTTGAATCGATAAACTGCGATAGCTACGAATCCAATGGTGCAAAGTAAGGCGACATGGCTGGCACCGGGAGGCAGGAAAAACCAGAGGATGCCGAAGAAAAGTCCCCAAAACGTGTATGTGACAGGATCGTTTCTCAGAGCAGCGCCCCAAGTCATTTTGTCTTTTTGAAGTTCTGGGTCCTCGTAGACTTCGCGAGTCTCATTGACCGGTGATCCGGACCATGCAGTTTTCCAAATATTCACCACTAGGAGGATAAACCCGATCAAGTAAAGAGATCCGCCGATCGCCCGGAAAAGCATGAGCCATTTGATCTTGTCGACGGTCTGAACAAATTCGTGGACGAGACGAGTTCCACTGGCATCAGTCTCATTCAGCATGAGGCCCTGAATGATGCCGGCGAACCAGAGTGAGGCGACATACAGCAGAATGCCGACAAGTCCGATCCAGAAGTGAAAGT
>CAXBHX010000081.1:0-18467 GCA_963975655.1 uncultured Verrucomicrobiales bacterium
CAGCTCGACATCAGCTGGCGATATGTTCGACCTCAGCAGTGGAACCGGAGCCCTGACCTTTGGCACCAATACAAACTTTGAAATCGTCTTTGATGCTTCAATCGACTTCGACGATGCCTTTTGGGACAACACCAATCCAGAATGGCTTGTCTGGGATTACAACGCTACCGGAGGAACAAATGCTGGAGCTGGAGAAATCACCCCTCAGTTCACCGTATCGATCACAGACAACACGGGGTCATTCATCGGTGACGAAATGTACTTCGACATCAATAATCACGACGGCGGCATCTACCTTCAGCTCACCACTGCCATCCCCGAGCCCAGCACTTACGCCCTCTTTGGACTCGGCCTCGCAGCCTTCGGCTGGGTCAGCCGCCGACGCCGCAAACAGACATCCCTTTCGACAGAGAAGGAGTGATCCATTGGGATCAGCCAAACCTGGAATTAAGGAGCCAGGTTTCGGTTCTCCTTCTCCAAGGAAACCGTTCCCGGCAGGGGATCGTTCGCGTGGTGGCGACGGTTCCCTCCGGGACATTTTTTGCCTAAGGGCAGAAGTTGAATCGCAAACCAATGAGTTTACGAGAAATTTGAAAACAAGTAGAGGCGCATGAGAAATATACCTATCCTGACAACGGCCGCTGTGCTTGTAGGCTTCGCGACCTTGCAGAGCCAGAGTTTAGCAGAGTCGCCAGCAGCGGAGTCTGCAGGGTTGATCGTCAAAGATGGGATTCTGCATCGTGACGGCGAGCCTTATCGGGGTGTAGGAGCAAACTACTTCGACTTGTTCTACCGGGTTCTAAAGGACGGCTCCGATACTTCCTACGATGAGGGGCTCAGGAAGTTATCAGAGGCACAAATCCCGTTTGTTCGCTTCATGGCGGGTGGGTTTTGGCCTGTTTATTGGGATCTCTACTTTCAGGACAAGGAAGCGTATTTCAAACGCATGGATGCAGTCGTTCGATCCGCCGAAAAGCATCATATCGGTTTGATCCCGTCGCTGTTCTGGAACATGGCAACATTCCCGGACCTTGTTGGGGAACCCATGGATCAACTGGGCAACCCGAAAAGCAAAACAATCGCATTCATCGAGCAATACACCGCCGAGGTGGTGCAGCGCTACAGGAACTCCCCGGCCATATGGGGTTGGGAGTTTGGGAACGAGTACAATTTGCATGTCGATTTGGTGGATGCAACCGGTCACCGGCCCAAGATTGTGCCCCAGTTGAAGACGGGGCTCGAGCGAACCTCACGGGACGAGCTTTCGTCGGAACACATGCTTACTGCTTTCGGACACTTCGCGAGAACGGTTCGCAAGCACGACGCGCATCGCATTTTGATCACCGGAAATTCGATTCCGAGGCGCAGCGCATTTCATAACACGCAAGAGAGGAGCCACAAGCCGGACAACAGGGCTCAGTTTGAGAGCGTCCTCAGACGCGACAATCCATCGCCTTACGATGTGACGTGCGTCCATCTGTACGGCAACGATGGACAGGGCGGCACCAAGAGCATCTCGGAGTTGGTGGAGACCTTGCAGGAGATCGCCGGCCGCACCAGGCAGCCACTGTTCATCGGAGAGTTTGGGGCACCCAAGACCCTTGGACCGGAAGATGAGAAGGCTCTGTTTATCGAAATGCTGAAAGCCATTGAGGAGAACCATGTCCCTCTTTCGGCATTCTGGGTGTTCGACCATCCAGGGCAAGATACGGACTACAACGTATCCTTTGAGAATGAGAGAGCCTACATGCTCAAGCTTGTGGCCGATCTGAACCAACGGATGAAATCGTCCGGGCATACCCACAAAGCCGAAAAAGCCGGAGCTGACCAACCCGCGACCGCTCCGGAATCGAAAACTGAATGAAGGCTGGAAAATGTAACCTTGTGTTCAAGGTGCGCTTCCCGTAGCGGGTGGCAGTCCCTCGAACGCTCTCCTAAGAAAATACTATGCGCAAAATTCTCTCTCTCCTTTTTCTAATCGCCCTTACCGCATTGAGTATCGCTGCGGCGGCTGACAGCCAACCCAACATCATCGTTTTATTCGCCGACGACCTCGGTTACGGAGAACTGAGCTGCCAGGGCAATCCGGAAATCCCGACGCCGCATATCGATTCGATCGCGAACAATGGCGTGCGCTTTACCGCAGGCTACGTGGCGGGCCCCAACTGCAGCCCCTCCCGGGCAGGTCTGCTCACCGGGCGCACCCCGACGCGCTTCGGCTACGAGTTCAACCCCACAGGACCGCTCAATGAAGAACCCGGATTCGGCTTGCCGCCAGAGGAAATCACGATTGCCGAGTCCCTGCACGACGCAGGCTACACCACCGGCCTGATCGGAAAATGGCATCAGGGAGGAACGGCAAAGTTTCACCCCTTTCGCCACGGCTTTGACGAGTTCTTTGGCTTCACTCACGAAGGCCACTATTTCGTTCCCCCGCCCTGGGATGGCGTAGAAACTCTGCTTCGGCGCAAGACCCTTCCAGGCGGCCAGACCGAGAAGGGGTATTGGTTTGGAAAGAAAAAACTCCATTTCCACAACCTTCTCGGCAACGAGCCTGACTACGACGCCAACAACCCCATCGTCCGTGGCGGCCAACCGGTGGAGGAAACCGAATACCTGACCGATGCGCTCACTCGCGAAGCAGTCGACTTCATCGATCGTCACGACGACAAACCGTTCTTTCTCTACCTCGCTTACAACGCGGTCCACAGCCCGCTCCAGGGAGCGGACGCTTACATGGAAAAGTTCGCCCACATCACGGACATTCACCGTCGCATCTTCGCCGCCATGCTGGCGAACATGGACGACAGCGTCGGTGCGGTCATGGAGCAACTTCGAAAATCCGGGCTCGAAAAAAACACAATCGTCTTTTTCCTCAGCGACAACGGCGGCCCGACCAAGGAACTCACTTCCTCGAACCTCCCTCTCCGGGGATCCAAAGGCCAGATGTATGAAGGGGCGATTCGAGTGCCGTTCATGGTTCAGTGGAAAGGCAAAATTCCTGCCGGCGAGGTCTATGAAAAGCCGGTCAGCTCCTTCGATATCTTTGCGACTGCCGCTGCCAACAGCGCCGGAGCCACTGCGCCGAAGCAGGTCGAAGGCGTCGATCTAATTCCTTATCTCACCGGCGAAAACGAAGGGACTCCCCACGAAACCCTCTTCTGGCGTCAGGGCGGAAGGACGGCACTGAGGCACGGCGATTGGAAGCTGCTGCGCATGGGTGGAAAATTCGAACCGGGCAAGGCGAAATGGGAGCTCTACGATCTCTCGAAAGATCTTTCCGAAGAAAATAACCTCGCCGCCGCCGAGCCAGAGCGCCTCGCTGAATTGGTCGAACTCTGGGAGAAGCACAACAGTGAAATGAGCGAACCCTTGTTCCAAACTCGTTAGACCGGGGGCGTGCTGACATACCTTTAAATAAAGTGAAGACATTGAAAATGAAAAAGAATCACGATCATCATTTGGAATCGGAAATGGAACAGGCCCAGGTGCCGGTTCTGGCCGGCATTCCTGTAATCAAACAATTGAAACGTTTATCTGCGATCCTCTGCTTGATCGCAGTTACTGCTACCACAAGCGGGTATTCTGCCGACGAATACGATGTCGTCGTTTACGGCGGGTCCCCCGGCGGCATCACGGCGTCCATTTCCGCGGCCCGGGAAGGGGCATCGGTCATATTGCTGGAGCAGACCCGACACGTCGGCGGGCTGGCCACGAGCGGCTTGAACCGCGATGAATGCAACCACCTCGATCGCCAAACATTGGGTGGCCTTTGTGAGCAGTTTCTTGAAGAGGCCGTCAAACGGAGCGACGGCAGGTGGACCGAAGGCAGTAGCCGCACCTGGCAGTCCGGAATCGCCGAGCGTGTTTTCATCGAAATGCTGGAGGAAGCCGGTGTCGAGGTGCGATACGAGCAGTTGCTGGATGAGGTAGAGAAAGACGGCACCCGAATCACCGAGCTTCGCGTGCAGGGCGGCGAACGCTACCGGGCGAAGGTCTTCATCGACGCCACCTACGAAGGCGACTTGATGGCGAAAGCCGGGGTGTCCTACGCCATCGGACGCGAGTCCGCAGATGAATATGGCGAGTCGATTGCCGGCGTCCGCTACCTCGACGACAAGGTAGCCATCTCGCCCTTTGATAATGACGGCAAACGGCTCTTTGGCGTGATGCCAGGCAAGCCGCCGGAAGCCGGTTCTGCAAGCGAGGTGCCGATCTGCTACAACGTCCGCCTGAATCTTACCACCGACGAGGCCAACAGGGTCCCGATCGAGAAACCGACCAGCTACGACCCGATGCAGCACGAATTGCTGGCTCGCGCTCTCGAGGCGGGCCTGTTTAAAAATCTCACAGCCATCATCGGCCTCTACCAGATGGGCGACAGCGACAAGCGAGAGCTGAACAATCGCCAGTTCTCGATCGTGTCCATGAGCATCCCCGGCGCCCAGACCCCGTGGGCTGAGGCCAGCTTCGACGAGCGGGAAGTGATTCACCAGACATACCGGGACTACACCCACGGAATGCTCTGGTTCCTGAAATCGGATCCCCGCGTCCCCGAGCCCATTCGCGACGAGATGGCACCGTATGGATTCTGCAAAGACGAGTGGGCCGACAACAACCATTGGCCCTACTACCTCTACATCCGCGCGGCCCGTCGGATGCAGGGAGAGATCATCCTCACCGAAGCAGACGTCATCGAAGACGTGGACAAGGAAGATGTGATCCACGTCGGCTCTCACTTCATCGACTGCCACCACGCGGCACGCTACGTTTCCGACTCGGGCCACATCATCAACGAGGGACGGATCTGGAAAGTGGGGACGCGGTTCGACATCCCCTATCGCGCCATCACACCGAAAGCCAGCGAGTGTTCCAACTTGTTAGTGCCGGTGTGCGCCTCGGCCAGTCACGTCGCCTTCTGCACAATCCGCTTGGAACCCACCTGGATGCAGCTGGGCGAGGCGGCCGGGATCGCTGCGGTCATGGCCGGCAAGTCAGGGGAATCGGTGCAAGAGGTCGACGTCAAATCGCTCCAGGCTCGCCTGCTTGAGCTGGGCATTCCACTCGAGCATCCCGAAGGTCCAATGGCCTATGAAAAAGAGCACGGCAAACCCAGAACCTTCGCGCCCGATGATGTCGTGAAGGAATTCTTCGCCAGTGCCGATAAGAATGGAGATGGAACGGCATCGAAGGCCGAATGGGATGCGGCGAGACCCACCTGGGAATGGCTCTTTGACCCTATGGACAAAGACAAGAACGGACAGCTCGACCGGGCCGAGTACAAAGCTTTCCAGGATTACAAAAAGGAACACTCTGACTGGCGAAAAAAGCTGGAATCTAAATGAAGAAGGCCACCATGAACGGCCAATAATTTACTTGGCACATAATTACCCCTGCACAATTTAACAAGAAAAGACGCATGAGAAATATATCTATCCTGACAACGGTCGCTGTGCTTGTGCTTGCAGGCTTCGCGACCTTGCAGAGCCAGAGTACAGCGGAGCCTTCCGCCGAGACAGCGGAATCTTTCACCATCGCGGTTTTGCCTGATACCCAGTTTTACTGTGATGTAAGGCACAAGTTATCTGCCAAGTGGGGCAATGGAGACTTGCGGCGCTACTTCTTTGAGCAAACGGAATGGGTGCGCGACAATCAGGAGCGACTCAATATCGCTTTTCTTGTCCACGAAGGAGATATCGTGCAGGGGGACGCTCCCGAGGAATGGGCCATCGCCAAGGAAGCCATGTCGATTTTGGATGGGAAAGTCCGCTACTGCATGTGCCTGGGAAACCATGACATGGGCTACAAAAAGGCGGACAATAAGTATGGCTTCGATATCGCCGTCGACCGGACCACTCATTTCAATGAATACTTTCCTCGCGAAAAATTCGCAAAACGGCAGGAGTTTGGCGGCACCTTCGATCCGGATCGCCATGACAATTCCTGGTACCACTTCGAGGCTGCGGGGCTGAAGTTTCTCATTCTCGCTCTCGAGTATCACCCCCGCGATGAAGTTCTGGATTGGGCGAACAGAATCGTTGCCGAACATCCTGACCACCGTGCCATTGTCGTGACGCACGCCTACCTGAAGGGAGACAAGACGAGAACTACCAATAAGCTAAAACTCAAAGGCAACAACGGCGAGCAGATGTGGCAAAAGTTCGTCAGCAAGCACAAGAACATGTTCATGGTTCTCTGCGGTCACTTCAGTGCAGAGGCCGTTCTTACCTCCGCCGGAGATCATGGCAACCAGGTCCACCAGATTTTGAGCGACTACCAGGCGATGCACAACGGCGGTGAATCATGGCTGCGTTACATGGTCTTTCAACCGGAGGCGAACAAGATCGGCATCCACACCTACAACCCCGCACTCGACAAATTCAGGAACGGCCCTTCCAGCAGGTTCGACCTGGACTATCCCATGGATAGTACTCCTGGAATCACGCGACCCGGTGCTGCCAATGATGGGAATAAGGAGGCCGAAAAAGTCGGAGCTCTCCAACCCGCGACCGCTCCGGAGTCGCCAGCAGCGGAGTCTATTCAAGATCCGGGGGCGGCAAATGGCTTTGAAAAAGAAGCGATCAAAGCATTGGCGGATCGCGTCCGCGGGCAGGTGAATAGTCAGCCGCTCAGATTTCCTAATCAGCACTGGGTTCGAGGCGCGTATTATGCGGGGCTGATGGCCATGTATGAAAGCACGTCGGATCGTGCCTATCTGGATGATTGCATGGCATGGGGGAAGCAGGTTTCCTGGGCGATTAAGGAACAGGGGGGTGGGCCGTATGAAAGCGGGGCCTATCCGCTGATTTGCGGCCAGATTTGGTATGGGTGTTATCGGGCTGAGAACGATGAAATGATGATGCGGCCCACCCTTGCGTTTCTCGATGACCCAAAGGTTGAGAATCCTTTGTCCGCCCCCGGGGAATGGTATTTGGAAAACACGGGACATCGCTTTGTCGATGGGCTGTTTACCGCACCTCCGGCGCTCGCGATGCTGTATCAAATGACGGGTGATGAAAAGTATGTGAATTGGATGGATGCCTGCTTTTGGGATGTGCATGGAGAAATCTTTGACGACGAAGCGGGCCTGTTCTATCGGGACGCACGTTCCAAACCTCGGAAAACGAAGAACGGGAAAAAGGTGTTGTGGTCCCGGGGAAACGGATGGGCGTTTGGCGGGCTAACCCGAATTCTGAAACACCTCCCCGAGCATCATGCAAGCTATGCCCGCTATCAGGCTTTGTATGTTCAAATGGCGGAGTCACTGGCGATGCGCCAGCAGGACGATGGGTTCTGGAGACCCAACCTGGATGATCCAGAGCAGCACAATGATTGGGAAAGCAGCGGAACCGGGTTCTTCACCTACGGCATCACCTGGGGAATCAATAACGGGATCTTGGACAGAGAGCGTTTTCTTCCGGTTGCAAAGAAAGGGTGGGCGGCACTGACCTTGGTTGTAAACGAAAAGGGCAAGGTCGGATGGAGTCAACCCGCCGGCGGTGGTCCCGGCAAAGTTGTGGAAGCAGACACCTCGAAATTTGGTACCGGCATCTTCCTTCTAGCTGCCAGTGAGGTGTATCAACTCTCTACAAATAAAGAAAATAAACAATGACTAAGCAAACAAAGGAAATAGCCATGATTAAGTTAAGTGTGTTATGCCTTTTAACTATCCTGAATACAGTCTGTGCCGGGGAGATTAAAGAATACGACGTCGTCGTCTACGGCGGGACCCCCGGCGGCATCACGGCTGCGATAGCAGCTTCCAAAGAAGGAGCGTCGGTCATACTTCTGGAACAGACCCTGCATGTTGGCGGGCTGAGCACCAGTGGCCTGAATCGTGACGAAGGCGAACACATGGACCGCTCTACGTTTGGCGGTTTGAGTGACCGCTTCACCATTGAGGCTGCGAGGCGGAGCGGAACCGGAACCGAGAACACACCAGATCGTGCCCGGGTCTGGCAGTCGCGCATCGCCGAGGAGGTTTTTCTGGAGATGCTGAAGGAAGCAGACGTGCCGATCCGATACGAGCAACTTCTCGAAAAGGTCGAGAAGTCCGGTAACCGGATCACGAAACTGCAGGTTCACGGAGGAAGGGTCTACGAGGCAAAAGTCTTTGTCGATGCGACTTATGAAGGCGACTTGATGGCCGCCGTTGGAGTTTCCTACACCGTCGGGCGCGAAGCCGTGGATACCTACGACGAGTCAAAGGCCGGCGTGCGCTATATGGACGAGAAAGTCAAGGTGTCGCCTTACGATGAAGAGGGCAAACTCCTGTTTGGAGTCATGCCGAGAAAACAGCCCGATGAGTTCTCTGCCAGTGAACACCCGATCTGCTACAACGTTCGACTGAACCTGACCACTGACACGGGGAACATGGTGCCCATCGAAAGACCCGCGAATTACGATCCCAAACAGCATGAACTTCTGGCCCGCAGCATCGAGTCGGGGTATCTCAAAGACATCGGAAAGATCATTGGCCTCTACCCGATTCCCGGTTCCCCGAAGCGGGAATGTAACAATCGCCAGTTTTCTTTTGTCTCCATGAGTATCCCAGGCGCTCAAACAGCCTGGGCTGAAGCCTCCTTTGAAGAGAGAGAAAAAATCCATCAGCAATACCGTGACTACACCCACGGCATGCTCTGGTTCCTGAAGTCGGACGAGCGCGTTCCACAAGAGATGCGAGACGACATGAGCCAGTACGGTTTCTGCAAAGACGAATGGCAGGACAACGATCACTGGCCGTGGTATCTCTACATCCGCGCCGCGAGGCGGATGCAAGGTCCCTACATCCTGACGCAGGCAGACACCACCGAGAATCGAAAGAAGGAAGACGTGATCCACATCGGATCGCACTATATCGATTCCCACCACGTGACTCGATACGCCGTGGACAACGATCACTTTATCAACGAGGGGCGCATGTGGCAGGAAGGCCAGAGATTCGATATCCCCTACCGTTCCATCACGCCGCACGCGAAAGAATGCGGGAACCTGCTGGTTCCGGTTTGTGTCTCGGCCAGTAATGTGGCCTTTGCCGCGATTCGGCTGGAACCGACCTGGATGCATCTCGGAGAAGTCTCAGGCATGGCCGCCGCGCAAGCCATCAAGGAAAACGTTGATATTCAGAAAATTGATGTCGCGAAGCTCCAGTCGAGAATTGTCGAGGCTGGAATTCCGCTGGAGTGGACGGAAACCATCAAGCCTGAGGAGGCGTCGATCACACACCCACAGTTCGGCACCCTGGTTTTCGAGGACACGTTTGACAGAGTCGAATCACAGGAGCTCAAGGACGAACCCGGGAACGGGTGGGCTACCAATAGTGATCTGCATGCGCAGGGAAACAAGCAAGCCTGGCTTCGAGACGGGCATCTATTGATCGAGGAACACGCCGATGCGGTTCATTCGGCCGTGGTGAAGCATGCCTTTGCCTTCAAGGACGGAACCATCGAAATCAAGGTGAAATTCAACAAAGAAAGCGATGTCATCAGGGTCAACCTTTGTGACTACGACGAGAAGAGTGTTCATGCCGGGCACCTTGCCAATTCGATTATTGGACCCAGGCAAGTGACACTCGCTGATGTAAAAACCGGCCTGATGAACCTGAACATTCAGGCGGCACTAAAGAAGAAAACGCTGTCTGACGAACAAAAAGAAACGTTGCGCGCGACAACCAGAGAAATCCCCCATCCGTTGGGTATCAATAAATGGCACAAAGTCTACGTCACCGTATCCGGCGACCTGATTAGCTGCTCCATTAATGGCAAGGAAGTGGGTTCGCTGCGCTCTCCCGGAATTGCCCACGAGACCAAGACATGGGTTCGGTTATTGGTTCGCGAAAGTGTCTGTATCGACGACGTGAAGTTTTGGCGGAAAAGCCAGTAGTGAATCGAGCCTCTTTCCATAGATATCAATTTTAAACTGCCTCTCCTGCTCGAGCATGAAAACCAATCTACAACGCCGTCACTTTCTCCGGGGAACGGGGGCACTGATTGCACTGCCAGCCCTTGAATCGCTCGGTTTCCGCAGGTTTGCCTCGGCCGCCCCGGCAGTCGCTCCACCGAAGCGGATGGCCTTTCTCAGCTTTGGCTGGGGAGTCACCAAGCAAACCTGGTTTCCCGATGTAGCGAAGACTGGGTCGGACTACGAGCTGTCAAAAGGGCTCGCTCCCTTACAGCGCCATCAGAAAGACTTTACCGTTATCCAGGGACTGGAAAACCAATTTGCCAACGAAGCGCACTGGGGTAGCACCTTTTACCTGACCGGGGCCAACCGCTACGCGGAACCTGGCCAGAGTTTCAGTAATACCATTTCGGCCGACCAGGTCGCCGCTGCTCAATTTGGTAAAGACACTCGTTATACCTCCGTCCAACTGGGTAGTTCAGAAATAGAAGGGCACGGCCCGGGTCTGTCACTGGCCTGGAATCGAGAGGGTAAACCGATTTCGGGTTGGAATAATCCAGTTGCAGCCTTTCATCGAATGTTCTCCGCCGATAACGCTCCTCTCGCACAAAGGCAGGCCATGCTGAAACAGCGCCGCAGTGTCCTCGATACTGTCTTGATCGAGGCCAGGTCAGTTGGGCGGGGCCTGAGCCAAACCGATACCGATAAACTCGACGAATATTTTCAGTCCATTCGCGACATAGAAACCCGTATCTCGAAAGAGGAGCAATGGCTCGATGTCCCGAAAAAACAGCCGACCAATCCGCCCGCCGAACCGCAGGGTGGGCTTGAAGGCTATAAGGAAGTGCAGGTGATGTATGATCTGTTAGTGGCCGCCCTGCAGGTTGATGCCACCCGGGTCCTTAGTTATCGTCAGCCCGGTGGAACCAGCTTTATCCGTAGTTTGGGAGAAACCCTCAGCGGCCACAACATGAGTCACTACAGCCCGGGAAAGAGACAGGAAATCTCCGAACTGCGCGATCGCAAACAGTCCGAGTTACTGGCGGGTCTGATCGATAAACTGAAGGCCACCAAAGAACTGGATGGCAGCTCGTTGTTTGATCATGTGTCGCTTAGTTATGGTAGTAATATCAATAGTATTCACTACCTGACCAACTGCCCCACCCTGGTCACCGGCGGCGGTGCTGGAATCAAACTCGGAGAACATATTGTCAAAGAAGAAGGCACACCACTGGCGGACCTTTGGCTGACTCTGCTACAGGGCAGCGGGGTAGATGTCGAGTCCCATGGCGACAGTAAGGGAATTATCGAGGAGCTACAGATTGGGTGAGATGAAATTAACACCCTGTACAGAAGATCGCGCAAAAAGTAGAAAAGGGTCTCCGCACCCGCCGCGAAGAATTGGCCAAAGTCTATCAGTTCAAAGCCTGCCGCCGGGTGCGGAGACCCGGCACTACGCTAATCGGCTCTGCCAACAGTCGTGAAACACTTTTTTCGTCGACGTCTGTACGGTCCAGGAGTGTCCAGGCTTCACTCGCCCTGTTTCCAGATTCAAAACATGAAGACACTTTTCTATTGTTCCATCATTCTCTTTGTCCTCAGTGTCCCGCAATCCAGGTCACAGGAAAAAGAAGTGCTGACTCTACTACAAGAGGACTTCGCTACGGGTCTATCGCAAGACTGGTTCTGGGGTCTCGGCACCTGGAAAGCGAATAATGGTGTTCTGCGAGGATTTGAATCCGGCGAGCGTCGCCATGGACCCGTCAAACTGCGCCGGTTGAAATTTACCGATGCAACCATCCGCTACGAGTTCCGCCTCGAAGCGAAAGCCGGCTTTTCCAGCTTCCCGATGAACGGAGGACAGGAGCGCGGTCATATCCTCAACGTCGTGATGAGCAGAACCCAATTCCGTATCATCGCCCATATCAGGAAAGGCGAGAATATCGATCTGGTTGATGAGAAGATCGCTCTACAGGACCAGCAGTGGCACCCCGTTCAGATCCAACTACAAGGCGAAACCATCAAGGTAGACTTCAATGGTAAACGCTGGGAAGCCAGCCACCCCGTGGTCGCGGAAACCAAAGATAACTTCGGCTTCGCCGGTGATTCAGGCGGTGCAGAGGGAGAGAAAGCCGGTGCCCTGGAGTTTCGAAACTTTACAATGACGAGTTTGCCCGCAATCCCGCTCGCCAAAAAGTCGCCTCCTCCCGCCGACGAATCTCCCTGCGCAGTGATGCCGGAGAAACACTTTTCCTACTTTGAGAAATACTGTCTCGATTGCCACGATACACTTACCGAAAAAGGTTCGGTCAATCTCGAAGATCTGCCTTTTGATCTGGGAACGATCGAGTCGGCGGAGAGGTGGCAAAAGGTTCTCAACACAATCAACTCCGGAGAGATGCCGCCGGAGGATAAAAAGCAGCCCACCGCTCAAGATAAAACAGTCTTTCTCGAATCGCTATCGAAGCAACTGGTTGTCGCGCGAAAACTCCTCTCCGATACCGGCGGCGAAATCACGATGCGCCGCCTCAACCGTCGTGAATATGAAAATACGATCGAAGCTTTACTGGGAGTAAACATAGATAGCACCGGACTGCCGGCTGATGCAAATTCCGGCGGCTTCGACACGGCTGGTGCCTCTCTGTTTTTCTCCAGCGATCAGTTCGAGCAATACCTGAAGCTGGCACGCAGCGCCCTCGATCAAGCGATCGTTACGGGTCCGGCACAGGAAACAAAAATCGAACGCATCGAAGCAGAGACAGAAGCAAACGAAAGAGTGCGCCGGATCTTACGCACCTACTATAGAGACGGCTACTCAAGATGGGTGCAATGGAAGGCCAGCAAAGGAAAGCCAGCGACCGATTTTGGGTTCGCCGATGAGGATCAAGCTGAGTTCAAAAAGCGGAACTGGGATCAAGAAGGGCTCGCCTGCGCCGATTACCTGACTCGTGAGGAAACGGTGAATGGTGCTCTTCTCACTGTCCATCGTCCAAACCCTCACGTCGGACTGGCGATTCCTGACGCGGCACCTGCAGGAAAATATTTGGTCCGCGCGAAGGTTGGCATTACAGGCCGCCCCGATCCGACTCAGACTTTCCTGGAAGTCGGTTTTCGGGGTGAAAGGATCGAAGGACAAATCGAAGCGGTAGGGGTAATCGACTGCCGAAAAGTCAACGCTCACATGCGCCATGCCGAGGTCATTGAATTCGAAGTCGAACTACCAGCTTTGGAAAAACCTCTCGCTGCCGATGCCGGTGCTAATACCGGAAAAAAAGTAACGCCTGAACGAGTCATCGCCTTTCGACAACGCCAATTTAATTCTAATGAGGCGGCATTTGCTCAATTCCTGGCATCAGTACAGGCCACCGGGTTCCCTTCAGAACCTGCGCTGTGGATTGACTGGGTAGAATGGGAGGGGCCAATCTTGGAGGAATGGCCTCCCGCTGGCCACAAGACCCTGTTTTTCGGCGGCGCCGACCGAGAAAAAGACGAAGCCTACGCAAGAGCCGTCATCCAGCGCTTCGCGACGCGTGCCTTTAGAGGAAAGCAACCGGATCCGGAATTTGTCGATCGGCTAGTCAGTCTGTATTCTCAAGAGCGGCCAGGAAATACTTTCGAACAAGCCCTGAAGCAACCACTGTCGATCGTGCTCGCTTCGCCGGGATTTCTCTATCTGCGGGAGCCGGCTCCCAACGAAGATGCCAAGCGTAAGCTGAGCAGTGAAGAACTAGCGGTTCGATTATCCTATTTCCTGTGGAGTTCGCCGCCGGATGAAGCACTCCTCGCCGCCGCCAGGAAAGGCGAGTGGGATGATGAAGCCGCATTAGTTAGGCAGGCCCATCTTATGCTCAAGGACAAACGCGCCATGGAATTTGTAAGCAGCTTCGCTCACCAGTGGTTACACATGGAGCGGCTCGACTTCTTTCAGTTCAACCATGAGCTCTACCCTGAGTTCGATGATTCGCTAAAGGCCGCAGCCCGACAGGAAGTCTACGAAACCATACTCAACATCATTCGCAAAGAGGGTTCGGTTGGCGATTTATTGAAATCCGACACCATTGTCATCAATGATCTCCTGGGCTATTTCTATGGTATCGAAAATGTTGGTGGCTCCCACTTCCGGGAAGTCAAAGTTCCCGAGACAACGCCTAGAGGCGGCCTGCTGGGAATGGCTGCGATACTCGCCATGGGAAGTGATGGCGAGCGTTCTTCTCCGGTCGAACGCGGGGCCTGGGTGCTACGCAAACTACTGCATGATCCACCACCTCCGGCACCCGCCAATGTGCCCCAACTAAGCCGCTTTGAAGCCGATCTACTTCCGGCCCGTAAACTCATTGAAGCTCACATGGAAGAAGCCCAATGCGCCCAATGTCATCGAAAGATTGATCCGATTGGTTATGGGCTGGAGCACTTCAACGCCGTCGGACTCTGGCGGGAAACTGAGTTAGTCAGTGGCAGCCACGGAAGAACCAAAGTTTATCCGATAGACGACACTGGCACTCTTCCAAACGGCGCAAAATTCGATGGCTTTTTCGAACTGCGCGATCGCATCGCCGAGCAAGAAGAGCAGTTTGCTCGTGGATTCGTCGAACATTTGATCGAATACGCCCTCGGTCGTCCCTATGGATTTTCCGATCAGGATTTAGCCGATTGGATGCTACGCCACGGAGCGGAACGGGGCCGCTCGCTGAATTCCTATATTCGTGCACTGGTGATATCGAAGCAGTTCCAGCAAAAGTGATAGAGCGAATCAATCAGGTTACAAAAAATCATGAAGAAACCTGCGCTCACACTCGCACCTCTCCGTTCCCTCAGTGGTTCCTTCTTCTAGGTTTTTTAAGCCTGTCCCGAATGGCGCTGCATTAAGAGTGATTTCGAGGCCCAACGGGCCGGATTCAAACTAGCCCAGGGCAACGCCCTGGGAATTGAATGCCAATATATAAAGAGCCCTGAAAGCGGAAGGCCGCCCCGACCAGCTTCAACCGGCACAGCATAACGAATTGAGGTCGCACGGGGTGGCCATCCACTTTCAGCGCTCTCTAGTGTTTTTGCCATTGAACCTGGGGCGTTGCCGGATGGCCGCCCCCGCCCAGGCTAGATTGAGGGCGGCCCGTTGGGCCTCATGTTGTCGAAAAGCCGCTTAATGCAGCGCCATTCAAGCCTGTCCCTTCAGGTTCCGTCGGAGCGAAGCCTGAAAGGCTGACTCAACGTAGCCCAGGGGGGGCGGCCCGTTGGGCCTCTGAGTGCCGAAAAACCCTCTTAAAACAGTGCCATTCCACTCAGGCAAGAAAGCTTACTCACTCCTCACTCTTCACCCCAAATCCACAATCCCACGCTGCACGGCGGCCGTAGCCGCTTGAGTGCGGTCCTGGACACCGAGCTTGGCAAAGACATTAACCAAGTGAAACTTTACCGTCGACGGGGACAGCCCCAGGGCCGCTTCGATCTCTTTGTTACTACTCCCCTCTACCAGCAACCTCAGCGCCTCGAGTTCACGCGGCGTGATCGGATCCCGGGCACGTCGTTCCTCCAGCTTTTCCTCAAGTCCTTCCGAGAAAAAGGATTCACCTCGCGCCACTTCACGAATCGCCGCGATCATTTCGTTGATCTCCACCGCCTTCGACACACAACCGAGGGCACCCGCCTCCACCGCGCGCCAGAGACTTTCTTCCGTGTCGTAGATGGACAACAGCACAATGCGTGCTTCGGGAAATTCCTCTCGAATGGCGGCGATCACTTCATCCCCCTTCATGCCGGGAAGCTGATAGTCCATCGTCACCACATCGGGCTGCAGCTCGCGATACAACTCAATCGCTCGGTCGCCGTTCTCCGCTTCACCGGCCAACTCCAGATCCTCGTGTTGATCAATCGCCTCGGCCAGCGCGAGCCGCACCATGGCGTGATCATCGACGATGAGAATTCGAACAGCAGGGTCAGAGGTCATGATTGAGAATCAGGGAGAGCCACCGGAGAATCCCACGGTAATAGAACTTGCACCTTTGTGCCAGCGTCAGGACTGCTATCAATAGAAAATTTCGCGTGAATTTTGTTGGCTCGCTCACGCATTCCGATCAAACCAAAGTGCCCTGTCGGCGGACCTTGGGTCGCATCGAACCCGTGACCATCATCAGAAACCTCCAGCGTCACTCCGTCATCTTCGTAGCCCAGCCACACCTCGACACGAGTGGCCTCCGCGTGCCTGACCGCGTTCACCACCGCTTCTCGCGCCATCCGCAACAAGTGCTGCTCCGTCGTCGCCTGTAGCACTCTGGCGTCCCCTGCCAATTCAAAATAAAATTCAAGCGCTCCTTGCTCAGCCACACCGGAAAGCGACTCCCTCATGGCTTCAGGCAATCCGCGATCCAGCAGATGGGGATCGCGCAGATCTCTGATCGACGCTCGAGTCTCTTCGCGACAATGTTTCAACATGTCGCGAGCCAACGACAGTCGTCTCCCCGCCACTTCATCATCCTCATCGATGGCAGAGGACAGGTTACCCAGCTGCATCGACACCCCGGTCAGCTCCTGCTCCACCGTATCGTGAAGCTCGCGCGCGATGCGCTGGCGCTCGTCCTTCACGATCCCCTGCTCGACCTGCTCGACGATCGTATTGGATTGGACTACCACCTGCCTTCTCAACACCCAGTTCCAGATGACAATGACTAACAGAATCACCAGCACCACTCCCAGAACCAGCAGCAATCGTTCCACGGTCCACCAGGGCGCCTTTTGCAATACTCTGATGCCCTCGTCGCTGGCCAGATAGATTCGAAAACCATCAGCCCAGTCCACTCTTGGAATAGGCCGGGAAGTGGTGACCTCATAGACCCCGGTTAGCCGCAAATCATCTCCAGATTCCAAATCTCTGGCATAGAGATCCGGTCCCGGCAATCGTGCCTCGAAGACCTGCCCTCCAGCGCGGCACTGGAGTATTGTCTCCTCCAACACTTCCCTGCGAGACAGAAACTCAGCTTCGACAGAAACCCGCTCCGCATGGAGATTAACGTTGACCCCTTGCCCCGGCACGTAAGGGGTTGGAGGCGGTAACTCGCTCTCGCCCAACCACTCTATCTGGTAGGCCCTGAACTCCGGGCGGAACGGCGCCACAGAGGCATCCCCCAAAACGCTCACTTCACTCCCAGCCGGATACTCAAAACTTTGTGACCGCACAAAAGCACTGCCTGTAGAATCGCGCAGATAAAAGCCGTTCCTGCGAACCTGGGTAACGACCCCGCGAATGCGGATGGCTTGTCTGAACCCGTGATCATTTTTCAGCAACGCTTCAATAAGTTTCGGGGGAGACTTGGTCCGCAAAAGATAGTCTTCCACCAGAACAATATGATCAATCGATGGGACTAAAAAGTGGCGTCCCGTCATTTGGCCATCCCCATTCAACACCGTCCCCAGAACGCCTTGAAGCTTGACCCGGCGCTGCATCAAGTCCGCCACACGCTCGTCAATGTCCGCCTGCGCAGGAACGCCTGCTTTGACGACATACCCATCCACCTCCATCACGAGCGTCACCCCCACACCTCCCGGCTCCCGGCCTGCCACCACCGCCTCCACCTGCACCCACTTCGAATCCAGAGTGGCCGCAAATAATTCTTTCGAGAAGAGGATACGCGGCTCGGGCAAGCTTCCTTGCCCGAGGAATTCCACCGTTGCTTTATTAATATCGGGATAGAAGGAAAGGCCGTGAGTCACCCCCGTAATCCGAACCCGCGCTCCCGGTTTCAGTTTTTCCCGCTCCACAAAAGGCCGATCATTCGTTTGGACCCAGCATCCGGCGGTGCCATCATCCACCACCATGCCCTCAGGCTTATCGAGATTGGTCTTACGAGACTCAAAATAGATCACCGTCCCCTCGATCACCACCGGGCGCTGCTCTTGCGCCTCCTCGCGCGAAAGTGCCCGAACCTCCGCAAACGACGTCAATGGCGCCTCATCCGCCCCTGAAAGGAGTGGCCCCAGGCCTAGAAAAGCAACGATGACGCAGCGCAGCATAAAGGGGTCTTACCACAGACAATGCCCGAAGCAAACCGCCATTTCACCCGCCCAACCTAGCCAAATGGACAGGGTGACAGTTGACGGGACGTGAGGCACCCTTCTCCCGTTGTAAAAGGATTTCTGGCGAATTGAGTGCCGAATCCCACTGAGAATCGAACCATCCAGCTTTCCCAAAACGAATATGAGCCGATTTCATCTCACAAAACCAATCTCACGATTCATCGCCGTGAGCGCGTGGCTCTCGCTGGCACTCACGCCGCCGCTTGCTGCTGCTGATTTGACCTGGGATAACAGCGACGGATCCGAAGCTTTTATCTGGGACAATCAAAGCAACACGAACTGGACCGGTTCGATGTGGAACAACGCCACCCCCGACAACGCCATCTTCGGCGCGACTGGCGTGGGAACCATCACCCTGCAGGAAGCCATCACCGCCGGCAATCTCACCTTCAACACCACCGGTTACACCATCACCGGCAACACGCTGGATTTCGGTATCGCTGATCCGCTCATCACTCTGGCGGCCGGAGCCAACGTGACCATCAATTCCAACAGCGCCA
>CAXBHX010000082.1:0-17795 GCA_963975655.1 uncultured Verrucomicrobiales bacterium
TCAACACCCCGTCCTCTGGCGGCACGATCTTAAACACGTCCACGTCGTGCTGCGGCACTAGCATAAATACCTGCTCCGCTCCAGTCACCAACGGAAGCGCCGTCTCCACACTCTGATTCGGCTCGGCATCAAATGCCCCCGTTATCATATCCACCCGGATTCGAATCTCCTCCGGGGACGCCTGCGCGTCATGATTATAGTAGTGGCTGCGAAAGGCCAGGTAGACCGCTTCCCCCTTCTTCGCCAGCCCGTAGTAACTCCCTTCCCACAACACCGCCCCCTCCGCGTTCAACCAGTACGGATACGGCTGATGCACCTCCGGCGTCTCCAACACATTCAAACTCAACACCCCGTCCTCTGGCGGCACGATCTTAAACACGTCCACGTCGTGCTGCGGATCAATCGTGAACGCAAATTCCTTCCCGACCTTGAGCACAGTCGCCTCCCCAACGGCATTGTTCGGCTCGTTCTTGTCCTGCGCTTGTGCCATCACTGGCAAAAACAGCAGGCAAAAAGCAATCGCACGATCTCGTCGCAACCAGAACCTCATCATTCGTACCTCCGCAAGTAAATCTATAGCGCCACTTCATTCCGACGAAAAGCCAATTCCGTATGGATTCGCCCACTTTTTCTTCCCTTCCCGTTCACGATAGTCATAATGAAAGACTCTTCATGCAGGCCCTGTTTCCACCCTCTCTCGATCGATTACGATGGTTTCTCGTCACCACCGTCGTTCTGCTAGCATTAGCTGTCTGCGGAAATTCCCAGGCCGCCGAGATCCACCTCCTCTCTCCGGCCAACACCACGAGCCCGGCCGAATGTGAAGTCGTTTCCTGGGGACAATCCGAAAGGGGCAGCGTCGTCGCACACATCCGCCCCCCCGGCAAAGGAACCGTGCCCGCCGGCGACTATGGCATTCGAATCACGGGTACAGATTACGTCTACGGACCGATAAGTCTCAACAAGAACGGAAGAAAAGTCGTTGATCTCCCTACCCTCCGCATTGCCTCCACCGAAGACGCTCAATCCACACATTACTTCCTTCTCGATAGAAACTCAGGTTCGATGGCCGCCCGTGTCGCGACTGGAAATGCGCCCACCATCGTCCTCCCTGGACAATTCGATCTACAACGCGACTTCGGCGAGTCGAAACAACCCTTCGAACTGAAGACCGGTGACGCCCGTGAACTCGCTTGCGGCGCGCTGCGCATCGACTCTCCGACCTCCGTGAGTGACTTCGCCTACTTTATCGTCGACGAGAAGAAGAGCACGATCGCAGCCTACGCCAGCCATCGCCAGGGACCGCAGGCTCTCCTTCCAGGGAAATACCGTATCGTGAGGGAGGGATCGGGAATCTACTCCGCTCCCCTGGAGATCCGCGCGGGCAAGACCACCGCTCTTTCATGGACCTCGTTGAAAGTAACTCCCCTCGGAGCCGCGAGGCCCGAGTGCATCGTCTACACCGAAGGCGATTTCAAACCCGTCCTCCGTCTGCCGGCCGGCGACACCGCCGCCCTCCTTACTCCGGGGAACTACCGTATTGCCCCCTCAGCCAGTATCGCCGAACCCTCGCCCGAGATTCTGCAGAGCGCTGTCCCTCTCGTAGCCTCGGCAGGAAACCACCTCGACATCTGGGTCACTAACGACGCTACCATCCTTTCCCCAGTAGACAGTCAGATCCCCATAAGAGTACACTCCTTGCCGGGCGGATACCTCTCGCTGATCGAACCATTCCGTATCGAGGCCGACATCGCCGAGCCCTGCGACCTCTCCGTCTATGTTTCTTCTGCTGAGCACACCGTGACATCCAAAAACGCGAAGAACGCCCATCCCAATCCCCTTGCCACACTCCCCGCGATTCCCGGCGACGCTCAACCCTCGATCCGCCTTCCCTCAGGAATTCCCGACGGAAGCCTCGTCATGATCTACGTTGAGGCAAAAAACGCTTCCGGCAATGTCTTCCACGGGTTCTCCCGTCCCTTCACCGCGGCGAAGCCAAGGGTCGGAAAAATCACATCGCTCACTATCAATGGGCAGACGCCGACGACCGTGAACCTGTCATGGACTGCGCCGGAGGGCGAGTCGCCCTCCGGCTACAACATTTATCGGGAGCCCCTCGGAGACCGGCCTCTCAACCTTGACAGGCCAAGAGCGGAAACATCCTTCGAGAATCTCGGTCTCACTGCAGGAAAAACGTACCAGTATTCGGTTGCCGCGATCGACGGCCGCGGCATTGAGGGCCCAAGATCCGATACCATCAAAGTCACCACCCCGCGATAAGTCTCCAGGAGCCAATCGCCGACCGATCGATTGATCAACACCAGTCTCGCTGCCGCGGTAGGCGCTTCGCTTTCGTCCGCCCACGCCGAAGGCAAAGGAGAATGGAAATCGCTCTTCGACGGCAAAACTCTCGGCGGCTGGAACAAGGCTCCGCGCATCGTAGTCAACGGCGGCGGCTTCACCAACGGGCTCGGCAGCTACCTTGCCGCACCCTTCTTCGTTGACGGCGACATGGGCGAGGACTTCAAGGTGGAGAACCTGCGCGAGGGCAAAATTCCATCGAATTTCCCTAACGCCAAAGTCTCGAACGCAGCCACCTATGCGCAGTTTCGTGAGGTCTGGAACGTGAATGACTGGAATCGCTTCCGCGTGCGCTGCGTCGGCGCCAATCCGGTCCTCACCGTCTGGATCAACGATCTCGGGCCACGCTCGACACCGGCTACGCCCCCGCCATCATCGAGCCGCGCGTTGACAGCCTCGGCCACATCGGTCTCGAGGATCATGGCAACAGTCCCAACAATGGTTGGAGCCAGTGGGCCCAGAGGGCGGTGAGCCGCTAGCGAAATATTCGCGTAAAGGAGATCGGTGTGTAACTTGTTGATCTCAATTCCTCTATCTAACCCTTTCCCTATGAAGCCGACATTTATCCCAAGCATTCTCTCCCGTCTCACGGCACTCGCCCTGGGTCTGTGCGCAATCTCATCCTTCGCTGAAGATCGCCCCAACGTAGTGTTTGTCCTCACCGACGACCAGCGAGCCGACGCATTGTCCTGCATGGGGCATCCGCACCTGAAGACGCCGAATATCGATCGCCTTGCCAAAGAAGGTGCTCTATTCAAAAACCACTTCTGCACCACCTCGCTTTGTTCTCCCAGTCGGGCGTCCATTCTCGGCGGTCTCTACGCTCATGCTCACGGAGTCGTGAACAATTTCACCGACTACCCGAAAGACCTGCCAACCTTCCCGCGCACATTGCAGGACGACGGCTACACCACCGCCTACATCGGCAAGTGGCACATGGGTGAAGACGACGACAGCGTCCGTCCCGGTTTCGACCACTTCGTGACCCACCGCGGCCAGGGCAAGTATTTCGACACGGAGTTCCGTGCCAACAACGGCGAACGCGAAGTGGTAAAAGGGTACTACACCACGGTCGTCACCGACATGGCAATCGAGTGGATGGAATCCCGGGAAAAGGACAACGATGACCAGCCCTTTCTGCTCATGCTAGGTCACAAGGCACCTCACAGCTTCTACTTTCCCGAGGAGAAATATGAGAAGACATTCGACCACGTTCGATTCCCCTACCCGGAGAGCGCTTTCGAGCTCGAAGATAACCCCGTCTGGATCAGCCAGCGGCTCAGCACCTGGCACGGCATCTACGGACCACTGTTCGATTGGCGTAAAGAGTTCCCCGACACCTCTGCTGCGGCCATGCTCGACTTTGAGCGCATGCTGCGCGCCTACCTCGGCACCATTCTGTCGGTGGATGATTCCGTTGGACGCCTCTACGAGTATCTCGAGAAAATCGGTGAACTCGACAACACCATCTTCATCTTCACCAGCGACAACGGACTACTCGAAGGGGAACACGGCATGGTCGACAAGCGCACGGCTCACGAAGGTTCTCTCCGTATTCCGCTGGTCGTGCGCTATCCAGACTTGATCGCAGCAGGAAAAGTGATCGACGCGCAGACCCTGACCCTCGACTTCGCCGCCTCCATTCTCGAAATCTGCGACGCCCCGCCCCTTCCCAAGACCCAAGGAAAATCGTGGAAGAAACTCGTATCCGAAGGCGACTCCGAGTGGCGCACCAGCTGGTACTACGAATACAATTACGAAGCGCAGTTTCCCTACACTCCCAATGTGCGGGCCCTACGCACCAATGAGTGGAAATACATGCGCTATCCCCACGGTGACGGTTCGCCCGACAAGCACATGGCAGAGCTCTACAACCTCCAGGACGATCCCGAAGAGAGGAACAATCTGATCAAGGATCCCCAGCATGCCGATCTCGTGAAAGAGCTCCATGCCGAACTCGACCGCCGGATCGCCGAGGCCAATCCTGACAAGCCCGACGAGATGCCGATGGACGAAGGCATCAAGGGCGAACTCCCTGACAAGAGCATTCGCTGAACGATCCACCCTCTAATTTTGTCGGCGGACAACTTTCTATGAATCCGCTTTCTTTGCAACACTATGGCTTCAGATAGCTGCCTCGGACTTATTCGCCGTCCCTCTCGAAGGCTGGACCTACTCGTTTCGCCAGACGGAGAGAGATAGCTCGGTGACTTCAGGAAAACTGACGCTCATCAGCGAAGTGGAGCTTTCAGGGCTCGTTTAATATTGGTGTTCGATTCCCAGGGCGTTGCCGGATGGCCGCCCCCGCCTAGGCTAGGTTGAAGCCGGCCCGTTGGGCCTTAAAGCATCTCTAAGGCCGTGCCTTTCGAGGTGACAAAACGGGATCAGATGACCACTTTTGACAAAGCCCTTAGCAACAAACTCCGAGCAAGCCCGCCCCCACCCTTCACACAAATTCTTGAACTAATTCAGATGCCCTACAAAGTACCTCTATCATGGCATCCACTTTCCCCGACTACACCGTCCCTCAGCCCGATCTAGTCGCTACCACCGCGCAGTATGGCGAGTTTCACACCCGTCTCGTGGCAGCCGATTCCGCCGCCGACTGTCTCGCGATCGTCGCTGATTGGGACGCGTTGCTCTGCCAGTTCAAAGAATGGGGATCGCTCACCTACATTCACTTTCAACAGGACACGCAAAACGAATCCTACCAATCGGCGAAGGACGAACTCGACGCCATCGCCCCCAAATACGCCGACCTCGAAACCAAGTTCAAACAGGCGCTGCTCGACTCGCCCTTCCGCACGGAGCTGGAGAAAACCCTGACACCGACCCTGTTCGCCAAGTGGGAGTGCGACACCAAGAGCTTCGCCCCTGTCATCGAGGACGACATGGCGGCGGAGGCGAAACTGCAATCGGAATACACCGCGCTGACGGCCGGCGCCGAGATCGAGTTCCAGGGAGAGAAGTATACGATCTCCGAGCTCAACAAATTCGGTGATGATGCTGACCGCGGCTTGCGTGAGGGTGCCTATCGCGCCAACTCGAAGTGGTTCATCGACAACGCACCGGAACTCGACCGAATCTATGACGAGCAGGTGGCGCTGCGCCACTCAATGGCGGTGAAACTCGGCTACAACAACTTTACCGAGCTGGGCTACCAGCGCATGAAGCGGATTGGCTACGGCCCGGATGAGGTCGCTGCCTTTCGCGATGAAGTGCGCGACAAGGTCGTCCCGCTCGCGATCGAGGTCGCCAGGAAGCAACAGCAAACGCTCGGAGTGGAGAAACTGATGTTTTGGGATCACTGCGTCCACACCGTGGGCGGCAACCCGAAGCCGCAAGGCGACCACGACTGGATGGTCGATCGCGCGACCGAAATGTTCGACGAGATGGGCGCGGGACTGGACAGCTTCTTTAGCGAGATGAAAGCGCGCGGCGCGATGGATTTGAAATCGCGAAAGGGTAAGGCCGGTGGTGGATTCTGCGATTTCCTCCACCAGTTCGAGTTCCCGTTCATCTTCGCCAACTTCAACGGCACGCGCGGCGACGTCGACGTCTTCACGCACGAGGTGGGCCACGCGTTCCAGAGTTACAGCAGCCGCCATCAGCCAATGAGCGACATCGTCTGGCCGACCACCGAGGCCTGCGAGATTCACTCGATGGCGCTCGAGTTTCTCACCTGGCCGCACATGGAAAAGTTCTACGGACCCGGAGCGGCCGAGGAGCTACGCCGCGTCCACCTCAGTGCGTATCTGCAGTTTTTGCCCTACGGCGTATCGATCGATCACTACCAACACATGGTCTACGAGAATCCAGAGGCGACGCCGGAAGAGCGCAACGAGATGTGGAAGGAGATCGAGCGGACCTACCTCCCGTGGTGGGACTACGCCGACCTTCCGGCCGAGAGCAGTGGACGCCTCTGGCAACAAAAGGCGCACATCTATCAGTGCCCGTTTTACTACATCGACTACTGCCTGGCACTGACGGGTGCCCTGCAGTTCTGGTCGAAATCCCGGACGGATGCCAAAGGGACTTTGAAGACCTATGCCCAACTCTGCACCCGGGGCGGCAGCAAGGACTACACCGGACTGCTCAAGTCCGCCGGCCTGCGCTCGCCGTTCGAACCCGGTTGCCTCGACGACGTCATCGAGGATGCGAAACATTACCTTGCGTAGTTTCCCATCTTAGTCCGGGGGCAGGCGAGATTGGGTCGGTTTCAGGAGGTTTTCCGATGCCTAGCGGCCCAACGGGCCAGATTCAAACTAGCCTGGGGCAACGCCCCAGGTTTGATGGGGAAAAACTAGAGAGCACTGAAAGTGCGACTTCAATTTGCTTCGTAGGGCATGTTGACGCCGCCCTTTCAGGGCTCATTTGATATTGGTGTTCGATTCCCAGGGCGTTGCCCTGGGCTAGGTTGAAGCCGGCCCGTTGGGCCTTAAATATCCCTAAACCCGTGCCATTCGGGTCAGGCAAAATTCCTTGACCGTTCGAAGCCCTTACCTACAAACCCCGCGCAAGAGTTCTTCGAGAAAGGAAGATTTTTGTCCAATAATCCGTCCTTCCGTGGACCTGTCATGGAAGCTACTCTTTTCCTCCATGCCCACCACGGACCACAACGACTCCCACGAACGCTTCACTCGCCTCCTCCTTGAGAGCGAGCCGGTGATGCTGCGTTCGATCCTGGTCTCGGTCCCGCATCGGGCTGACGCGAGGGAAATCCTCTAGGAAACGGCGGTGGCGCTGTGGCGGCAGTTTGAGACCTACGATCCCGCCCGCCCCTTCTTGAACTGGGCGATGGGCTTTTCGCGGATTGAGACGCGGCGTTTCCTCTCGCGGGAATCCCGACGGGCCCAACTCACTGAACAAGCTATGGAAGCGCTTGAGCACGAAATGCAGCACTCGGCTGAATTCGACACCGCCATCGAAACGCATCTCGCCACCTGCCTCGGCAAACTCAGCGAGAAAGCACAACACCAAGTCAAAGGCTACTACCTCGAGGGGCACAGTCCCGAAACTCTTTCAGCACGCGAAGGCCGGACGGTCGAAGCGATCTACAAAACGATCCAACGCGCCCGCCGCGATCTGCAGGCGTGCATTGAACGAAAAATGAACTCCGAGCTGGCATGACAGACATAAGCGATTGGCAAAACCTCATCCAGAAACACCTCGACGGACAAAGCTCCGATGAGGAAGCCGCAGCGCTCTCTGAGCAAATCGTCAACGATGCCGCGGTGCGATCTGACTACCTCAAGGCGGCTCGCCTTCACGGCGCACTCGGCGACGAAACAGTGGCGCTGGATCTGGAGACCATTCCCTCCCCTGCCCCCGAATCCAAAAAGGATAGAGCGCTTCATTCCTTTGCCTGGCCCAAGCAACTCGCCGCTGCCATTATCACCGGTGCTTTTGTGGGCTTGATGGGAGTGGGTGTTGTCTGGGCGGTGAACTCCCCCAGGTCGGAGGCGAGTTTCATTCCTATTGCGAATGGTAGCTTTCAGTCGATGTCAGGGCCGATCGCAACGGGATTTCCGAATCGACTGGGCTACTGGAGTGGCAACCCTGCTGAAGTCGTTCAGAAGCCTGACGGAAACCACACCCTCCGATTCCTCGAGACCGGAAATGTCATAGGCAATCCTGACGGGGGTGCCACCAATTGTTCCGTCTTTCAACTGGTCGATCTCACTTCCCTGCGCCGCCAATGGGACGCCGATCGATCAGACTCCCAACTGACACTGGAACTCAGTGCCCAATTTCGCCGGGAAGAAGCGCCCAATGATGCCGACCTACCAAAACTCGATGCGAGCATCCGCATCTATCTTTTTCAGGGGGCTCCCGAATCCATCGGCAACCATTGGCCCGAGGTAGCTCGTGAAGCGGAGGCTGTGAGCAAGCAAGGCATCAGGCTCGCCCCCGGAGATGAAGCTACTACCATTTCCACTTCCTGCATCCTGAGTTCAGAAGCAACCATGGCGCTCATCGCTGTCTCTGCCAACACGCGCATGGGCAATTCAACCCCCATCGAATTGGGCGGTTACTATGTCGATGACGTCCAACTGACCGCGATCAAACAGCCGAATCTGCCGGTTCGCTTCGTGAAGTGAGGGGTGCGCCCCGCGGAGGCGCATTCAGTAGAGAATTGGGCAGACAAATTGAGAAGAATCCTTCAGGGAATAAAAAAACGGCAGAATCGCCCATCCCAGGTGATTTAATGGGGAGGACACTCTGATTCTCCCGATCCCATCCCCGTGCCCAGACCTCTCCCCTACTACTCTATCATGATGAATCGCACCTTCCTGATCACCCTCCTGTGCATCGCCAGCTCGCTGGCCACTAACGCCCAGGAATTCGAAAGCCTCTTCAACGGCAAAGACCTGACCGGCTGGGCCGGAAAGACCGACTTCTGGTCCGTCCGCGACGGCGCCATCTTCGGCGAGACGACCGTGGACAAGCCCACCAAGGGCAACACCTTCCTCGTCTGGCAGGGCGGAGAAGCAGGTGACTTCGTGTTTAAGACAAAAGTTCGATTCAACGGCAACAATTCCGGTGTCCAGTACCGCAGCGAGCTGGTCGGAGAGCCTGAGGACTTTGTGGTCAAAGGGTATCAAGCCGATCTCCACCCGAAAGCCGAATACTTCGGCATGCTCTATGCAGAGAAGTGGCGTGGCATCGTCGGGCAACGTTTTCAACGGGTCGAAGTCGGCGCAGACGGCAAACCAAAGGTCGTTGGCGAAATCGGCGACAAGAATCAGAACCTGGTCGCGACAGAATGGAACGAGCTGACCATTATCGCGGTGGGCGACCGGCAAATTCACCAGGTCAACGGAATCACCACCATGGACCTGAAGGACAACCACCCCGAAGCGAAGCGAACCGGCATTCTCGCCCTCCAGCTTCATGCCGGTGCTCCGATGAGCGTCGAGTTTAAAGACATCCAGCTTCGCCATCTCAAAGGTGCCGATGCCGCCGCCACCATCAAGGCAGCGATCGAGAATACGAAGAAGGCGCCCGCTCAAAGTGCCACCACCACCACCGCGCAGGCTCCTCCCGTGAACTTCAAATGGATTTCCGAAAATCCCATACCCAACTGGATCTGGCGGGCTGACAAAACGGATAACGAACCCATTTTTCTTCGAAAGACCTTTGAGGTTCCTGCCCGAATCGATTCAGCGAAACTCTATGCCACCTGCGACAACGGAGCCGATCTCTACCTCAACGGAAAGAAAGTAGGCACAGCACCCGATTGGCAGAAGCCGATCATCATTTGGGACGCGGCAAGGCTTCTCAATGAAGGTCAGGCCAACACCTTCGCCGTGCGGGCCCACAATCGGGGCGGGGCTGCCGCTTTCGTCTGTAAACTCGAGATCACCACTCCTGATGGGACAAAGACGGTCATTTCGGATCCCTCCTGGAAACTCAGCACCTCCATGGCGGACGGGTGGCAAGAGGAGGCGTTCGATGATTCCGATTGGGTAGGAAAACTCAAGTCCCTGGGAGACTTCGGAAAGGCGCCCTGGGGCATCCCGGGTTTGACGGGCGGAAGCTCAAAAGGCAACCCGATCGATTTAATCGACGAAATCACCGTGGCCGATGGCTTCAAAGTTGAGATGCTCTACGAAGTACCCAAGGCCGAACAGGGCAGTTGGGTTTCGCTCACCATCGACGACCAAGGGCGCCTGCTCGCCTCCGATCAGGCCGGTGCCGGCCTTCACCGCATCACTGTGTCCGAGTCATCGGACAAACCGAAAGTGACTGTCGAGAAAATGCCCGTGGAAATCTCCGGCGCTCAGGGCATGACTTGGCACGAGGGTGCGCTCTACTTCAATCGCAGCGGCGGCCCCTTTTATCGAGTAACCGATTCCACCGGCGACGGCCAACTCGACCTTGCCGAAGAGCTTCCCGGAGGCAAGGGAGGTGGCGAGCATGGCAATCATGCTGTGATCGTGTCCGAAGACGGCAAGCATCTCTACGTCGACGGCGGCAACGCCACCAATCTCCCGGATGAGGCCGACATATCCGGCTCGCGGGTCACGACCTGGGACGAAGACTTGCTCCTCCCCCGCGAATGGGATGCCAACGGCCACGCCCGCGGTCGACTCGCGCCAGGCGGCTGGATCAGCCAGTTCGATCCCAAGACGAACAAGCACGAGATTTTCTCCACCGGTTATCGCAACCAGTATGACATCGCCCTGAACCGGGCCGGTGACCTCTTTACTTACGATGCCGACATGGAGTGGGACCTCGGTAGCCCCTGGTATCGCCCCACCCGCATCAATCATGTCATCAGCGGATCGGACTACGGTTGGCGCAGCGGTTCCGGCAAGTGGCCCGAGTATTACGAAGACAGCCTCCCTGCCCTCGTCAATATCGGCCCCGGCTGCCCCACCGGCGTTGTCTCCGGCGAAGGCACCAAGTTCCCCGCCAATTACCAGGATGCGATCTACGCACTCGACTGGACCTTCGGCACAATTTACGCGATCCATGTGACGCCCGACGGCGCCGGCTACCAAGGTGAGCAGGAAGCCTTCTGCTATGGCTCTCCCCTTCCCGTCACCGATGCGATCATCGGCCACGACGGCTCGTTCTACTTCACCATTGGCGGTCGCAATACTCAGTCGGCTCTCTTCCGCATCACCTACACCGGCAAGGAATCGACCGAGCCGGTCTCCGGTGACCTTCCGGGAGGAGAAGCCAGAGAGCTTCGCCGCAGCCTCGAGGCTTTTCACGGAGTGGAAGACGCCTCCGCCATCGCCAAAGCCTGGCCGCATCTTTCCAGCGAAGACCGTTGGCTTCGCCACGCCGCCCGCGTTGCGATCGAATCCCAGCCGGTCGCGCAATGGTCGTCCAAGGTCCATGCAGAGACGAACCCGCAAGCCGTCATCGCTGGCGCCGTGGCTCTCGCCCGCCACGGCGATGAGTCCCATTTGGATGCTCAACTGAAAACCTTGCTCAAGCTCAATCCCGACGAACTGAGTGAACCCCAGGTCCTCGGCCTGCTCCGCGCCTACGCGCTCACCTTCATCCGCCTCGGCAATCCGAGTGAGGCTCAACGTGAGCAGGTCATCGCCGAACTGGACACTCACTTCCCCCACCAGAGCAAAGACGTGAACACTGAAATGGTGCGAGTGTTAGTCTACCTCGAAGCACCGAGCGTGATCGGCAAAACCATTGACCTCATTGTAAATCGTGGTGCGCCGGAAGTCCCCGACTGGACCGAGCTCGCCCAGCGCAACAAAGGCTACGGAGGCCGCGTCCTCGCGATGCTGGAGAATCACCCGCCCACGCACGAGATCAACTATGCCTTCATGCTCAGGAATCTGCGCAAGGGATGGACACTCGAGCAGCGGCGCGCCTACATCGAGTTCATCAATGCCGCTGCCAAGTACTCCGGCGGCAACAGCTACGGAAAGTCTCTAGCCAACATCCGTGACCATGTGCTCGGTTACATGAGCAATGCCGAGCGCGCTGAACTCGCTGACATCAGCGGAGAGAACTTCAACCCGGTGCCTGAGTTTGCCATCACCGCACCTGAAGGCCCCGGTCAGAACTGGACGGTCGCCGAAGCCGCCAAGCACGCCAAAGGCGGCAAATCGATCGTCGGAGCCGATTACGAAAGCGGCCGCAACCTCTTCCACGCCATCGGATGTGCCGCCTGTCACCGTTTCGACAGCCTCGGCGGCGATATCGGCCCCGACCTGACCACGGTGAAGAACAAGTTCGACGCCAACTACCTGCTCGAATCTATCATCGATCCGAGCAAGGTGATCAGCGACCAGTACGGCTCCAAGATTGTGACAATGAAAGATGGCAGCACTCACGCCGGCCTCGTCGTCGAGCGCAGTGATACCGTCGATGTCTACCCCGCCGCCAAGACCACCGAAGAGCTGAAACCGGCCACCTTGAAGGCCAGCGAGATCGCCAAAATCGAGGAGTCGCCGGTTTCCCAAATGCCGCCTATGATGTTGAATCTACTCAATGGGGATGAGGTCCGCGACCTCATTGCCTACCTGCTCTCGGGCGGGGACCCCAAGGCGAAGGTTTACGGGAAGTGAGAAGAGCTGAAACGGTCCGTCCAAGGCGTGAAGAAGTGAAGCAAGAACGAGTAGGCAAAGGAACGGGGGCAACGGGGTGATGGAGTCTCGAAGCACCCGAATGTCGCACCCGAGCCCAACGGGCTCATGTCAGACTAGCCCAGGGCAACGCCCTGGGTGGAAACCGGAGAGTAAACGGCAGGCTGAAGGCCTGCTTCAACCGTCAATTGCCACCAATTTTGAGGCAGACCTTCAGCCTGCATGTGCAATCTAAACCGAATCCCAGGGCGTTGCCCCGGGCTATGATGAACGAGCCCTTTGGGCTCCTGATTTCATTGGATGACCTAGCAGATGATGTGACGATCCTGCAGAACCAGGGGACTTCGCTCAGGAACTCTGAGGCGCCGCAAAAAAGGACAAGGAAATCAGGGACAACAAGTTGATCGTGTCGGCGGCGAAGGCTAGAGACTCCTCGATCAGCGAATTCGTTAAGGCCCTGATTGGAAGCGAGGCTTTCCACCAAAAATAGGCCATCTCGACCCGTCTACTTTGATAAGGCTGATCTCAACTCGAAGGAACCCTATTTGGCGCATAGAATTTTTCGTGCAAATCTGAATCAGAGGCTAGTTTGCCTGAAGGTCATTACTCTTTTAAAAATCCTCTTCACTTAAATGGATAGAACCAAGGTCAAAAATATCTTCTGGGATGTCGATGGGGTGTTGGCGGACCTGAACTACGCCTACTACCACTTCCTGACCGGGCATCCCAACTACCGGGATGAATACCGGGATCTGAAGTGGGAACAACTCCCCGAAGTCCTGCCCATCATTCCGGAGTATGGTGCACTGGAACTGAAAACCCACCCGGAACGCGGAGCCGAAATGGACCGCGACTTTTGTGCCGACCAAAGCTATTTCACGAATCGACCGCTCTACCCCAATGTGATCGAAGTGCTCAAAGAGCTGAATGATTTGGGCTACCGTCAGTTCACCATGTCAGCGACCTTTGATGTCGAAGCCAAGATGGCCTACCTCAAGGGTATCCTCGCCCCCGTGACCGACTTCCTGACCATCGAATGCGTGCAACATGGTGAGTTCATGCACGACACCGCGAAGATCGATCGGCTGAGAGAGTGCTATCAGAAATATCAGCTCAACCCGGAGGAAACCATCCTCGTCGATGATCGGATCTACAACCAGTACGCGGCCATCAAATCCGGCGCCCACCCCGTTCGCCTGCGATGCGAATTCACGACCGATCTCCCTGAAGAACTCGCTTGGATTCCCGAGTTCGAAAATGTCGAAGCGGTGAAAGACTGGTTGCTGGGGATGTGAGCGGAGGGGATTCAATGCCGGTAAGGCATTAAAGATGCAATTATACTAATTTACTTATCCATTTAGGATACTATATTTATCCTAAATGGATAATCTGTTAATCGAGAAGAATCTCCAGTTACTGGGCGATTTGATGGACTTGGAGAAGACTCCATCCATCCGGCTGGTAGTTTCCGGAGGGGCCGCGTTGATGGCCCGCGGCTTCGTCGCGCGGGTCACCAATGACGTCGATATCATCGCGATTCGGGAATGGGAGGGCGATTTGGAGGCAGCCTATCCTCTTCCGGAGTGGTTTCTCGAAATAACAGCACGGATCGGCAGTCAGGGGGATCTTTCTGAGAACTGGTTGAATGCAGCCACATCCCTCGTATTCCCGGACCTTTTCCGCCTTCTTCCTCCCCATAGTTGGACCGATTTGGATGAGATGTCCTTCGGCGAGAGGCTACGTGTTGCCTACTTGGGCCGCATCGCTCAGATGCATCTCAAAGCCTACGCACTAGTGAATCGAGATGAAGCTCGTGATCTGGATGACTTTCGGTCCCTGACTCCGACTGTAGAAGAAATTGAGAGGGTGTCAGCCTGGCTGATGGAAAACCAATTGGCCTCATCCCTGACAGTTACGAAATTCAAAAATCTGGTGACCGAATGAACATTGAGACGGCAAAACAATTTCACGACCGGTTGAGTGAGGCGTTGGTCCGCCGACTCTGGGATCAATGGACTGTCTTGGGTGCACCTACCAGCTCGAAAGAAGTCCGAGGCGTTCCGTGGATGATTGATCCGGAAGCATTAATTTTGGCCTCCCTTGCCCTGGCCGAACACGAAACACGTCTCCGTGATGTCATGATCGAATGGCTTGCGCAGCACGGTTCTCTTATCAATGTCGCTCGCCTCAAGCGGATTAAGTCCTCGCATTTCCCCGGTGTCGAGGAGGAGTTGGGTTCGATCGCTTCAACTCTCTTAAACCATGGAAAATTGCCAAATTGGAAAACCCTGCTACCCAGAGATTCGATCAGTGATTCCTCCCCTCCTGCGTCTTCCATTCGGGGATTGGCGACGAAATTTGATCCCCATGCTTCGCCGTGCCTGATTCTCAAATTTCGAGCTCTATTGGGAGTCTCCTCTCGTGCTGAAATTCTCGCCTATCTACTGACCTTGCCGCATTATCAAGATTCGATCTCGGGAATTGCGGCGGAGACCGGATGGTTTTCGAAAACCATTCAAAAAGCAGTTGTTGAGATGAAATCGTCTGGTCATGTTCGGACGAATCAAGGAGTAACCAGTCGAGCGGTCGCGATTAATCCAGACGACTGGAGTGCTTTCACTGGCGGGCAGGTGATGAAGTGGCTGCAGGCGCCCAATTTGTTTGAAGGGCATCTTCAGCTACTCACTTCTCTGAAGCGAATCATTCGTGAGTCACCGAAACCCTCTGTCGCCCATTTCCTGATGGCCGAAACCTATTCAGAGGCTGCCAATAAGATTTTTGGGGCCGTTTCATTTTTGTGTCAGGAGGCATACGATTCCGTGGATTTTGAAGAGGAATTTGAGAATTTTGTCGCCTCCGCAGAGGAACACAAGGATTGGCCAGTGGGTTGCGTCCGACACAATCCATCCAGGACGGAGTTTGTCGCGAGGGAGGAAGCGGCAAGCACTTAGAAGTGCGGAGGGCCTGTGCTTAGAAGTCCGCCGGCAAGGAGAGGGTTCGGCGCCGGAGTGAACAAAAACCGAACTTTTTTGTCCAAATTCAGGCCATTTTGTGGACCTGATGTGAAGCCTGCTATGCTTAGTCTTGAATGGATTCAGGTCTATCCCCTTGAAGAGCCATATCGCGCTGGCGCATTACCGTAAAAACTTAGCGGCAGAATTATGCGCCTCTGGTGATCTATTTGTGTATTCCACCCACGACTGAATTCGATACTATGAAGCCCCCATTCAATCGCCGTCATTTCCTCCGCGGAACCGGAGCGCTCATCGCTCTGCCCGCGCTGGAGTCCATCGGCTTCCGCCGCTTTGCCTCGGCGGCATCCACGACACCAGCCGCGCCACCGAAGCGCTCCGTCTTTCTCGGCACCGGTTTTGGAGTGACCAAGGAAACCTGGTTCCCGGATCGGGAACAGACTGGCACCGACTACGAACTTTCCGAAGGGCTTGCCCCACTCGCCCGTCACCAGTCAGATATCACCGTGGTGCAGGGATGCGCGAACCAATATGCCAACGAAGCGCACTGGGGCAGCACCTTCTGGCTCACCGGAGCCAATCGCTATTCCGTTGCCGGCCAGAACATGGCCAACAGCATCTCCGTCGATCAAGTCGTCGCGCAGCAACTGGGACAGGAAACTCGCTTTTCCTCGATTCAACTCAACAGCGCCGATCTGCAGGGACACGGTCCCGGCCTCTCGTTGGCCTGGGATCAACGCGGCAAACCCGTCGCCGGACAGGACGACCCGGTTCAGGTCTTCCACAAACTCTTCTCTGCCGAGGATCTTCCTCTGGAGCAACGTCAGGCTGCCATCGCCGAGAACCGCAGCGTCCTCGACGCCGTACTCAGCGAAGCCAAGCGTGTGCAGCGGGGTCTCTCCACGACCGACACGGACAAGCTGGACGAGTACTTCCAGGGCATCCGCGACATTGAGACGCGTCTCAATAAGGACGAAGACTGGCTCGACGTGCCCAAGGAGAAGGCACCTCTCGACGCTCCCGAGCCGGGCCTCAAAGGGAAGCAGGAGATCGAAATCATGTATCAACTCATCGTCGCTGCTCTGCAGACCGACAACACACGGGCACTGACCTACCGCCTGCCCAACCAATCCCTGCTGCAAAGCATGGAGTTTACACACAGCGCCCACAACGTGAGTCATTACTCTCCTGGCGAGCGCATGGTGGCCTCGCAGGCGAAAGACAAAGCCCATTCAGAATTGCTGGCCGGCTTGATCGATAAACTCAAGGACACCAAGGAAGCCGATGGATCGAGCCTCTTTGATCATACCTCCCTCGCCTTCGGCTCAAACATCAGCTCCATCCACTACCTCACCAATTGCCCGACCGTCCTCACCGGTGGAGGAGCCAATCTGAAACTAGGGCAGCATCTCGTTCTACCGAAGGACACGCCGCTTTGTAACGTGTGGCTCACGATGCTTCACGGCATGGGCATTGATCTTGAAAGGCATGGAGACAGCTCCGGAATCGTGACGGAGCTGCAGGCGTAGGAAAGGGTCTCCGCACCCGCCGCGGAGGTATTGCTAATCTGCCGATTTCTCGCAACGGGTGCGGAGACCCTCTACTACAACCCTCCACCACTCACTCCTCATCCATCCAATCCCAACCGGCAGCAATCCAATCATCGCAAAGTCGACAGAAAGTCCCTTCTCTCGTCAACCCGACCTTGATCGGATTTCTCCCAATATATCGAACCACTCGCTGCAAATGCTCCACGTCTCGAATGATTCGATCATAGCCCTCGGAAAACCAAACAGGCCGAATTTCCACACCCGCTTTCGATAAACGAGTCGCACTGAACTTTTTCCAACTCTCCCAGATTTCATCCAAACCTTCCTCTCCCAAAGGCTTCACGATCGCATGAATATGATTCGGCATAACGACACTGCAAAAGAGATGATACCGCCCACCATCAAAATGACGCAGCGTCGAATTCACAATCCCGGCATTCGCATGATCTCCCAAGACACAAGATCCCGCCCCCTCGTCCAGCCATCCTTCCACTCGAGTGGAAAAAAGTTTCGCGTATTCACGCAACTGCTCATCGGAATGTGGTTTCGGATTCTTAAGCTCCCATTCTTCACGATACTCGCGAAGCTGATCCACCTTTGCTTTGGGCAACGAGTCGGAGAGTCGGCAGGTCACAAAATACGTCGTTCCTTTCTGTCGCCAATGGGGGAGATTGCGGCTGTGAATCTCGATAGGTTCGTTCGAGTTCAGCCCCACGAAATTTGGGGGCGGTTCACGAAAGCTGCGGGCCATGCAGAAGACGATAGCGCAAATGCAGGAGGTAGAAAAGGGTCTCCGCACCCGCCGCAGAGCCTTTGCCAATCTGCCGATTCTTCGCTACGGGTCC
>CAXBHX010000083.1:0-15867 GCA_963975655.1 uncultured Verrucomicrobiales bacterium
GGATGACCGGCCCGGTCGTCCGCGAGTCAGCTTGCCGTCGGGAATTCAGTCGAGCTTTCCGAGCCAGCGCGGCCCACTCGCCGCAAGGGCAGCGCAACACGGCCCTTTCACTCGATCGTCCGATCAGTCGGATCGGAGTCGGAGGTGGCTTGGGAGCCTATACGTCAGCTTAGGTCTGTTCGACCACTCGTCGTTTCCGTTGGGGGTTCACCTAGTGAGATTGAGATTATTTGCTTTCCAAAATGGGACGGATACAGTAGACCCAGCGTGACTTTAGGGCATTCGGCTAGCTTCTTCGGGCGGGCTTAATCTAAAGCTTCCTCCTCAATGATATTCGCAGTCGTCGGTAAAATGGGTTTACTGCTACAGTATGGTGCTGTCGCGGCCTCTGCTTTCGCGGTATCCCTGGTGGGTATCGTCTTGTTGCGCCGTTATTGGAGGTTTGAGCGTGGAGTTGATATTGGCGACGGAGTTCGCAAGCACCAGGAGGTCCCGGTCCTTCGTGTGGGTGGTCTTCCTCTCTACGCTGCTTTTGTGGTTGCCTTCTTTTTTGCCCTATTAAAGGAGCAGGCTGAGAGTGACATTCTAATCTCCTTTTCATTTTTGCTGTTGGGGTCGGCCATTTTTTTACTGGGATTGTTGGATGATTTGTACGGCATCCCGGCGCAAGTGAAGTTTTTAGTCCAAATCGCGATCGCGATCGGGGCGTACGCTTGCGGGATGCGGATCGATTTGATCACCAATCCGCTTGAGGCTGAGTCAGTGGATCTGGGGGGCTACGGGTTGATCTTGACTATCATTTGGTTTGTTGCCATCCCGAATTTGATCAACCTGATCGACGGGATGGACGGGTTGGCTGGAGGGATCAGCCTTTTTCTTTCTCTGACCCTGGGTGTGATCGGGCTCATGTCAGGCAATTCGGCTTTGGCAATGCTAGCATTTGGGATGGCGGGCGGAATGGTTGCCTTTCTCATCTTCAACCTTCCTCCGGCAAAAATTTATATGGGGGACGGGGGGGCCTACCTGATGGGTTTCTTGATTGCCGGCGCTTCGTTGCTATCTCACAATAAGGGCTCGATTTTCGGACCGTTGCTTGTGGTCATTATCGCCTTGGGGTTCCCTATTCTGGATACTTCACTGGCTGTGTTGCGGCGGGGGCTCACGGGATTGCCGGTCATGGCGCCGGATGCGAGGCATTTGCACCACCGTCTCATGACGTTGGGCTTTTCGAAGCGCATGATCATCATGGTGCTCTACGGGGTGTTCGCTGGTCTTTGTCTGTTGGGCCTAAGTGTCTTTTCAACTAAGGGGGACACGCTTCCGATTGCCGGCATGGTGGTCGTGGTGGTGGTGTTGTCATGCCTTCGGTTCCTTGGGCTTCCTCACACGGTCAGCGAAGCCCGGGCGGTGATAGGGGATGTGATTGCCTCGAGGAAGGACGTGCGTTACGCCTATTCAATGGCTCAAGTGCTTGAGCACGACGTGGATCGAATTCCCTCAGCGGCTGCTTATTGGGGCACTGTATTGACTTGTCTCGATAAACTCGGTGTGGTGCCAGTGTCCGGTGGAGTCGACGGTCCCTCTACCCTCGACGGGGGGCGCTGCCGTATCGTCTTTCCTATCGGTCATGACCATGTCTGGGCCTTATGTTGCCCTGCGCCGACCGGAAGGCGCAGTCAGTGGAATCGAGTCATTCGTTGTTTTCTTCCTGCTCTCATGAATGGGAGGGAGCGATGGGGTGAGTTCCCTGAAGGCATGGGGATCGGCCCGAGAGATCACTCTGAGTTGGTTCACGACGTTGAAGAGCGATTGAATGAATTCGACGAATTTGACTATGCCGAGGCCCCGGCAAACAGAAAAAATTTATCAAAATTATAATATAGTTTTTTCTTGATTTGCCCGTGAACAAAGCGCACTTTTCCAGCCTGTAATAGATTTTATTCTTGAGCATGAACACAAAGACACACGCACTGGCTCTTCTGGGCCTCACACTTCTTCTGCCGACCGCGCTTGCGGCTGGTGATTATTATTCTGGAAAATCCGTATACGAGCCTGATGATGTCGGGCTGTTGCAGACGGCTCCTTATACTGTAGACGTCTATGGCGGTGCCTCTGCCTTATACAACTCCAACACCACCCAGTTGTTTAACGGGACGGGCGCTTGGATGGGAGTGTTCGACTACGGGTTCGATTTCAAATCTCGCCGAGAAGGTTCCCTCGGTGGCTACTACGGCTTGGGCTATAATGGTCAGGCCTACTGGTATGAGAACTCTCGGGCTGCGGCTGGTCGTGATCCACTTGAGCATCGCGTTAACGGATTTTTTGGTCTCAACGGCGGAAAGACTCGATTTCGTCTAAATACTGATTACTACAGAAACTCAGGCAACTCGGTTGACTTCGAGTCTATCAACCGAGAGGCACGAAGTGCTCAGAGTAACGATTTCAATATTGATGCCACAGTGGCACGAGATCTTGACCATGGTTCACTCGAGTTCGGTGCCGGTTACTATCTTCGTGATTTTGATGCCGGGACCTTATTGAACGACCAAAATAGTTACTACGGAGACGTAGCCTGGTATTTTGCTCCGGGATCCACCCCTAAGACTTCATATGGACTGGGTTTCAAGTTCGGTAGCGATGATTACAATAACAACGCTAATCAAGATTTCTACATTCCATCATTAAGGGTCCGTCACGCCGCATCAGCGAAAACTAATCTGCATGGGTCAGTTGGTTGGGAGAATCGATCAAGATCGAGCGGCATCGGAGGAAGCGCCGATAGTTTCGTTTTTGACTTCGGTGCCAATTGGCGGGCTTCGGACAAGACGAACTTGGACTTCGTGGTGTCACGGGCTGTGCGCCCTTCCTACACCGGTCCTAATTCTGACTTCACATCAACTGGTTTTATCGTCAAGGCAACGCATGACTTGCCTGGGCAATTCGTTCTTGGGGCTAACGTCGGGTATGAGAATGCAAATTACTTCTCGACTCTGCCGGGTGCCGCTATCGCGAACCTCAGGAAGGACAATTTCTTGAGGACTGGAGTCAGCGTTTCACATCCGCTTAGAATTTCTAACGACTTCGGTGGCACGGTGACGGTGTTCTATAACTACAACCAGAATGATTCAACGATTGCGGTTACTGAATTTGATCAGTCCATCGCTGGAGTCAGATTTGGATTTGCTTACTAAATTTAAAGAAACGTTAACGCTTGTTTGATATGAAACTATTTTGGATTGGAATGATTTGTCTGGCCGCTATTAGCTTGGCCCCTGAGGTGCAAGCTCAAGGCGGTAGCATTAGTGGCGTGGTTTTTAATGACTCGAATAATGACGGCGAGGCTACTGGAGAGACTGCGGAACCTGGAACTGAGGTTGAGCTGATTGACTCTAATGGCAATGTGGTCGGCACCGCCGTCACAGGTGACGATGGTCGGTATCTCTTCGAAAACGTGCCTCCCGGGAATTACACCTTGAGGTTCACTTATCCGAACGGGTTTTCTGCTTCCACGGGTGTCTTTGAAGTGGTTGACGGCCAGTTGATTCCTGTGGATGTACCTGTTGTCGATGACTTGGCACCTTGGTCCGGCGTATCTCCAAATTTGAGTGTGGTGAATCCAGCCTCTGTTCGGGGTCCAGGAGTATCGCCATTCGTTCCTTGATCGTGTGGTCTAGAATTTTCTGATGTCAGCTCAGGTGCGTGTCCTCCCTAGGTGCGCACCTTTTTTTTTACCCTCATGACCAATCTATTTCGACTGCTCGCAATCGTCGTTGTGTTGTTCGCTCCTCGGATGGCACAATCTGAGGATGTTCTGCTCAAAGAAGGCGACATCGTGAATGTCACGGTATTCGGGGAACCTTCGATTTCTGGAGTATTCACGGTTGGGCCAAATGGAACCGTTGCGTTGCCATTGCTTGGCAGCGTGGAGGCGATTGGCCGCAGCGCTGCGGATTTGGGGGGAGAGATTGAAGCCAGGCTTGAGAGCAGTTATATCAGGGATGCTCAGGTCGTCGTTGCCCTGGCTAAGGAGTCAGAGTTGCCACCTCAGACGGTGACCGTCATTGGGCAGGTCACGGCACCAGGGCGCGTGCCTTTTGAAGCGGGCACGTCGATTGATTTATTCACTGCCGTGTCTTCGGCTGGCGGCATCGCCCAGTTTGGTAACCGTCATCGAATTGAATTGAAGCGACGAGAGGGTGAGGATCTCAGAACTTCAATTTTATCAATTGATAATGATCGGGTCTATAAGCTCCGAGACGGAGACACCCTCATCGTGCACGCTTTGGAGGAAGTGGTGGTTAAAATTGAAACCATTACTGTGATTGGGCAGGTGAATAACCCGGGTGCCATTGAGATGGATCCCGAAAATCCGTATGATGTCATTACGGGCATTGCGATCGCAGGCGGGTTCACGCGCATAGCGAGGCCGTCGAAGGTGGTGGTGCGGCGGCGAACCGCGGATGGGGTGCAGACTTTCGAGCTGGATATCAACAAGATGCAGAAGAGTCAAAGCGCGCCCTTCATGCTTCAGCCGAACGATACGGTCGCGGTTCCTGAAAGTATCTTTTAGAGGGTGTGTTTCTGATGGCTTTAGTATTGCCCCTAGCGGATACTCGCCGAGGGACCCTATCGATGACTTGGTGTCTTTGTATGTTTGTTTTGCCGCCGCTGATTTAAGATATTTCACTTTGCATGAGTTACGACGATTTTCAGGAGCCCTCTAATAACAGTGCCGATCCACAGGCGACAAAAGGGTTGGGTGACTATTTCAGGTTGTTTTTGAGGCGCTTTTGGATCTTTCTGATCACGCTTATCGGTGGGTACCTCCTGGGGTTGTTTGTCTATTCCAATACACCGGAGACTTTTCAGTCTTACGCGACGATTGAGATTCGTCGGATTAAGGCGGAATCGGCTGATGTGGATGAAAAAGAGCGGATCCGAATGACAGGTGTCGGGGAGATTCTATCAGCTTCCGAGAAGTTAAAGATGCCGGCGCTATACTCTGAGATAGCGAAGGGTCATCTGTTCGCTAATCGTGAGGGGGTGGTGGCTAAGACCTTCAAAATGCCGTGGGAGGAGAGCGTGGCGGACCTTTCCACTACTGATATCGGACCTGGTGCATTGGGGGGGATGATGAGGAGCTGGGTTCAGGTGAGGTGGCGCGAAGATACAACCCTGATGGATATCATTGCCACACACAGTGATCCTGCCATTGCCCGAGATACGCTCGTGGCATTGTTGTCCGAGTATGAGCGTTCCGCAGAGAGTAGTGTCGCTGGATCTTCTGAAGACGCGCTTGAATACATTCTGAACAGTTCTGATGAAATCAAGGCGAAGCTACTGGCTCTTGATAAGACCAGTCGGCTCTACAGCCGGTGCATGGACTTGAGTGGTGAGATTCGGACCTCGGAGCGAGGCATCAACGAGATGGAAAAGCGCTACCTTCCTCAGTGGCCGGCTCTCGTTGAAGCTAAAGAATTGAATCGCATCTTGAAGGGTCGTTTCAGCGATGAGTTGCAGCAGGTGCTGCGCTTATCACCCGATGAGCAGGGTTTTTGGGAGTCGAATCAGGCGGCCATATCCGGGCTTGATCAAGAGTCACTCATCAGCGCCAAGATCCAATTGGTATCGACACGGGCAAGTGCTCTCGCTCGGGAGATGGAAGTTGAGCAGGAGATGTACGACAATTTGGCGTCCAAGTTGAAAGAGGGAAATTTCTCGAAAGGTTTCGCGACCAAGCAGTTTGAGGTCCTTCAGCCGCCGTCCCTTGCGTCCGCTCCTATCGGACCGAATCAGATGAAAATTATGGTGAAGTATACGGCGGGTGGAGCTGCACTCGGGCTGGCTATCATTTTTCTGTTTGGATTGCTGGATACGACCGTTCGGACTGTCACTGATCTGGAGGTTCTGACGTCCGTTCCAGTGGTGGGAGCGATCCCACTTGGAAAGTTAGGGCACCGTAACGAATCATTAGCCTTGGTGGCGGATCCAAGTTCTCACTCTACTGAGGCCGTCAGGAGTTTGCGAGCGGGCCTTACCTTTTTGGGCGACACGACGGAGCGATGTACCTTTCTTGTGACCAGCGCGCTGCCAGGAGAAGGGAAAAGTTGGGTGGCTGCGAATTTGGCGCTGTCGTTTGCTTCTCAAGGGGACCGGACATTGCTGATTGATTCGGATTTGAGGCGCCCAGTTCAACATGAGACCTTTGGTTACCCCAATCAATCGGTCGGGTTGTCAGATCATTTGTCGTTAGGCAAGAGTCTCAAAGACGTCATCCAGCGCTGTGAGGTATCTGATAATTTATTTTTGATGTCAGCAGGCAGTAAATCGGCGAATCCTGCTGAGCTTCTGGCGGGTAAGCAACTGCCTGGACTGCTTGAGAAATTGTCGCAGTATTTTGACAGAATTATTATCGATTCGGCACCGCTAATTCCTGTGAGCGACTCATTGCCTCTGGTCCGCCTGGCACAGTCCGTAGTTTTGGTCTGTCGAATTGGGAAAACTCCAACAGCGGGGATTAGGCGAGCGGTTCGCACGATTCGAGAAAATGGCGCGGAGCCCGTTGGGGTGGTCGCTAATGGCCTTCCCAAGACCCGCTCCAAGGGGGCTTACGGATACTATTATTCATACGCAGGAGGGGGGAATTACTCCAGTTACAATGAAATGGGAGATCCCGGTGAGGAGGGGGTTTTGACGGATCTGCCGAAGAAAGGTGAGCCCGCGGCAGAGGATACGACCCTTGAGGTCTAGTCGGGACGGGCTGAGTGGTCTGCGAAGATGAGTTCAAGAACGAGAAGGGTATGGCCGGAAGCTGGCTGGCTTTGGGTCATGGCACCCATGGCAATGGCGCTCTTCTTTGCTCCATTGGGCTACGGGGCAGCGACACCTCTCACTCTCGCTATTCTTGACGGCCTGTTGGCTTCTTCGTTTCTGGCCTGGGTGATTTTGTTAGTCGTTCAGAAGCGTGTCCCGAGACCGCCTCTTCTTTGTGTCGGTTGCGTTCTTTTTCTGGCGATATTGGGAAGCCTGCATTGGGCCAATCCCAGATCGGTTCATTATGAAGTTTTCTGGGTTTTTAATGATCTGGACGGACACATTCCGTGGTTGCCCGGGACCGTGGATCGTGCGGCGACTCAACCGGTGGTCTCGCATCTGTTTGTGCTACTCCTGGCTTTTCTAGTGCTTTTGGATGCCACTTCGGTCAGTACCTGCCGGTGGCTTCTTTTGCGAGTTCTGGCGCTGAGTGGTTTTGTGATAGCGCTAGTCGGAATTTCGCAGAAGGCAGGAGGAGCGGAATCCATGCTGTGGTCGACTCCCCAACAATCCGGAGCGCTTTTCTTTGGGGCTTTTCGTTACCATGCCAATGCGGCTTCGTTCCTCAATTTGAGTTGGTTAGCAGCCTTGGCAGTATGGCTTCGTTCGCGGGACAATGAGTCAAATGGACTTGGTAGTTCTCTGTGGGCAACCGTCCTATTGGTGACTGTGATCGGGGTTTTTGTGAATACCTCCAAAGCAGGGCAGATGCTGGGCGTGGTGGGGCTTATCATCGCGGCGATTAGATTTCGAAGGAATTTTTTAGCCGGAACTTCTTCACGTGTCGTCACGGTCCTATCCATTGCGGTTTGTGTGGGTGTGATAGGGATTGCACTCCTTCCGAGTGTCGTCACTTCATTTGACCGGTGGTCAGGGCTCATATCGAAAAATCAATTCGCGGGACGACTTCAAGCTTATGAGCTCTGTCTGAAGATGCTTCCTGACAGTGGGTGGTTTGGGTTCGGTCCGGGAACTTTTCGACTGATCTTCCCCTTCTACCGGGAGGGTGCCGACGACGCTCTCGGTCCTTTCTTTTGGTACCATGCTCATCAGGATTACCTGCAAACTCTCATTGAGTGGGGCTACCTCGGGATGGCGGCGTGGCTCACCATTTTTGTGGGCGGTGGAATTCGAGGAACCCGTGCCGTTCTCGGAGCGAGACGGCATGAAATCGCTGAATCTTCAGTGAGTTGCTCCCTGTTAGCGGTTTTTATCGTCTTGCTGCATGGGGGCGTCGACTTCCCCTTTCAAATACCCGCCATTCAATTGCAGGTGGCTGTCTATTTGGCGATGTTGTGGACGGCTCACCCGTCTCATCAGCATCGATCGCATCGGCGAAAGTGATCCGGAGTTCGCGCGGGAGACCCTTGGGTCGGGCTGAATGGGACTCAGCTTGGGAGCACGAGCTAGGGCCGAGAGGTTTCGTCTTCTGACGGGGCTAATTCAGAAGCAATTGCTTTGCGAAAGTAGTTGGCTTCGATCTCCATCATTTGCTTCCAATCGATTCCCTCGAAAAGTGTCTTTGCCCGGAGCGTATCTCCATCCTGGGCCAGAGCCAGTGACACGACCGCTTGATCGCTACTTCCAGACGCGATGCCTTGATTCACCTCACTAATAATGGGACCCAATACTTTAACGGCTTCGGCTGAATTTCCCTCAGTGAGGTGAGAAAGGGCCAGAGTCGATCGCAGTGACGGCATCTCGGGGAAGCGTTCTACCATGCTCTTCATGACGGTGGTGATCTCCGGGTGGCCTCTTCCTGAAATGATCTCCAGCCAGGCGACGTTGTTGATGAGCACAGGGTTTTCTGGATCTGAGTTGAGGAGGTTACGGCTCACGGCGAGTAGATCTTCAGCCGCGTCATTTGAAGCAAGGTCAGAAAAAAGGAAGCCGACCTCGGAGACGGGCAGATTGACTGCTGACGGGCGTTTGAGTGCCTCCGTGACAGCCCTGTTGCGGATGTTTTCGTTCCCGGCCCGGGCCGCCAGTTTTGCTAGCTTCAAGAGTGAAGACTGCCCGGTGGCCAGTTCTGCCTGACTCAGGGCACGGGACCACAAGGTTTGACTGGCCGCTTTCTTATTTTGTTGCGACAGAGTGGCGGCTTGCAGTCCTAGAACCAGATAGGGAGGCATACTGGATGGAGGCTTTGAAAGGAGGCTGTTTACTTCAGGCCAATCTTTCATCGCAATATTGGCCTGAAGAAGCACTCGGAAGAATTCTTCTGTGCCAGTGGCACGAGATTTGTCGATGGTCGTCAAGACGCGCTCAGCCTCCCCCAGAGAGAGTAGCCAACTGTAGAACGGCACAGGGTCAGTATCCTTCCAGTCGGCTGTGGCTTGATCCAGTATGATGGCGCGATCCTCAGGGGCGGCGGCCATTTCGATCTCAAATGCTAGCAGCCAGAATTGAGTGGGGACTTCGGCATCCTCTTCGATGCGACCTAGCCGTTCGGTAGCGTTTGAGAACCGTTCCAGTTGCCACTGCTCTTGAGGAATCTTACGAAGTAGCGAGAACGCCGGGAGGGCAATTTCGGAATCGCCCTGAAACAACTCCTCGATCAAGATCTGGGCATTCCTCCCTGCCGCGGGATTACTGGCGCCCATTCGTGATAGAATGTGGGCGGACAGCAACCTGTCCTTCGGGGTGCCCCGGAGCTGAATCAATTCGTTGACCAGAGTCAATGCGCGGGCGGTGTCGTTGCGGGCCAGCAAAAAGCGGACGCCCAGCTCCATCGCATCTGGCGTGACCTGCTCTTGGTTGGAAAGTTGAGAAAAGAGTGCTTTGAAGGTGGTCGAATCACCGATATCGAGGAAGAGCCCCAGCACTGAAATACGATCCTCAGGCGTTGACTCCGGATGCTCAAATAACAGACGGGAGGTCGTGAGCAGATAGCGTGATTGTTCTTGTTTCGACGCTTCGTTGAGCTGTTTTAAGGTCTCGTAGCCACCTTCATTCAATTGCCAGGCAGCGAGAGCCAGGCGTTGAGCTTCTTTCCAGTCGTTTTCAGCGGCCGCCTCCTTCGAATCTTCGAGCAGCGTTCCTGCCCGCCACGCGCTGAGATGATACTTGATGCCTTCGCGTTTGATGAAAGCTGCGGTGCCTAGTCCTATGAGGAGAAGTGCCGCCGCACCGGCCATCCAATGCCATTTTTTGAGAGTCATAGATTGCTTAGGAGACTGTGGATATAAGATGGAATGACTCGCAGCCCGTTAGGGCTCCTCTTTTTCTCTCGGCAAAACCGCTAAAAATTTCCCGTCACTTTCTTTGAGATTTTTCGATTCAGATGAAACCCACAGTTCCTTAAAGACAATCGACTGGGAAGCCGAATTTTGCGACACAAAATGTGATCCCTCAACTCAATCAAATGCGGGATGGCTTCGGGAGCATGCCCTTGGACCAAGGCACAAAAAAGCCATCTTCCCGGAATCAGCAGGGTGCTGAAAAGGGGACGATGGCTCCAGGTTTGGAAATGAGAAGAATTACGAGCGCTCCTACCGCGTCATAATGAGGGTCTAAAAGACACTTAAGGTTTTCGCGTCCGGATCCGGATCCGGTCGAGGGCGAGTCCAATCAAAAAGATAGCCGCCATGGTGATCGCGAGAGAGACATAGCCGCTGACGTCATGCAGTTTTTGCAGATTTTCATCTCCGTGTTCGAAGGCATGGCGAACCAGGAAAATCACCCGGCCGCTGTTTCCGATGAAGGCCGCCAAGGCTGAGGCGAAAATGAGGACAATCCGGAGTGGCCACTTCAGTCGTAAAAACTCACCAATCACGAAGCTGGCAAAAATACTGCTCTGGAAAGATCGAATGCCGCTGCACCCTTCACTCACCTGCAGGGGGATCCCGTTGGCAAAGATGGTCTCGCCAGACATCGTCAGCGGGTAGCCCATGAACTGGTTGATGCTCACCGAGGTTTCCATGACTTGCTCGGTCAATCCGTGGATGAGTGAAAACTCAATCGAGGAAGGGAGCGGAATGCTGAGGAAGGTGAGAATGACGATAGGAATGAATGGGAGCGTTTGACGGAATCCAATAGACTTTCCGAGCACCAATGCCGTCAAACCCCAGACGAGGACCCAGTGAAGGTAGAGCGGAGCTCTCCAACCGGAATCAACGGTCTCCATCAACCGAAGCAGTGCTGCCATCAGAATCGAAAGGAATCCAACGACCCAAACCACTCGAGAGCGAAACGTCGTGCCAACGGATTCGAGTAGAGCCTTGGGTGCGATATTAGCCGTTGCTTCACTCCACCGGGTGGCAAAAATCATGACGACCAAGGGAGGTGTCAGAAACCCATAGTCATAGTAAGTCCCATCCGACCAACTGGGTGCCAGTGCCAGGAAAAACTGGCCAAACCAGACCGCTAGGAATGCCCATAGAGGCAGAAGAAGGCGCCAATCGTGGGCGGCGTCATTCAGCGGCACTTTTGCCGCTGAATGAGGGATTCCTGTGACTTCGGCTTCCATGGGGTGTTTCCGGGTGATCTCCAACCGCTCAATATCCGGGATTATGGGCACTCATGCAACGAAGAGTACCCGCAAGTGCGAGTTTTCGGAATCGAATGTGGGATCGTCCGGTGCAGTCTTTATAATCCAATTTTAGGCTGCTCCGTAAAATCGGCTTCATCGGCGCAAGGAGCCACATTCGCCATGGGGAGCTGCCTTTCAACGATGTAATTGTAGTTCATCTCGTCTTTCCCTGGCAGCGTGACTATCACATTCGGATAGGTTTTCCGCTCACCCCTCTTTTGCCATCATTGGCACTTCCATGCTTAGGCTTTCAACCACCAGTCGGTGGTAGGCCTTCCAGGCGGAGTCCACATCCGGAAAGTTCCGTGCGCCGACTAGAATGACTCGAGCCGGGGGGCGCGGACTGGAGGAAAGTCCCGCCTGGATCTTTTCCCGCCTGAGAGAGGACTCGATTCCATCCGGTTGATAGGGGGCCTCTTCAGGAACCCAAGTCAGCTTAAACATCCAAAGGGGTTCAAAGGCTTGAGGGGTCTTAAACTCAATCACCCGGACAGGCAGGGAGACTCCGTCGACTTCGATGCCTCGATCTGGATGGCTACCCTGGAGAATAGCACCAGTGGCTCGCATGCAAACTTCCGGGGCGTGACCGTAGACATCATGGATAAAGCGGGGGTTTCCTGCGGCGTATTCAAGATAGAACAATTCGAGTATCGGGGTTTTGCTGGTCAAATTCCCTTGAGGAAGGAATGCGCCGCACAGGCCATGAGAGAACGCTAACTGATCCTCTACCGCACCTGTCAGGCGATCGGGCTGTTCGTGAAAGCGATAAACCACTTCGACAGGGTTGGTCGATGCATGGCTTGTCACCACTGATGCCGGTATTTCAGGAATCGTGAGCTGGAGGGTTGGTGTGGATTTCCAACGGGCGGGTTCGGAGGAGCGAAGAATCCAGACACTCAGTTCGAGCATCAAAAGGACGCCGCAGCCAATCCATGCAACCAGAGCGGGTTTCAAGTAGCCGGATATAGTTTTTGGCAGTGAAAGTTTCATTGGAAAGAAAGGTTTAAAGAAAATGCTTTGTGGCCGTCCGCACAGAAAAATGAGAGGGCTTGGGATTTGGAGAATCAGTTATCGTGAAAGAAGCCTTCTAAGGTTTTGCTTAGCTACTGAGATGAAGAATCCTCTGCCTGACAGTCTGATGCTGTCTTTGATGCGAGTGAGCGGTGCTTGAGGAAAGCGAAGGTTGTGACATTCCGCTAATTCCCTTTTTCGTTTAAAGATACTGTCCCAGGGATCGCTGAACTCTACTTCGAGTTTCCTGTAGGCCGTGATCGACCCTTCCAAATGTTCCTGAGTCGCTCTCGTGCAGTAGGCGTTGTCGTGCCAGCGGAAGTTCATTAAGAATTGATTCAGGAAGGCTGCCTTGACTCCTCGTAGTAGGATTCGGAAGATGAACTCTATATCAAATGAGCCGTAGGTAATCGCCACAAATGGGCCGTGGTCGGACCATACCTTCCGGCGAAATACGCTGGACTCGAGGGGGATAGAATTATTTTGGATCACCTTAGGGATGTGGCCGTGATCCAGAATCCCCTCAGAAAGTGCATTCCTTCCGAAAGATGCTTGGAGATCAGCTGTTTTATGGTGGCAGATATCCCCTTCGGAATCCATGTAGTTTTGACTGCAGAACACAAACTCGACCTGGGGGTGTTCGGCTAGGTATTCCATCATGGTTTCTGCGAACATCGGGCAGACGGTGTTGTCGTCTGCCATGAATGTGAGAAATTCAGTGCGGGCGGAATCAGCCGCCGCGGACCAGCAAGCGACCATTCCCGGGTCTTCATTGAAGGGTTTTAGGTCCACCCAGTCATAGCGATTGCAGTAGTCGACTACTTGAGCTGTTGGTGTCCCGCCAAAGCAGACAACGGCGTGGCAGTTGATTGATTGTTGCCGGATTGACTCAAGGGTAGCTATCAAATATCGGGCCTCGCCAAAAGAGGGGATGCAAAAGGTCAGCCCGGAAAGGGAATTAGCGGGTCCGTATTTGTCGTTGCTTGCCATACGCGGGACGTGGGCTGAGACATTTTCGCCTTTTTGAAGAAGTGAATCCTGAAATCATAGATTAACTGGTACTCGTCCAGCCCCGGGCTTCTTTATAAGATGCAGCCAGGTTTTGGGCCGTTGCCAAGCAGCCAGAGGTAGCAGTCTTGAAACTCCGTCGCGATATTGCTCCAGGAAAATCTCTCAGAGACGATTCTTTCACCGATGGTGCCCATCGCTTGCAGGTCTTCGGGGGACATTTCTGTTGATTCTTCAATGGCATCCGCAAGTCCCTGGACAGTCGGAGGGACCCACCACCCGCATTCTTCTTTTTCAAGCAGGCTCCACGGCGCACCCTGCGTTGTAATGACGGGGCGCTGATGGGCCATGGCTTCTGCAATCACAATGCCAAAGTTCTCCGAAAGCGTGGGCAGGATAAAGAGGCTGCATCTTTGAAAGGCTTCGCGTTTCTCTTCTCCGAAGATCGCACCCGAAAATTGGACGCAATCGGAAATCCCCAGTTCATGTGTGAGGCGCGTGAGTTCGTTCAGGTGTCCATTTTCGTCGGGTCCTGCTATCTCCAGAGTCCAGTTCTCGGGGCGTATCTTTGACCAGGCCTCCAAAAGCAGGGGAATTCCTTTCGTTGGATGCAACCGGCTCAGAAAGAGGGCTGTGCGTGATCCCTCTTCAAGATTTCCCGGGGATTGATCGAAAGGGCCACTAAAATCGACTCCATGAGGGATTAGCGCTATTGGAGCTGAGAGGCCTCGCTCGCGAAATGCATGAGCTTCCCTTTCAGAAGTCGCATGGAGAAGATCTGCGGATTGAAGGTTTTTATATTCTATCAGCTTCCAAATGGGGCGCTTTCTCATGGCCCGATGATGCCAGGCCCACGGTTGAAGCATTCCATGGATCGAGGCAACATGGGGCTTCCTGAAGCGCTCTTTCCACTCCATTGCTACCCATGAGGGATAACGCCACAGCCCATGTGTGTGAAGTATGTCACCACTTGAATTCATCACATCTTGCCTGAACGCAGGTGACCAATTCAGGGGTGAGAGTGGAGATCTACGGGAAATGGAGACCCTTGCTGGAGCCCATTCATCGGTATGAGCGGCTGCGCCAGAACTCCAGGGCATCATCACCGTGGGGGTGAGTCCGACCATTGTCTGAGACTGTGCGAGGCGTTGAATCGCAGGGTACAGACCTCCACTTGAAGGGTCAAGAGGGCTGGTTGAATGGATAATGCTTGTCAATTGAATGGACGGTAGGACTAATTTTGGTGCCCCGTTTTAACTAATTGCTCGTAGAGCTTGCAATAGCTATCTGCAACGATCTCGGGGCTATGCTTTTTCACGTTCTGAAACCCTTTTTTGATCAGATCTTCTCGCAGAGCGGGTTGTGACAGAAGCTTGTCGACCGCTTGGCGAATATCGTTAACAGATTCAGGGTCGACGAATAAGGCACCATCTCCGGCTGCTTCGGGCATTGAACTGCAATTGCTGGTAACGACGGGACGTCCAGTAGCTTGGGCTTCCAGGATGGGGAGGCCGAACCCCTCATAGAGTGAGGCAAATATTAGAAAATCGCACCGCTGGTAGGCTTCGACAAGATCGCTGTCTGAAACTTGGCCCAACTCTGTAAAACCTATCCCAAGTTCTTGAAGGGTGGCTCGTTGAGTTTTGTTCAGAGTGCCGACGATTTCCAAATGGCAGGAAGTGCCAACAAGGGCTTCCGCCACTCTAATTAGATTCTTGTTCCATCCGGTGCCAACTTGAAGACAAACGGGATTTTCAGGGTTGAGCTGCTTGGGCGATTCTAAAAATTCGCTCCGAATACAGTTGGGGACCACCACTATATTGTTGGCCAGTGTCCCGATCCATTTGCGCAACTCCTCTTTCGTTGTGTGTGAGATTGTTGTTACAATGTGAGAATGACGAATGGGGCCCGAAAACCAAAGCCACTTAAATAGGGCGCGCTTGAGCCCGGAAAGGCGTTCGAGAGTTGCGCAATCGTGCAGTGTTAATACGGTCTTTCTACGGGGGAGTACGAAAGCCAGGTAGTGAATGTCTCCAACAATGTGGTGGACGTCAGCTGGTTGAGCTCTGGCATGGATGAGGTTTCTGATGCGATTTAATAGCCCCTTGCTAGGGCAGGGGGTTATGACAGCCTCTACGGTCCATTTCTGAGGCATGTGATCTCGAATCTCTTCAAACAGTCTTTCTATGCTTACTTGTCCTTTGAAGGGGAAACGTTGGTGATGGATGACTTTGTACTTCATGTGCGGGGTGGAGCTGGTGGTGGGTCCGCGTCTTCCTCCTCCTCAACGTGGGATGTTGTGTCATCTTCTGTGGGGAAAGGGTCTTCGTCGTCGAAGATGATTACCGGGAGATCAGAGGTGTAGAGGATGCTGGGCACAGTTTTTCTCTCGTCGGCGTCCTCAGCGTCCTCAGCGTCCTCAGCGTCCTCAGCGTCCTCAGCGTCCTCAGCGTCCTCAGCGTCCTCAGCGTCCTCAGCGTCCTCAGCGTCCTCAGCGTCCTCAG
>CAXBHX010000084.1:0-15654 GCA_963975655.1 uncultured Verrucomicrobiales bacterium
GGATTCACTGGAGGTGAAGGCGGTGACTTCGCAACCCCAGGCGTTGAGGAATTTGAGAGCAATATGGCCAAGCCCGCCAATGCCAATGACGGCGACTTTGTCCGTCGGTTTTACATCGAATTGAACCATGGGGTTGAACACCGTGATGCCACCACAGAGCAGTGGGCCGGCAGATGCCTGATCGAGACCCTCTGGGATGGGGATGACGCCGTCGGCGCTGGCTCGCACTTTGTCCGCAAATCCACCATGACGGGCTACGATGGTGCCTTCGGCGCTGGCGCAGAGGTTCTGATCACCAGAGTGACAGGACTCGCAATGGCCACAGTAGGCGGAGTGCCAGCCGAGACCGACCACGGCGCCAGATTGAAGATGGGTGACGGCATCACCTACTTTGGCAATTTTCCCGATGATTTCGTGACCGCCGACAAAGGGGTATTGAGTCATGCCCCATTCGTTTTCGATCATGCTGATATCGCTGTGACAAATACCGCAGTAAAGCACATCGATTTCGACTTCATTCGGTGTCAGTTCACCGACTTCGTAGCTGAAAGGGGCAAGGGATCCACCGGGTTCACTGGCGGCGTAGGCGTTGATGGTAGTAGGCATGATAGCGTGTTATTTTAGTAAGATTTTACAAGGAAGTATTATTTGATCATCGAGGTTACGACTCGATCGAACATTCGGTCGCTAAAACAGAGGCGCATGAAGAGGAGTAATCGAGCATACTTGCCAGCGGCGTAACGTGTTTTTGGCTTTTTCGACTCGATGGCTTTAACCATTAGATGGGTGATGACGCCAGGAGGGGAACCCCCGCCGCCTTCCATTTCCTTCTTGAGCATGTTCGCCATGCCTTTCGCCATGGTGGCGTAGGGGCCCTCCCCGGAACGCTCCAGCATGGGGCCGCCCATGACGTCGCCGAATTCAGTGACGATGGCACCCGGTTCGATGATGATGACGTCGATGCCGAAAGGGGCTGTTTCGATGCGGAGACAATCGGACCAGCCTTCAAGTGCGTGCTTGGAGGCGTGATACCAGCTGCCTAGCAGAGTGTAGATTTTGCCACCTACAGAGGAGACGTTGATGATACGGCCAAATTTCTGTTCTCGCATGTGGGGGGGGCACGAGTTGGGTGAGGCGAGCAAGGCCGAAAAGATTCACCTCGAACTGATAGCGGGCGTCTTCGAGGGTGGTTTCCTCCATCGAGCCGTAGAGGCCGTAGCCGGCATTATTGATGAGTACATCGACACCGCCGTGTGCTTGGGTGATGGTGTCAACGGCAGCCTGGAGGCCCTCTTCTTGAGTGATGTCGAGCTTCAGGGGGATAACGCCGACTTCCTTGAGGTCCTCCATTTTTTCAATTCGTCTGGCGGCGGCGTAGACGGTGTAACCCCGCTGAGCAAGGGAACGTGCGGCATCTTTGCCAATGCCGGAAGAGGCTCCGGTAATGAGAATGGTGGAATCGGGGGCCATGGGTGAGGTGACGGCTGGGGATTCCTGAAGTCGGTCTGATTGAAGTTGCGCGTGAGCCAACTCAGGCATCCAAGTTCTCAATCCAATCGATAAGAAGTCGAACGCCGACGCCGGTTCCTATTGCTCCGCCCTGGTAGTCGCGATCTGCTGCGCCCCATGCGCTGCCGGCAATGTCGAGGTGGACCCAGGGAATCTCTCCGACGAAGTTCTGGAGGAAAGCTCCACCGGTGGAAGAACCCGCGCCGGCTCCAGGTCCGCTGATGTTTTTGAGGTCGCCGACGGTGCCCTTCATCTCTTCGGTATGGCGGTCGTGCAGAGGTAGGTGCCAGACGAGCTCGCCCGTTGTTTTGCCTGATTCGATCACCGCATCGATGAGTTTGTCGTTGTTCCCCATGGCTCCGCTGTACTCGTGGCCTAACCCAACCACCACTGCACCCGTGAGCGTAGCGAGATCGACCATGGCATCAGGTTTGATTTTGGATTCAGCGTAGGCAAGGGCATCGGCGAGAATGAGTCGGCCCTCGGCGTCAGTATTGAGCACTTCGATGGTGAGGCCGTTCATGGCGGTGACGACGTCGCCGGGCTTATTAGCCATTCCGTCAGGAAGGTTTTCGGACGTGGGGACGAGTCCGTGGACCTCGACGTCAGGCTTGAGTTGGGCGACCGCGGCCATGGCACCGAGAACTGTAGCGCCGCCGGACATGTCATACTTCATCTCGTCCATTCTGGCAGAAGGTTTAAGGCTGATGCCGCCAGCGTCGAAGGTGAGGCCTTTGCCAACAAGACAGACCCTTTTGTTGGCTTTCTTCTTCGGCTTGTAGGTGAGATGAATGAGATAGGCAGGCTCGGATGAACCGCGGGAAACGGAAAGCAAGGAACCCATCCCGAGGCGTTCCATTTCTTTCTCGTCGATGATCTTGAGGGAAGTCTGACCGCTGCCTGATGCGATTGTCTTCGCTTCTTTGACCATGTCGCGCGGTCGCATGAGGTTTCCGGGGGAGTCCTGAAGGCGGCGAGCCAGGCAATTGGCATCGCCGGTGATCTGGCCGCGTCTGACCCCGATGTTGAACTCCTTGGTTCCATAAATAGCCAGTCGTTTCAGTGCGGCTGGTTTGGCAGTGCTTTGGAAGTCGGTGAGGCGGTAGGCACCCAGGATTGCTCCTTCCGCGAGAGCCTGACCGAGAACTTCAGAGCGCTTTCCTGTGGGAAGATCGAACCAGATGGCGGCGGAGGTGGATTGAGTTTTTTCGGCCTTTTTGGCAGCGAGAGCTCCACAGCGGCGCAGGATCTCCGTGTCAATCGTCCCGCTGCCGACTCCGATGAAGAGTACGCGTCCGGCCAGTCCTGCCGTGGCATCAGTCAGGCGCATTTCCCGCTCTTCCCCTGAAAACGATTTCAGTGCGAGTGACGGGACTTCAACTCCTGCAGGGAGTTTGGGGCGGGATCCCTTTTTAGCTAAAACAACGAGGAGATCTGTTTTGGTGAGAGACTGGGTGGTGTTTTTAATCGATAGCTTCATGACGGAATTGAAAACTGGAATGGTGAGGTGATGAGGGCCTGGAATAGTCGTTGAGCGAGAGGTTCCCTGTAATTTGACGGCAACTTAGTTTTAAGCTCAAGGCTGAGGCCGCCAGGCAGGGTCCTTCAACCGTCGGTCAAACGTGAATGGCTCTGTTGGGTCTCCCGATACGGTGATCTGAACAGGAGGGAAGATAGCATTGACGACGTCGAGTTGAACATGGGTGATGTTGTCCGCCCATTCATTTTCAAGGACGAACCATTTGTGACCGTTGGCGTGTAGATAGAGAATGGGATGAGCATATTTTGCTGCAGACGTTCTGAGATCGCTGACGAATGCAGTCGTATTTCCGACAGCAGAGGCCTGGGCAAAGATTGCTGCGGCGTGGGTATCGTCGCGATGTTTCTTGAATTGCTCCGAAATCCAAGTCGCGTTTTCCTTGTGTCTGGCAGCCCACTCGGATTCGTCATGGACGAGGCCTCCGACTTTGTTGATTCCTATGAAAAGAACTCCATCAAGGACGAATGAGAAATTTTCCGGGCGGGTCTCCTGCCTGGCGACGGAAGCGGGTTTCGGCAGTTCCCAGGCATCATCAAATTTCATGAAATGCTTCTCCCAGTATCCCCAATGACGGTCAGGGTCGATCTGATCATTCCATTCGTTGTCACCGGGAACAATAAAAGTGGGGATCTGGTTGCTCTCCTTCAAAATGTTGGCCACTTTAGCATATTGAGATTCGGGCCAGTCTTTTACCTTTCCTGTCACGATGTCACCGCAGTGAATAATGAAAGCGCTGGAGGGCGTTTTGTTCTCCAGCCTAATGAATTTCGTTAGAGCGGTCTCCGCCTCCTGAGTGTAGGGACCGCAGCCCATGGCGGTGAAAACAACGGGCTTGTGAGTGGCTGGATCTGCCGCTTGCACGCTGATGACGCTGACGAATAGAATCGCCGTCGAGCAGATGAGTAGGTGCTTCTTGATGGTGCCCATAGGAGTGATGTGAGTTAACCAGAGAATTGGGGATGCCGAAGAAAAATCGACGGCACATCAGAGTCACGGTGGAAATCCGAAGCTCAATTTCACGGCGGCGTATTCAGGGTGGATTGATCCATCTTCGCATCGAATGACCAGTGGTGGTTCGTGCCAGGTTTCGTCGTGCATGGCATCGGGAAGATCGCAGCGGCGCATCATCACAAAGACCCCAAGCAAGGGTGGTTCGCCCTCCCTTAGCACGATGGGGCGTTGACGGATGATGGTGAGACCCGACTGGTGGGCCGCATTGATCACACGCTGCGCTTGCTCTTCTGGATTAACAGGGAAAACGCAGGCAAAAATCCCGCCGATTTCCAAATGAGCTGCCGCTTTGGCGCAGTAGTCATCGATCGTGCCTCGCACTTCGAATCGGCAGGCGATTTTTTGTGGGTGGTCACCCTCCACTCCTGTGCCGAGCGGGAAATAGGGCGGGCTGCCGAGGACGAGGTCGAATTTCTCCTCCTGGCCTAATACCTCTGAATCGCGCAAATCACCCTGACGGATATCGAAGCGATCTTCGAGGCCGTTCCAGCGGACTGATTTCCTGGCGAGGGCGATGCTGTCCTCCTGAGCTTCAACGGTGACTACTGGCACTCGGGGCACTCGCCATGCAGCGACCATGGCAACCGTGCCAAGCCCGCTACCTAGATCGAGGATAGAGCGGGCGGTCGGGCACCATGAAGTTCCGTACCAGGCGGTAAGGATGTCGTCGGTGGAATAGCGATGCCCTTTCTTTAGCTGAAAAATACGATAGTGGCCGCAAAGAACGTCCAAGGTTTCTCCGGCATCGATGGCGAGAGGGGGGGCGTCGTGGCTTCCCGGGACGGTGTCGCCCGGGACGGTGTCGCCCGGGACGGTGTCGCCCGGGACGGTGTCGCCCGGAACGGTGTCGCCCGGAACGGTGTCGCCCGGAACGGTGTCGCCGGGAATGGCGTAGCCGCGGAAGTGAGTCTTGGGTGAAATGTCTTTTTTGCGAGCCATCTGAATTCTTTCTACGGTGATCCGGTCCGGGCTGCAAGAAATGAAAACAGAGGAACGCAGTATGCCCACTACCCATGGGCTCTGGCAGCTAATCCCAAAGTCGTCTCCACCAGTTTGATCTCCGATACGCGCGACTTCGAGCGGCGCATTCTGAATCGGCCGGCAGAGTCGATTGCTCACGATCTTTCTATTCTAAATCCACGCACCCTGATAGTAATTGAACGGATCGGATCAATCTATGATGGACCCAGAGAAGCAGAATCCATTGAGTCGCCGTCGATTTCTCGAGACGAGTTCAGGATACACTGCCGCCATGATTGCCTGGGCGGCGACGTTTCGTGATTTAAAGCCCGGGAAGTAAGAAGTGCGGGCCCGGGCTGTCGATGGGAACGGTTTTGCTCAACCTGAGCCCCGGCCGATCCAGAAGAGTGGGAAGAACGCCATTCAGGTGCGACGATTTGAGATCGTGTGAGTGGCTGTGGCTCCCGATCGCTACGGCCTGACTGGCCGAAAATGCGAAGTCGTCTTCCAAGGTTCAAGTTCTTCCTCTACTTCGTCTTCCGCTTCAGGGGCCTGGCATGGCTATCAATGAAGTCAGCGGCCTGTTTGGGGTTTGGATGGGTGAAGTGGTGGCCTTTGGATTTCTCCGTGCCTTCCGCTACCTCGATGATCTCGATGCTGCCCCCCAACTCCCGATACCGCTTTGCCAGGACAAAGGTGTTCTCGTCCGGGGGAACCACGCGATCACTCAGACTGACGATGTGAAGCAGCGGAATTCCGGCTTCGGCGAGAGGCCGAAGCACCTCGATCGGGTTTTCTTCAAAGGCGAGGGCTTCCTCATGGGTGAAGCCGTATTCAGTCAGAAGCGTTTGCCAGGTTCCGTCACTACCGACTCCGCCTCCTTGTCCCAGTGGCCAGCTTTTGATGTCACAAACGGGCGTGTCCGCGTAGATGCATGACACGCGTTCAGGATGCCTCGCCGCCCAGCGATAGGCAAACAACCCGCCGCGGCTGACAGCCTCCAGGGCCGGTTTTTTGGCCAGGTCATACTTGCCGGTCATGAGTTCATAGAACGCATCCCAGTGCTTGAGTGCGCGTGGGCTTCCAAGCATTCCGTTGGTGTCGATATGAGCGATGTGAAAGCCGCGCTCCAACAAAAGGAGATCCGAGTCCGCGTGAAAGGATGGAAACCGCGCTCTCCAGACCCATGGGTTCCCCGGGGCGCTCTCTTTTGGTACGACAACGAATGAGGGCCGACCATCCACCACGAAATCGAATCGCTCGTACCCCTTCCAGTCGCTTGATTCGCCAGGCCAGTCCGCAGCCGAGAGGGTTGCAGCGCAGAGCCATAAGGCCGAGAGGAGGAGAGGGGAGATTATTCGATTCATATTGGGTTCAACGGGAGTATGCGCGACTGGACGGGAATCTGACAGAATTTCCGAACGTGTGTCGAGAGACTAAGGGCCAGCGACCCGATTTATCAATTTCCGGATAGAGGTGAGTTTCATGGTCGCGCCCTTGTTTCCTTGTGCTCCGCGGATCTTGGCATAATAGCGCGAGCAAGGGGCACCTGGCACCGGTGGTCCTTGACGGCGCGAGCGATCGCCGTTCTGATCGAGGGAATGATGTGGAGTCGCCGTGGACGAGCTTGAGACTCTTGCGTGGGTGTCTTCCTTCGCGTGGAAGGCGAGATCGTCATGCTGCAGTTTGCCAATCAACCGATCTATCGGTACTCGATAGCGAGTCAGGAAAAGCTGAAATCTTTCATCAAGTAAGCGGAACAGCGCCAAGCCGTATACCCATCACTTGACCGGCTTCGGCTTGATAAACAGCACTTCGGCGCGATCGAGCCACTTTTGACGCAGTCCGACCCGGAACCAGCCGTCGCTGTTCCTTTGGTTCACACGAACGCCGGAGCGATCTCCAAACTCTTTGAGATCGTACTGCCCCCATGTTTTTCCCCGGTCGGTTGAGATGATGAATCCGGTGTCGCATGGTGAAGCGTTGCCATACTCCGGCACCAGAATGGTATCACCTTCAATGGTCATGATGGCCAGTTCGTATTGGGCGTCAAAGATCTTAGTGTGATTGTCAGGGTGTGCCAGGTCAGCAGGATCGCAGCGGAAGATGCCGCGATCATAGGTCTCCCGAAGAGTTTTGGGTCCGTTGGCGTCGGCGACCCAGTAGATCTGGCCATCGACGAAATTAATGCCGCCGGATTTGTAGCGCGAATTGGCATTGGCTGACACTTGCACCTTCCAGTCCCAGCTGTCATCCCCGCTGTCGTAGGTGCCGCGCAGCCAGTGGCATTCATTGCCGTGTCCGCGATCGATGTCGCCGCTGCAGGCGTAAAATGCGTTCTCGTCGGGGTTGTAGGACACTGAATGGATGTGGCGGCAGATGACCGGGTTGTCGGGATCGCCGAGCCAGGATTCCGGGCCCGAATCCTCATATTGAAATTGGGGGTTTTGTCCGAAGGAATAGGCGATCTTCACTGTCTCGCCGCCGTCAGTTGAGAAGTAGATGTTCGCCGGTACCGGGCCGGTCTTGACATTGCAGTAGTTGCCCCAGATCAGCATCTCGTTGCCATCGACTTCAAAGGAGTTCACCCCATCGAGGGAGTAGAAATACCAGCCGGCATTTTCTGGATCCTTTGGCGTATGCGGAGTGTAGTCGCTGCCGTCACGGTCTTTTACCGTGATCTCCCGGAGGGTCTTCAGCCTGTCGGTGCTCAGGTAGAGTTCTGTGCGAGTGGCGAAGACGATGTTTCCATTTCCGAGGATGCAGCTGAAGTTGATGTTTTCCGCATCGGGAAACTCTGCCTGATAAGGCCAGGTTTTAGCATTGTTTTCGGAGAGCAGGATGACTCCATCACCGATTCCGAATGCCAGATTGTCACGTTGGGAGTCGATGTAGGGACCTTCCGCCGGCGCAAGACGGTACCAGAAGTGTTCCGTCTCGCCGACCCCATCAGGAGCCGCCCTGAGCATTGATATACCTGGAAGCAATGTCGCCCCCGTTCCGGTAGTGGCAGTGGCGATGAAGCGGCGGCGGGAGAGATCGGAATTCGAATTCATACGGGTAGTTTTCTATTCGTCCTGAGTCAGAGATTTTAGCACCTCAAGGAGTGCCGCATTTTCTTCGTTGATAGGATCGTCTGTCGTGATCCGGATACTACCGTTGTAGACACTGAGTTTCTATTTGTAGCCAGCTATGACGCCATTGGCGTGGCCGGGGTGAGGGATTCGTAATCAAGTCCGTCTGGAAATAGAAGAAGACTGTTAGGTTTTTCCAGTGCTTGCTGGCGGGAGATGCCTTCCGCTGATGTAACTAGAGAGGAGCCGAGAAGAATGAGAAGTAGGGGAGATCCATCCGCCGCTGAGGGATACATGAACGAGCGCGAGTAAGTTAGTTAGTCGTATGGGCAAACTGATCTCCTGGATAGGGCGATCTCAATCGGGTGTTATGATGAGGGGAAGAGAGGCATCAGGGATCTCCGATTGGAGCCTCATTCACGAGAACCCAATACCGCCCCGCGCTGCTGATAGCCTCGGAGAAGCGTTCAAAATCAACCGGTTTCGCAATGTAGCTGTTGGCGCCCAGATTGTAGGTTTCGATGACGTCCCGGTCCTGGCGCGATGAGGTCAGCATGACGATGGGGAGTAGTCTTGTTCTCTCGTCGGCACGGAGCTGGCGCAGGACTTCGATTCCATCTACTTTTGGCAGCTTCAAGTCGAGCAAAACTACCTTTGGTTGGATCTGGATATTTCGCCCTTCGTAGATGCCATGACCGAAGAGGAAATCGAGCGCCGCCTGTCCATCGATGACATGAACAAGCTTGTCACCAAGGTCGCAATTATTGAGTGCTCGGATTGCGAGCTCTGCATCCTGAGGGTTGTCTTCTACGAGTAGAATTTCGAGGGGTGTGATCATGGGTTGAAACTGGAAAGGGTGAAGTAAAAGGTAGCACCTTCATCAACTTCTCCTTCGGCCCAGACACGTCCATTGTGCCTCTCAACGATGCGCTGAATGAGGGCAAGGCCGACACCGGTACCTTCGAATTCATCCATGGAGTGCAAGCGCTGGAAAACGCCGAAAAGCTTTTCCACATAGCGCATGTCGAAGCCCGCGCCGTTGTCTCTGACGTAGTAGACCTGGATTCCGTCGTCATCAAGCTGCGTGCCAATCTCGATCTCGCTGATTTCGCGTTCTTGGGTGAATTTTACGGCATTGCTGATCAGGTTCACCCATACCTGACGGATCATCGCCTGGGTGCCGTGCGCCGGAGGCAGGGATTGCAGGTCGAGGTGGAACGTTCGACCCGGTTCGCGCACGGTCAGGCCCTCGGTGATTTCCCGGACCATTGTTTCCATATTGATTGAGGACGGAGCCATCGGTTGCCGGCCGACCCGGGAGAATTCGAGAAGGTCGTCGATGAGTCGCCCCATTCGTTGAGCCCCATTGCGGATGAGATCGAGCATCCGCTGCCCTTCTCCATCGATCTGTTCGGAGTAGTCTCTCGATACGATACGCGAGAAGCCATCCACAGCTCGTAATGGTGCCCGGAGATCGTGGGAGACCGAATAGCTGAACGCTTCCATCTCCCTGTTTGCGGCCTGAAGCTCTTCAGTGCGCTGTTCGACTCGACGCTCCAGATTAGCATTGAGCTCTCGGATTTCTTCCTCTGCCCGGGTGCGTTCGCTGATGTCGCGGACGATGGCTTGAAGTATAATCTGGCCCTTCAGTGTGACTCTATTCAGGCTCACTTCGGCGGGAAACAACGATCCATCGAGCCTCGTGTGTAGCCACTCAAAGAACTGAGGTTCGCCCGTCAAGGCGGCCGTCATCTTCTCGGTTGCCAATTCGCGTGAGCTCAGGCCGGATGGTTGGAGTGGAGGTGAGAATTCATACGGAGGCCGGCTGATGATCTGATCGCGGGTTTTGCATCCGAACATTTCCAGGGCGCGGGTGTTGCAGTCGATGAACTGCTCGCCCTGCATCAGGAAAGTGGCGTCACTGGCATTCTCAAAAAGCGACCGGAATTTCTCCTCACTCTCACGAATCGCTTCCTCGTCATTCTTTCGCTCGATAGCAATGCCAGTGATATGGGTCGCCCGTGAGATGAATTCGAGTTCAGAGGAGGAGGGGCTGCGTTTATCTCGAAAGTAGATAGCAAAGGTGCCGAGTATTTTTCCAAGGTGACCGTGGATGGGGGCTGACCAACAGGCGTGCAGATCGTGGTTCATCGCCACAGCACGGAAAGGTTTCCACAGTGGGTCGATACTGATGTCAGAGACGATAATTTGCTTGTCGAAACGGATTGCAGTGCCGCAGGACCCGACTGTGGGTCCGATGGCGACACCGTCGATGGCGTTGCGGTAGCCCGCTGGCAGGCTTGGTGCAGAGCCATGTCGCAGGTAGATGCCATCTTCGTCGAGTAAAAGGACGGAGCATAGTGCCCCCGGTGCCTGCTCTTCCAGACCGAGCATCAGCTCTTCTAACACATCGTGCAGCGGTGCGGCGCTGCCAATCAGGTCCATGGCGCTTGTTTCCCAGGCTAGCAGTTTCTGCGCCTGCTTGCGTTCGGTGACATCCATGACGAGGGACGCGACACCGGCGACCTCACCATGGTCGTCGATGAGCGGTGTATTGTACCAATTGCAGAGGATTTTCCTGCCATTCTTTTGCGCGTTCTCGTTCGAACTTCGTTCCCCGCCTTTTTTGGCCAATAACGACTCCCACACTTGATCCACCTTCCCTCGCAACGTTTCGGGAACTATGAAGGAGGCGTGTTGTCCGATCGCTTCATCCGCGCTGAACCCGAAGATGGTCTGGGCGGCCGGGTTCCATCGTGTGACCCGAAACTCTAAGTCCCACTCGATCGCTGCCATTGGAGTTTGTTCGAAATGCAGCCTCAGTTTCTGAGTCGCAGCACTTAACTCCTCCTCTGCCCGCTTCCTGTCGGTGATGTCTTTTATAGTAGCCAGGTAACTTATGATGTTGCCCTCTTTGTCTTTGATGTTTGAAGGGGAGACAATTACCGGGAATTGGTCACCGTTCTTGTGCCTGAACTCGAGCTCAAAAGTGCCCGAGCTTCCTTGCAGCGTTTCACTGAATTTCTCCTCAATCTGATCGTAATGATCCGGCGGCCAATAGGGGTGAGGTGGCCCGACACCAATGAGTTCCTCGCGGGAAAATCCCGTCATCCTGCAAAAAGCCGGATTTACATCCTGATGTACACCGTTTAGGTCGACTACTGACAATCCATCCTGCATGGATCCAATCAATCGATGGGAAAATTCCTTCGATGCTTTCAAGGCATCTTCGGTCTCCCTGCGCTTCGTTACGTCACGCGTTATAGCGAAGAATCCTGTTATCGCGCCACGGTTATCATGGATTGGCGACACGAAAAGTGCATTCCAGAACGTGGTGCCATCTTTCCGGGTGTTCAGTATCTCGCCATCGAAGTATCCGTCACCCTTAAGTGCGGTCCTGAGTTTATCCACCATGGAGGCATCGGTATCGGGACCTTGGAGAATGCTGCAACTTTCCTCCAGCATCTCCTCCGCTGTGTACCCGGTGAGTTTGGTGAAACCCACATTGGAGTATGTGATTTTTCGATCGGTATTGGCGAGTAGCACCCCCAACGAGACGTCATTCATCACTTGTTCGAGGAGGTTTTGGACACCCGTTGCTTTGACCGTGGCGGCACGCAGTGCGGTAATTGCCCAACCAAGAGCCGCGCTCGTCGCCATGAACAACCAAACTATGGTCGCTTCATCGAGCGGATTGGAACTATGAAAGGGGCCGCTTCCTATCGATGTTCCATAGCTTGCGGCAATTGAGAGCGCAATGATGGCAACGGATGTGCCTATCGCTCCGAAGCGGAGAGCCGCCCAGGCAACTAATGGGAACGGTAGGAATGCAATTGGCCATGCCTGATATTTCTCGCCGCCATTCAAAACGAATACGGCGAAAGCAATCAGGCTGATGGTGAGGATCCAGATGATGAACTCGCCTCGTCGAACAATGATAGAGCGCCATTGCTCCCGGGAGAAGGCGAGAAACAGTGGCGCAGCGGCGATGACACCCATGAAGTCGCCGGCCCACCAAATTAGCCACGGAGCGAACCATTCTTTGGGCAATTGGGTCACCACGCCCAGCATGAGCACTCCGAAGGTCGCTGACACGGTCATACCGACCACCGCAGCCACAGCGAGTAACAAAATATCTCTCTGGCGATCAAGGGCGAGGTGAAATGTGGTGCGTTGTAGTATCCACGCTGCAAGCAGGGGGGCTGCGGTGTTACCCACGGCGATGCCCAGTGCCGCTGGCATCGCGACCCCTATGGACAAATTCACAGCGAGGGACCCGAGCGCCACGCCCGGCCAATATTTGAAGCCCCAGCGAAGCAGTGTTGCGACGGCGATCCCGGTGGGTAACCAGAGCAGAGTGATGTGCGATTCGAAGGCCGGGAACATTAGGCCTAACCGACCCGTCAAGAAATACAGCAGCGCAACCACCAGTGCCAGTGTCGCAGTTTTCAAGGATGGAATGGCCATTAGAACAGACCTCAGAGTTCAAGAGGTGACTAGCACACGAGGTGACTAGCAAAATAGTCGCGTATGTGTTGAGCGGTGTTGCGATTCTGGTGATTGTCAGCCCGTTCGTCAACTACTCAGCATCCAGTCTTTCGGATGAAGGGTGCGTGTGACGGCGAAGGGGGGGAGGGGATGTGATGCAGAGAATCGCTCAGTCGAGCCGAAAAGGTGAGCTTGTTCAGTCCGGCAATGATTAAACGGGATGAGGCGTCGCCGTCCGCCCCTCCTGGTTCGTTTCGAACTGGCTACACCTAGGTATCGATATAGTTGATCGGATGGCTCAATTTTCATCAGGGGCGATATTTGTCGAATTTGATGCGTCTTTCTGTATGGCGATGGCCGTAGTTTTTGCTTTACGAATCATGGATTCGTTCTTTGATTGAGTAAGCTGTACCAATTCCGCTTATGAAATACTACGTCCCCCTCATCGCTTTTATCTCCTTCCTTCTGCCCTACTCTTCCCACGGAGAAGAGGTGAAGGTTGATCGTGCCATGCTGGGCCTGTTTCAGCCCCTTCCTGAGTCGGTGGAGAATCCGGATAATCCTTTTACGGAGGATAAAATCAATCTCGGGCGGATGTTGTATTTTGATAAGCGTCTGTCGGCGGATAGAACTATTTCCTGTGCCTCATGCCACCATTTGGAAAGTTATGGAGATAATGGAGCGAGAGTCCCGAAGGGGATTAACGGACTGACCGGGGACCGGAATTCTCCTACGGTCTACAATGCGGCACTTCACATTTCCCAGTTCTGGGATGGAAGGGAGCCCGATGTGGAGCATCAAGCCATGGGCCCCCCTCTTAACGGCATAGAAATGGGCATGAAAGATGGGGCTCACGTTGAAAGTGTTCTCAAAACGATTCCCGGCTATGTCGAGCTATTTGGAAAAGTGTTCCCGGAAGATCCTGACTCAATCACCTTCGAAAACATGGGGAAAGCGATCGGAGCGTTCGAGCGCAAGTTGCTGACACCTTCACCGTTTGATGCTTTTTTGAAAGGAGATGAGGATGCCCTCACGAATGAGCAAAAGCAGGGCTTAAATACTTTTATCACGACGGGATGCATTACTTGTCACAACGGAGCTGGCGTTGGGGGGCACATGTATCAGAAAGTGGGTCTCGTCAGTCCATGGGAGCCGCCACTCGAGGATACAGGGCGTGAAAAGGTGACCGGCAACGAGGCAGATCGATTCTTTTTAAAGGTGCCAAGTTTGCGTAATATTACCGAGACGGGCCCCTACATGCACCACGGTGAGGTTCGTGATCTGCGGGAAATGGTTAAGAAAATGGCTTTTCACCAGTTGGGCCGGGAGATCTCTGATGATGACATAAAATCCATCGTTGTTTTCCTGGGAGCCCTGAAAGGGGAGCTTCCTATGGAATACATCAAGGAGCCGGAGTTGCCTGCTGACGGGCCTGATACGCCTAAGCCATAGGGCCCCATTGCCCTCAAGGGTTCAGTGACTCTTCAGGCAAATAGGATCATCACGAATCAATCCATCTTTAGATGGGCTTGGTAGGATGGTGTCGCCTTTTCCTGCCTTAGTTGGTTTCGTCGAATCGCCGATGGAGGTCAGTTCGAGAAGGGGCTGGAGAGGAAGGCTGCCTTGGCTTGTTTGAATTCGGGCAAAGGCCTTTCTGAGCTTCCGTATTTGGAATAGGAGTTTTTTCTTTCACAATTGAGGAACCGCGGGTAAATACAATTCTGATCCAACTGATGATGACCCAAGCAATCCTATTCAAATTCGAGGAATCTAAAGCGTCAACGCGGATGATCCTCACGTCGTTCTATGTTTTTTCCTTGATGGTCACGGGGATTTTTTGTGCGGCAGTGACGGCCGGTGAGTCGCCGGATTATTCCTCAAAATCGGTGTTTGAGGACGAGTCCTATGACTGGTGCGAAGCCTACAAAGAGATGGGGAAGCTATACTCCAATCAGGACAATCCTGTTCTTCAGGAGTTTAAGTTGATGGGGCGATTTCAATATCAGTATGCCAATGTTGACGGAAAAGGTGGAGGCACTTCGTTCGACTACGACACCGATGAAGTCCGCCGATTCTACTTTGGTGGTGCGGCAAAAATGTTCAACTATTTGGAGCTGTCCGGTCAGGCTAATATCTTCCGGGACAGAGGGCCTGTGCGAGGTTCCCGCGGATTCGTGTTCCAGCACATGTGGGATCTTTATGCCAGGCTCGATCTCAATACTGCTCTCGGCCTCGGAGCATTGGATGTGTTTAAGTTCGGATACGGGAAACGTGAGCTGAACATGAGCGAGGAGTGGAATGTTTCCTCAAAGAGCATCAAGACCGTAGAGCGTTCTGCAATTTCGAATAAGATCTGGCCCTATGATTTGGGGTTCTCAAATCCTACGGGGGGCTGGTTCGAGTTTAAGAACGACAACTGGTCAGGTGATATCGGAGCTTTTTCAACTTCCCACAACGACTGGATCGCCAACTGGGATGACGGCGAGATGTTTTACATGAGAAATAAATTCCAGTTCACGGATAGAACTGGAGCGGATATTTCTGAGGTTCTTTGGACTGCATTTTATCAAAACGCCGGGCTGGGCGATAAATCGCTGGCCAACGGCCTCGACTGGGCCAGTTCGCTGGCGCTCAGATATGGAGAGGGGCCGTGGACCATGCGAATCGAGGGAATTGCCGGTGATAACGGAGACACCAATGCCGTGGGTGGCGCAAAGGCTGCGGTTCGACAGGGCACCTTCTGGGGCTTTGTCTTCCTTCCCTCATACTACCTAGTGGAGGACAAGCTGGAGGCGGTCTTTCGATATCAGTATGAAGGTGCCTCAGAGGCCCAGGGAGTACGAGTCTACAGTCGCTACAGCCGGAGGGCTGATGCCGTCGGAGCAACCAACCTTCCTTTTGGCGGGCGCGGCGACAAGCACCATAGCTTTTATACGGGGCTCAATTATTACCTTTGCGGAGACAATGCTAAGATCATGGCAGGAATCCAGTACGATGATATCGATTCCGGTGCCGTCGATGTCTACAACGGTTGGACGACCTTTCTCGCCTTTCGCACGTTCTTCTAGAGCT
>CAXBHX010000085.1:0-14782 GCA_963975655.1 uncultured Verrucomicrobiales bacterium
AGATCCAGCCGATGGTCTCGTCGGCCTCCCAGAGGGGCGCAAGATCAGAGTGATTAATTTCTTCCAGTAATTCGCCCAGGGCATCTGATCTCGGAAAGAGCATGCCGTGGGGCGAGAAGCGATCGAAGAGCACTCCGAGGTCGAGAGAGAGTTCGTCGAAGACCGAAAAGAGAAAGGCCTCGTAACGCTCGTCACGAGAGAGATGCTTCTTGTCCGCGACTATCTCGTAGAGCTCGAATCCATCGGAGTTCGGCCCTTGGCTAATCACAGGAGAGGGCAGGATTCCACGCTCCTCTGCCATGCGCAAAGCGCAGAGACGGTTCAGCACCGTAAAGGCCTGCTCCTGGATGAGATCGTAGACGTGCGGATCATATTTTCCCCAGGCCTTGAGACCGACCGTGTTGGCACGCTTGTGTGCCAACACATCACGCAGAGTGGAGGCGAGTTCGTAACCCCGCTGGTCGAGCCCGGGAAGCGAATCAAGATTGGTAACCGTGCCATCGGGCTGGATGCCGTAGGTTTGGAGGATAGAGGTGATCTCTCCGCCGGGTTTGTTGTAGTCACCGCAGAGCAGGCGCCTAGCGTCAGAGACGAAGGCGGCGAGGCGGTTTCGAGTGGAGGAGTCGAACATGGCAATAGAACAATCGGCGGTCTAAGAAGTGATGATGCGAAGTGCTTTGCCGTCTTTGACATCTTCCCGGTGATCATCCAATTGTTTGATCGCTGCATCGAGATCCCCTTCGGTCTTCAATACAGCCTTCAATCGAACCGTTGAGGTTTCGGACTCTTTCTCGGGTTCTGCCCCCTTGTCCTCCTCTTCCGGCGGCCGTGCTGATTTTTGGACGGACGCACGAATGGCCTGAAGTCCATTGTTCAATCGTACGAGAGTGGCATTAGCGGTGGATAGCCCTTCCAAATCGTGCGGGCAGGTAAAAACGAGTTGGGCCAGATTCTCGTCGGTTGCGGCCCGTGCCCCCGCATCGAGAGCCTGGTAATCGGCCGATAGACGAACTGATTCCGCCTGCGCCTCGAAGCCCTTCTTCATCAACTCGACTTCTTCACTGCAATACTTGGTCACAATGTCTCGTAGCGCATCTAAAGCGTGTCCCAGTGCCGGGATATCCTCGTAAAAAGTCCCCTTCTCCACTGTTGCCAGAGTTTCGCTACCTGCCGAAGCCAACTCAGCAGGCAGATCTGTCAGGACACCCTGCGCTGCAAGCCCTTTGGAGCGACTTAGAAGAGCAGAAATTTCAGTAAGCGTCTTTTCAGCCCCATGCTCCAAGGCCTTCGATATCTGGCGCGCCCAAATGAGGTCGTCGTGCAATTCACTCTCCTCTGTTCCAAAAATCGATGGTGCATCAGACCCATCTCCTAACAAGGCATCAGCCAGTCCATTTTGAAGACGATTGAAGCGGTCAGTGGGAAGGCCCAGGCCTGACACACGACTCGGGAGATTGGTAAACTCCTTTACAAATTGAGGCAGATGTTTCACCGCCACTTCCGCGATTTTTTGAGGAAGCGGCAACAGTCTCTCGCCTGTGAGCGCGGAGAGCCGCTTGGCTGCTCGTTGCCTCACTTCAGTGGAAATCTCGCTCACATTCGGGAGAATAGTAACTCCGTTGAAGGAGCTATTTGTTTTAAAAGCAGCGAAAGCAGTATCCCCCACCACCTTCACTTCCTGTCCGTTGACCCGGATCTTGATTCGCTGCTCATAGAAAAGGGCGGCCGCGAGGTAGCGCGTGGTGTCCTTGCTCCAGCCATAGGGAGGACGGGCAAACTCATCGAGCAGGCGCTTGCCGTCGGGGTTCGCGTGCTTATCAAGGAAATCGGTGATCTCGGCCAGCGCCGGATGCGACAAATTAATGTTGGTATCGGTCCCCTGGATATTCACAATTGTCAGTGGATCACGGTCTCGAGTGATCTGGGTCAGATCAGAGACGCGGAGGAAGTTCTCTGCGACGGGTCCAGGCACATTCTCATTGGCGTGTTTAAATTTGCTAAAGACATCATCCGCCGCCGTGGCCAGCTGGGATCGCATGGCCGACTCAAGATCATTACCAAGAGTCGCCGCCGCACTGGGGTTTGCCCGGAAGATGAACCATCCCTTGGTGATTGCATTCGAGAGGAACTGCTGGACCTCAGCAGATTTGGCAATCTTCAGTTGCTCTTGTCCGTCGACATATCGCTGCACTTCGGGGTCAGAATCATTCTGGTGCAACTTGCGAATCTCTTCAGCCCGATGAATCTCAGAAAGTATCTCATCGATCTCAGCAGGACGAGGCGCCGCAATATAGACACGCGACTGATTGCTGCTCGCCATCGACTCATTCACGAGCTCATTCTTAGCCGACTCCAGATTCGCTTCGGAAACAAACTGAATCAGAAACCGAATGTCGGTGTCTCGATCCGTGATCTTTTGTTCACGCCCCCCATCAAACAGAGAAATACCCGAATCAACGGTCTTAGACCCTTCGAGGGTAACTCGAGGCGTCTTCTGGAACATTTCACGGAGCAGCCTGCTTTGGGTAGCCAGCCGACTGGTTGCCGTAACAACGATACTATCACGGTCCTTGTCGATTTTTGAGACGGTTTCGCTTAGGAAGCCAATCGATCCCTCAGCTTCTCCGATCGGAACCAATTTATCACCAATCAGGGTCGCCACAGCGGCATCGACCTGATCATTGACGGGGTCCTCTCCGATGGCTGGATAAAGCAGTGCGGCAAGATTCTGGCGAGTGATGGGAAATCCATCAATCTGTTGCAGAAGTGCGATTGATTTGGCCACCAGGTGCTCCCATGACTTATCTCCATAGGAATGGGCAATGCGATCCACGCCAAGCACCGAGTCCTTCGATGCTGGCGTAATATCGGTCTGTAAAACATCATAGAGATCAGCAACGGTGACGAGCGCGGGAATCTCACGATCGACGATGGCCTCTTCACCGGCCCGAAAACCAATCAACAGGTCTTGAACACAGCGAATCGCGGATCGAAGACCAATCCCACCCTGTAACCGAGCCAGTGAGCGAATCGAGTCTATCAACACATCAAACTGCTGTGGCAGCATCGGATAAAAATCGACAAAGCTACTTTCATCAAGGTCCTTCTCGATTGGGTAGTTTTCGAGCTTAGTAAGAAGTGTCAGCTTCTGACCACTCGACGCGTAGTGCTTCTTCAAGGTGGTCGCACCGTCAGCAGATTTCTTCAAAAGTCGGCGGTGAGTGATCTCCCGAATATCGGAAGGCTTTAAATCGATCTTAATTGGAAATCGATCACGCAGGCCAAATAGCGGTCCGGTCTTAGGGAGAGTTTCCTGAGCTGTGGCGATGAGCCACGCCTTCCCTCCCCCGCTTTGCTTGATGTTCTTGGCCAGGCCATCCAGATTGTTGATCAGATCACCGTTGTTCCTGAGAAAGTGCCCGACTTCGTCTACAATAAAGACGACTCGTTTTGAGCCGGATTTCTTTTCAATCAGCGCAAGTATTTCCTCAACTCTCTCTTCCTCCGTCTGAGTGGAAATCGTTTGGGAATTTAGGAGTGCCTCAGCACTAGGCCAAATATTTGGATAGAACTCGTGGGCAAGCCGAGAGGCAGTAGGAATCAAAGCGCCTCCAACACGCGCAGGTCGGCATACTCCATTCCAGTTGACTCCTCAGCCTTTTGGCGAAACTCCTCGAGCCGACCATCGAGATCAAGCTTCGCCTCTAACTGAGCAATCTTAGCCTCTGGGGCGTAACCTGCCCAACGACAAACCTGACCGTAAAGCTGAGTCGAAATCGGAGTATGCGTCGCACCAGCAATCCCCATCGCAGCCAAGTCGAGAAGAAAAACAGTGACATCAAGAGACTGGCACAATGCTTTAAACCGAGCCGAATGAGTCGTGTCAGGAAATTGTTTGATGAACAATTCAGAGAAATGCCCATCCCCCACCGAAGCGTCTGGGTCGAAGGTAAGACCAAAGTATTTGGCGAATGAACTTTTACCTGACCCGTAGAAACCAGAAAGCCAAACGCAACACTCTGCGCCGCCTCTGTCGCCTTGCTGAGCATCATCAAAATGGTTGAGTAATTTCAGATACTCAGATCCCAGATTTTTGGTCACCACATACTCTCTCGCTTCCGCCGCGAGAACATCTGGTTGCCGATTGCTGAAAGTGATAACCTTTTCGATCGGGCGATCGATCGGAAGGTCTGGGTGAAACAGCGTGCGAATGTTAGCCATCAGTTTTAAAAATCAGTAAACGTGTGTGGATCTGTAGTTGCCGTCGGAACTGTAAATTCCAAGAAAGCTTGGGTTGTCCCCGACGGTTCCTCGCCGCCCTGGGTAGAAAATGACTGTGGGAACCTTGAATTTCCCCTGCATAACTTGTTCGAAGGCACTGACACGGACCAAAGGGTGCAGCATTTCGACATCTGTTAGCAATAGGACGGATTTGTGCGTTTTGGCAGCCTCCTCAAGAATGCCAATAAGCGCCACGACAATCGGAGAGGCTAAGCTCAGTTCAGGGCCAATAAGAAACTGCTGAAGTGTTCCGGTGTAAGACTTATGGGGTAAGTTAGTTTTCCCCTCCGCCGACGTCATGGCGTCGATAGCTTTCTTTCCCTTACCTTCAAAAATAGAAGACATGATATCGGCGAATGAGTGAATATGTGGAGTGTAGCCAAGCTTCTCAAGTCTAACTCTCATTTTGGGCAAGGATGCCCGAAGAGAAGCCCATTCCCCCGGGAGATAATGATAATTAAAAACGCGATCCCCCTGCCGTGCCGTCACGTTCGAGCCAGGACTTCCGAGGAGCCTAACAAGTGATTCTGTTTTATCTTCGAAGGAGTGCATCATTAAGTTCTGATCGTTCACGGTATTTCCAATCAATCCGGCAGAGAATACCCGAATCTTGTATTGTTAAGTGCCCACGCTGATCGAGCCGGTTGAGATAAGCAATCACGTCCTCTCTTTCCAATCCGAGGCATTGCCACTCGTCTGCCGCGATAACCTCATCGTCAGCCAAACCTAAAAAATGAAGGTCGTAGACAAGATAGAGAATGAGACCGTCAGAAGGAACCCAATGATCAATGGGTCGACTGCCTCGCGAAGAGTCGCCAAGCAATTCAAAATCGTGGGCAATACCTAAAACGTAAGACCCAACCCGCTTGCGAACAGATTCAGTCCAATCGTTTGGAAGCTTTTGCTCGATACGTCCACGATCTATCAGATCAAGAATTTCACTTTTATCCAAAGTCAATCGTCCCGCTCGTATAGCAGGCCAATAGACCTCCACCATGAAGTCAAAAAAGATGCCATGTTGTCGCAGTGCATAGAGAAGGATGATTTCGAGCCGAAGCTTCGGATCACCTCCTGACATAAATGTCTTCAAAAAGACCGCAGAACCTTCATGCGGCTCCCTCAAAAAACGAGAACCAAACCCCTCGACTACAATATTCCGGGTCCTCCGATCTGAGTCAGAATCCAGAACTCCCTGAGATCGAACCAATTCAAAGAGTTCCTTCACTGGCATCCCCTCTTCCCAGTATTCGAACAAATGAACGCACTCAGGAATGATTCCCTGAGCTTGCGCCAATGATGTTGAAAAATGAGAACGTCTTCTCTCCATTAGGAATACCTACTTTAAAGAGAAGAAAGGAATGACGAGCTTTTCAGCAGCGATCGCATTTGCGTGAGCTCGAATTAACTTCTTTAGATCGGCTGATGAATTGAGATCCAATGATGAAAGGTTCAATGTACCTTCATCTAGGGCAGAGGGGTCCACCTCATCTGAAAGGATTTCTTGGAGCATCTCTCCAGGCGCCGCCACTCCTGAGGGGAGAATGTCATCGGGCTCTCGAAGCACTGCGTGGATCTGCCCTTCCCAAAACGTCGGGAGCCGGAATAGATGGTAAAACCCAAGATCCCTGATCCGATCATCAAAGATCTTCGAAGCAACTTTCCCGTCATGGGTAATTCCAGCCAGGACAGAAGTCCGAGGAAAGATGAACTTCAAGTCTCCCTGCCCCTCTTCGCTAAGGGCCTTAGAATCAATGCCGTATCCCTGCTTTTCAAGATCCCTCAACACCGCACACCGAAGAATAGCGAGAGTTTGGGCAGGGGTTCTACTATGACTTTGGCGCATATTGGAAAATGAAAGCAGAGTGAGTGGAGGAAAACAATGAATAAGCAGTTTCAAACTGCTCTATTAAGGCTCTTCTCCCCCAGGAGTTCAGATACACTTAAAATCACTTCAGAACACCTAAATCGACTCTCCTACATTAGAGACCAGAATGCACCTGTTAGGGCAAGTCGAATCCCTACTTCTTTACGTGTTTTCCGGTTGGGTAGGACTATCGCTGGGTGACCCATCGATCATCTCACTCAGCGGATCCAATCCGTCCGCCACCCCATTCGCCCAGCGCACCCAATTTTCCACCTCCTCAATTTCCTTGCCCGCCTCCAGCATCGCCGATCGAGCCGCATCAATGTAGGCCCTCACCCGCTCTGCACGGTCCCATTGCTTTGCTGATGCCAGAAACTCCTCCACTCGCGCCTCCTCATCTTCTCGCCTCTGCCGTTCCTCTTCCCTGTGCTGCCGCTCGATCGCCCACTGCTTCTCCCGCCCCAGCCGCTCTAACCGACGTTGTTCCTGATACTCCACATACCCCTCTCTACGCTCCAAGTATTCCAACCCGGCGACAATCACTCGCCCCACCCTGCTCTCAAGGCTGAACTTCGATCCATCCTGATAGCGCCGATAGAACCTCGTGACATCTGATACCAAATCTCCCCGCACTTTGAAGACCAGTTGCCCGGTCAGTTGGTATTCCGTTCGATCCTTCCATTTCCACTTTGGCTGCAGCTTCTCTTCCTCACTTGGCCCCGGATCCACCTCCTTGACTCTTTCTTCAATCGAAATGGCTAGCGATTCTTCGCCTGCCCTCAGCAGCGTCCGGGGCGACTGTTCGCCCACATCGAGCTCTACTTGATGCCCCAGCGCTTCCCACGCCTTAAAGATCGCATCCATGATCCTCAGACTGCGATCCAGCAGATCCGCACTCACATTTAAATCCAGTCGCTTCTTTGCTTTGCAGTCGAGATGCCCAAACACATCAGTTCTCGTATTTGAAAATCGCTTGAGGGACACCTCGACCAGCGGATGAGGATCCACGAGCTGATCCTCAACCTCTACGATCAACTCAGGCGTCTTCTTCTCCCCCTCTCCGTTTGGTTTCCGAGAACGCCGCAATCCAGGGTGAAAGACCGCCTCAAGTTGGGTTGCCTGCTTGGCCTTCGGAAGGGCCACTTTCTTCACCTTGGCCCCCGTCTCTTTACGACGCCAGTAGCCACGAGGAGGACGCGGGATGTCCATTCGCTTGCAGGCCTTGGCCAGCCCCACGTCCGAGAGACCATACTTCTCAGACAACCGATGAATAGGAGTCTTCCACACCTCTTTGTACAATTGCTCACGTGTGAGCTTTACGGATTCCTCACTCATGGCAATGATCGTAGTCGATGACAGCAGGCAAAGGCCAGTCACAGAGCAAAGATATCGAATCATCGCCCACTGATTTCGAGCAGCTGATGCACTTCTGCGAGCAAGGCATGCTCTACGAGGCAGAAGCATGGCTTGAAGCCGGGAGAGTCGCCACCCAGCCGGAGGACTCAAAGCACTGCCCTCTCACCCTCGCCACCGAAATGGGCTTTCACAGTTTGGTTAAACTGCTACTTGGCCATGCCTGCACTGACGAGCAAAAGCTCAACGCCCTGGAACAAGCGGCTGAAGCTGGCAACCTCGAGATCTGCAAACTGCTGGTCGAAGCAGGCACCACCGCAACCCACCTCCGGTTCTGGCACCTCGATCACATCATCAACCGCCCGCTGATCGAATACCTGCTCGACCATGGGCTCGATCTGGCCCGCGACAACGACTTGGCCCACCTATTGGTCAACCGACGTGTCAAACCACTGCTAGGAATCTACCTCCAACACATCGAACGCTTCCCTGAATGGAAAAAGCAGGCCGCCATAGCCCTCTGTGAGTTTGTCCGTAGCAGAGACAAGAAATGGACATCCCTCATGATCTGGGCCGGCGCCGATCCCCTGCTCCCAGTTCACGAGTTGACCGAAGACCTCTTTGAACCTGAGGATGACGATTGGAAAGAAACCGCCCTGGAACTCGCCGCACGAACTGATGATCCAAGCCTCTTCAAGATGCTCAAGATTACCCCCAGCACCGAGCAGGCTACCGACCTGCTATTCAAGGTCTGGTACCGCCCTGACCGTGCCATGGTCCGTGTGCTTCTCGATGCCGGGGCCAACGTGAACAGCTACCTTCCGGACGAAGGCTCTCTGCTCCACCTGGCCCTTCACACCTTTGCCCGTGGACCGACCTGGTCCCGACAGCCCCACCCACCAGAGCAAGACGTTGAATTGATCTCCTGGCTCATCAGGAAGGGAGCAAAGTGGCGACTTCCAGAGAGCGCCGGAGAACTCAACTCGCTGCGCCGTCAGCTCTACGATCAGAGCGGAGAACACGTCGTCGAAGCCATCCGACTCCTCCACGCCGGAAACACCTGCAACCTCAAACAGCTTGTCGAGCTCGTCGACAAGCCCAAAATGCGCGGCTGGGTGAAAGAATATGATCCGAAGCTGTTTCGGGACCTAGGATTCTAAAGAGAACACAGGTCAACTCAATCCCCTCCTTCAGCCCATTCCCCCATAGGCTCAATCACATCTACTTGCAGTCGCTGCCCTGCGATCCCCAGTTGCTCAACGGTTACCGCCCTCGAAGAGAGCAGACCATTTGCGCACGTATGGTGAGCCTCCTCAAGATCCTCACCACTGTCGAGCAACTCCTGGAGTCCATTGCCCGCTCGACTTGAGAGCTCTTTCCAGGATGCCGGGAAACACGCCTGCAGCGCCTTCTTCCACTGTGGCAACCAACCTGAAAAATCATCCAATCCAGACAGGACAGCTATCGCCAAGACTCTTCCGAGATCTTTATTACTTCGTTTGATCGTTCGTCCAGCAAAAGGGCCCTTCATCGGAGCATCCTTGATTTCAGGGTGCTCCAGCAGATTCGCGAGAGCCATCATTTCTGGTCGAGCATAGCGAATCCCCAACCCCTCTGCATTAATTGGCTCATAGGCAGCAATCGACAAAAATCGAAAACTTGGAATCCCAAAATGCCCCTCGTCTAAGGGGAGTCGGGTCCATTTCTTGGCCGGAGAATCTTCATTCTCTGGCACCGTGAGGAACTCAATAAACCACGCGCCTTCTTCTTCTGGATCGATGTCTGGAGGGTATAGCCGGACTGCCGGCAACTCGTCCTCTGGCGTGGATTCATCCCCCAACTCGATGTGATCTCCAATCATTCGGCGCTTCCACCCGGCATCCAAAAGAGCCCTTACCGTATCTTTGCCCGCATTCACGGCTTGCTGAAAAGGCTCCAACACACAATCAACATCCTTGGTCCTGACGCCCATCGACCCGTCATCGTGAAAATAGTGATAGCCGGCAGCCAAGCTCCCAATCACCACAATATTCTCGTGGCATGAAGTTGGCACCGCCTCGGAAATCTGGGCAAACACTGCTGATGGAGATAATTGACTCATTTGATCTCTCGACGGGACAAATACTGTTGAAATTCTAAAGCTTGAGCTTCTAAGCGCGACTCATGCAAGTCTAACAGGCACTCTATCTCATCCGCAGCCTGCCAATCCTTTTGGGTCCTTACAAAAAATGACTCTTTCCGATGAAGGTAATGCACTGCGAGCGCCACTGTCTCCCCAGGCTTTGCCGGTTTCAAAGCAGGATCAATTTTTCGAATCAGCTCCGAGGTAGCTGGAAGTGCTCCCTCTCTCTTTACCGTCAGATCCACCCGAGGTGTTCCAACCAGATCCAATCCGGGATAATAATGTCTCGCTCCAACGACACCTCCAACTGCCACCTCATACCGGTTGAGACGTTCCAAGCGCTTCATCAATGCTTCTGGCGATCGCGGGATGCCACTCCTATCGGCATACAAGTGAGTCGATCTAATCTTCTCCGCCGATGCCACCAACTTGAACCAGGCATCTTTTGGGAATTTTTCCAATTCCACACTTCGGTCACTGTGCCGAACAATGTGGCGATCCAACTCCCTCAAAGAAGCTGCCACTGTCGGATACGTACAATCGCATATTGCAGCCAGTTCTTTGGAGGTTATAGGCCCTTCCCTGCGAGACCATCGGGTAAGCAAAACTCGAAGTATTTCGAATACCGCCGGCCCTTTTCGCACGCCACCCGGTCGCTTTCTTCGCCCCGATTCAGACGCGACAATTCCAGCGGCGTCGTGCTCCCTCTCAGTCAGGTGCCCAGCAAAGACTTCTATTGAATATCCTTCAGCAACGACCAACACAAGACTTTCAAAAACTTCAGGGCGCAACGTGACAGACGCCAACCTCCACTCATCCTTGAGTCTCTGCCTAGAGACTTCTGGACTTACCAGAATCAGTACTGCCCTATTGAACTCTCGCTCCTCCGCGATTAGCGCTGCCAATCGAAACAAGCTAGCTCTAAGGCTTCGAGTTCCACGGGATTCGGAAACCACCTCGAATACCGTCCCATTCAAGACGGCATCAGCCTTAAAGGCTGGAATCACGTCCAGCTTCTGATTGAAACGAAGTTCCTCCATCACAACTAAGTTGCCACTTTAATTTAAAAGTCGCAACTTAATTTAAAAGTTGCAACTTAATCTTCGGGTTCTCCAGAACCGGTTTCACCAAACACATCAGGCATCTTATTCGTCGCCCGCCGCATCGCATCCAACTCAATATGAGTGTAATTCTGGCTCACCGCCTTGGAGTCGTGCCCAATGAACTCCTGAACAACAGCAGGACTAACACCGGCATTCTTCATGATCGAAGTGGCCGAATGACGTAAAGAGTGAAACGAAAGTTCATTATTCTCCCGCCGGGCACTCCTCCCCTTCTTCGATTTCTGCTTGTTCTCCCGGACCTCTGCCAGCCCCGCAGCCACCATGATTTCATAGAACTGGGCTGACAGCATCGACGTCCTCCCTTTCTCACGGACCACAGCAGCACACTCTGGGAAAATATCCCCCTTAGGATCATCCCCCACCTTAATTTCACTCAAGTAGTCGATGACCGGCTGAGCCAATGGAATGATCTGGCGCCGCCCTGTCTTTTTCGTCGAGAACCTCAGCACGGATTCCTCCATGTCAATGTTGTGCCAGGTCAGCTTGGCCAGATCCCCCAAGCGCTGTCCCGTGTAGAGGCCAAAGATGAGCATCCCTTTCCATTCCCCATGAGCCTCCCGAAACAGCACCTTCAACTCGTTCATATTGAACCCCCGCCGCTCGAAGGGTTCATTCTTCTTGATTGTAGGAACCCGGGCAGCAGGATTGTCCGCAATCAACTCCTCCTCCCAAGCGGCCTTGAATGCCATCTTCAGGATCTTGAGCTTCTTATTGACTGAACTGACCGCCAGCCGTGCAGCCACTGAATCCCGATACTTGGCAACATCAGTCCTAGTGACGTATTGCAGTTGGTCATGCTGACGATCACCAAGAAGGTCCTTAAATTCCTTTACCACCCCTTCATAGCTAGCCTGAGACGTATCGGCCAAGTCCACCTTCTTTCGCTCAAACCACTCATCCAAAAATTCCGCCACCGTCTGGAAGGGAAGATCCCGTTCGGTAATCCGCTCATAGATGTCCTGAACAACCCGACGAGCCTGCGTCTCGGTAATCCTGTCAGCCGCCGCCCGCTCATAATCATTCGCAATCTTCAGCGCTTCCCTTCGGTCCGTCTCCTTCGTACTTCGCTGAACGCGCGAACCATCTGGCATCAGAAAACAGGCATACCAGTATTTGCTTGTGGGTTTCTTCCTGAGAGATGCCATAGGTGACAACGAGAGTGACAACATGCCATGTAATTTCACGACATGCAAGGATGTGTAACTCGTTGAAAATCAATGTGAGGATGTGTCAGGATATACCCATAGTCCCGACACGGGTTCAAGTCCCGTACGGGTCGCCATTTTCAAAAAAGCCTAACCTTCAAAGAGTTAGGCTTTTTTGTGCCCTCGAAAAACCGATCAGGTGACAACCTTTTTCGGAGCGCTCTATTTCAGGGGGCTCCCCAATCGCATCTATTCGAGCCGGACGGCAATCGGGAGGAATCCGGGATACGACAACTCAAACTCCCGGAGAAAGAAAATACCCAAGCAGCACCGAGAAAGAATTGTTCGCGGCATGCAGGTAGAAGCTCATCCGTAGATTCCCGGTCCTGACACGCAGCCAACCAAGGGCGAAGGAAAGAAACAGCAGCGGGACCGCAAACGTAAGTCCGTGGACGAGTGCAAAGGCCGCCGAGCTCACGACGAGGGCGGCTCTGGTTCCCCATCGACGGTCGAGGGCATCGAAAAGAAAGCCGCGAAAGAAGACCTCTTCGTAAAACGGAATCGCGATCCCGACAATCATTAGAGTGCCGACCAGCTGAGGCAGATTCTCGCTCTTTAAAAAGAGACTGACGAGTTGCTGATCAAGCCCGCTTCCCGTAATAAATTCGACGAGGGCACCGTATCCCATTGCAATGATCTGCAAGCCGGCGATCCCGGCGACGATGATCCCCAGTCCTTTGAACAGGTTCTTAGGACCGGTGAAGAGAGGCCCCAGGCCGAAGTAGCGTCCCCAGCCTCCGATCGTCATCGCAAGAAGGCCGAAGAGGGTCACAAGGATGGCTCCGATCCAGTGTCCCACGCCATTGTCGAGTCCCGGCAGACGGATATTAAATCCGATCCCCGCCGCCAGAATGGCGACCGAAATCCAGCAGATGCTAAGCTGGAGACCAGGCTCTTCGCCTTTGCTCCATGAGAGTCGGGACCGCCAGAGGAGGAATCCAAGGACCAGTAGCAGGATGACCGGGATGGACCACGCCATTGGACCGTTGAGTCCGAGCGAATCTTTACTAAGCTCAAGAAATTCTTCCGGGTCGACCTTGGAAATCTGCCCTCCCAGGACCGCCGCCGAGATTTTGGACGCTTTCGCCCGTTTCAATTCATCAGCGACAACCTCGAGATCGCCTGGCAATTCGAGAAATCCCTTCTCAGCTCTCTCAGCATACTCAAAGGCCTCAGAATAACGCTTCTGGTAGATGAAAAGCTTCGCTTTGTGGAGCTGGACCGAAGGATTCTCAGGGAGAACGCTCTCCACTGCGGTAAGGATTTCATCCGCCTTCCCAAGGTCTTTTTGCGTATCATACCAACCAAACATGTGAACACTGGCCAATGAAATTGCGAGAGAGCTGGCACTTTCAAAGCCCGCGCCGAGAACCTCGGTCGTAATTATTTCAGATCGCCGAAATTGATCTTTCCGTTTTTCCAAGTCCTCCTCCTCTATTCCCTGACGGTAATAGCCGTCGGCCAGGTAGAGCAATCCGTCGGGACGATCGAAGTCCAACCCGTGTCGAAAGGCGGCCTCCGCTTTCTCCAGGTTCTTTTCAGTCGCCATGCCGTCGACGTAGAAAAAGCCGACGGTCCAGACCTCAGGTTCCTCTCCCGCCTCCGCTTTCTCCAGTGCTTCCGGAAAAAACTCCTCTCGGAGCAGACGTTGCTTTTCCTCCGTGCTGAGATCGCGATTCCCACCAGCAGGGCCCTTGATTTCCCACACCAACTCCCCGCTTTCTCCTGTCGTGATGGAATAGTCGAGACCGAGAGATTTCGGCTCCTCCTCCGACCAAAGAGTAGAAGTCAATGCCAACAGCAAAATGCCATATCGAATTCCGGTAAGTTTCTTTCCCATGAGTAACTCGGAACCATACGATCTCTTTCGGAATTCGGTAGCTGAAAGGAAATCGCTTTATGATTTCGCGTCCCCTCTTCCCCATGCGTCGAAGAGCTACTTTCGGAATTTCAGATCAAACACCTCGGAACTAAAAATTGGCAAAGATACCAATATGGCCGAATTATTCCTACCCATCTCCTCGCATCACCTGCTCGATCCAGTCACTATCAGAAACAATGAACGCCGATACAAACGGACATCCGTCGAGCCCCGATGAAGAATCGATGCCCTATGGCATCATGGGCGAAGACAACATGTCAGACCGGGACAAACTGGAAAAATACTCCGGTGAAGTGGACTGGTCTTATCTCAAGCCCCACTATAAATCAGGGGCCTTGATTTTCGTTGACCCGGCCCTCTCTATCACTCTAGCGGGTGAGGCATTCACCAATGATGATTTAGAACAGGTAGCCAGCTGGAGAAAGTCCGGAGAGATCCTCACTCCCTCCGACCCGCACGCGGAATTCTGGGAGAAAGAGAACACCCTGTTTCTAGCCCTGGTAGTCTCCCCGTTTGTCCTGATTCAACCAATCGATTCGAGTGATTCCGACTGAGATCGATGCCGATTCACTGCCTCTACTTCACCACAGAAAGTCCGGCAGCCTCCCACCCTTTGAACCCGTCATTGAGATGATAGAGTTCGCGAAATTCAAGCTTTTCGAAAACGGCTAGTGCTTTGCCGCTTCTGCCCCCGCTCGCACAATGAAAAAGCGTCGGAGCACCATTATTCATGCTGTCGAGTGCGGCCTCAAATCCATCTCCCAGGAAATTAATGTTGATGGCGCCTTCAATATGACCAGCTGAATACTCTTCAGGGGTTCTCACATCGATGATCACGAGCCCAGGCTTTGTCTCTATCAACTTTGCCGCTTCGACAGCGCCAAACTCCTCAAGGACCACTGGATCTTCCACTGGATCTTCCACTGGATCTTCCACTGGATCTTCCACTGG
>CAXBHX010000086.1:0-14665 GCA_963975655.1 uncultured Verrucomicrobiales bacterium
CGAAGGCGGTAGGGACAGGCGGCCCGCCTGTCCGCGAGTTGCGGGTGGGCAGCGCTGGCTCGGAAAGCTTGACTGAATTCCCGACGGCAAGCTGACTCGCGGACGACCGGGCCGGTCATCCCTACCTGCTTCGCACTGGCCAAAGAGCACCGCTGGTTGGGCCGAAGGCGGTAGGGACAGGCGGCCCGCCTGTCCGCGAGATGCAGGTGGGCAGCGCTGGCCTTAAAGCGCACGCATGAATCGCAGACACAGGAATCAGACTTCCCGGATTCCGCCCGTCACACCCGACAGTTTAGTCTTGGCGAAACACTAGGACGGTCTGGCCTGATCACGACGATACTGCGTCGGGCTTACTCCGAAGGTCTTTTTGAACTGTTTTGAGAATTGGTAAATGTCAGGGTACCCGACTGCCTCGGCAATATCCCCCGGCCGAAGCTCCACCTCGTAGAGCAACCGCTGTGCTGCGGACATTCGCTTTCGGATCACATACTCACTGATTGAGGAGCCGAAGTGTTCGCGAAACTGATGGCAAAGGTGACTCCGTGACATCGCTGCGGTACGAGCCAGTTCGTCCAATGGTGGAATTTGTCTGAAGTCCGAGTCGAGGTGGCGGCGAACCCGAACCAAGGCAGCCGGAATCTCTTTGGCTGAGTCATCTAAACAAATCTGGCGCCGAATCCCACGAGCCCAGTTCTCAAACAGATTCTGCATGATCACGGAATCCGGCCGCCCGGTTTTCAGTTCTTCCAGCATGAGGTCCAAGGCGGAATCCATCACCTCAGAGTCTGGTAGGGGGATCGCACAATTGGTGGGTAGAGCCAAAGTCTCCACTTGTCGCCCCACGACCGTTCCTTCCACATGCATCCATGAATGAGGTTCCATACCTGGCTCCTTTCCCCAGGAGTAGAACTGCGCCTCTCCCGGTTCCCAGATCACCAGTGTCATGGGCGGACTCGACGGCTTGTCGCTGCCCGACTCCAGTCGGGGCGCATCGTGAAAGAGCATGATGAGCCAGTCGCCTGTGCCCATCGGGCGATTGACATTTTGGTTAAACATCGGCTCCCGAATCCCGATTCCTCGAACACTGAGGGCCACGGCTGGATTCAATTCATGCCCAAACCACTGCCTCTCCCAATCCCTGTCTTTGTCACGCGAAAGCGCCGTCCACATGACAAAGGGCGGGGGTTCCGGGGATTCCTGAGGGCTACTGAACTTTCCTGGCTTCATTTCTGAATTCGAACCGTATTAACAATCTGTCACAAATTATTCAGAACGGAAGCCATTTCCAATTGATGGGATTGTCATAGCATGGCCTCATGACAAGTTCGAACTCCAAACTGATCCTCTGGTCAATCACCGCCGCATTGGCAGGATTCCTTTTTGGTTTCGACACCGTCGTTATCTCCGGAGCCGAGCAAACGATTCAAAAACTTTGGGGCCTGTCTCCCGTCCTTCACGGACTGGCAATGAGCATGGCCCTTTGGGGCACGGTGATAGGATCTCTTGTAGGGGCCTGGCCGACGGATCACTTCGGGCGGAAGGCGACACTGCTCTGGATCGGCATTCTCTACTTTGTTTCTGCGATCTGGTCAGGCATGGCTACGGATCCGTATTCCTTCATGGTGGCGCGATTCATCGGCGGTCTCGGAGTGGGCATTTCCACCGTAGCGGCTCCACTGTTTATCTCGGAGATCGCTCCGGCTGATAAGCGAGGTCGCCTCGCAGGGATGTTTCAGTTCAATATTGTTTTCGGCATATTGATCGCCTTTGCTTCGAACGCACTTCTTGGCAACCTGGGTGAAAATTCCTGGCGCTGGATGCTGGGGGTCGAAGCGATTCCGGCGATAATCTACAGCTTCATGTGCTTTGGCCTTCCCGAGAGCCCTCGTTGGTTGATTGGACGTCAGGAGGACCGGGCCGGCGGAATCGCTGTCTTGAAACAAATCTATCCGGAAACCTCTGATTCCGAAATCGAAGCTAAGGCAGATGAAATCGCAAACGCGGCTCACGAAGGTGCCAGCACAGGCGGATTCTGGACGAAGCGCCTCAGCACTCCCATCCTTTTGGCTTTCCTCATCGCGTTCTTCAATCAGCTCTCAGGGATCAATGCGATTCTCTACTTCGCTCCGCGTATCTTTGAGCTGACGGGGCTTGAGAAAGACGCCGCCCTCCTGCAGTCCGTCGGCATCGGGGTGACCAATCTGGCGTTCACTTTTCTGGGGCTCTGGCTGATTGACCGACTGGGGCGCCGCACTCTGCTCTACATCGGTTCCTTTGGATATATCGCTTCGCTGGGTCTTTGCGCCTGGGCGTTCTACAGCGAGAATTTTGCCATCGTTCCTATCTGCATTTTCGCTTTTATCGCCGCCCACGCCGTCGGTCAGGGCGCTGTTATCTGGGTTTTTATCTCGGAGATTTTCCCGAACCGACACCGGGCCCAGGGCCAGTCGCTTGGTAGCTTTACTCACTGGATCTTTGCTGCCCTGCTGACCTTATTCTTTCCCACTATGGTGGAGAAATTTCATCCGGGTATGGTCTTCGGATTCTTCTGTTTCATGATGATTCTGCAGCTCATCTGGGTAAAATTGATGGTGCCCGAAACCAAGGGGCGACCGCTGGAACAAATTGAACACGAGTTAGGAGCCGCAAAGTAATGCCTCCCTTGAAGATTATCTCCTTCGGAGAAGTTCTTTGGGATTTGTTTCCCGGGGGCGCTGAGTTTGGTGGGGCTCCTGCCAACTTCGCCTGTCACGCCGCCGGTCTGGGGGGGCAGGTCGACATGGTCAGTGCTGTGGGGGATGATTCACAAGGCCGCGAAGCGCTTGCAATCCTCAATCGACATGGACTTCAGACTCGCTTCGTGGAAGTGATCAAGGACGCGCCCACTGGCAGCGTCGGCGTAGAAATCGACAGCGCTGGCAAACCCACCTTCACCATTCATGAAAATAGCGCTTGGGATCATCTGGCATGGTCGTCCGCTCTTGGAGACGCTATTGGCGAAGCCAACGCGGTCTACTTCGGTACCCTCGGTCAGCGTAGCGAACTTTCGCGCTCCACCATTCAGCGGGCCCTCACCGTTGCCGAGCAATGTGGCATCCCTCGCGTTCTCGATATTAATCTGCGAGCTCCGTTTTTCGACAGTCAGCTCATCCGGGAATCGGTAGAGCGGGCTAGCATTCTCAAACTCAGTGACGAAGAGCTTTCTCCTGTCGGCCACGCGGGTGATTTGTCGTGCGATGGCTCAACCGTCGACAAACTTCGAGACATTCTAAATCACTTTTCCCTCGACCTCGTCGTGATGACCCGTGGAGCGGACGGAGCCGTTCTCGTCACCTCGGAGGACGTCATCGACCAAACCGGAGCGCCGACTACAGTGGTCGACACCGTCGGTGCCGGCGACTCTTTTACCGCTGCGCTGGTCTGCGGAATCCTCTCGGGCGACTCCTACAAAACCATCCTTCACGATGCCACTAGCCTGGCATCCAAGGTATGCGCTCAATCTGGAGCGGTCTTCGCGCCACAATACTGAAGACAGGGAAAAGAGGGCCCGCTCATCGATTCGTTTGAATCGCCTTTCGTGGGAAGCTATTCCTCAACCGTGACGAGACTGCCTCCAGTGAGGCCTACAATCTGCTCAAGAATGCTGGTCGCCGAGTTGTCCAGATCCAATCCGATCGCGTCAATTCGAATGCCTTGAGCGGCCAGGCTGCTGACGAGATTCTGATACGGAGTATTGTTTGGCGCACCATCTGAAAGGAAGATCACCTGTTCCGGCACGGGACTGAACAGAGAAGGAAGTTCGAAGGCGGCGGCGTAGTTGGTGCCTGACCCGTGATCGAGTTGCTGGATCTGATTGATGAGCGATTGCTTGTTGTTGGCGTTTGCCGGATGGAGGGTGAAGGAACCGTCGGTCCAATGAATGTTAGAGTCGAACATGGCGACATTGAATTTCAGATTGTTGGGAAGCTTGTCGATGGCTTGAACCAACTCATCTACAGTGGCTTTAAATCGGGTGGTGTTGCCGAAGGAATTGCCCATCGAACTGGAGGCGTCGAGAACGAAAAGGACGTTTCCGATCACGGGTATGTCGTAGAACTCTGCAGTGGTGAAGGCGTCAGCGGGCCAGCTGTCGATGTAGCGGGATGGGTCACTGGACTTGGCGTAGGCGATGACGTTGAATCCATCGGGGTATTGAGTGGCACTCACCGTGAGTGCATTGGTCGCCGGATCCCAGGTCGATGCCTCCGCATGAGTGCCCCCCTGGGGGACGATGGAATAGTAGAGCGAGGAAGATCCCGCTAGGTTGGGATTGGTGATCGCTATGGTGATGTCAGAAACGGAGTCGTTAAACTGGGGTGACGAAAGGTCGATGAGTGGGGCCGTGAGTTGAGACGGCGGAAGTGGGGGGAGCTTGGCGAAAGAGGCCGAGGCATTGGCGCTGTCGACCCAGTAGGTCGGGTCCCCTGCGGCGTAGGCAACAAGGGCGCCTGCATCGGCAAGGGTGATGGGGCCGGTATAGGGCGCAAAGGGATCTCCATTGATTGATACCAGCAGCCAGGTGGATGGATCATTGGGATTGATAACAGAGATCGTCTTTGGGAAATCAGATTCGGGGAATGAGCCACCTGTCGGTGAGATAGCGGGTGCCGATAGCATCACTGGAACCGGGGGAGGGGTGGTGTCCTTCGGGTCTTCCACTGTCACGACGGTTGGGCCGCCTCTGGAGGTGGTGGGCTTGTCTTCATAATCCCAGATCCAACCGGATTCTTCTCCGTAGGAGAATGTGGATGCCTCTCGCCCGACGGCTTGGAAATCAACCGAAGCGAGTGCCTCGTTGAGGTAGAAAGAGGTGACGCCTCCGTCCACGAAATCTACGATGTTGAATTGCTGGCTGGAAGGAGACCACACCGCGACGCTTCTTGTCTTTTTGCTACCCGTATTGACGGCGACTCTCTTGTCGAGGGTGGAACCGGTAATCCCGACAAACTGCATCTTGTCGGCATCAGTCGCATTTGATTTCAATCGATCCAGAATCTCTTGTGGCGCTGAGGCCCCTTCAAATGACCCTCCGTTGGCGACATAGATTTTGACGGCGGAATTGATGTGTTTGACGTCCTGCTCCAGTTTTGTGTGTCGGACGCCGTCCTGTATGTGAGTGGTTCTCGATACGGCAAGGGCACCAATGATTCCCAGTGCTGATACAGTGAGTAGCACTTCAACGAGGGAGAGCCCTCGAATTTCGTTTCGGGATTTTGCGTGCATGGATGACCTCAAACCGGCAACTATAGGACATAATTTCCATGTCTGCAATAATTACGATAAATAACACTGGCGTGGTGAATGACCGGACTGAGAATTTGTGTGAGGCGTCAGTGGAGAATAGATGCGCGACTTCCAAGGTTAAGCTTCCCTATTAAATCGAAGGTGGCGGCTCTGTTGAGATTATCAGTCAGGGGAGCAATCAGATGAAGATGAAGAGGCTGGGATGGATTTCCTAGTCTCTCTCGTATCCGCACCCTCTCAATTCCGGGGAGCTCGATGCTCCGATAAATTGCCCTAAAAAGTAAATTCCAATCGATTGACCATAAGGGCTGCACTGGCCGCGGTTTCGATGCTTCCGCCTTGTAGGAGGTCGCCTATTTATCCCATCCCTGGGTTGGAAGGGGACCCGCCCTATCGTTGAAGTTGATTGAGCGGGGTTGGAACGCCTAGTCAATTCAAGGAATCCCGCTCCATCTTTTCGAGCAGTGCCTGGGCCGTGTTGTCGGTCATCTCAAAGAGAGAGCGAACGGGGCGGTCGAGATCGATGATCAGTACGAAGACGGAGCAGATCGCGATCAGCATGAAAGTCGCGGCGAAGCGGCTGCGCCGACCGTGAAAGCCGGAAGTCATTCCGAGGAGAAAGCTCGAAAGGATGGCGAGTAATAGAAGGCATGCCCAGATCACGGGGGCCAGTCGGGCGACCATCGCTTTGTGCACGCGACGGGTGTGTGCGTTGGACAGTTCTCCAATCGCATTCACGAAGGGATTGAGACTGGAGCTATCGATTTCAGTCCGGGAGTGGACGGCGATTGCCCACAATTTGTCCTGTATCTCGGAAGAGCGCTGAACGGCCACCGCGATCTTTGATTGATCGCCGGATCCCAGAGCCTCCAGCCGGATGCGGTGATATTCGAGTAGGAGCTGACGAGTGGTGGTCCGGTCAGCATCCGGTAGGAAATCGGCTTGTGAATAGGCGTTTTCGACCGCGATGGTGTCCGCCAGGGCGAGGCTGCGGACATCGGAATATCTGCTGACGCTGGTGCCAAACGTGAACGCTAACATGAAGGCGAGCAGTCCTGTTACGGTGCCGGTGACTGAGGTTTCGATGGGGTGCTTGTCGAGGTCTCGATCGCTCCGAATTTTTCTCGCCGTTTGGTATCCGGCTTCGATCACCGCAGAGAGAACGGCGATGAAGATCACGCCAAGTAGCCAGGGGGAGAGCGGGTCAAGGTGTTGGATAAAGGCAAGCATGGGAGGGTGACGTTCTTAGCGTGTGGCTGACGAGGGCTCCAGATATCGCGCGACCAAATTAATACTTCTGGCCTTTGATCGGCTTGGCGTAGGCGGTGGGGGTGCTGGGTGCGATAACCCCATTTGATTTCGCATAGGTCTCCCATGCTTCCGTCAGGGATTGAACGCGGTTGGGGAAGTCGGAAGCGCGATCGTGAAGCTCTCCTGGATCTGATTTCAGATCATACAATTGCCAATGGCCGTTGCCGTAGGGTTCAGGGAGTCGCAGCGCTTTCCAATCACCTTTTCGGTAGGCGTCCATGCCGTAGGCAGACCACCCCAGTTCTCTGGGTGCTTTCTCTTTTGGCTGTTCGCCCCTCAGGGCCGGTAGAAAGGACTGGCCTTGCAAGGGAACGATGTTCTCTCCGTGGTGAGTCTTGGGATATTCGGCATCAGCCACTGCCAAAAAAGAGGGCATTAAATCCATCACGTGAATCAACTCATCCGAGCGACTCCCCGCGTTTGTCATCGTTCCCGGCAGTTTGACGATGGCAGGAACCTGAATGCCGCCCTGGGCAACGTAGCCCTTGAACAAGCGCAGTGGCGTCGCTGCGGCGTAAGCCCATCCCGGTCCGATGTCGGTTGAGGAGCCGGGTAGCCCCTTATTGTCCAGACTGTTGTCGAAGCTCTTGAAAAAGTCGGCTCCTTCTCCGCCGAGCGCCAGATAGTCGGCGATGCTTGTTTTACTGGGGCCGTTGTCAGAATGAAATACGATCACCGTGTTGTCGTATTGACCGGATTGTTTCAAGTAGTCGAAGACGCGCCCGATGCTTTCATCCATGGCGTCGATCATTCCTGCATAGATTTCCATGTCACGTGCCCGTGAAGTCTGTTGCTCGGGTGTCAGTTTGTCCCAGGCTTTCACCCATGGCGGGCGAGGTTGTGCCTCCTGCGTTTCTCCCATCAGACCGAGATTTTGGAGCGAGGCGAGTCGGGTGGCGGCGAGTTGGTCCCATCCTTGATCGTAGCGCCCCTGATATTTATCGATGTAGCGCCGGGGGACATGCAGCGGATTGTGGGGGGCGGTAAACGAGAGGTAGGCAAAGAAGGGCTTCTCCTCCGTGTCTGAAGATTCGATGAATGAGATGATCTGGTCTGCATAGTTCGCCGATGAATAGAAGTCGTCGGGTAGTTCTTCGACGAGTTCCCCGTTGAGAGTGTAGCGAGTAGCGCTCCCGGGAATAATAGGGCTTTGATCGGCCCAATGACTGGCGGCTCCGTTGAGAAGGGCGAATGACTTTTCGAACCCTCGTGATGCGGGATTGTTCTCGGCCTTCCCCAAGTGCCATTTCCCCGTCATGCAGGTGTGGTAATCCGCATCGCGGAGCAACTCTGCGATGGTGACTACGTCTTTTCGTAAATGGCCTTCATAGCCGGGCTTTCCTTTTTGATTTTCGGCAGCGACTTCGTGGTTGCCTCCGAGTCCGGCCCGGTGAGGGTCGACGCCGGTCATCATGGCTCCTCTGGTAGGGCCGCAGTTCGGGAAAACGTGGAACTGTGTCAGGGTGACCCCTTCAGCCGCCAGGGCATCGATATGGGGCGTTTCGATTTCCGACCCGAAGGCTCCAACATCCGAGTAGCCGAGATCGTCGGCTACAATGAGGAGGATGTTGGGTCGCTCTGAGGCGCGGGTCTCGATGGGTACAATCAGCCCGATCAAGAGGCTGACTGCAATCAATGGGCGTAAAGTCATCACTCTTTCTGAGGATATCCCATCGATCAGACAAGAGTTTTCTATTGTCCTATGCCTGAACTGTCCCCGCCGTCGTAGTGCAGATCGTCCAGTCCTTCGATAAACTGGAGCATGGGGTAGGGGAGATTTTCCAACGCCGCGGGTGGTTGTGAAATGGCGATCGTCTCCGGTCTCGCATTGGCGATGCCGGTGTAGGAAGGGCCGCGATGGTGGTGGCGGTCGGGGTACTTCTGCTTCCACATATCGTGTCTGGCGCGCATCCGCTTGAAGGGCTCCTTCATGTGGAATCCTCCGACCACGATCGGATTGACTTCACGGTGATCATTGTAGAGATCGTAGACTGCAGTGATTCCCGCTGCGGCCTGGGAGGGATCTTTGGAAACCCAGTGCATCTTGTAGTGGTCCTTCACCGTGGCAGCCAGGTTTGGCCCCGCGTAGATGAAATTGTAATCACGTCGGCCGTGGGTATCGCCATTCAGCAATAGCGCCGTCTGGTCGATCCCATCGATGATGCGGTCGGTCGGGATGTATTCAGTAGCTCCGGCCAGCCGTGCGAACGTGGTAAAAAGATCCACCTGATTGACTAGGTCGCCTGCTACTTGACCCGGTTCGATCATTCCCGGCCACAGCGCTGCAGCACAGACGCGCACACCTCCTTCAGTGAAGTCTCCCTTGCCTCCACGGAACGGTCCTTCTCCAAGACCTGCACCGGCAGGAGGGTTGTGAGTCATGGGGCCGTTGTCGGCCATGGCGACGATGAGCGTATTCTCCGCGATGCCGAGTTCTTCCAGGGTCGCTCTCAGTTCGGCGATGTCAGGCTCGATGACACGTCCGTAGTCCTCGCCGACCATGCCGCGCTGGAGTGTGGTTTTTTGTGGTTCGGCAATGAAAGATATCCAGAGCGGCCACCAGGCTACGTAAAAGGGCTTCTTTGCTTCAGCGCTGTTCCTGATGAAACTCAGCGCGCGCTTGCGGGCTTCGATGTCGAAGTCTTTGTAGTCCTTGAGCTCCTTCGATCCGTCGCGCCATTCGTTGGCTTGTTCGCCTTTTTTGCCCTCGAGATAGAAGACCAGAGCCTCGTCCTGGATGAATGTGTCATCACGCTTGTAGGGATTCTCAGCGAGAAGGCCCTCCTTCAGTCCGATGATGGCGTTGGCGCCCTCACCGATATTATTGTAAAGGCTGGTCACTTGGTTATAGATCGCCCAGAAAGCTACGTCGAAGCCCTGGTTGTGCATGTAGGATTCCTCTGTGTCACCGAGGTGGAGTTTTCCGAAAAACCCTGTGGCGTAGCCTGCTTGAGAGAGCACTTCTGCCATGGTGACATTTTCAGCCGCGAAGCCGGTGTGCTCTACTGGAAAACCAATTTCCCAGGTGCCCGTGCGGATGGCGAGTTGTCCTGTCAGCGATGCTGAGCGACTCGGGGTGCACCCCGGCTCGGTGCACATTCGGGAGAAGAGCATTCCTTCGCTCGCCAACTTGTTTAGCACCGGAGTCTTGTAGCCACGGATCTGCTGGAACAGAGGATCGCCGAAGGCCATCACTGGCTGATCGTCCTACATGTAGTGAATGATGTTCGGTGGCGCATCGAACTTCTCACGAAGCTCCGCAAGCTTTTCGTCGAGCTTGCCGTCTTCGACAGCCCATTCCTTGCCGTTCTGGGCTTCGATGATGTAGTACTCAGCGTCGTGGATGATGCCGGGTGACATGGGCTCGGCGACGGTCTGCGCCATGGAGGTGGCAGAGATGCTGAACCAACAGATCGAGAGGACCAATGCGGCCTGATGTAAATTCACTTTCATGGAGCGTCTATTTATTAATTGAAGGGTTGGTTAGTAAACTGAGTAATCTCTCGAGATTCGAATGGAGCAGCCGGCTTTCGTCGATACAGCTCCGAATCAATTGGGTAGGGAATAGGGCATATAGATCAGGCCAAATTCAGTAGACATCAAAAATCGGCACGGTACACTCCGATCCATGTCCCCAGCCGCCGACATTCTGGCCATGCGCCAGCAATTCGATGAATTCGATGCGTTCGCTGTCGCGGCAAGAAACTGGGAGGTTGATTTCCAGCAACTTGACCAAGGTCGGTTCGTCGGGGAAATGGAGCAGGTATCAGCTGGCGCTGTGACCGTGCTTCGATGTCAATTTAATCGAAAGTTGCAGCAACTTGGCAATGCTCCTCCCGGGTGTCGGACTTTTGCGGTTCCTATGCCAGGTCACACGCCGCATATGTGGCGGAGGCACGAGGTCACCTCCGAAGATTTGACCGCTTTTGGCGCGAATGCTGAATTGAACTGCACCTCGATGCCTGGATTCCACGTGTTTGCCGTTTCGATCGGCGAGGAGTTAATGGCTGAAGCGGCTCAGCGTCTTGGGTATGACAGTCACGAGAGCATTATCAATCGTGAGCAGGTAGCGCATTGCGATCCCGAGAGACTCGAGGCTCTGCGCCGAGTTTGCCAGGCCTCGGCTGGATTCTCTTCCGAGTCACTGACTTCCGAGCAGGCGGTGTCCGAAGAATTGCAATGGGATCTTCCGAGTCTGATGTTGCAGGGCTTCCTGTCGGCCGACCGGAAACATCCTGTCCCGATCTCCCGGGAACGACAAAAGGCCCTGAGGCTCGCGATGGAGGCGATTGAGGACTCGGAGGAATCCATTTGGAAAGTGAGCGAATTGTGTCAGCTCACGGGTATTCGCGAGCGCACCTTGAGGTATGCTTTTGTAGAGGCTCTTGGAGTGTCTCCTAAGGCCTACCTGCAGTCACGTCGGCTCAATGATGTGCATCGAGCCCTGCTCCAGGGAGGGGCTCAGACTACCATTGCCGATGTAGCCAACGGGAACGGATTCTGGCACATGGGGCAATTTGCGGCGGATTACCGACAAATGTTTGGCGAGTTGCCTTCTACTACATTACTTCGGGTCAGTTGACTGCGCATTGGGGCGATGGAAAAACAGAGTTTGTGGTGAGGCGTCGTATCACGGTAGGATGGGTTGAGTTTGAACCTTTTACTCAGTAACTTTTTGTCTCCAGACACCATGGCGCCTCGCTCTCCAATCCGGATTCACTCGATCCTAACAGTGATCCTTGGAATTGTCTGTTTGAATGCGGCTACCGCCATGGCCGAGTGGAGGACGACTCGGATCAACGACCTGACCTATGTCCCGCTTTCGGAGTTTGCCGGGGAGTTCTCGATGGAATCGGCGGCACGTCGTCCGGAGGCGAGAGAGATCGGGTTTGTCGGGGAGGCACATCAACTGGTGGTCAAGACAGGGACGCGCGAAGCCATCATCGATGGCGTGAGGCACTGGCTCTCCTATCCTGTTGTTGTGAGCGGAGGTCAGGCTTTTGTCACTCTGGCAGACATCAATGCGACACTCACGCCCGCGATGAGTCCTGCTTCGGTTAAGCAGATTGGAAAAGTGAAGACGGTCATCTTTGATCCCGGGCATGGCGGTCACGATCGCGGAAGCAAAAGTCCCTATGGGTATGAAAAGGATTACACGCTCGATATGGTGAAGCGGGCACGCCGGATTCTTGAGTCAAAGAAAATCAAAGTCGTACAAAGTCGTCTCTCGGACTTCTTCGTTGATCTGGCAGTGCGCCCTAAAATGATCGACAACTACGAAGACCCCATTTTTGTCAGTGTCCATTTCAATTCAGCCGGGTGGAAGCCTTCTGCCAATGGCATCGAAGTCTATGCGCTTCCTCCGCTCGGACTGCCCACGACAGGGAAGGCGCCTGACCCTATCCTGGATCGTCGAACCAGCGACGGGAACACCATTGAGCCAGCCAGTTTTGTCCTGGCCAATACGATGCACCATACGCTCCTGGGAAAAACCGGAGGTTTTGATCGAGGCGTGAAGCGAGCCCGGTATGCCGTGCTACGCTATGCTGATGTGCCGTCGATTCTGATCGAATGTGGATTCCTCACTAATGCGCAGGAAGCGAAGAATATTGACTCATCGCAGTGGCGGGAGATGTTTGCCCAGTCGATTGCTGATGGGATTCTGGCCTACATGGGGCTTGCCAATGAGAATCGATTGCCTCCACGGGTCTGGGACCACGGACGAGAATCGGCCGATGAGTTTGTCTGGGAGGAATAGCGCCCTACCAAAGTGCCGAGATTTTGATCAGGCCGTCTCTATCACTAGGCTGATGGCTCGCTCGCCCGGGATCACAGGCCCTGAATTCGGGGTTTCAACAATCAACTCGTTCGAAGAGGTGATGCGGAACAAAATCAGGGCGGACTCTCCATACAATTCTTGAAAGGCATCAAAGGAAAACTCTTCGTTGATGGCGGTGCATTTGACGACGGCTCCGGACCGTTCCAGGGAATCGATCTCTGAAAAGGAGACTCCCCGGTTTCCGAGCAGGCGTCCGTTGTATTCCGTCGTAGTGGCATTTCTCTCAGAGTCCTCAAGATCGTGCGGCTTGAGTTGAAAGACGCGGGAGATGCCGAGAGTGTGCCCCAGATTGATGCAGGCGAGAGTGTTGACCTGATCATTGGGCGTCGCTGCCACCATGTTTCCGATGCCCGCCAGATCGATCTCCTCGGAAACAAATTCAGAGAGGACATTCGCGTTCACAGCCGGAATTCCTGACATTCGTGCGTCGGCAGTCACTTGATAGTTCGAGTCCAGCATGAGAACTCGGAACCCCGATTCTTCGATGGCCTTGGCGGCTTCAATCGACCAGCGGCGAATTCCGACAAAGAGAATTCCCTGAGGGTTTTTAGACGCGAGTCCCAGTTTTCGTGCAATAGGGCCCGCCAGAAGCCCGTAAAAAGTGACCGTTCCGACGATCACGGTGTAGGTGAGCGGCACGATGCGTGCCGCTTCTTCGGCAAAGGCTCCGCCCGTTTGCGCGAGCTCGAGCGCGAAGACTGACGAGACGGCGGCCGCCACGATTCCGCGTGGAGCCATCAGGGACAGGAATAGTTTTTCTTTATTCGAGACGGCCTTGTTGCCCAGCATGCTGACGTAGACGCTGATCGGTCGTACTACCAAGATCAACGCGAGGAGAAAAAGTAGTGCCTCCTTCCAAACAGAGCGAATGTCGTCAACTCCGATCCGAGCTCCTAACACAATGAAAAGGCACGAGATAAGAATCGTCCTGAGCGTTTCTTTGAATTCAACCACATGCCGGATTCTTGCCCGGTTTTGATTGGCGAGACCGATGCCAATGATAGTGACGGTGAGCAGCCCCGATTCGCTCTGAAGAAAATTGGAAAGGGTGAACATGGCCAGGCTGATCGCAAGGACAGCCACCGACTGGAGGTAGTCGGGGATCCAATGTCGGCTCAGAACATGGCTGAGTCCGAGGGCCGTGGCGTAGCCGAGACCGACTCCGATGAGAAGCGTTTTTCCAAGAGTGAGAAGCACGCCCATGGCCCCGGAATGCCCGTCCCCATGACCAAAGAATAGCCCGAAGACGAGGACCGCAAGCACTGCCCCGACCGGGTCGATCACGATGCCCTCCCACTTGAGAATCGAATTGATGGAACGTTGGGGTTTTACCGTGCGCAGAAGCGGGCCAATCACAGTGGGCCCTGTTACCACGAGAATGGCGGAGATGAGAATGCCAACTTGCCAGCTGAAACCAGCCAGATAGTGGGCGGCCAGAGAAGAGAGAAACCAAGTGACCAGGCTCCCGATTCCAACCAATCTGAGTACCGAAGTGCCGGCTTCCTTCAGTTCTGAAAACCGAAGGGTGAGTCCGCCTTCAAGCAGGATGATTCCAACTGCGAGTGAAACGAGAGCGAAGAGGGTGTCTTGCTCCACCACCGCAGACTGATCATAAAACTGGCCCGCGGCAAAGCCGGTGGCGAGGAGCAATAGGATGGACGGGAATTTCAATTTCCATGCGATCCACTGAGCACTGATGCCGAGTAGTAAAACGGCAGTGTAAAAGAGAAGTCGTTCGTCCATGAGTTGATCTTAGAAATCACAATACGCTTGATGAGCTTCCTCGGGAAACCGTTTCTGCAGAAGCAGCAAGGCGGAATGATTTTTTGGTCATGTCTATTAAGATTCGGGTGTTTGGACATGCGGGCCGCATGTCCCTACCGCCTTCGGCCCAACCAAGCGGTGCTCTTTGGCCAATGCGAAGCAGGGTGGGATGACCGGCCCGGTCGTCCGCGAGTCAGCTTGCCGTCGGGAATTCAGTCAAGCTTTCCGAGCCAGCGATAGTCACCCGCAGTTCCCGGACATGCGGGCCGCATGTCCCTACCGCCTTCGGCCCAACTAGCGGTGTTCTTTGGTCAGTGCGAAGCAGGTAGGGATGACCGGCCCGGTCGTCCGCGTGTCAGCTTGCCGTCGGGAATTCAGTCAAGCTTTCCGAGCCAGCGATCGTCACTCGCCGTTCGCGGACAGGCGGGCCGCCTGTCCCTACCGCCTTCGGCCCAGCCAGCGGTGCTC
>CAXBHX010000087.1:0-13971 GCA_963975655.1 uncultured Verrucomicrobiales bacterium
CGCTGGCTGGGCCGAAGGCGGTAGGGACATGCGGCCCGCATGTCCGCGAGCTGCGTATGGGCAGCGCTGGCCTTAAAGCGCACGCATGAATCGCAGACACAGGAATCAGACTTCCCGGATTCTACCCGTTACACCCGACCGTTTAGTCTTGGCAGAACACTAGTTTCCCTCAATTCTTGAATACTCAAAATCCGCCTGCCGCCCTTATGTAGTCTGGGGCCAGCCATTAATGAGGGGGCCGCGCCAGAGAGCGTAAGGATCAGTCAGATTCGCCTCACCAAAAAAAATGTCAAAAAAGTTTCAACGTTTTTCCGGGAGGGGAATCTAAGGCAGCGCTGATCGTCGGGAACCCGGCATCACAGCAAGGGAACCGCTCTCTACTACCCCCTCGGGGTTCATCCCATCACTACATGTTCAAAATACACTGCCCAACCATTACTCTGTCGTGCCTATCGATTGCCCTCTTCTGGCATGCTCCTCTCAGCGCAAGCACGCCCCCATCGGAATCGCTGCCTACGCTGGAGTCCAGAGGAGAAAAGCCGAACGGATCAACACTGAAGATCCGAACCACGGCCTACACTCATACGGAGAGTGACCACCTCGAATACGGAAAGCTGGCGGCGGCTGGAAACACGCTCCGTCATGGAAAAATCAATAGCGCAGCCGCTGACTGGAGCCGAATTCCGTTCGGGACCAAATTTAAAATCATGGGGCGGGATGAACTATACATCGTCGATGACTACGGGAGCGCCCTCGTCGACCGCGACGTCATCGATCTCTATCAACCCACGGAATCGGCCATGAACCAGTGGGGCGCCCGCGAGGTCGAGATCGAATGGATCGAGTGGGGGTGTTTCAAAAAGAGCCTCGAAATTCTGGAGCCACGCGTAGAGAAGGCCGCTCATGTCCGCCGCATGGTCGAGAACTTGAAAGAGAAAAAATTGATCGAGATCTGAGCGAACTCAAATGGCCGGAGCCTGGTGGAATCTGCCGTTTGAGATTGTGAAAGCGCCACAGTAATTGGGCGCGAGAAGTTGATCGCAGGCTCGCCTATTCAGCGAGGAGGTGTTGTTTCAAAAACGCTTCGGCGTGTTCGTTGGAATTGACACTCTTACCGTAGCCGCGAGCGACACCGTGAGTGCCTTCCGGGACGACGAGGAGCTTGGAGGAAACGCCTACCTCTTCGAGCCTGGAGTGAAGCGCTTCGGCGTGGGCGAAGGGGACGGTGGTGTCAGCATCGCCGTGGATGAGGAGGATGGGAGGATCGTCTTCAGTTGCAAAGGTGATGGGAGAAACATCGGCGATGATTTCCTCATCCATCTCGACCGGTGGCGTTCCCGGTTCGTATCCGAGGAGCTGACAGTAGGCGGGATGACCGTGACGGATCTCAGCGAGCAGGCTCCAGGCGGTGGGGCCGGCGAAGCTGATTGCGCAGCTGGGTCGAGAGGAGTGATGCTCGACGGGATCCTTCGATTGAGGATCAGCCGCGTCATCGTGTAGGGCCACCCAGAGGGAGAGGTGCGCGCCAGCAGATCCCCCGGTGACGCCGAGCCGATCAGGATCGAGATTCCAGTCTTTAGCCCGGGATCGAATAAACTGAATGGCGCGGGTGCAGTCGTTGACCTGAGCGGGATGCGGCGCCACATCGGTGAAGCGGTATTCGACTGAGATGACGTTGGCCCATCCGTCCTCGATGACTTTTAGAATGAGATCCGGAAGACTTGCTTTAGTTCCGGCGCGCCAGCCACCGCCGTGGATGTAGACGAGGACGGGTTGGTTGGCTTTCTTCGCCAGGTAGGCATCCAGAACCTGGGCCGGGTTCTTGTCGTCGTAGGCGACATCGGCCTGCGTTGGCTTGGGTGCGTCCTTGGCGCCCTGAGCGAGAGCAAGGGGCGTGAAGATTAAAGTGAGCAGGGCAAGAAGTGGTTTCATCGGTGTAGAGGAACCCAGAAGCATAGGCGGGCGTCAGTGCGATAGACAACGCTGAAGGGAGCCTTCTTTGCGTTCTTGAAGCCACTTGTCTCCCGCCGGTGAATGGCCCCCTGATTGGAAGCCATAGAGGTCATCTTTGACCGATAGCTATTCTGAGGACACATGGACAAACAGCGCCCCGCACTCCTTGCCGTCTCGATTCAGCCAGGTCTGTAAGTCATAGTCCCCGGCCTTGAGTTCGAGAGAGAATTTCGCGCACTCGGCATCAGCTGAAATATCGGCTTCTGCCTCGATGTTGCCGATTTGAATTTTGGCATGAGAGGCGTCCATCGCCATTTTGGCCTCCCTGGGAAACAGGCGGCATTCGAATTCGTATTGGCCGTCCCTCTCAATGCTGACGGCCCACTTGCCATTGCCGGGTTTCTTGAAATGGCCAGAGGCCCATGGACTGCTACCCGAGTACCAGTCCATTCCGTTCAATACTACCTCGGGGCATTCTCTAGATCCTAACAAGTGCCGACTCCAAGTATCTTCCTGATCGGGGAGATCGGCCCAGAAGGCTTCGTATTCGGCGCGTAGCCGTGCGACGACTTCGGGGTGATCAGCCGCAATATCATTGTGCTGCCTCGGGTCGGCATTGATGTCGTAGAGCTTTTCGCCGTCGACGAGGCGCCAGCGATCTGTTTTGACCGAGGCGTTTTTCCATTTCTCTGCGGTGCGTCCTCGAGGGCATTGAATCAACAGGGTTCGGTCCTTGGGGTAACCCTGTTGAGCGCCGGTGATGAGGGGCTTCAAGCTGAGTCCGTCACAATCTTCGGGAAGCTCGATGTCGCAGAGATCCAGAACAGTGGGAAAGAAGTCAATCATCCCGGCAAGGCGATCGCATACTTGAGGTTCGACGCCCGGCGATCGGATGAAGAACGGGACATGCTGAGCAGGGTCATAGGGGATGCCGAGGCGATTGTCGCCATGAGGCGCGCCCCTATCATTCATCCCCTGATCGGAGGCGAAGACGACGATGGTGTTGTCGGTCAAACCGAGCACGTCAAGTTTCTCTAACAGGCGTCCAACGTTAGTGTCGAGATTCTGCACCTGAGCAAACAGCTCCAAATTGCCCTCGATGCCAGCGGCTTTCAGGTCTTCGACAAGGGCCTTGGGACCATGATGGGGCGAATGGGTCACAGGTGTGGATACGAAGCAGAAAAACGGTTCGTCCTGGTGCACATCGACATAGTCCATCGCGTAGTCGAAGAGAACATCGGTGCTGAATCCTTGACTCGGTGTCACCTTATTATTGTGAATGAAAGTCGGGTTGAAGTGGGTGTTGCCGTAGTAGTCCTCCATCTGGCCGATCCCGCCACCGCCGTGGACGAAGACTTCGTCAAAGCCTCGATCTTGAGGACGATGGGGGTAAGAGAATCCAAGGTGCCACTTGCCGAAAATGCCGGTGTTGTAGCCGTGATCCTTGAGGATATCTGCCAGAGTTGTTTGATCCCGGTGCATGACGGAGCGTCCTGCAATGGTGGTGAAGACGCCGGAGCGCATCGCATACTGGCCCGAGAGAATGACGGAGCGGCTGGGGGAGCAGTAAGGGGGCGCGTAAAAGTGGGTGAACTCGACACTCTCATTTGCAAACCGATCGATGTGCGGCGTCTGAATCTGAGCGTGCCCGTGGCAGCTCAATTCGTAATAGCTCTGGTTGTCCGAGAGGATGAAGACCACGTTGGGCCGGTCTGCGGCGGACAACGAGGCGAGCCCCTGCCACAGGGTTGCCATACAACAAAGGACTACGTTCAGTTGGGTCGTTGATCTCATTATTTCATTTTAAGTTCGTGGGGCCTTCAGCGCTTATGGCAGTCCACATGCCCACAGTTCGCGGACTCCTTTTGTATACTTCGAATTCAAAGCCGCAATCAGAAAATCTGAGGCTGAGGCTGGTTCCACGTTCGGCGACACGGGCATATACCCATTCACACGAAGTGCCGATAGACTGACGATGCTCCCGCCGCTTTGCTCTGAAGTTGGAGGTGTGACAAATGATTGGAGATTACTTTTTCAGGTCGAATATCGAGTCTTGTGCCACCGGCAAAAAGTAAAGGGGCCAAGCCGCTTCTGTATCGCTCTCGCGCTCGTATCCTCCGGCGAAGATGGCCAAATCGGGAGCTTGAGACGTCGTGTTGAAACCTCCGAATAACTTCATCGCTTTACTGTTCCCACTTCTTCGTGGACTGGACTGGACTTCAAGCTAAGATAAGGGGGGCTGAGATTTCAAAAAAGGGGGCAGACTATTCTTGCTTTGAATCGTAACCATCAGGCAATGAACAGAATCGCTTTCAACATTCCTTTAGACCGGCTGCTATTCCTGTTGGTTACATTTTTCATCTCCCAGGGAGATCTAGTCTCTTCTGAGCCAGGATCGCTCCCCAGCTTGATCTCCAGCGCTCAAAAAGCCGTGGGTCAGCTTGTCAACGCAGCTCAGGCAGATCCTGCTCTTCTGCCGGATTCGTCCAAAGCAAAACCTTTCTGGGAAGCTATGAAGGTACTCAACGAGTCCTTGGGCAGAACACAGACAGGGATGATGCTCAAAGATGAGACGTTCTTTTCAAACATGGCTTCTTCCAGCGCTATGTTGGCTCAGGCTCAAGTTGCTGTCGGCATGTCTGGCAGCGCCGACCCCAAAGTGGCCAAAGGATTGAAGCTTCTCACCATTCTTATCCGAAAAATGGATGAGAATTTCTGTAAAGAATCGGCTCGACTCAAACAGGGTGGCGTCCTTAGCAGTGAAGAGAAGAGGCAGCTTGAGAATTTGAAGCGACAGGTCGCCAATCTCGAAACGAAACTAACGACGGTCGAGAGGAGTACTGCTGGAAGTAATCCCAATATCCAGCGCGGAATTCGCAATATTCGAAGTCACACGACTACTGTCATTCGAGCTGACAATTCCGTTGCCGGTTTTGTCGGCGGGATGGTCGCCGGCCGGCTCATATCTGAGTGGGTCTGGGGATGGCACTGGTGGTGGGGGCCCTGGGGTGGATGGTGCCCGGGATGGGTGGATATCAATATAGGAATCTGGGACGATTGGGTCGAAGCGGTTCCTTACGACTGGGACTACTACGATAGTTACCTTGTCGATGTTGCCGAACTTGAGTTGGATCAATTGATCATAGACGAAGTAGAACTCGATATGGTCGATACCTATCTTGAGGACGCTGAGTTTAATCTGATTGACGGCGACCTTGAAGCCATTACGGCAGATCTGGAGCTTGGATGGGATGATGTAGCATCAGACCTCGGGCACGAGATTCAGGCGGAGATAGAGAGCAATTTTGATGAAGTTCCCTATGAACCAAGTTTTGAGCCAAACACCTTCGACGACTATGGCATCGATGACTTTGGTGGGGGATATGATGACTTTGGAGGAGGGCTGGACTTCGATTTTTGGTAGGGGCGGGTGAGGATCCTGCGTTGAGGCATCAGGTTTGGTTCAAAATAACAGGGAGAGCCCGAAGGACTTTCTTCTATCACTTTTATCTGCCTTCACGCGAACGAGAGGGGCTACTCGCTTCGTGAGAATTGCGATCCCGATTCAAATCGCGGGATCTCTGCTTTTAAACGCCGGTTCTCAAGGAGTGTAGTTTTCTGATGTTCTCAGACCAGATCCTGCCTACCGTTTCGGGGAGGTTCACTTTCACCAGGTGATCAGTTTTCGTCTGTGGGCCTTAGCTCCTATTTCTCTGGTGTGGGTTTCACTTCGACCAGAGTGGTGCTGAACTTTATCAACTTCGGTGAAGGGGCGCTGGACGATGAACTTCTGCTGGACGCTGCGGACTAATTTGAATTGATGAAGTCGGCTTCAGTAGTCCTGTCGATTCGGAGCGAGAGGCGTTGATCCGGCTTTCCTCTCAGAGGGATTGTCTGATAGCGTGGCGGCATGTTGCGCCAATTCTCTATAATTTTCCTGTCGATCGCTGCTCTTGGTGGGGCGGCGCAGTCGGCAGATTGGCCGATGTGGCGTCATGACTCCGGGCGAACGGCTTCTTCGAGTGAGGTGCTGCCCGACAAACTCGAAGTCCGTTGGACTCGTGAATTACCGGCGCCATCGCCGGCTTACCGCGATACGCGTCTTGGCTTCGACATGGGATATGAACCTATCATTCTCGGGAAGCGCGTATTCGTCGCCTCGAATCGAGATGACTCGGTGACGGCCTTCGATACCGACACGGGGGAGGAACTCTGGAAATTTTTCACCAATGGTCCCGTTCGTTTTGCTCCAGTGGCAGGGGAAGGTCGTGTGATCTTCGGTTCTGATGATGGCTGCGTCTACTGTGTCAAAGCGTCGGACGGCACGCTGGTATGGAAGCTCAGGGCGGTTCCTTCCGAGCGTGTAGTGCTAGGGAACTCCCGGCTCATTTCGGTGTGGCCCGTTCGCGGAGGTCCTGTGCTTCAGGGAGATCGCGTCTACTTCGCTGCAGGAGTCTGGCCTCTGGAGGGGACCTTTGTTTATTGCGTTGATGCGGCAAGCGGGGAGGTGATCTGGCGCAATGACGAGGCCTCCTATCGCTACGGTGTCCATCCACATAAATCTGAAGCCTATGGCGGTTTGGCACCTCAGGGCTATCTGCTCATTGATGGTGAGGATCTGGTGGTCCCCAGCAGTCAGGCCTATCCGGCACGGTTTGATTTGAGAACGGGGAAGCTGAAGTCGTTCGAACTCCCGGAGGCGGGCCGCCTTCCGGGTGGTTGGTTTGCTTCGACGCCTGCGGCAAAAGAGGAGCAGAAGTTGAAGCGAAGGGGGCTGCTCTTTGATAGTGACGTGAATGTCCAAACTCACGAAGACCGACCCCGAAGCGAAGGGCTTCCTGAAATTCGTTCTACCATTCGGACCGGTGATCGTGAGTGGAAATTCGCCGACGGTATTTCCGGCATCGAAGAGGAAATCCATTCGATCGCAGCGGCTGACGGAAAGCTCTTTGTCTCGACCACGGGAGGTCGACTAATTTGCCTCGGTGAATCGGGCGGTGGTGATCCCGTCGTGCATGCCAGAAGTGCCCGAGAAAGGCGTCATTCATCGGACGGCGATCAGGCTCTTCCCAAGGGCGCCAACGCCGGTGACGGGTATGCCGTTTTTCTGGGAGTTCCTGATGCCGGTCAGATCGATGCTCTCGTTGCCACATCCCGACTCAATGTGATCGGGATTGAGTCCTCTTCGGATCGAGTTAAAAGGCTTCGCGAGGAGGGGTGGATTCAGAGCGCTGGGCATATTGCCATCCTGGAGACGCCGCCAGCTTCGGCGCAGTTGCCTCCATATCTCGCTAACCTCATGGTCATCGAGGCAACGATGAAGCTGACTCGGGACCAGTTGGAATCTCACTACCGCGCTCTGCGTCCATTTGGAGGAAAAATGATCACACGATCGACTGACTTGGCTGCAGTGGCAGAATCGGCGGACCTGCCCCGCGCCTTAATCACGACGGAGGGCGGATGGACCGTTATTACTCGAGAGGGGCCACTCAAAGGGGCCACCAACTACACGGGCGACTGGTCGGCCAGTGAAGATGAGTTGGTCAAGGCGCCGCTCGGCCTGCTGTGGTTTGGGGACTCAGTCACTCACTTTAAGCGTTCTCCCCAGCCTAAGTTTGTCGACGGAGTTATGATTTCCAATCCGAAGGACTGGACGGACGATTCGACCAGGGACGGAAAGGTCGACTACCGCCTGCTCGATACGACTTTCTCAGATGTCTATACGGGGCGTGTCTTGTCCGCCGGGGAGGCTCCCGAATTGCGGCAGCGGTATTATGATTTCGACAGGACAACGATTCAGCCCAGTCAGTATCGTCCACCAAGCCAGGATGATGAATGGAAACCCAAAGCCCCGACGGCGGGAGAACGAACCAATCCTTTAACTGGAGAGACCGAGCCGCGTGTGTTTCCAAAGAGTTACGGATGCGACGGGGGGGTCGACTACGGTCAGCTCTACTCGATGCGCTCTGCGACACCCGCTTTCTATGATAAGCGGATCGAGAGTGGGACCATTAATATCAGCGGGCCGCGAAGTGGCTGCACCAACAGTGTTATTCCGGCCAACGGCGTCCTCAATCTTCCCTATTTCTACGAGGGCTGCACCTGCGCCTATCCGCTCCCGGTGGCGTTGTCTCTGGTGAGTATGCCAGAGTCCTTTGAGCAGTGGGCGTCGTGGGGCGACGTGCCGACGGAGGCTCTCGCCGGGAAGCTGGAGCGCATTGGTCTGAACTTTGGAGCGCCCGGGGATCGTATGACCGAAGGCGGCACCCTCTGGCTCGATACCCCCAATGTGGGAGGGCCATCGCCTCAGGTGTCGGTGGTGACGGAGCCGCCGCTGAATGATTTGCAGAGGCATTATCAGCACTCTCTCTTCCTCGAGGGTGGGACGGGTTGGCCCTGGGTGGGGGGATCAGGCGTGGCCGGATTGCGGTCCATCACGATCGAAGGGATGAAGCCGGGAAGCTATCGTGTGAGGATTACGCAAGCGTCGTTAGACGACCTCGCGAACTTTTCGACGGATGTGGTAGGCGTGTTCGAGGTCAATTCTGATGGAAGGCTGGGCATTTCGATTCCTCAGGAAGACGGCCGCAATGCGGTGATCTGCGGGATGGAGGTGATCGTTGCGAGTGAATCGTTTTCTCCGCTGTTCCAGCAGTGAGGGGCGTCATCTGCTGTGTAGGCAAAAGGGAGTCCATTGGCTGCTGGGAGAGCTGATAAGGAGGCGTCATGAAGCGACTCCTTCTGGCTTTCCTACCTGAAGATTGGGTGCGCTTGATTCATGCACTTGTCGAAAAGGCCTTGTCAGGGAGTCTGTGACAGAGATCGGAATAGATTCTCGGCCTTGAGGCTGACCGCATGCGCTTCTGTTTTCTTTACAAACGCTCCGACGGAGAGACTGGCTCCGTTTGAACGAATCATGTCGACACTCCATCGCTCCAGGGCTGGTTCATAGGAAAATGCAGGGTCGGAATTTCGACCGCAATCCTTGATGTGGAATCCGACGGTTTCGTTTCCGTTGGCGTGCCACTGAGGGGGCTCAAACCCGCGCTGACTCCAGAGTGTGTTGCTTGCGGGATCGAATCCCAATCGGAACAGAATTCTCCTTTTTGTGCGTGTCAGGAAAGGGGTTAGGACGCAGATAGCAGTTATGATGGCAGCGATCGACGCCAATCCGAAAGACGGGTCTCCGAGAAGAACGGCAAAAGTAAATGCTGCCCCAAAGGCGCCAATCCCAAAAAACATGCCTCCATTTTTGTAGGCCTGAATCGAACTCCAGACTTCTTCAGAAATCTGGGGCGAGTTCTGCCCTGTGTTAATCGTTGCTTCGTCTGTGTTGAACTCATCCGTGGGGGAGATGTCGGTCATCCAAGCGGGCTGATAGTTTGCATTTCTATGCGGGGTGCCCGATCGAGGGGATGAAGTCAGTGCGCTGCGCCCGGAGGCCAGATCACAGGCTTCCTGCGGCGAAATTTCGGATTGGGTGTTCTCGCACCAGATGGATCCTTTCTCCATGGTGAACGTAAACAGGCCTCCTGCTCCTTGCGAGGTGACGACGGGCGGGCAGGATTCTTCTCCGGCGGCATACTTTGGTTCACTGAACTGCGAAACATGAGATAGTAGAGCTCTTAGTTTGTCCTCGGGGATGCTGCCGAAATCTACAGGGTCAAAGTGTCCGTTGGCAGATCGCATGTCACGGCTGATTCCCTGCATGCTGACCTGGAAGGAGACATCGCTCATCAGCTGTTGTTTGCCATGTTCGTATAGGTGATAAACAGAATCAGAGAAATGATGAAGATTACCATGCCGTTGATCCGGGCGGTTTTTGAGAACTTGGGGATCCTGTGACCTTCCGGTGATATATATTTTCCGAAGCTCAGGTGAAGTCCGATCAGGATGCCGAGGAGGCCCCCCAGAAGAGATAGAATATATCCGGCGACAATCCAGCCTGTTGCCGACCGCGTAGGGGCAGATAACTGATGGCTATGACCAAACTGAGAGGTAAATGAACCTTGGGGCGAGGAAGGTGCCGCATGCGTTTGAGGCGGAATAGCCGGGGGATTGAATGGCGGAGGGGATTGTACTGGTGGGTTTGTGGCCGCGAGAGGAGTGGGGAGGTTGTCCGGGAGCGTTGAGGCGTATTGCGATGGAGACTCCGGCGAGGGGGAGAAAGTGATACCGGAGTCACTTTTGTTTAGGGCGGAGCCACAGCGTTCACAAAATTTATGACCGGATTTTACGGTGTGATCACAGGCTGGGCACCTGGCCTCCTGTGCTCCTCCGCAGGAACCGCAGAACCGGGATCCATCAGGAACCTGAACCTGACAATGTGGGCATTTTGGCATGTTAGTAAACTGGGTTCAAAAATGGACTACTCGAGATAGCCGGCGTAGCCAGCGTGTCGCATATCGAGCGTGGATTGAAGAAAAAGCAAGGTGAAGGCGAGCCCCGATATACCAAAGGCCCAGAAGGCGGAAACTCGATCAAAGTGCTGCCGGAAGACAGCGGTGGGGTTCGTGATCAGGAGGATGACCCGCATCGCCATCGAGAGGACGCTTTCGGGGTTTGAGTCTTCCTCGGTACCCGTTATTCGAGGTCTATGTTCGATTGTCCCCGTTTTCATCGATTGATGATAGGGCGATTAAGGGGCCTTTCACAAGTCTCAAACTGCAGCTTTTCAATCGGCGCTCTCGTAGGCACTGAGGCGGGACCAACCCAACCATCAGACTCCCTGATCAGTGCCTTTCTCGGTGATGAGAGAACCCTTATCGATGATTGTCCACCGTAGGCGGCACGACATTGCCTGAAGCCTGCAGGGCCAGCGCTTCCGGATGTCTTTGGTAGTGTTCGCGAACGACTCCTGCCAGGGCCAACTTCACGTCATCAGTGACTTCGACTATGGGCCCGCCCGGCAAGGTGTCGACTAGCGCTTGAACCAGGAGGTCCTGCGGACTTTGGACTCGATTTCTCCAGGAGGCGAGAAGGTCGCGATCCACGTGGGAGGGAAGCGAGCCCATGATGCCGAGGTCGTTCTGATCGTGCACCAGGAGGCCTGAGGTGGTTCCCCGGTCCAGGGTCAAAACCTGGAACAGATACAGGGTGTGATAGGCGAGCTGCCGAGCCCGGGCTGCTTCATCGAAATCGGGGTAGTCGCCTAAAGCCTTTTTGAGAATGCTGAGGTAGCGATCGATGACGGCATTACCAACCGTTACTGCCAGCTCACGGTCGACTGACGGATCATCAGTGAAGTAACTTTCCAAGTAGAAGTGCGTCGTCCCTCGATGGCGTTCAAGCGCCGGAATATAGAAATAGCGATCACCCTGCGCGGCGGCTTCTTCGTATTGCAGGGGGGCTGACTCATGAAGGCACTCTTTGAACGCATCGCGGTATTCGTCATGAACGATGGAGGGGTTCAGGTCTGCCATGATGCGCCAGTAGCCGGTCCCTTCTTTCATCTCGGTCCAGCTGATATGGATATGCACGGACGGTGCATGTGGATTGATCGGATGAATGATCGTCGAGATGGCGGTCGCGGATCCCAGCTTCTTTTCGGGCAGGTCATCGTAGTGGATCTGCGACACATTCACCGAGGCACGATTGAAAATGGCACCTACTGGTGCCGATAACCGATTCCCGCCACCATGGGTGCCTGAGTCACGCAACCATTCCGTCCTGACAAAGGTCGCATTGCGGCCAGCGTCGGAGGCAACTTTCTCGAGCCCGTCGACGAAGCGTGACTGCAGATCGGAAACCAGCCTCAACGCTTCAATGGCTTGTGGGGATGTGGACATCACTGGGAGGGTAGGGATTCCCCTGATGACTGCAACACCCTTTGTGAAGGGGCTTGCATTTGTGTCAGTCATTGTTGCAAAATACGGCGACGTTTTCAAGGTGATGAAAATTAGAGCAATCTCTTCTATAGCGGGTCGATACCTGTGTTCAATTTTGCTGGCAGGGTTGATTCTGGTTTCGCCATGGGCGGTCGCGGATCCCGCCTCACCTTCCACCAAAAGTGATCGTCAGGTCGAAACGGAAGCTCCCACCAAAAAGCGTTCAGCCCGGAAAAAGTTACCTCGGGTTGACGGGATTACTTTTGCTGTTAATCCGGGGCGCTATTATCTCCCTGTTGATGAGGCTGCCCGTTATCTGGGATGGCAGGTCAAGCACGACGAAGGGAAGGGCTCGGTCACCTTGAACGGGCAGGTGTTTTCCTATGGGGACCTCCGCCGCGTCATCGAAGGAGCGAGGCTCGTTCATATGACGCATTTGATCAGCGCCGGTGCCATCATCGAGAAAGCCGAGGACGGGAGTGAAGTCCTGATCACTTTTGGAAAGCGGAAGTTCCTCCTCATCGATGCGCCACAAAAGGTGAAAGTCGATCTCACGACCCAGCGGCTCAAAGGCTGGCAGGGGAAGCGACTGGTCCTCGACTGTCATATCAGCTCGGGTCAGTATGGAACACCGAAGGGTGACTACCAGGCCGGCCCTTACAAAGCCCGCCATCACTACTCCCGCCTCTTCAATGGCGCACCGATGCCCTACAGCGTCCAGTTTCATGGCCACTATTTCATTCACGGATTTACCTCAGTGCCGGATTATCCGGCGTCGCACGGCTGTATCAGGATGCACTTGGATCAGGGGAATCCTGCCCGGTTTTTCTATGAGTGGGTGAAGGTGGGGACTCCGATCCAAGTCTTCGAGAGTGAGGAGAAAAGCAGCTGAGCCTGCGCCTGCATTGTCTTGCTTCACGTCAGGCTTACCTGACCGCGTTAAATCGCACGATCCGGCCGAAGACGCTGTATTCGGCGACGAAGAGATCGCCGGATGAATTGAAAGCGACGCCGTGAGGGGCATTGACGACGCCTTTTCGCCACTTAGCAGGGTCGGTCTTGTTGGTGCCCACTTCGTCGGCGTTCTCATTGGCACCGAGTTGCTTCACGAGGGTGCCGTCTTTATCGAAGATCGAAACGCGCCCCAGAATCTCCCCCACGGCGAGTAGATCGCCTTGAATGACTAAGGCCGCTGGCTTCAGTAAGTCGGTGGCGACGTTTCCGAGATACTCGCCTTCCATTGACATGTGAACGACCCGTCCATCCGTCCGGCTGACTCCTACGATGCGGGCAGGATCGAATCGAGTGTCGACCGCGATCTTGTGAAGCGTCGAGAAATGGTAGGGAGCGTCTTTGCCACCAAAGGTTGCCAGATACTTGCCCTCGGCATTGAAGCGATGGACCCGGTCGGTGGAATAGCCGTCAGTCACGAAGATGTCGCCATTGGGCGCCACGTCACAAGCGGTTAACCGGAGGCCCGGCTTTTTGTTTTTTGGGTTCACTTTCCAGTATTCAATGGGAATAGCCTCGCCCGGAATAGTGAGAACGACTTCGCCATCGAGCGTCAGCTTGACGATCTTGGCACCACTGAGTTGTGGGCCATAAATGTATTCAGTGCCGTCGGCATCTTCATGAATCACAAATCCATGAAAGTCGCTGGGAGCGTTTTTCACATTGCGGATGAATTTTCCCTTGGCGCTGTAGACCTGCATGCCAGCTCGAAGTCCGCTGGTGAGACTAACATAGACATCGCCGTTGGAAGCGACTGCGACGTCACCGTGAGCACCTCCCATATTTTCCATCCCATCGGGAAGGGTGAGCCAGTCTTCCGCTGCCGGCGTCCAGTCGGTTGCTTGAGCCGTGGCGAGTTCCTGGGGCTTCTTGGCGTGGCTGTAAGCGAACAGCGTGACAACGCCGGCTGCGAGAATGGCCGTCTTGAGGGGAGAGAGCGAAAATTGCATGAGTCGCTTATCTCATTTCACCTTGTCTCTTGTCCAGTGGTGAAACGCAGCATGTGCGCTATGTCGCCGGAAGAGGTGAACGAGCCTAGTGGTCGAACAGACCTAAACTGACGTATAGGATCCCAAGCCAGTTCCGACTCCGATCCGACTGATCGGACGATCGAGTGAAAGGGCCGTGTTGCGTTGCCCTTGCGGCGAGTGACTATCGCTGGCTCGGAAAGCTTGACTGA
>CAXBHX010000088.1:0-13776 GCA_963975655.1 uncultured Verrucomicrobiales bacterium
CGAACTCGCCTATGGCGCCGTAGGCGTAGGCGACTCCGTCGTTGACCTCTAACTCTTCAAGTCCGGCGTCGATTAGATTGAGTTCAACGTCGTCGATATCAATTTCATCGGTGACATCAAACTCGATGACCGCTTTTCGGTCGAAGAGAAAGTCGAGGGCGCCGTTCGGGAGCAGTTGCCCACCGGCTTTGTTGAAATAGGTCTTAATGTTGGCAACAGAACGGTTGGTGTTGTCAGTGGCGCACTCGACGAAAAACATGACGCCGTGCGGGCCTTTGCCCTCGTAATTGATTTCCTTGATGTCGGCGGCATCCTTGCCTGATGCTCGCTTGATGGCTGCCGTGACATTGTCTTTCGGCATATTCGCCGCTTTGGCGTTCTGAATGGCCGCTCTCAGTTTCGGGTTCGAATCGGGATCTGAGCCGCCTTCCTTGGCGGCCATGGTGATGGTTTTTCCGATCTTAGGAAAGACTTTGGACATCTTGTCCCATCTGGCTTCCTTTGAAGCCCGTCGATATTCGAATGCTCTACCCATAGTTAAGAGATTGTTGTCGCAGATGGGGCGGTTGCGCAAGACCGATTCTGCGATCAACAGGGTTTAATCTTCCATTGAACCCTGTTGATGTTTGTCAATTTGGGGATCGGGAAGCCAGAATCTCGATTTCCTCACTGCTCAGTGCTTGGTCGAACGCGCCATTCGACACACCCTACTGGCGAGTTCAGGGGCGGAGAGCCTCAGCGCAGCGCATGCCATCCAGTGCGGCACTGACAATGCCGCCTGCGAATCCCGCGCCTTCACCACAAGGGTAGAGCCCTGTGATATCGGGGTGCTGGAGAGAATCGGGATCCCTGGGAATGCGAACAGGGGAACTGGTGCGAGTCTCGAAGCCAATCAGATTGGCCTCGCTGGTGACATAGCCGCGCATACGATTCCCGAAGAGTGAGAGGCCTGCCGACATTCGCTCAACGATAAACTCGGGCATGAGTTGATCGAGGCGGGCGGGATTGAGGCCCGGTTTGTAGCTGGTCTCAGCAAGCTGTTTGGAATCGCGCTTTTTCAGAAAGTCGATGACTTGCTGGGCTGGAGCGACTTGACCGCCGCCGCCCGCCTGCTTGGCCTTTTGCTCAAGCGCCTTCTGGAATGCCATCCCAGCAAGGACGCCATGTTCGGCGACGAATGGCTCGACATCTTCGGGTTCGACTGTGACAACTATGCCGCTATTGGCAAAGGGTGAGTCGCGTCGGGATAGACTCATTCCGTTGACCACGACCTCGTCATTCATCGTGGCTGCGGGAACGATGAAGCCGCCGGGGCACATGCAGAATGAATGAACTCCCCGGCCCTTGACCTTAGTTGCCAGGGTGTAACTGGCGGCAGGAAGCAAGCGATGTCGCTCAATGCCGCGTTCGTAGTGGTACTGCAAGCTATCGATCAGCGGCTGCGGATGTTCGATTCGGACACCGACAGCGAACGGCTTCTGCTCCAGCCTGATGCTCCGTTCGTTGAGGAGTTGGTAGATATCCCGGGCTGAATGTCCGGTAGCAAGGATCACTGCGTCACCGATCAGCTCATCGGACTCGTTGATCACCACACCACGAAGCGTATTTGCCTCGAGTAGCAGGTCGGTCACTTTGGCCCCGAACCGGACTTCGCCCCCTGCTTCAATGATGCTGCCCCGGATCGCCTTCACGACGTTGGGGAGCAAGTTGGAGCCAATGTGAGGATGTGAATCGATCAGGATTTGTGGAGGCGCGCCATGCGCAACGAAAGTCTCGTAGACTTTCTTGACGGGCCCCCGTTTGGTGGCTCGGGTGTAAAGTTTGCCGTCCGAGAATGTCCCGGCACCGCCTTCACCGAAGCAGTAGTTGGACTCTTCGATCACCGTTCCGTGGCGGAGAATCGGAGCCAGGTCGAACCGCCGGGCGGAGGCATCTTTGCCACGTTCCAGTACGATAGGGCGCCATCCCCGTTCAATCGCAGTCAAGGCGGCGAACATGCCGGCAGGCCCGCTACCGACGATGATGACGGTTTTATCGTTTGAGGAAACCGAGGGAAGATTAACCTCGATGGGAACGTCGGAAGGAAGCGGTTGATCAACACCTACTTCGAATCGCAGTTGAACCTTGATCTCCGGTTTGCGTGCATCGATGGAATGCTTTCGGAGGCGCAGCTCCTTAATTCGAATAGGGGGGATCCTGAGCTTGCGAGCGACGGCCTTGAGTTGGGCGCTTTCGTCTTCAGATCGATCCAGAGGCAGGATAATGTCCGCCAGTGTGGGCCCCGGTTCAGCCGATTCGCTCATCTCAGGCAGCTTAGGATTTATCGCCGGAGAATAGAAATCCGGTCAATGGGCTTGTGGCTGATGCCGAAGTATTGGCCTCGGGAATGCCTCCGCATTCATAGGCAATTCGCCCTGCTTCTACGGCCATCTTAAATGCTCCTGCTATTTTGCTTGGATCCCCGGCAATCGCGATGGCCGTGTTCACGAGAACCGCGTCAGCACCCATTTCGAGGGCTTCAGCGGCATGGCTGGGGCGCCCGAGCCCGGCATCGACGACTACGGGGACGGTGGCTTGAGCGATGATGATCTCGATCTGACGACGGGTTTCAATTCCCTGATTGGATCCGATGGGGGCACCGAGTGGCATGACGGTCGCGGTCCCCACGTCTTGAAGACGCTTGGCAAGAACCGGATCGGCGTTGATATAGGGAAGTACGGTGAATCCTTCCTTCACGAGTATTTCAGAGGCCTTCAGGGTTTCGATGGGATCGGGGAGCAAATAGGTAGGGTCGGGATGGATCTCAAGTTTGATCCATTTGGGGAGTCCTGCCGAAGCTGCCAGACGGGCAAGGCGTACCGCTTCGTCGGCGTCCATTGCGCCGGAGGTATTAGGAAGCAGTAGATACTTTTCCGGATCGATGTAATCCAGGATGTTGGCGTAGGGATCGTTCTTTCCCGTGAGGTCGGCGCGACGCAGGGCGACCGTGACAATCTCTGTTCCTGAGGCATCCAGCGCATCGCGCATCGATTCGGTGGACGAGAATTTTCCAGTTCCCAGCAGGAGGCGGGACTGGAAGGTGCGATCAGCGATAGTGAGAGGTTCTGGCAAGGTCGAGAGCGTGTTGAGGTTAGGCGCCAATCTTACGATGACGATTCAATTCATCCACAAAAAAACCTCTCCGATTTAACGAAGAGGTCTTTTTGAATGTATTTCCGCGCACTGGGCGCTTCCACAACAACAACCAAGTAATGAAACTTCAGGGCCAACAACAACCCATAAACTAACTTCTGAGAAGTTAGGACAAAGTTCGGATGCTGTCGAGCATCTTTTTGCAAATATGAGGCGAAAATTTAAAAAGTTTCTCAGATTTGATTAGGGTGACTTGAGGGATGGTCCGTAATTCCCCGAAAGAAGCACCTGATTGGGCATTCAATTTCCGAGGAATTTCTGGACCGAGTTCCACACGGCAAGGCCCGCCAGGACTGCGATCGCAATGACGCTGATCCAGAATCCGAGATTATATCCGAAGGAAGGTTTGAGTGACGCGGGAAGTCTTTTGTAGCGGAAGTGCACGGCGGCCACGACGACAATGAGAAGAATCGCTGCGGTGATGCCTCCGCCGACCAGGACCATCCAGACGGGATCTTCGAATTGAAAGTAGAGAAGAGCCCATAGAGCGGGGAAGAAAAAGGCGAGGACTCCGATGGTTCGGGCGCGGGACTCGGGATTTTGAAAGTCAATCCATCCAACGGCGCCAAAGGCGTCGGAAAACAGTCGGCTCCAGGCGGCCAGTGCTGAAAACAGGGTGGAAAAGAGAACAAAGAATGCCCCGACTAGAAAGGCGATTTCAGCCCAACTACCGAGTGAATCGGTGTACATTCGGGACAGGGTTTTAACGGTATCGATCCCCTGTGGCTGGAGGCCCTGAGCGTTCAGAATTGCAGCCCCCAAAATGTAGAAGGCAAGGGTCATGAAGGTGTAAACCAACATGGACAGGAAGGCGTCCCAATACATGATCTTGATCCAGCCTCTGGCCCGTTGGTTCCACTCCGGTGAATCCTGGTAGGGGCCGGTTTTGGCGGCATAACCCTTCTCGAGCAGCCAGTAGTTGTAGGCCATCACTTCGTCACCGCCGACTCCGGTGATGCCGAAAGCTGCGATGGCCACACCGATGATGGCAATCGGAATTCCGTTCCAGAATGAGAGTCCTACCGCGATATCGGATCGGGTGAATGCGAACTCGGTGTATTGCACCCCGATGACGCATGCCATCGTGAAAATCGCGAAGAGCCCTATCATTAGTAGAGAGACCTTTTCGATAAAGGCATAACGGCCACGAAAAATCAGAAGTGATACGATGGGGGCCGTCAGGCAGACCCAGATCCAAACGGGAATGCCGGGCATCAGAATATTCAGCACCAGTCCAACACCGCCAATGATGCCTCCCACCTGCAATGGCTTGATCAGCATCATCACCAACCAGAGCCAGGTGGCCCAACTGCCTTTGCCGAATCGGGGTCCAGGCAACTGATTGATGGCTTCGAAGGTGGTTTCGCCGGAATGAATCGCGTGTTTACCGAATTCCAGCTGCACAAAAACTTTAACGAGACAGCTCACCAGAATCACCCACATCGCAACGAAACCCGCTTCTGCACCGAGAGCGGTTGTCGCGATCAGTTCTCCCGAACCGACAATCGAGGCAGAGAGAATAAAGCCCGGCCCGAGGTACTTGACCATTCCCCCAAGGTGACGCGGGGGGTCTTCAATCTGGGAGGAGTCGCGGGCGTAGGGGTTGCTCATATTCTAGGGAGAAATCTTTATCCGATCTGGAAGTGCGCGGCATTGGTAGCGACGCCGCGATCGTCTGTGAATACAATCGATGGGCCGGCTATTGCGCGGCTTCGGCTTGTGGGGCGGTCACTTGGGCCCAGTCATCTGTCCGGAAAGGATCAGCGGGCAGCCCTTCCCGGCTCATGAGGTTTGCGATTGGATTGTTGGCCCACGCATAGCGCACGGCAACGGGGTTGGCGACGTCCGGGGACGTGACCTCAACCTGATCGGCGCCCTTGAGGGTGCCTGTGGCGGGGTGCCAGACCTTATCTTCACCTGCTACGGTAAATCCTGTGGCTTCCTTTTTATCAAAAGTGTAAAGCGTGCTACCTACGTCCTCGAATGTAAGGATGGCTCGGTTGCCCTGAATCTCGAGTGACTTATAGGAAGGCCCCTTGTAGGAAATGGTGCGGCCGTAGTCGCGAGCCAGGGCGATACGTGCGAGTCGTTTGCCGACAGTCTGCTTGTCGCGAGGATGGATGTCGCGGCCTTCACCAACGTCATAGATGATGGCTTGTCCGGTATTCGGAAGGGCGAGCGTGTTGGACTGAGCCTCGCGAAGTTCTGCCCAGGTGCTTTCTTCCGGCCCCTCAGTCTCAGCCATGAAGTCGGCCAGCTGTACCCAGTAGAAGGGGAAGTCTCCTTGATCCCACGCCTTCCTCCACTCGGTGATCATGAGGCCAAATAGGTCATCATACTGGTAGGCTCGAGACGAATTGCTCTCTCCCTGATACCAGATAGCACCCCGGATACCGAATCCGATCGTCGGATTGAGCACGCCTGCCCAGAGATTTCCGGGGCGATGTTGTCCGGAGAGGATGTCCCTTGGCGGGCGTGGTGCCTGCTTGCCTGCTTCTTTTGCTGCTGCCGCTTTGACCTTCCAGTCCTCCATTGATTTTTCGAAATTGAAGGTCTTCTCTGTGTTCTCCCACTGAGCGATGTAGTCGGCGAACCTTCCATCCTTTTCGAGGACACTGCGAGCGACCCATGCTTCAGCGGCAGAACCTCCCCACGCATTGTCGATCAGCCCGATGGGCACTCCCAGCGTTTGATGGATCAGGCGTCCGAATGAGTAACCCACTGCCGAGAAATCACCGATGGTATCGGGCGTACAGATGTCCCACTGCCCGACGAAGTCGTCCTGAAGATCCTGCGTGCCCACTTGAGGAACGGAAATCAGGCGGATATTGGGGTAGTTGGCCGTCGCTATTTCGATGTCGGCATCGTAGGCCTGAGAGACTGCGAACTGCATGTTGGATTGGCCTGAACAGACCCATACCTCGCCGACTACAATATTGGAGAGCGTGATTTTCTCAGATCCCGACTGAATCGTCATGTTGAGCGCATGGCTCGATCCTGAAAGGGGCGCTAGTTTGACTATCCAGGTGCCGTCGTCACCGGCTTTGCCAGTCGAAGTCTGGCCGGCAAAGTTGACTGTCACATCAGATCCCGGTGCAGCCCATCCCCAGATAGGAACTGCGAGATCCCTCTGCAGCACCATGTGGTGGCCTATGATAGAGGGGAGCTTAAGTTCTGCCTTTGCGTGGGTGGCAAATAGCGAGAGGGTGAGGCAGGTAAGAATGGCGATCCGATTCATGGACGGTTTTGTAGAGAAAACCCGTCATGCACGCAATCAAAATGCCGCCGTTATTACGGCAGTGTTGATAGACTTCCGATCAGCCGTCCAAATGGATGACCGCCTTCCGTAATCCCGGGTCTGTGATGACCGACTCGAACTTTTCTGGAACCTCGGCCAGTTCCATCCGGTGAGTGATCCAGGGTTCCGTATTGATCCTGCCCGACTCCATCGCGGCGATGACTTGACTGAACTCTTCTGACTTCGCATTGCGGCTCGCCATCAGGGTGAGTTCGCGGCGATGAAAGTTGGGATCATTGAATTGGGCGTCGCCTTGGAAGAGTCCCACGAAGACAATGCGTCCGCCGTGCGCGGCCAGGTCGAAGGTGGAAAGCATGGATCCACGATTTCCGGTAGCGTCGAAAATAACATCGGGCAGTTGTCCTCCAAAGGCATTGCGAAGGTCGGTTTCCATCGACTCGCCGGGACAGACTTGGATGGTGTGCTCGACTCCAAAAGCCTCCCGACAAAATGCCAGTCGTCCCTCATCGAGGTCGGCGACCGCGACGTTGGTCGTGTGGGTTTGCAAGAATGACAGGGTGCTCAGACCGATGGGGCCGGTGCCGAGAACGAGGGCGTTGTCAGATTTCGTGGCCTGCGAGCGATTCACGGCATGGCATCCGATTCCCAGCATCTCGACCAAGGCCAATTGGTCCACTGAGGCCGAGGCGGCCTTGTGCATTTTACGAATCGGGATGTTAATCTCGGGGCGCATGCCGCCATCGGTATGAACGCCGAGGACTTGCAAGGATTCGCAGCAATTGCTCTTTCCCTTCATTGAAGCGGGGGAGCCCGGATCATTGAGATAGGGCTCAATGGTAACTGTATCGCCGATGCTGAACTCAGACGCACCGTTGAGCTCTACAATCTCTGCCGCGAGTTCGTGACCGAGGATGCGGGGATACTCAAAGAAGGGTTGTCGGCCGTGAAAGGCGTGAATGTCAGTGCCACATACTCCGATTCTACGGATGCGGATGCGGGCCTCTCCTTCGGTCGGATCGGAGAGGGTGCCGGTGCCAGTGCTAAAGCGGCCCGGTTTTTCGAGGCGAATTTCAGATTGTTCCATCAGATCGGGTCGGAGCGAGTTAGCTCACAGGACAGGGGTTGATGGTTTGAAAGAAGTCGTTGCCTTTGTCATCGACGAGGATGAAAGCGGGAAACTTTTCAACATCAATTTTCCAGACGGCTTCCATGCCGAGTTCTTCGAAGTCGAGGACCTCCACCTTTTTGATGTGGTTTTGGGCTAGGATCGCGGCAGGTCCGCCGATGGATCCCAAATAGAATCCACCGTGTTCCTTGCACGAGTCGGTGACCTGCTGGCTGCGGTTGCCTTTGGCAATCATGACCATGGAAGCACCGCGAGACTGGAAAAGTTCGACGTAGGGGTCCATGCGCCCAGCCGTGGTGGGGCCGAACGCGCCGCTGGCCATGCCTTCGGGTTTCTTGGCGGGGCCGGCGTAGTAGACCGGGTAGTCTTTGAAATACGCTGGAAGTTCCTGGCCGTTTTCAATCATCTCACGCAGCTTGGCATGAGCGATGTCACGGGCGACAATGATGGTTCCAGTGAGTTCCAGGGCAGTCGTGACGGGATACTTAGAAAGCGTTTTAAGCGTTTCTTCCATGCCGAGGTTCAGATCGACCGGAACGCCATGGAACTGATGGTCTTTCCATTTTTCTGGAATGTACTGGCCGGGATTGGTCTCAAGTTGCTCCAGAAAGATGCCGTCTTTGGTGATCTTGGCTTTCGCCTGGCGGTCAGCGGAACAGCTGACGCCCAGTCCAACCGGGCAACTGGCACCATGACGCGGCAGTCGAATAACACGGACATCAAGAGCGAAGTATTTGCCCCCAAACTGAGCACCAATACCAATCGCTCTGGCATTCTTGAGTAGAGTTGCTTCCATCTCAATGTCGCGAAAAGCTTGCCCCTTCTCACCGCCCTCAGTGGGGAGCTCATCGTAGTAGCGGGTGGAGGCGAGCTTGACGGTCTTTAAGTTAGCCTCGGCGCTGGTCCCTCCCACGACGAAGGCCATGTGATAAGGAGGGCAGGCAGAAGTGCCGAGCGTGGCCATTTTACCGACGGCCCAGTCGACGAAGCGATCCTGGGAAAGTAGCGCTTTGGTTTCCTGATAGAGAAAGGTCTTGTTGGCAGAGCCGCCACCTTTGGTGATGAACTGGAATTGATACTCGTCTCCGTCGGTGGCGTAGAGGTCGATCTGCGCCGGTAGATTATCTTTGGTGTTCTTTTCTTCAAAAAGCGTGATTGGCGTCATCTGCGAATAGCGCAGGTTTTCCTCCTGATAGGTTTTCCAAATTCCGGCCGCGATAGCTTCTTCGTCGCCTCCACCGGTCCAGACGTTCTGCCCTTTTTTGCCCATGACGATGGCGGTGCCCGTATCCTGGCACATGGGAAGAATTCCCCGCGCGGCAATCTCCGCGTTGCGTAGCAGAGTGAGGGCAACCATCCGGTCGTTGTCCGTCGACTCTTCGTCGTCGAGAATCGCGGCCACTTGCTTCAGGTGGCCGGGGCGCAGCATGAAGGAGATGTCTTTTACGGCTTCGTTGGCGAGCAGGGTGAGCGCGGTGGTTGAAACTTTGAGGATTTCGCGGCCTTCGAACTCAGCAACTTCGACACCTTCAGTAGTGATCAGCCGGTATTCAGTCTTATCAGGTCCGAGAGGAAAGGGTTTGTGGTATTCAAATTCACTCATGTCGATGGATACTTTGACAAGTCAGGTTGCAAAGACCTAACGCGCCATATTCACATGGAGACGCGTTTTTGCAAACGACATAGGTGCGAGCGCACCGTATCTGAGCGCGATCCTAGCTGGATCTGGCATTGGAGCCGATCTTTATGAGACCGGGGACGATGGGTTTCAAGTAAGGTCTAGTCCTGTTCAGGGGCCAGAGGCCCCGGCTACAGAAGCTGCTAGTGTTTCGCCAAGACTAAACAGTCCGCTTGCCGTCGGGAATTCAGTCAAGCTTTCCGAGCCAGCGCTGCCCATCCGCAGCTCGCGGACATGCGGGCCGCATGTCCCTACCGCCTTCGGCCCAGTCAGCGGTGCTCTTTGGCCAGTGCGAAGCAGGTAGGGATGACCGGCCCGGTCGTCCGCGAGTCAGCTTGCCGTCGGGAATTCAGTCAAGCTTTCCGAGCCAGCGATAGTCACTCGCAGCAAGGGCAACGCAACACGGCCCTTTCACTCGATCGTCCGATCAGTCGGAACCGGCTTGGGATCCTATACGTCAGTTTAGGTCTGCTCGACCACTAACGCGGGTCACGGGGCGCGTCGGGATCGGAAATGTGCACCCAGGTGTGAACGTGCGGGGCGCCGCGGAAATACCAAACCATGTGAGGACCTTCGAGCTTCCAGTTGTCCCAGACCTGATCTTTTCCGAGGTCTTTGTCCTTGTAGAAAGAAAGGTGCAGATCGTCAAAGCCGGCTTTCTCGATCAATTTCATGGACTCTTTGCGATCTTCTTCCCTGAATGGCATGAGGAGGTCATTCAGAACCGTGCGCACGCCGTCGACCTGATCACTGGTCATGTCTGAAACCGACAGGCCGGGGAGATCGCCGCTTTGGCGCTTGAGTTTGATAGTGACCGCATTGTCTTGAGGGGACTCGTCGAGTAGTGACGCCTTGCGCTGTTTGCCGTCCAACATCTGGTAGACCTTGTTGGCGCTCTCGGCTTGATACCAGTAGGCGTTTCCCTCGTGCTTAGGGCCTTCGTTGAAGTCGCCAGCTGCGTGCCCATAGAAGATCGGGCCACCAAAGGCTTTGCCGGCCACGGAATCGCCATCGATACGACGTGTCGTGTGTCGCCCGGTCAGGACGAATTCGAACTGGTCGGTTCCCGGCTCACCAAAAATGGCAATCGAGGAGTCACCAAAACCCTTTTTGCCACTGTCGTGCTCGACCTGGCCGATCACTTTATCAGCGTATTCCTCGCTATGAGCCTTTAGAAAAATCTCGCGAACCATCGCGTTCTGATCTGCATTGAGGAAACTTCCTATGCGTTCCTCGGTGATGTGCCAGTTGTTCGAAATCTTGGTTCGAAGAGAGTTGTTGAACTTGAAAGTAATGGCGGCCCGCTGTTCATCGGAAAGTGTGTCATAGAGTGATTTCACCAGAGTCTCAGAAGAGGCCGTGGCCTCTTTCTTGGCGGCTTGCATCAAGAGAGGGGCTGAGGATGCTAGTGCCGCAGTGGAGAGCGCGGATTTTCTAATAAAGGAGCGACGATCGATCATGGTATCAGTAGGATGGGGTTTTTGAAGGGTGGGGCTGCTATTTCAGGCTGTCGAGAAAAGTGGTGAGGTGAATGAGCTCTGAAACGGTGAGCATGTCGTTGAAGCTCGGCATCGGAGAATTCTCGGCTTTAAACTTGTCTCCTAAAGTGATCATCACGATCCGATATTCTTCGGATACGGTGTGGTTAGGATTCATGATCGACCGAGCAAAGTCATCGCGATCCCATTGGGTGTGTTTTTTAACACCCAGACGGATGAAAAGTTCTGAATTGAGTTTGGATGGAGGGAGGTCTATCTCGCCCGCGTAGTGGCATTGGTAGCACCCTTTTTCGACGAAGAGCGTCTGCCCTGCTGTGATGCTTCCCGCGGGAACTACGCTGTCAGACTCAACTGGATCTGCGGCCTGAGTGAAAGTGGCGACTCCGAGAGTGAAAATGGCCGCGGCGAGGAAACGGGAAATCATAGATCCCAACATAACGCTACCTCACATTGCGTGTAAATGACGTAGTCAGGGGATGGCGGCTTCAATATAGGACCGTGTGCCCTTCACTGTCGTGCGCCTGAAGGTCGATTGGGGGGAAGGCATACGTGCCGCTTGCAATGAGTGATCCGCTCATGTATTGGCACATCAGGCACCGTTTTGCCTGACTGATTCCATGGCACTTGATCTCAAAAAATCATTGGTGGACCGGCTCCGCCTCGCGTCCATCCTCGACGGGATTTCATACTTAATACTCCTGGGGATCGCAATGCCCATGAAATACATGGCCGATATGCCGCTGGCAGTTCGCATTGTGGGATCCGCTCATGGCGCGCTTTGGGTGGCCCTCTGTTTACTGCTCCTGATTTCTCTGGTGAAGAAGAAGCTTTCCTTTGGCTGGTGTGTGATCGTTTTTGTCTGCGCACTGGTGCCGTTTGCTCCCTTTGCACTGGATCGGAAGCTGAAGAAGTTCAGGTAGGCTGAATCATTTCTTCGTGTGGGGAACTTCGGCAAAATCAGCCGACGCAATCATGATCTTCCCTACTGAGGTCAGTGTAGTGGCTCCCTGCGACCAGACTTACTACCAATCAGAAATTCTCGTCAGGTTCTGGGCTGAAATCTTTCCAGTCCTTTCGGCTCTGACGTAGGTGCCGAACGATGATGCCCTCGGTGGGGCTGAAGAGCCAGGCCAGCGCAAAAATCAAGCCAGCTGCAAAAGCGATCATGCCAGAGGTCGTGGTGGTGCTGAATCCAAACCAGGTCGGAACAATGATTGCGGAGATGTGTCCGATCAGAGCCGAGGCTGCTGCTGTCGCTGAGGCAATGATGAGCATGGCTGGAAGATTCCGGGTGAGAAGCAGTGCCGTAGCAGGAGGGACAATGAGCATCGCGATTACGATGATACTACCCACTGATTCAAAGGCCGCCACGGTGGTCATGGCGACCATGGTCATGAGAAGGTAGTGCAGGAAGTTGGAGGAGAATCCCAGGGTGTCGGCCAGCTCAGGGTCGAAGGCACTGAGACGGAATTCCTTAAAGAGGATCACAATAATGAGCAGGTTCCCGAGAAGGGCCCCTCCGTTGACCAGCGCTGCTCGAGGAATGGGGACTCCGATGATCTTTACGGTATCCAATGGAGTGAGCTCGATGGCGCCGTAGAGCACGCATCCCGGATCAAGATCAACGTGGTCGGCTGCTTGTCGAATCAGGATCAGCCCGATGGCAAAAAGAGTCGTGAAGACGATGCCCATTGCGGCACCTCGATCGACATTTCCAAATCGGCTGATCCACTGGGTGAAAAGAGCGGTTAACACTCCGGCAATCGCAGCCCCGAAGAACATTGGAACACTTGCTCTCGTGCCGGTGATGAGGAAAGCGATGGCCAGACCGGGGAGGACAGCATGGCTGATGGCGTCACCCATCATGCTCATCTTTCGAAGAACGAGAAAGCAACCGGGGAGGGCGCAGGCGACAGCGGAAAGGGCACCTACGACGACGATCCATGTGTCAAATGAGGTCCAGTTCATGGCTCTCCCGGGATGGAGGGTTGAATGAGGTGGGGGCTGGGCGGCATCGGAACCAGGGCCTCGCGTTCCCCGAGATACTCTTCCAACTCTCGGACTAGTTCGGCTCCGAGAATGTGCTCAACGAGATCGGCATCTCGATCGACATGGCTCGGGGCAATATCGGCGTATTTAATCAGGTAAGTTTCCCAGAGCCTGTGATTTCGAGTGACTCGGGCAGCCTCCCCAAAACCTGCCTCTGAAAGCAGCAATTGGCCGGGGGCCGTTGGCTCAAGATGATCCTCGTGTCGAGCAATGCGCAGGATGCGCCGGAGATGAACGGGTGTCCACGATCGCATCGTTTTCAGGGCCTCGGTGGGGAAGGGGAGGTTGGGGACGCCTTCGGGGCCGGAAGCGGTCTCGAGAATCTCGTAGGCAGCTCGCAGAAAATGCTGGCGATCGACTTTGCGACGTAGCCGGGAATGACGAACCAGGCGGGGAACGATGCCGCGGGCCGGAGCAAAGAGCATACTGAACAAAAACAAACTGGCCGCGACGAGGACGATGACCGCCCCGGCTGGTAGCTGCGGGGTCAGTGCGCTGATTGAGGCTCCCAGCCAACCGCTGATGCCTCCTATGGCGGCGGCTAAGACTAACATATGCCCTAGCCGTTGCGTCCAGAAGCGGGCTGCTGTGGCCGGAGTGATGAGAAAAGCGATTACCAGAATGAGCCCGACAGACTGCAATCCAATGACCGTGACTGCGGTTACCAGCCCTAGCAATACGACATCCAGCGCTAGAGTGGGCCATCCCTGGGTGGAGGCAAAAGCATCGTCGAAACAAAGAAGCAGAAACTCCTTCAGAAGAGCGATCGACAGGAGCGATGCGATGCCGGCCACGATAGCAATGAGAACAAAGTCGGATCGGATCATCGACGCGGTCTTGCCATAGATGAACGACTCCAGCCCGGCGGCACTTGCTCCGGGCAGGTTTTGGACCATCTGAAGGCTGGCGACTCCGATGCCAAAGAAAACGCTGAGGACGAAGCCCATCGCGACATCGTCGCGTAGGCGGGTGG
>CAXBHX010000089.1:0-13396 GCA_963975655.1 uncultured Verrucomicrobiales bacterium
GGCGGTAGGGACATGCGGCCCGCCTGTCCGCGAGCTGCGAGTGGGCAGAGCTGGCCTTAAAGCGCACGTATGAATCGCAGACACAGGAAGCAGACTTCCCGGATTCTACCCGTCACACCCGACAGTTTAGTCTTGGCAATACACTAGCCGGCTCCTGCCTTCGGGTTAACCTCTGAAGATGCTTCGGCGGGCGTTTCCTCTATAGCTCAGTGGCTCACATTCAGCATTCGCTTCGCTTCGTGAAGGAGGTAGTCGGGGTGCATGTAAGGAGTGTTCCCGATTTCTTCCCAGAGGATCTCTCCGGTGGGTGAAATGAGAAAGGTGCCATGGAGTGCGCGCTGGTCGAACTCGTCGTAAACATGCCACGCCTGAAAGACATCCAGTTCGTGGTTCGAAACGATGGGGATGGGAAACGTCTCGCTGGGGGATGCTTCAAAGGAGAGAGTGTTGCTGAGAATGCTGACGGGATCCGTGCTCACGGCTAACATCTCAATGCCGGCTTCATTGAAGCGATCGGCCCACGGGGTGAATGCCGCCAATTGTTCAACACAGTGGAGGCAGCCACCCCCCAGGAAAAAGATGATGATGACAGGCTTTCCCTTTAGCTGGGATAGGCTCAGTTCTTTTCCTTCCCAGTCTGGGAGTGAGAAATCAGTCGCCGGGCGCGTCAATGGCAGCTTGATTCTGGCGGCAGGGAGCGGAGGGGAGGCGCTCGCTTCTAGTGTCGGCTCCGCTTTTGAGTTCGACTTCATGGTGATATTCAGACCTTGAATCTCCGGTGGCGGGGAGTTGCTCTTACTGGTTTTCCACTGCAAATACGATTCAGCCGCATCAACGAGGCCGTCGCTGCCGGGCTCCCGTCTCAAGGCGGCGAGCCAGGGATTGAAATCCTGCCCTGACTCCAGCGCTGCGGCCACCTGCCATGTGTACCATTCGGCACGATCCTCCGGAGAGAAACCCCGTGGCAACTGCTGGAGGTTCTGCCAGTCTTGCCGCTCGAAATAGAGGGATGCCTGCGCCGCCCTGGCAATGACCCATAAGGTGTTTTCCCGGGTGAGCCGACGCCATCGCGTGCCGGGGGAGTAGAGATCACGCGGAAGACGATCGAGTGTGTGAGCCAGATCGATCGCCTGGCTCGCTTGATCGGTCTCGCGATACAGATTGAAAAGCGAGTTGGCCGTGTCTCCGAGATTGAGAGACGCTTCCAGCATAATCGTTCCGTAGTCCTCGATACGGCGGATTTCAGTAGCCGCGATCTGTTCGAGACTTTCAAGCCTTTGATGAGGCGACGCCGTAGGCGCATTCTGGTTCTCGATGAGGCGGAGTAATTGAGGCTGCCTCAGGAAGAAAGTCGAACCCGCGTCTTGTTGCGAAGAGCCGGTCGCTGATGCGTTGTCCTTGCGAAATAGAGTCACGGGTAGTTCAGGAAAGGTGGCCGCAATTTTGGTGAAAGTCTCATCGGTATCCGAGGTGCCGGGAGACTGAATTTCCAAAAGGATTAACTGGCGAAGCAACGCCGCGGCAATGGCCGGGTTTTCGGATGATTCAGCGAGAGCCCCCCACTCTGCGATCAATGGTTTCGAGTCCGTCAACGCCCCCCCTTTGAAGTGTTCCTCAAGGAGGTCCAACCACGACTTGACCGGGTCGCTGGCGGTCTCTTGATGAAGGGCTGCCTCATTGAGAAAACAGCTGGCTCGCCGGCCGTCATCCGCATTGGCGAGCATGAGTCCGATATAGGCGGCAGCGACGCCTGAATTCAGCACTGTGACTTCCCTGAAATGGCGCTCAGCCATCGGGGTATCAAAAGCGAGGAGATAGCTGAAGCCGGCGCTGAGGTGATGGGCGGCACTGGCCTCGATGCCGCTCGATTTCCACAAGACCGGATAAGAAGTCCCATCATCTCCAACTTCGGGTCGGATAAAAGGGCCGTCGAAAAATGCCTGTCCAATGGCGAGAGGGCCGGTGCCGCTACGCGCTTCTCTGGCGAGAGGGGCAAGGCATTGCAAGGTGGAGGTCCAAGCGGGACGGGGGGCCTTCCGGGTCTGAGCCGATGAAGGGCACTCTGACACCAGCAAGAGCGTCAGGAGAAGGCTGATCGTTAAATTCCGCATGGGCATTGAGACTGCCATGGTAATCCATCCCGATTCAAGAGCAGATTCGAGCGAGTATAACCATCGCAGAATTGAGAAGCTCGAGGTAATACTCGGGCGGGAAGTGACCTTCTCCGCCCCTTTCAATCCCCGCCAGGGCGGCCTTTTTTGCATTTATTGGAAATAAAATTGACGAGAACAGCAAGAATTGGGCACTATCCGGCTAAGCCACCACGCTAGGCCATTTCCCTACGCATCGAGAGAGTCCCCTTACTTTCTCGGAGCTAGAATGATTCGGAGTGGCGCCAACCCCCTAAGACCTCAGTCGGACCCAAGGTGGTCTGCCTGGTCTAACCCAACTCCTCATGCTTATGAAACCCCCTGTTCTAGCTCGATTGATTTCGGGTGGTATTGTCTCTGCCCTGCTGGTGCTCGCTACCGGCCAAACGCTCGCCGACCCGGTTTATGAATCGGGAACTATTACAACCGATCAGAGCAGTTCGATCTCATGGCATACGGTGTCGTTTTCCGAGGCATACGTTTCAGCCCCGGTGGTTGTGATGGGGGCGCTTTCTTCAAACGGTTCTGATCCCAGTACGGTACGTGTTCGTAATGTGACAGTGACTGGTTTCGAATGGCAGATTGATGAATACGATTACCTGGACGGCAGTCATGCGGCCGAGACTGTTTCTTATCTGGCTATGGAAGAAGGCATCCATTCAATTTCCGGCCTGGTCTTTGAAGTGGGACGGGCTTCCTCAGGCAATGGGTATAAAACAGTAGCACTCGCAGGATCACATGCCGTTGCGCCGGTGGTCTTTTCGCAGGCCGAGACCGACGCTAACAGTGTGTCGGCCGATGACACCATCGCCGTGATGGTTCGCGCACGAAACGTGTCGTCTTCGAGCTTTCAGATAAAGCTGCAGGACCAGGAGTTGAACAAGACTAAACTTGTCTCCGAGTCCGTGGGATATATTGCCGTAACTCCCGGGCAAGGTTCGCTCGGTAATCAGCCGTTCGAAGTGATTCGCACTGGCGACACGTTAACCGATCAGGTTTCCAATATCAGTTTCGGCGGGTTGTTGAACAATCCTGCCGTTCTCGCCAATCAGCAGACGACAGGAGGGAATGATCCTGCCCGGATTCGTATCAGCAGTATCAATGAGGACAGTGTTGATGTCTGGCTTGAGGAAGAGCAGTCAAAGAATTCTGAAGTGAGTCATACGACTGAGGTGGGGGGATTGTTTGTCCTGGGTGAAGCTTATGGAGAAGTGGATTCCAAGCTCGATATCTTTTCGATCGACCTCACTGATGTCTGGCAGACGGTGACCTTGGCTGACACTTACGCCAATCCGGTCATCGTAGCAGGTCCTCCAAGCACGAATGGCGGGGATCGTTCGACGATCCGGGTTCGCAACGTGACTCCAACAAGCTTTGAAGTTCAGGTGGATGAGTGGGACTATCGCGACGGCTCCCATACGACCGAGACGATCAGTCTCGTGGTGATGGAAGCAGGGGTCTTCGAAATGGGCGGCCTTACTTGGGAGTCCGGAGTGCTTGAGGGCGTTACCGAGAGTCCAACGGCGGGAAGTTTTATTGATCCGTTCTCTTCAAATCCTGTCATTTTGGGTCAAGTCGTAACGACGAACGAGCCGGAAGCAATCACACATCGATTTGCCAGCATTGATGGCAGTGGCTTTACCGTTGAGTTGGACGAAGAGGAAGCGAATGACGGAGTTCATGCCGCTGAGACAGTTCACTATATCGCGATTGAGGCGGGGCAGGGGACATTCATCACGGCTGGAGGACTGAATTTCTCGGTGGCCGCGACAGCAACGGATGTGACCAACGCAAACACTGCCGTTTCTTTTGGAGCCAATTACGCGGCTCCGGTTTTCCTGGCAGACATGCAGACCTACAATGAGACCGATGCGGCGACTCTCCGGACGAAGTCACTCACGGCGGCAGGTGCCACGCTATTCATTGAAGAGGAGCAGAGTGCCACCTCTTCTTCTGTTCATGCCGGAGAAACGGTGGGCTATCTGGTGGCTGCTTCGGCGCTGGATTCAGATGGTGATGGAATTAGCGACGAGTGGGAAATTGAGCATGGACTGGACCCGAGTAATCCAAATGATGCTGGATCGGACCCTGACCTGGATTTACTGACGAACCTCGAGGAATTCGAAGCGGGTTACGATCCCGCCGTGTTCAATGGAGGCGCTGTTTCTCTCTCCAATGTAGGTGGCAGCAAAAATATCGACGCTGTTGAGAAAGAGGGCACTCGTGCCCGTTATCGGATCCGCAGGGCGGTAGGTAAAGCAGCAATCGCTGTCAATTTCTCCACCGATGGAGGTAATGACGCCACGACGGCTTCAGATGCTTCGGATGTCATTGTGACCAATGCGGCTGGTGATGACCTCGGGGGCACAATCGTGATTCCCGCAAACGCGACCAGCATCGACATCTATGTGACGGCCGTTGACGACGGAGTGTTCGAGTACCCTGAGAATTTCCGGGTTACTCTGGCAAGCAGCGCTGACTACAGCCTCAGTTCTCCTACTAAATCGGGAACGATCACGGACGCTACGGATGATCCGGCGAACGATAAGCTCTATGTCGGTCTCTATCAGGCTGAGCCCTGGGCGGTGGGACAAACTTCGGGTTCCGGATTTGCCACCATGCTGGTCAATGGTTCCAACACGCAGGCGAGAACATCCTCATCATTTGGAGGGCTCAGCAGTCCGCAGACGGTGGCTCACATTCACCATGCCGACGCAGCGGCTCCCAATTCCGTGGGTGGTCCGATTGTGATCGGGGTGCCGGCGGGGCAGTTTGAGGGCGAGATCTGGGACATCGTCGCGACGGGCGCTTTCACGGGACAGGATCTAGTCGACACGCTGAATAAGCAGAATGGCCTCTTCCTCTACATGAACGTTCACTCGACACAGTTCACCGCCGGTGAGGTTCGTGCCGTATTCGGGCTGGCCGAGGGTGGTGTGTTCGATCCTCCAGCGGATCCACCCGCAGCGGATGCGTTGACAGGTGATGACCTGACCCGCGATGTGGCCCGTTTCCTGACGCAGGCGACCTTCGGTCCGACCGCTGCAGAAATTACCGCGTTGGTTGACGACATCACCAACACACATGGAGGTGACCGCATCGCGGGATACAGCCAGTGGATTGATGATCAGTATGCTCTCGATCAAACCAATCTGAGGGACTACACCTATTACGCCGATCAGCAGGAGTGGGAGTTGAGAGGCGCTGACCCGCTCAACTTTGCTAACAACAATGATCCTGATCACAATAATCGCCGTCGCGGATTCTGGACCATGGCGATCAAAGGGCACGATCAACTCCGTCAGCGGGTTGGGTTTGCTCTCAGCGAGATCTTCATTATTTCAGAAGCGGCGACCCAGATTCGAGTGCGTCACTATGGGGCGGCAAGCTATTACGACATGTTGCTCAATCATGCTGACGGAAACTACCGCACCTTGATTGAGGACGTCAGTAAGAGTCCCATGATGGGCCGGTATCTGAGTCACCTCAAAAATCAGAAGTCGATTCTGGATCCGGTGACGGGAGAAGTTCTGGTAGCACCCGACGAGAACTACGCTCGTGAGATCATGCAGTTGTTCTCCGTGGGATTGCTTGAGATGAATCCTGACGGAACCTTAAAGCTCGACAATCAGGGCTTGCCGATTCAGACCTATACCAACGCGGATATTACCGAGTTAGCCCGTGTCTTCACGGGGTGGAGCTTCGCGGAGCGCGCGGGATCAAAGGGCAGCGGATATCCCACGGTGAATAACACCAACTTCAATTACGGTAACGGACCCAAGTATTTCCAGGTGCAGTGGGAGACTCCGATGAAGAACTTCGCCACCTACCATGATACAGGTGAGAAGAGCTTCTTGGGAGGAACTGTGGCGGCTGGTCTCGATGGTGATGCGGATCTGGATGCTGCGCTCGATATCATTGATACCCATTCCAACCTCGGACCTTTCCTGGCTCGCCGTATGATTCAGCGACTCACGACCAGTAACCCAAGTCGAGGTTATATCTATCGGGTGGCTCAGGCGTTTGAGAGTGGAACCTACAATGGATCTGGAAGTGGTCAGAGCGGTGATTTTGCGGCGATGGCCAAGGCGATCCTGCTCGACTACGAGGCACGGAGTTTGAGCCTTGCTGACGACATCAGTTACGGTAAGCAGAAAGAGCCTATCCTTCGCTACATTCAGTTGATCAGAGCGTTCGATGGTAAATCTCAACTTCCTTTGTCTGATCTGAGCAGCTTCGGTTATCCTGCCACTCAGTTGGATAACTTCCCCGATGGAGCGACACGTTATCGTTATGGTGATACCACGACGCAGTTGTCTCAGTCAGCCTTGAGAGCTCCCTCCGTGTTTAACTGGTTCCTGCCGGATTATGAACCGGGCGGTGACATTGCTGCGGCCGGTTTAGTGGCCCCGGAAATGATTCAGACGACCGAGACGCAGGTGATCTACAATATCAACTACATGCATACGCTGGCCAGAGGAGGCAACGGTCAGGGGGTCAATGCTCTGGTGGGTCAAACCGATGGCCTGCTTGATAATATCAAGCTCGATCGGGATGCCCTGCAGGCCATTTACAATGCGGAAGTCGCTGGTGGCGCAACCGTTGAGGAGGCTGTGACCGCTCTGATCGATCACATGGATGTGCTCATGATGGCCGGTAACTTCAAGGCGACTTATGGGGCAGCCCCATTGCCGAACCCGCGAAGTACGGTGATCGACGCGATTGTTTCCATCGGTAACGGTCAGAGGATTAGAAGCGCCCTGTATTTAATGGCGTCAACCCCTGAATACATTCACCAGAAGTAGAACGAACCCGAATCTAACTCTTTACTTAAATTTGATATGAAAAAGAAGAGCCAAGCAAGTTACCTGACTCGCCGGAATTTCCTGGGACGTTCCGCATGCTCCACGATGGCGTTGACTGGAGTGGTCGATACTCTGGCGCATTTGAATCTGATGCAGTCCTCCCTCGCGCAGGGTGGCGGAGCATCAGACTATAAGGCCCTCGTTGTGTTGTTCCTCTACGGAGGAAACGACTCGAATAATACTCTCGTGCCACGACTGGGACATCCTGAATACGACAACTACAAGAGTGGTCGAGGTGTTCTCGGTATCAAGGACGAGAACGATCTGGAGTATGTGGCTGGAGATGCAGCCTCGATTGCTTTGGGCGGGACGGCGGATCCTTACGGAGTTCATCCATCGATGCAGCCGGTGGCGGATCTGTTCAACAACGGTGACCTGTCTTTCGTATCGAACGTCGGAACTTTGGCCTGGCCTACTTCACGGACTGACTACCTCGACTCGAATAAGTCATCCTTACTGCCACCGCAGTTGTTCTCGCACTCGGATCAGCAGATTCAGTGGCAAAGCTCGATTTCGGATCAGCCGTTTCGGACAGGTTGGGGAGGGCGCGCGGCTGACCTTCTCCTCGGCGGGCACCAGAACGGTTCCGTTTCGCTGTCCGTGTCACTGGCGGGGATCAATTCACTGCAGGTTGGCAATTCGACTTCGCAGTACGCGGTGACCTCCAATGGAGCGATCCCTCTGGGCGGCTTCGGATCCGATTATTCCAATGCGATTGATGGCAACGGTGACTACACCACCAACGACAACGGGAAGCGGTTGAAGGCCTTTGATGAGATCAATGCTATGGCTCACAATCATCTCCTTGAGGATGGTTACAATAAAGTGGTCAAGAACGCCCGTGACAATGAGGATGTCATCGGTGCTGCTGTGGGAGCTTCGGATGAGGCGGCGATTGATGCGGCGTTCGCTACGGCTAACGCGACAAGCGGAACGGCGAATCAACTGAAGATGATTGCCAAATTGATCTCAGGGCGAAGTGCGCTGGGTAATTCACGTCAGATTTTCTTCTGCAGTATGGGTGGCTTTGATACGCACCAGGAGCAAGTGGGGGCGCACTCATCGCTGATGAGTGATCTGGCGACCTCTTTGGCAGGATTCAACGGTGCGATGGAGTCGGTAGGCGACAAGGACAATGTGATGTTGATGTCCCACTCAGACTTCACCCGGACGCTGACACCCAATGGCACCGATCTGGCTACCGCTGGATCTGACCACGGATGGGGCGGTCATCAGGTGGTGATGGGTGGACCCGTTGACGGGGGTAAGGTATTCGGCTCGTTCCCACAATTGGTGGTCAACGGAGGTATTGACGCCGGCACCACGCGCGGACGCTGGATTCCTTCGACTTCGGTTGATCAGTATGCGGCTGTCGCCGGTAACTGGCTGGGTGTGCCAGACCTTTCGAATGTCTTTCCGAATTTGGGACGATTTGATGATCCTCTCTCGGTCAGTTCGAACGTGAATTACGTTCTCTAGTGGATGGGAGGACGGGTTGTCTTAGTGCTGATGGGCATCGCCCTCGCCGTGATTGGCGGGGGGATTGTATTGATGGTGCGAATGGGCAGCGATAGCGTGGCCGGGCCGATGGAGGCTGGAGCGGCCGAGGCGGCGGCAAAACAGAAGAAGGCCCCGTATGCGGATAATCCGCTGACCCCAACCGCTACCTTTAACGTGAGCCAACGCCTCGAGTCAGGGATCAATGTGATTCCTGAGATGGCGGCCGTCGCGGATCGGCTTCACGCAGTGGATACAGAGGCGGTGGACGATCTCTATGCGGTTGAGGAATTGATTCGATTTCATTCGAGGATGTTCAACTCCGTTCCCGGAGGAGGGGAGAATGTCGATATCATGCGGCACATGACCGGTGGAAATGAGCGGCGTGTTGCTTTGATTCCCCCGGACCATGCCGCCCTGAATGACAAGGGCGAATTGATTGATCGCTGGGGCACTCCCTTTCATTTTCACCCGGTTTCACGCAGAAAGATGGACGTGCGGTCTGCAGGTCCGGATCTGAAATTGTGGACCAGCGATGATGTGATGATAGAAGGAGGGGAAGAGTCCGAGACCCCGATCGAGCCTGAGGTAGATTCCGGGGCTGAAGAGCCGGCTGAGGAGGCCTGACTATCAGACGGCGCAGGCCGCTCTGCAGGGGGCGGGAGACCTTGTGTTACCTGCTGACAAAGAGTTTGTGTGTGGAGCGCGGACCGCTATCATCTAGGAACTTCATCCGAATGACTCAGAATGGGACAGTAGAGACCGGGTTTGACCACCTGCTGGAGCTTGCCAGTCAGGCGGCGGGTGTGGATTTGGCTTCAAAAATAGACATCCAGGCATTGCAGTCTCAGTTTGTGAATGGCCGGTCATTCGTGGATTGGCTGCTAGACAACGCTGATCTTTCGGACCGCGAGTTTGGGAGTGCTCTCGCTGAGGGCCTGGGATTAGACTGGGAGGAGGACCCGATTGTCGACGAAGCCAACGCCGATGTGCTCAAAGGCATCTGCCCACCCCCGGTCGCGATCAAACACCGCGTCCTGCCTTTGCGGGTGCAATACGGGGATTCGGAGACCAGCCCTGTCTTGTTGGAGTTGGCCCATTACGACCCCATTTCGAGCCTGGATCGTCAACTGGTTCGGAGAGCGGTCAACTGTCCGATTAAATGGCTGATGGCCCCTCGTCTCAGGGTGATTACCGGACTCCAGAAACTTTACGGGGTGGGCGGCGATATTTTTGATGATCTTCTGGCCAATCGGGACTGGGATCAGGATGAATTCAGCTTCAAGGAAGAGGTGAACATCATTGATGAAGAGGATGAAGAGGCCTCCGTGGTCAAATTCGTGAATCAGATTCTCAATGAGGCGCTCAAGCAGAGGGCGACCGACGTTCATATCGAGCCGATGCGAAGCGATCTTCGGGTTCGTTATCGGGTTGACGGTGTCTTGAGAAAAGTATCGGTGCCGGATAATATTGTGGCCCTGCAAAGTTCAGTGATCGCCCGGATCAAACTGATGGCGGGTTTGGATATCGCCGAAAAGAGAAAACCTCAGGACGGACGCATTGCGTTGCAGGTAGGCGGGGAGCCGATCGATACCCGGGTCGCTACGATCCCCGGGATTGAGGGGGAAAGCATCAGCCTTCGGCTATTGGGTCAGGAGAAGTTTAATATTGATCGTCTCGAAATGGGCGCCGGGATGCGGGTCGAGATTGAGAAGATCCTGGAGCGACCCAACGGAATTGTGCTGGTGACAGGACCGACAGGGTGCGGGAAATCCACCAGTCTCTTTTGCTTCCTCTCGGCTCTCAATTCGGAAGACCGGAAAATCGTTACGATTGAGGATCCCGTCGAGAACCGTTTGGAGGGCGCATTGCAGATCGCGGTGAAGCCTGAGATCGATCTTACTTTCGCCTCGGGATTGCGCAGCATCCTTCGGGGTGATCCCAATGTGATCATGGTGGGGGAGATTCGCGATCTGGAGACCGCTGAAATTGCGGTGCAGGCCGCTTTGACCGGCCACCTTGTTTTCAGTACGCTGCACACCAATGATTCCATCGGGGGGATCACCCGTCTGGTTGATATGGGGGTGGAGCCTTTTCTGATCTCAGCCTCAGTCCGGGCTTTTATTGCCCAGCGGCTGGTGCGCCGACTTTGTCGTGAGTGCCGGGTGCCGGCAGACTACCATGAGGATTTTCTGAGTTCGGTGGGATTCCCGGTCGGGGAGATATCACGTGCTTTTCAAGTGAATCCCGATGGATGCGATGCCTGTTCTCACACCGGATTTCGGGGTCGAACCGCCCTCTATGAGATGTTTCGGGTGACCGACAAGGTTCAGGATTTGATTGTGAACGGCGCTTCAAAGCAGGAGATGGTCCGGCAGGGAAAGATTGATGGATTCATCGATATGCGGGAATACGGTTGGAGAAAGGTGATCGAGGGTGATACGACCATTGAGGAAGTGGTTTCCTCCACCGAACTGACGTGAGGTCATGGGAAGTTTTCGTTACAGAGCTCTTCAATCTGACGGGCAGGTGACCGAAGGCACTTCCGAGGGCGCCAACCGCGGTGAGGTGATGAACCGCCTCGGGGAAAAGGGCTGGCAAGTTCTCTCTGTTGAGGAAGTGGCGGCCAAGCGGACTTCATCGAAGGAGCAAAAGGCCTCGAAGGAAAAGGTGGCTAAACCGACGGCCCCTCAGGAGAACCGACTTTCATCGAAGCAGTTGATTCAGTTTACCGAAGAGATGAGCGATTTGATCTCAGCGGGGGTTCAGCTGGACGCCGCTTTGAACTCTATCTCTAAACGAAGCGAGTCGGAGGTGATCAGCAAGGTTGCCGGCCTTTGCTACGAGCGGGTTCGCGATGGGGTGCCCCTGGCGACGGCGTTGCGAAACGCTTCTCCCAGTTTCAATGAGCTCTACTGCAATCTCGTCTCTGCCGGAGAAGTGTCCGGGGCCCTGGGCGATATTCTGAAGAGGCAAGTCAGTTATCTGACCACCCTGGCTGAACTGAAGGGGAAGCTGGCGACGGCTTTGATCTATCCTGCCTTTCTGGTGGTGTCAGGTATCGGCGTTTCAGCCATGTTTGTTTTCTTTTTGATTCCCCGGCTGCGACAACTCGTTGAGTCAACCGGAGGGGAGCTTCCACTGGTGGCCCGGGTCATGATGGCGAGTGGTGATTTCGTGAAAGATTACTGGATTGTCCTGATGATCCTTTTAGCGGTGGTCCTGACTGTGGGCGGGGTATTGTTTCAGCGTCCTTCGGTTCAGTTGGCCTGGGATGAGAAGAAACTCAAGCTTCCCTTATTCGGAAAACTTCTCCTGACGCGCTTCAATGTTCAGTTTGTGGAGACACTCTCGAATCTCCTCACCAATGGCCTGCCTATTGTGAAAGCGCTCCAGCTGGTCGAGGGCACGACGGCGAATCGGTATATACGGGCACAGATTTCTACGATCACTGACAAGGTGTCTGAAGGAGCCCTCTTGAATCGTTCCATGGAGAAGGCCGGGACGTTTGACTCGGGATTGATCGACATGGTCCGGATTGGAGAGGATACCGGTCAGTTGGCCTCGTCGATGTCCAAAGCAGGGGAGCGACTCGATCGAGAGTTCTCGCGCAGTATTGACCGGATTGGGTCAGTGATTCAGCCGGCCATTATTCTAGTGATGTCGGTTGTCGTCGGGGTGATGGCTTACATGATGATTTCGATGATCTACGAGACTATTTCCGTCTTGCGGAATCGATGAGCATTGATAGCCTAGCCTATATGAATTTAGACACTTCCCGCCAGTCCGGAGCGGCTTGTAAGTCAGCCGGAGGCTTGGCCCCAGGCTTGGTCAGAGGCTTCACTCTGATGGAGATGCTTCTTGTTCTCGGGATTATCTCCCTGCTGATCGGCATGGGGACTTACATGATGGTGAATGTGCTGGGCGACGCGGAGGAAGGAAAGGTGAAGGGCGATGTTCAGGCGCTTCACGCCAGTCTGATTCGATACAGAACCAAGGGTGGGCTCTACCCGACGACTGATCAGGGCTTGAGCGCTCTGGTGACTCGGCCCACCGATGGCCCGCAGCCACGGAGTTATAAGACATTGATTCGCGAGCAGGCGCTCTACGATCCGTGGGGGAATTTGTATCAGTATCGCTATCCCGGAAAGTATAATCCGGAAACCTACGATATTTTCTCACTCGGTCAGGATGGTAAGGAAGGTACAGAGGATGACATTGGGAACTGGTAGGTTCCGCGGGTTCTCATTGCTTGAAATGCTGATCACCCTCGCGGTGGTGGTTCTATTTTCAGGATATTTCATCCTCAAGTTTGACGACGGTCAAGCGGAGGAGCTTCTAGGGCGAAGTGCAGCCGGGGTCAAAGGACTCGCACTGAAGGCAAAGAAGCGGGCTTTTGCCTATCGGCGTGAGCACTACGTGATATTCTCACCGACAAGTATTCTGCTGAGTGATTCAGGGTTGTCTTCTGATGCATCCGAATCGAGTGCGATTCAGGAGGTCGTAGAGATTCCCGAGGGGGTCAAAATGGAGTTGATGCCGCCGGGTCAGGCGAAGTGGATCAGGGCAGGCGACTATGTCTGGACTTTCAGAGACTCCGGTCTGAGTGATCCGATTCGAGTAAGGTTTTCTTTTGGGAAATCCTACACCACGCTGTCATTCAATGTCCTGACGGCGCTGGCGGAAGAAGAAACTTTTTTGGAATAGGGATTCGACAGACCCAAAGAGCACCGCTGGCTGGGCCGAAGGCGGTAGGGACAGGCGGCCCGCCTGTCCGCGAGTTGCGGGTGACTATCGCTGGCTCGGAAAGCTTGACTGAATTCCCGACTGCAAGCTGACTCGCGGACGACCGGGCCGGTCATCCCTACCGGCTTCGCACTGGCC
>CAXBHX010000090.1:0-13132 GCA_963975655.1 uncultured Verrucomicrobiales bacterium
AATTCAGATCGGAGATTTGTTGATCGAGCCACTCCAATGCCTCATCGCGACTTTTCAATGAGCTCTCCAATTGCAGATCTTGTGCCTGCAAGAGGAGCGTACCAAACTCTGGGTTCGGCTTCAATCCTCTGGCAATCAGGTCCTTGCCGGTGATCAAGGGAGGGGGAATGAGAGGCTGGCTGGCGAATTCATCTGCCTTGACCTTGATGAATTCGAAGTTATCCAGTTTGCCGTGGCTGCTGGTGCAGTCCACTCGATGGAGCTCTAACTCATCGGCGAAATGATCTCGTGCCATGAATCGCTTCAGTTTAGCGGTCCGCATTTTCTGAACATCTTTAAAGACCATGTGGTTGGCTACCGCGGAAACAACCGAATCATTGAGAGCGTTCGAGTAGCGAAGTCGCTTGAGGATTTCCTCCGTCATTCGGGCACCTACTTTGTCATGACCATTGAATCGAATGCGATTCGCCTCAGCGTCGTAGGCATAGGTCGCAGGTTTCCCGATGTCGTGAAATAGCACTGACAGAACCAGCGCGAGACTGGCATCAGGGGGGAGCAACTCAAGCATGAGCCGGGTGTGGACGAAAACGTCGCCTTCGGGATGCCATTGGGGCGGCTGTTCACATCCTTGCAGATCCAGAATCTCCGGGAAGATTGCTTTCATTAGACCGCTTTCGACCAGCAGGTCGAAACCGCGAAGGCGACGGGGGCTGACCCAGATCTTGTCGAGTTCCTCCCGGATTCGTTCCGGACTGATTTGTCCGATGTTGTCAGCCTCGTGCTGGATGGCCTGCCACGTGACCGGATCGAGATCATACTCAAAATCAGTAGCGAATCGAATCGCTCGCAGAAGTCGCAGATAATCTTCATCAAATCGCTCTGCGGGGTCACCGATCGCACGAATCACTCCGGCCTTTATATCAGACTGTCCGTTGACGAAATCGATCAGGCGTTCTGTCAGGGGATCCCAGAAAAGTCCGTTGATCGTAAAATCCCGGCGCAGGGCATCTTTCTCGGCGGTCGAGAATGTCACGGCCTCAGGCCGCCGGCCGTCGCCATAGGTGCCGTCTTCCCGAAATGTGGCGATTTCATAGTGGAATCCTCCCAGTTTCACGAGAATGACTCCAAAGTGCGCTCCAATGGTGCCACCTTTCGGGAATAGTTCCAGAATCTGGTCGGGGCGGGCACTGGTGGCAATATCGTAGTCTTTTGGTGTGACTCCTCGCAGCCGGTCTCTGACACAACCTCCTGCAAAGAAAGCGTCATAGCCTGCTTTTTGCAGGGCCATCACAATCGATGTTGCCTCACTTTCCATATTTCAATTTTTGGGCATCCGAATGCCAAGATCCGCCGCAGTGACATTTCGAATTCCGCCCGCGGCCTTCATATCATCAAAATGCCACCATTCGGATTGGATCACTCTGAACCCAAATCTCTTCATGGTTTCCTGTAGGATTTGAACTCGCTTCGCCACAGCGGGGTCTCCGCCGGCGTATTGTGAAGAGGCTCGATCTGAAAACTCATCGAAAGGAGAGGGCATCTCCACAGGGGATCCATCTAATTTGACCAACGTTACGTCGACCGAGATTCCGTAGCAATGCCAGGAGAGCCCCTTGCTGGGCGGGACGACGTAGCGGGGATCTCTAACCGCATTCCAGAGCGCATGATGAGCCTCGGGTGGACGCCACGCGTCCCAGATCTTCAAGGCATAGCCCTCCTTTTTGAGGGCGGAGTTCACTTTGTCCAGCTTTTCGCCCGTGGAGCGATGCACAAGACAGGGCATACTGGTGAGGTAGAGCGGTTTATTGGCCGCCGACGTCACTGTGTAGCGGAGATCAATGTAGGCGCCGGGCACGGCTTTTGAGACCGGAACCAGATTGTATTTCTTAGCCTGACGATAGATTGAGGCGCTGGGATCGCGGTTGAACAGGAACGATTGCCCCCCAGTGATCCCGGGAAGGCAAAGCTGCGCGCCAATAATCAATGCGGTGAAGGAGGCCAGTCTATTCATCAGAGTGCATTCCATGGTAATACGATTGCCACTTTGCGCAATGACAGTGAGAAGATGGAATTGGAAATTTTGCCGAGACACCCGCGAGTGGGCTGTAGAGAAAATGGAAGGCATTGAAACTTGCCTCCGCGTGGCGGGTCGGTAGCTTCATGAGTATGAGCAGCTTTTCTGATTTGATGGGACGAATCATCGGTGGCGATACCGGGATAGTGAGAGAGGGATCGACCGAAATCGCTTCATTTGATCTGGCTGGAGTTCTTGCTGAAAAGGAAAAGGCCAACGCGGAGGATCTGGACTGGAAGCGTTCGATTGCAGATCTCATGACACTGGTGAACATGGACACCAGTTACGGATCACGGAAGGAGTTGGCGCTCGAATTGGGTTATCGCCAGATCGATATTGATCGCAAGGGCTCTTCGGAGATGAATATCTGGCTACACCAAGAAGTGATGAAGCGGCTCGCCGAAAACGGGGGGCAGCTGCCGGAGGGATTGATCGGCTGAGGCTTTGGCAAAATTAGTCAGAGCCTCAGTCCGAAAAGCTCAGATCAGCGCTGGTGAATCGTGTAGAAAACGGATGCGCTAAGTAACTTCTTTCCGGAAGCAGAGGGAACGTTTAGGCAGACCACACTCAGCACTGTTCCGTCCGTCAATTCGGTTGTTTTCAGGATTACTGTTCTTCCATCAGATTCAATGACAGGAGATACCTCTAAAGTCGAGTTTTCACCCCGTAATGACACGGATTTAACAGTGTAAGAATCAGGGTTAACTGATTGAAGGCGATCCACTTCTTCAGAAAATCGAAGGATAATTCCGTCCGTAACCTCATTGACTTGGGTAATTCGGAAAACCTCGGGATTGATATCGAGCGGAACGAACCCATTATCGCCTCCTCCGAGGAGGGCTCCCGGGTGCAACTCGACCATTGTTTCTACCGGTCCATCGGTGATCGATCTCAGTAAAATCGACCCTTGCCATCCCTGGGTGGCTTGCGACGCATCAATGACTTTAGTGGGGACAATCTCAATGAGCTGCTGTGATTCAGGGCAGGTCACGAGAAGCTTTTCCCTTCCGTGTTCGTGAAAGAAACACATCTGAGTGGGGGGCTTGCCTCGAGTGAGTTCTGCCGGGATCAGGAGGGACGGACTGGTCTGGGGGATGTATTCCGGCGCAGCGTCCGGTTCTTTGGGGTCAAAGGGAGGCAATTCAGTCAGTGAAACGTAGTAGCCATCCTCATAGTTAGGCATCAGGAGCCGGGCTGCGAGCAGCCGGTCAGCCCCCAGTGCGAAAGAACTGATCACCAATTGGCTTTCCATGACGGTGACGAGTGAACCCATATCCGGGCTCCACGCGACAATACGAGCAAGAGGAGCGGTTCCCTCTTCGCTAGCGTAAGGGGAGAGGGCGATGAGAATCCGTCCATTCTCATCCGCCACGGGGCCAGCCGTGATTCGGACGCCCTCGCTTCGCCCTGTCCAGTCGCGACTGAGTGCCTCAAAGAAGTCGAGTTGTCCGTCCTGATCCGTGTCGAAGGACTGAGTGAGTTCTTCCGGCGATGCCGTTATCAGTGAATATTTCGGCCCAATCGCTAGTGAGGCGAGTGCGTTCAGTTTAACCTCCGTATAGAACTCCCAGCCGATCAGGCTGAGACCCGGCGAAAATTTAGCCACACCGGCTTGTCCCCGTTGATTCAGGAAAAAGACATTGGCATCGTCAATGGGCGCAATGGCACGGACCTTGGGAGGATTGGTCCGTCCCGAAATCTCGACAAAAAAGCGCTCAGGACTGTTGTCCGGCTGGGTGTCGATCGCTGGCTCTTCATCTTGCCCGCGCCCCACAAGGAGCGTCGATGCGAATGCCACGGCTAACATGACCGTTCTGACTAACTGACATGATGGGGGAACGACACTCAATTTTCCTCCTCGGTTTCGGTTTCGGGGGCACCCAGTTGATAGGTGATCACTACTTCGCTAGACTCTCCCTCCGGCACGGAAAGGACAACGCCATTCCAGGTTCCGACGTTGGCTTCGGCGCGACTTTTCCAGACTTCCGGGAGTTTGATAGCTAATCTGCTTCCTGACTCGCGAGCTGAAAAGCGCTGTTTCAGCACATTTCCGCCATCTTCCAGCCAGAGGCGCTCCTCAATCATTAAAGAGCCGTGCATGTATAGAAACTCAGGCAATCCGTCAATCAACCGGAATCCGAAGTATTGGGGCGAGCCAAAGCTGCCGGGGGATCCTGTCAGCGGGTGCCCGCCTTCAGCCAGAAGGACATAAGGGGATGGTCGCTCGGGCGCAATTTCTGATCCGGGTGCCCGCGGAGTATCGTCCGTTTCAGGCGCGGGAGGTGCCTGCATATCGAGAACTCCGAGGAGGCGACATGCCAAGGTGTCCCAGATGAGTGCGTAGCGCCCCTCCACTGAACCGACCATGAAGGCCCCTTCGAGATCCTGAGCCGATCCATCAGCACCTTGGTAAGGAGTGGCGGCCACTGCATCGGTCACAAAGTTCTTCAGAGATCGACGCGATATATCGAGTATCAAAGGAGGGATGGTGGACTGCTCCTCCGTTGTTGCTGAATCTGGGGCGGTCTTATCTGCGGTGTCCTGACCATCGACCGTCCGTAGCCCCCCCCAAATGGAGAGCGACAGAGCAAGGATGAGGGAAATGGGGCGCATTCGGAGCATTGAGTCTATGCGGTGGGAGCGGTGTCCCGGGTGAATACCCACTGGTTGCCTTCGCTGAGGCTGCGATTGAAGCGATATCCTTCACACTTAAATTTCTTGAGCACCATCGGATCCGAGATCTCGTTTCGGATCATGAAATCACACATCAATCCCCGCGCCTTTTTGGCGTAGAAGCTGATGATCTTGTAATTGCCGTTCTTCAAATCCTTGAAATTGGGGGTGATTACTTCGCCTTCAATCGCAGAGGGTTGAAGGGCTGAGAAGTATTCTTTCGATGCGAGATTCACAAGAACATCAGAACCGGAGCTGTTCAATGCCCGGTTGATAGACTGTGTCAGTTTACTGCCCCAGAAGTCGTAGAGGCTCTTGCCTTGTGGCGTCTTCAACGTTGTGCCCATTTCAAGTCGGTAGGCCTGCATCAAATCGAGAGGCCTCAGGACGCCGTAGAGCCCCGAAAGGATACGTAAGTGTTTCTGAGCGAAGGCGAAATCAGCTTTTCGATACGAGTCCAGATTAAAGCCCGTATAGACATCCCCCTTGAAGGCGAGGAGCGCAGCACGGGCGTTATCATCATTGAAGGGCCGGGACCATTCCCGGTATCTCTCGTGATTCAAATCAGCCAGCTTCTCGCTAATCCCCATCATTTCGCGCAACTGTGGCCGCGACTTCTTGCGGAGGAGCGTAATGAGTGATTCGGACTCATCCAGGAACCCAGGTTGCGTCGACCGATGCGAAGGGCACGCATTCTCGTAGTCCAGAGTTTTAGCGGGAGAGATGACGGCGAGCATTGTGATTCAGAAAGGGTCGGCACTGTAGCCCGAACAGAGCGGGTCTCAACCTTGCATACTCAGTAAGTATAAGGATAGGAAACTTAGATAATAAAATTAAAAAATATTAAATAAAGTATTTCAATTTTATTAAATTTTGTTAATATTATTGAAATCTATGGAAATTTCGGGAATCGGACTACCTTCGGCAGAGCACTGCTTTCTGATATTCTTTGCTGTTTCATTCGGGATGCTGGGGCTGATCGCCTCAGCTGGAATTCCTGCGCTGGCACGCGGTTGCCATAAGCACTTTCGTCAGGCAATGGCCCGTAGGCGCCGGATTGGTCGGGCGCTGGCTGATCCTGTGAAGCTGCGCGAAGACTCCCGAGGCCTCGAGGGGGTCTATGTCTTTGAGGGCGCCGCGGCAGTGGTGGCCGAGGACTAAGCAGGGGCTCCGGTCGGAAGTGCCTCGGGCAAAATCTCTCCTGTCGCTAGATGCTCTGCGGCTATGTCTTCGAGTTCGGCGACGGTGGCTACTGTTGAGAATTGCGTCCTCAGGGCCTTACCGCCGGGGATTCCCTTTGAGTAGGCCATGAGGCGGGACCGTAAGGACTGCATGGCATATTTCTCTTTCGAGAACTTGCCCCAGTCGATCAGCATTCTGGCGTGACGGAGGATGAGTTCCCACCGCTCTTCAATTGTAGCTGGCTCTGGATGTTCACCAGTTCTCAGAAAATGTTTCGCATCGCAAAATACCCAGGGGTACTGCATGGCAGCCCGGCCTATCATCACTCCGCTGACTCCAGTGGTATTGCGGCGGTGTTGAACATCGATTCCTGAGGAGATGTCACCGTTTCCAATGACTGGAATACTGACAGAGCGGGAGCATTCGTCGATCACTTCCCAGTCGGCTTCACCAGAATACCCCTGGGCCCTGGTCCGCCCGTGGACTGCGATGGTCTGCATGCCGCAGTCCTCCAGGATGTGGCAGACTTCCGGTGCGTTGATGAGATTCTGGTCCCATCCTATTCTGATTTTAGCGGTGACGGGGACTTGATTTCCGACCCCTTTGGCGATGGATTCTGCGACGCTGGCCAGGGTGGGGCAGTCTTTGAGGAGGGATGATCCGCCGTTCTTGGACACGACCTTTTTCACGGGGCATCCGAAATTGATGTCGATGAAGTCAGGTTCCTTCCAGTCGATGATCTTTTTGGCTGCTTCGGCCATCCGAGGACCGTCAGCGCCGAAGAGTTGAACTCCGACGGGTCGCTGCTCATCGTCGAATTCAGTGTAGATACGGGTTCGATCGTCGGCCTGCATGATTCCCTCGGCTGAGACGAACTCGGTCACCATGACGTCTGCGCCAAGTTCCTTGCAGATGCGCCGGAACACCAAATCCGTGACTCCGGCCATGGGAGCAAGGAAGAGTGGAAACTGATCGTTCTGGAACCAGGGGAGCATTGAGGGCTGACTTTAAGCATGAACTGCGAATTCAGCAAAGTCGACTTGGTGTTGAAGGGGGTGTCGGGGTGATTTTGACGTGGTTGAGTGCTTTGATTGACCTTGGGTATATTGTGTGAATATGCATCTTAATGCGGTTATAATAAGCTTGTTATAAGTGCGTTACTAGCTGTAATTCCAGCGCGAGGCGCGAATCGAGTGAATCAAGGTCAGCAAATTCAAAATGGAGCACTCGTCTGTGTTGGGGCGAGGCCGATCTTTTTGAGGAATGGAGGATGAGCGGCCTCATTAAGACAGCATCGCCGCTTTGGCACTCCAGGCAGATAGGGGGCGTCATCTTGGCATTCTCCAGGGCGTTGCCATCCAGCTTTCCGTCACGGTGAGAGCCGGGAATAACCCAAAGTGCTCCATTCTCTTCCGGGGTGTTATCTAGATGAAGCCGGATAGTAGCCATCCCTTCGAGAATCGCGCTGGGCGGCTCAACGTGCGGGATTCCGTCCTTCAGAGTCCAGGGGCCGTATCCGGGCACCTCTCTCCGTTCACTTACTGAGATCGTGCGATCTTGATGAATGGCTACTGGCCAGTTGGCTTCCGGAGACTTGTCGAAAAGAATGGATCGAACCAGCTTGAGCCGGGGGGAGGGAAGAAGGTCGCGAATTGTTTCTGACTCGGCGAGGGCGCGAACCTCTGGAATCCGGCAAACCCCGCGTGTTCCCGCCCCGGATAGGCCGGAGAGAATCAGGCGGAGCCGAGTGATAGTCTCATCAGAAAGGGCTGACCGGAAGATCTCGAAGCCCTCTTGCTGGAAGCTCATGGCAGGGATCTACTCTTCGGGCGAATCCTGCTCCAATCCGTCGTAGGCGCCGAAATCGTTGAACCAGACTCTCTTGGCCCAACGGTAAACGGGGTGCTTTTCGGGGATCTCATCGCCGGTCGGCATCCACTGACTGTTGCGTGGGGTCATCGCCTCAAGTTCGGCGATAGCCGTCTTTCGGAGTGTTGTGTCGGTGGCGCTGTGCTTGATGGCCAGATCTCTTACCAGGTCAGGTCGCTCCAGAACGATGCAACCGCGGGTGTGTTTCGCTGCCGTTTCGCGGAAATCCTTCATGAAAGGCGATTTCGTCAATGTCTCGTAAACGGAACCGTCGCGCACGTTATCGGTCGCAAACTGGATAATGGGGCATGGTTCTATGCCGCCGGTGGGGGAGATGTGATGGGAGATGCCGTTCGCCATGGGGCAGAGAGCCTTGCCCTCTCCGTCGTAGTAGGCATCGATGATGCCGATAGGGAGTTTCGTGCGCATGTTGACGACGAATTCCCTGACCCGGCGGGCTTGCTCCGGCGTTAAAGCGAGATCCGCGTTCGGTTGTGGGCCGACGGGGCGGTAGGTGTGATACCAGGCATAGTGCGCTCCTCGGTCGATCAGCTTGCGCAGCCATTTCTCAGTGAGCAGGTCATCGATGTTGGTTTGGCACAAGCTCGTGGCGACTCCAGTGAGGATTTTGTTATCGATGCAGTTATCGAGACCGCGTAAGGTTCGGTTAAGGACATCTTTTCCGCCGCGCCTCTCGTTGGCGACGATTTCCGTGCCTTCGATCGAGATCAGCGGGGTCACGTTTCCAAGCTGACGAAGCTGCTTGGCTTTTTTCTCTGTGATCATCTGACCATTGGTGAAGACCTGAAAAAAGCAGTCCTGATGCTCAGCCAGGAAGTCCATCAGCTCAGGGTGCATGAAGGGCTCGCCTCCTAGAATGCCAAAAAAGGCATTACCGTGCGCTTTGGCGTCGTTGACGATCTTGTTGAGGTCTTCGAGGTCGAGTTTGACCTGGGGTTTGTCGACATCCACCCAACAGCCCTGACAGCGCAGGTTGCAGCTGTTGAGGATGGAAATGTAAAGGAAAGGGGGAAAATAGATGCCCTCCTTCATCCGCTTCTTGAAGAGATTGACCGACCGCACCCCTTTGTAGCCGAAATTCCACATGAACTTGGCGAGGTGCCGCTTGTCGGCGGTGCGCAGGACGCGACCTGCGTATTGGAGGGAAGGGACGATCATAGGACGCCGCGAAGCGGCTGAGTAAAAGGTAAAGAGGCGAAGGGTAAAAGCTAACTATCCCTTTGAACGGATGAGCCTAGACCTTTTCCCTTTCTCTTTCACACTTTTTACGTTGCGCAGACGCGCCTTATATCAGCTTGAGCGCTGATTCTACGGAGGCATCATCGTGGACGATGGCCTGCAGCGCTGCTGCAATCTTAGCCGGCTGCGCGTGTTGCCAGACATTGCGGCCCACCGCGATTCCTGAGGCACCTCCATCGATAGCCTTTTTGACCATGCTTAGAAGGGCTTCGTCATCTCCCATTGCAGCGCCACCCAGTACGATGATGGGGACAAAGCAGTTGTCGACGATGGATTTGAACTCATCAACGGTGCCATCAGTGGGGAAAGCGGTTTTGACGATGTCGGCGCCCAGCTCAGCGGCGGCCCGTGTGGTGAAGCTGATGTTTTCGACCGTGTAGTCCGCCGGGCGACCAATACCGAAGGGCAGTGCCTCCATGATAGTCGGAATTTCGGTTTCAAGGCTTTCACTGACCAATTCGGCTGCTTCGCGGGTGATACTCGCTTCGTTGGAATGATGAGGGTAATACATGTTCATCATGCCGTGAGCCCCAACCGTGAGCGCTTCATCGGCCCCATAGATCCGGTAGCTGCCTTCGTCGAGATTGTCATTGTAGCAGGGCTTGTAGCAGTCGGTGCGCAGGCAGACCCCTTTGTCGCCGAAGGCGTCAGCTGCAGCCAAAGCGACCCCGAGATTGACGACATAGCCATCTACAACAGGGTTAGTTGCTTCGATTAACCCTATTGGATCTTCCAGACCCGGGGCAGAAATCGCCAATGGGTGGTCGATAGGGAGAATGACAGTGCGTCCGTCTGACTGAAAGAACCGTGAGAGGTTTGATTGGCGATCCATAGGGGGACAATGGAGACTTCTATCGATCATTAATCAAGGCACGCAGGCGCAAATTTCGTGTCGCATTCGTTGCCACGCCGAGGGTGCGCCTTTCTACTATCGGGTTGCTCGACCAAATGAGAGCCGTCATCTGGCTCGTTGAAGTCAGCTCTGGAGCTGCTGACGCGGGCTGACTGAAGCAGTGATCGGGGTGAAGTGTGTCGGGGGAATTCCCGAAAGGTTCTACCGAACTGTCATCCGGTAAGAAGGTTTGCAAAAGTGGAGCATAGCGGATTTGAACCGCTGACCCCCTGCATGCCATGCAGGTGCTCTACCAACTGAGCTAATGCCCCTTTTGCAAGGCCGGTCAAAATGACCGGGGCGGGATATTAGTGGATAATTTAACACTGGGCAACTGGAAATAGTTGGCATCTGCCATTCACCATCCTGAACGCGAAAAGCCGGAACCTGAAGAGAAGCTGGAGCTCGAAAATCCAGAACTGGAAGAGGAGAACCCCGAAGAGAAGCTGGAGCTCGATGAGAGGGATGAGCGACTACTGAAAGCGGCTCTCCTCGCAGCGGCTGCCGCCTGATTTTCTTTTCTGGCTTCTTTGGTCTTGGCTCGCTGCAGCTCAAGTATGGCTTCGCCACGGGCTCCAATGGAAGCCTTTCTGGCATTGGCATATTCTCCTTTGAATAGCGCTTGCTTGGCTCGACGGAGAGCCGGTTTTCCAGCTTTCCGGCTGGGGTTTACTGAATAGCTGCTGCGCCATTTGTGAAGGTCTGCGATGGCCTTTGATGCCCGCGCCAGTTCTTCGGCCGCATCGCGAGCGGCAGCCAGTTGGCTTTGCAGGGTGCTTCTGACTTTGGCTGTCTCGCCTGTGACCGCTGAAATACTAACGAACAGAGCATTCCAATCGGCGTGAGCGTGGTCGAGGCGGACCTCTATTTTCTCAAGTTCAGTAGTTAGTTCCCCATGGCGGCTGATAGCTCGCGTCAGTGCCCGGCTGTCAGGGATGCCGTCGGTATGGGCCTCACGCAAGTATGTGTGGCAGAAGGTCAGTGCGGCTTTGGCTCCAGTGGCAGATGATTCAGCCAGTTCGAACGTCTTCCAGTCGGATCCAATCCCGTCTTCGACCGCATTTACTTCACTCTCAATTACCAGACCGTTGCGATGCTGCTCAAAAGGGTTCTTCCCGGTTCCACCCAGATCAGCACTGAAGGTCTCAAGATCCTGCTGGCCAGAGGCGTGACTGTCGATTGTTGACTGACTGGTACGGCGGTCAGAGGCAAGAATGGCCAGTTCTCTGAGCCGGGTTCTCAGGGAGTCGGCCAGAGAGCTGTTCTTTACCTCGATTTCCTTCAGGGCACTGTGTTGATCGTGGATCAGGGCGAGTTGGTGGCGGGCAAAGTCGAGTTCATTCGCCACCGTTTCAAGCAGGCTGTAGGCTCGGATGAGCTCACCGTCGGAGAAGGCTTTCCGGCTCTCTTCCAGTTCGTCGGCTGAGTTGAGCAGGCGCCGGTTCGCCCGCTCGATTGATTCGATGATGGATTGCTGCCCGTCGAGGTCCTCTCCCAATCGAGAAGAGAACAGAAGGATCGCCGGAGCGTAGTCAGATCGCATTTCTTCGAGTAGTGCCTCGGCAGGAGTGACTTCTGATGAGACCGTCTCGTGGCCCGCACTGAGTTCAGAAAGCTTCTCCCCGTGGTCGTCAGCGCTAGTTTGGCAGAGCATCATCAGGGCGGCCGACTCTTCCAGCGCTGATTCTGCTTCAGTCAGGTCCTGAGTGGCGGTATCTGGATGTCCGTTGTTGATTGAGGTGATTGCAGTTCGGACGCTCTGTCGCGCTTGCTCGATTCTCTCAGCAGGGGCCAGCCCCGGTTCGTTTAGCAGGTGGCTGGCATCAATGTGAAGTTGAGTGCTGAGCCGTGATCGGGCCTCCTTGAGGTCTTCTTCCCGTTGTTTGATCAAGGGCGTGACCTCCTCGGTGGCTCGCTGAGTTTGTTTCTTGCAGTTCTGCGCATCACCTTTCAGTTGGATCAGGGCGTCGCCGAACCCTGCCCAATCATCTGCGATGGAGCGGGAGGTGGCGCTGCTGGCGAATTCTTCGCTGCGTTCGGTGAGACTCCTGAGAGAGTTATCGATCCATTCGGTTTTCCGATCATGATCATGCAGTCGTGATCGGGTCCGCTCGATGATTGGCAGATCAGTGATGCGAAACATTTCAATGGTCGTAGCGATTGAGGTGGCTTCGCCTACCAGGCGCGATGATTCGGGGATCAATGACTCAAACGCCTCCACGGGATCGGTTTCCCCTAGTGATCCGGCTTTTCCGAGTGAGCTACTAGCAGCAGGGATTAAGGCGTCGCGGAGAGAATTGAGAGGGAAAAAGGTGTCTGACTCTGCCTTCACAGCAAGACCTGAGGCCAGTTCATCAGTGCGATCGAGTGTCTTGATCAGTTCCTGCTGGGTGAGGGGTAGACCGTCGATTCCGGCTTCGAGCCGGGCCACTCCCTCGAATGTTTGAACCTGTCGATCGTCATACTCTGCGATCAGCTTTTCGAAAGAGATTCGAAATGGCGGGTAGTCGGCTGTCTCGCCCAAGAGTGTGCGCGACGGCCCGCTTGACGGGGCTTCCTTCACGGGTCGAAGGATGGCTTCAAGGTGTTCGTGCTCGTCAAAGCCGATGGGCTCCTTGGTCAGGAGTGAAATTGCCTTCCTATATCGACGTGAAGAATAGGCGTTAAAGACCGTCGGAAATAGGGAAGTGGGCCGAATCAATGATTTCACTTCCTCCATCACGTGATCGGTTGCCGATGACATGATGAACAGTTCATCCACCCCGTGAATTGTTTCGCGGGCGAGTGCTTCAGTGGTGCCGGCGAAGCCTCGCTCGTCGAGATCCTGGCTGGATCCCACGACGAGACCGGCGCGATCCATCAGCTGAAACAAGTTGTCGAATTTGCCGCTGAGTCGGTCCTGCCAATTCTCAAATAGCTTGAGAGCTTTGTCGCGGGCCGGGCGGCGGAGACGATTGGCTACGCCGAGAAAAACTAGAAGTGCGAGAATTGAGGCCAGCGAACCTGCTCGGAAAAGCTGCTTGCGTTGCCGTTCGGCTTGTAGCCACTCCTCATAGCGATCATGGGCCAGGGCATAGGATCGCTCAGCAGTGTTGAGTTGCTCCCGATATAGAGGTTCCCCGGTGCGGTGATTCGCCTGTGAGGACATGATCGCCTGCTTTGCGCTGGCGAGATGTCCAGCT
>CAXBHX010000091.1:0-12718 GCA_963975655.1 uncultured Verrucomicrobiales bacterium
TGTGGATGCAGCGGTTAAGAGTGCCCGGCGAGCCTACGAAAAGGTGTGGGGGCCGATGTCAGGCGCAGAGCGGGGCAAGTATCTGTTTCGGATTGCCCGACTCATCCAGGAGAAGTCGAGAGAGTTGGCTATTCTTGAGTCGATGGACGGGGGCAAGCCGATTAAGGAGAGTCGCGATGTAGACTTGCCTCTGGTGGCCGCACACTTTTTCTATTACGCGGGCTGGGCAGATAAACTCGATTACGCCTTTCCAGGTCGAAAGCCACAGCCTGTCGGGGTGGCCGGTCAGATCATTCCCTGGAACTTCCCGTTGCTCATGGCGGCATGGAAGATTGCTCCCGCACTGGCTTGTGGAAATACGGTGGTCCTGAAGCCGGCTGAAACGACTTCGGTGACGGCGATGCATCTGGCTGAAATCTTTGAGGCGTCCGGATTGCCTGCGGGAGTGGTCAATATTGTGACCGGTGCCGGCGAGGTCGGTGAGGCTCTGGTGGAGCATCCCGGAATCGACAAGGTAGCGTTCACCGGATCGACTGATGTCGGCAAGCGAATCGCAGGAGCTGTCGCAGGAACGGGGAAACGCCTGACGCTGGAACTGGGTGGGAAGGCCGCCAACATCGTGTTTGAAGATGCTCCGATGGAACAGGCTGTTGAGGGTGTGATCAATGGGATCTATTTCAATCAGGGGCACGTTTGTTGTGCGGGAAGCCGGCTCCTGTTACAGGAGTCAATCCACGATGAATTTGTGGCCCGGTTAGAGCGCCGCATTGAAACTTTACGGGTAGGAGATCCTCTCGATAAGAATACTGATATTGGAGCTATTAACTCCCGTGAGCAACTTGGCCGGATCACCGCTCTGATCGGAGCGGGAATCGACGAGGGGGCAAAACTTCACGCGTCGAGTTGTGAGTTGCCGGATGAGGGATTCTGGTGCCGTCCCTCCTTTTTTACGGGAGTCAGCTCGAGCCATCGTATTGCACGCGAGGAGATCTTCGGTCCGGTTCTGAGTGTGATGACATTCAGGACGCCTGCTGAGGCGGTGACTCGGGCAAACGACACCTGCTACGGATTGAGTGCCGGGATCTGGACGGACAAAGGAAGCCGGATCTTCAAGATCGCCGACCAAATCAGGGCCGGAGTGATATGGGGCAACACTTTCAACAAGTTTGATCCGACGAGCCCGTTCGGTGGATACAAAGAAAGCGGTTTTGGAAGAGAAGGCGGCCTTCAGGGGTTGAGGGCTTATGTGTCGCTTTAATCGTCCGTGAACGGCTGTCTCTCCTTGAGAATAAGCGGTTACTCTAGATGTGTTCCGGGAACAATTTGATGTTCGCCACGGTCCGAAGCTTCTTCATCAGCACTTTGATCGTATCGACGGTGCGTTGATTTTCGAGGTGATGGCGCACTTCGTCAGCGATTTCATGAAACTCAAGGGGGCGCTCGGGTTGTTTGTCCAGCACCTCGACGATATGCCACCCTATTGCAGATTTGAAGGGTTCGCTGATATCGCCCGGCTTCATGGCAAAGACGAACTCGCCGAAATCCTGAGGAACCCTGTCTTTTGCAAACCAGCTGAGGTCTCCTCCCCGGTGTTTAGTTCGAGGATCGTCTGAGTATGTTTTGGTCAGATCGTCGAAAGTGTTCTCTTTCTCGGTGATCTGACGGTGGAGATCGACGATCAATTCCTCCCGGGTTTCGTCATCTGTTTCCACAGTGCTGAGAAAGAGGTGTCGTGCGTGAACTTTTTCCGGCTCGACGAATCCTTCTCCGGTTTCCCGATTGGCATCGAACCACTCTCGCATTTCTTCATCGGTTACGTCGATGCCCGGTGCGATGCGTTTTTCCAGCCATCGTTTGCGCGACCAGATGCGAGCCAGTTCGTCCCGTCGAGCTGGCGGGTCCAGATTCTGGAGATCGGAGCGCGAGGATAGGTCTTCGTCTGAAGTGAACTGTGACTCCCAGGACTCGATGAAGGCATCGATCTCCTCGGGAGGGGCTTCAAACTTCTCACCGTCGGCGTACTGCCGGACGAGAGTGTCGTCTATGAGCGTCTGAAGGACGGCCCGACGAATCATGATTAGATTTTTCTCGGGGATTTCACCAGGTTCTTTGCCGCGCTGATAGAGATGACGAAATACAGCCAGATGAAGCTGATCCTGAGTGATGGGTTCCTGATTGACGATGGCGACCCATTTCTGCTCGACTGCGGATGACACTGATGCGTCCCCGCGGCTGGCGATGGCGTTTTTGAGAGGGCCGTTCCAGACTTTGAGGTCAAGAATCAGATAGAGCAGTACCAATGCGTAGAGGAGACTGCGCCAGGGGAACCTCTTCATGGGTCAAAGTGGGCTAGGTAGCCAGGGAGGACGATGAACGGATTCCGAGGCTGGCATAAATCTCACGAGTCGCGTGCGATTTATTGAGCGTGTAGAAATGGATTCCGCTGACGTTGTTTGCAAGCAGATCAGAGCACTGCTGAGTGGCATAGTGAATCCCCACCTTTTCAACCGCATCGGCATCATCACCGGCACGCTTGAGCGCTCTCAGAAGCTTCGCTGGGTAGCGAGCTCCAGCGGCCAAATCGGCCATGCGCGCCATCCCTTTGGTCGAGGTGACGGGCATGATTCCTGCAATGATGGGAATATTGATTCCGGCCAATTCGCAGCGATCGCGAAAGTCGTGGAAGTCGTCGTTGCTGAAGAATAGTTGGGTCACGATGTAGTCAGCGCCTTCGTCGACTTTGGCCTTGAGGTAGTCCATCTCTTTGAGGCGGTTGGGAGTACCGGGATGGCCTTCGGGGAAGCCCGCCACGCCGATACCAAACCCGCGGCTGTCGGGATGCGGGTTTCTTTCGGAGAATTTCTTGATGTAGCGGACGAGGTCGGCGGCATGCTGGAATGCGTCGTCAGCTTTATTGTAGTTTTCGAGGGCGCGGGGAGGATCACCGCCCAGGGCCAGGATGTTGCTAACACCTTCTTCAGTGTAGCGAGTTAGAATGGATTCGATGTCCTCTTCCTGATGGCAGACACAGGTCAAGTGAGGGCTGGGATCTAAGCTGGTGGAGTTTTTGATTCGCACCACGAGATCGTGAGTTACTTCGCGGGTTGAGCCACCGGCCCCGTAAGTCACGCTGACAAAAGAGGGATTGTAGGATTCCAGTTCGGCGATGGTGCCATAGAGCGCTTCCGAGGCTTCCGCCGTTTTGGCAGGGAAGAATTCGAATGAAAGCGAGGGCGATTGCTTCGCAAGGATGTCCTGAATATGCATGTGGCGGCCAATGTGGCATGAAACTAGGTCCTCGGCAGCGATTTTTACATCGCAATTGACGGGGCGTGATGGGCCGGATCGGCGGGTTTACGGCGAATTTTGAGCTCAATACTGCTCTCGTGATGCGGTAGTTTCGTGAACTTATGAAATATCTCGCTGTGCTGATCGCTCTGTTGCTGCTCTTGATTGTCGATTCGGCGAAGGCTGCTGACTCTCCGCCGAATGTCGTTCTCATCTTCATTGACGACATGGGCTACGGAGATGTCGGCTTCAATGGAGCGACGGTTCCGCAGACGCCCAATCTCGATCAAATGGCGGCCGAAGGGATGAAATTTACTGATTTCTATGTCGGCTGTGCGGTGTGTTCCGGTTCGAGGACTTCGTTGATGACGGGCTGTCATTATAAGCGGCTCAGCATGGCGGCGGTGTTGTTCCCCCACAGCACTCAGGGATTGCATCCCGATGAGGTCACGCTCGCGGATATGTTTAAAGGGGCTGGTTATAGCACGGCATGTGTCGGCAAGTGGCACCTGGGGCATTTGCCTCCCTGCCTACCGACGTATCAGGGCTTTGATTCGTACTACGGAATTCCCTATTCGAATGACATGTGGATCGATCCAGCCAACACGCTGGCGAAGGATCTGGTCCTCCGAGAAGGGGTGACGCTGGCGGATTTGGAGGCGGGCAAAAAGATCAGAAATGCGGTTCCGCTTCTTCGCGGTGAGGAAGTCGTCGAATACCCGGCTGATCAAAGCACAGTGACGAAGCGTTATACGGAGGAAGCGATACGATTGATCGAGTCAGCTGGCGATGAGCCATTTTTCCTCTACCTGCCGCACACCATGGTGCATCTGCCTTTGGCTGTTTCAGAGGCATTCAATGATCCGGAGAAAGAGCTTATCACTAATGCGATCGAGGAAGTAGATTGGTCGGTGGGTGAAGTTTTGAGAACTCTTAAGGAAGAGGGAATAGCTGAGAATACTTTGGTGATTTTTACGAGTGACAATGGTGCTGCCGTGGGATCTTCGCTGCCGCTACGTTCCAGAAAAGCGAGTGTCTACGATGGTGGGATCCGTGAGCCGACTCTGATGTGGTGGCCGGGGCAGATTCCATCAGGCACGGTGTGTCGAGAGGTGGCGGCAACGATCGATATGATGCCAACACTGGCAGGATTGTGCAGCGGTGATCTGCCAGAGCGCAAGATTGACGGCAAAGATATCTGGCCGCTCATGAGCGGGAAGAAGGGTGCCAAGAGCCCACATAAAAATTACGTGCTGATGCACAACGAGGGAGCCGTCCGCTCCGGGAAATGGAAATTCTATCCCTGGAAGGAAGGCACCGCTAAGAAGGATAATGCCGATTGGGAGCCATCCTCTGATCCGGTACAGCTCTATGACACAGTGGCCGATATAGGAGAGACAACAAATGTGGCGTCCCAGCATCCGGAAACTATTGAGCGCCTCCAGATAGCATACGACCAACACGTGGCCGAGATCGAGGCGAACCTGCGTCCCGCGGCTGAGATGATCCGTCCTGCAAGCGCTCTGTCTTCTGACCGTCCGGACGGTCAGAAGAAAAAGAAGTCCAAGAAGTAAGCTATGCCTAGCGTTTGGGCTTGCCGTTGGGCCAGTTGATCAGGTCGAGGGCTTGTCCTTCCTCTTCGGTGAGTTGTCCGGCGGGGCGGTTTCCGCTTCCGGTGGATTTGGTCAGCTTGTCGCCCAGTTCAGTTCGTGCAGCTTCGGCGTGCTCCATTAACTCAGCCACCATCTCGGGATGCTCTTTGGCTACATTGCTGGCTTCGGCAATGTCTTCATCCAGGTGGTAGAGTTCAATCTCTTCCAGTTTTAGATTGGTGTAGTTGATGGGCAGGCCATCGTCGGTGGTCTCTTTTCCATCGAGGGTTCGGTAGGTGTGAGGAAGGACGAGCTTCCAGCCATCGGCCATGACGGCCTGCAGTTCGTTTTGCTTGTAGTAAAACCAGTAGGCGTCGTGGGGGCTCTCGGCACCGTCTTCTCCGGAGATTACCGGCCAGATATCGAGGCCATCAATCTTGCGCTCAGGCAGATCGGCACCGATGAGCCCCGCCATGGTAGGGAGAAGGTCGATGTTCATTCCCGGGGTGTCACAAACGGTGCCGGCGGGAATCTGCCCAGGCCAACGCATGATGCACGGCTCACGAACGCCACCTTCCCAGGAGGTGCCTTTGCCTTCACGAAGCGGCCCAGTGGATCCCGCATGGGTGCCATAGGAGAGCCAGGGGCCGTTGTCGCAGGTGAAGATCACCAGGGTGTCTTCATCGAGGCCATTGGTGCTGACTGCATTCAGGATTTCACCGACGGACCAGTCAATTTCTGAAATGACATCACCGTAGATGCCATTCTCAGTGGTGCCGGCGAAACGGTCGCTAACATAGAGTGGTACGTGTGGCTGGGGATGCGGCACGTAGAGGAAGAAGGGAGTCTCCCTATTGCGATTGATGAAGTCGACGGCCTTTGCCGTGAGCCAGGTGGTCATCATGCGCTGGTCGTGTTCGTCGGCAGATCGCAGTCGTTCCGTTCCCTGAATCAGGGGAAGGGGTGGGAAGTGTTTGGCGGTGGGATGCTGAGGCCACATGTCGTTGGAGTAGGGGATACCGAAATACTCGTCAAATCCGTGATTGGTCGGGAGAAATTTCTCGTGATCTCCGAGGTGCCATTTGCCAAACATGCCAGTGGCGTAGCCTTTCGATTTGAACACTTCAGGCAGAAGTGTTTCATCTGAGTTGATGCCGGTGCGGCTTCCCGGCCCAAGAGCACCGTTGATGCCAATGCGATTTGAGTAACAGCCCGAAAGCAGGCCAGTACGGGAAGCAGAGCAGACTGGCTGGGAGGCATACCACTGCGTGAACTGTCGGCCTTCTGCGGCCATCCGGTCGAGGTGCGGCGTTTCGTAGCCTTCTGCGCCGTAAACTCCGACGTCGCCGTAGCCCTGGTCATCGGTGAAGATGATAATTACGTTGGGCGGGCGCTCCTCTGCAAAGGAGGGAGTGATGAGGCCGAAGGTGAGGGCAAGAATAGGAATGATTTTGATCATAAGAAAGATTGGAATATGCCGGGGAAGCTTCATAACATAGGGAGTGAGTCAGGGCGATGGCGCATTCAGTGAATGAGTGCCTATTGTCCTATTGGACTCTCCGCTGTGGCAAAAAGGTGAACACATGAATATCAAGCGAACTATTCCAACCCTGTTGTGCCTTTTCGTCCTCATGGGGTGTTGGGGGGCAGCTACCGAAGTGGAAGCCCAGTTTGGGCTTCGCTACAATCCTCTCGGGCGACAACAGTGGCAGTCAGATCTTCGGCATTCCTATCGGCCAAGGATTAAGGTGGTTCGAGCGCCAGGGGCGTCGAGAGAATTGGAGTCAGGAAGGACTTTAACCTTTGAATACTATGCGAGGCAGGGTCACGTCGCTCGAATTGAGGTGAGGTCAGGCTTAAAAGTGGTGAAGACCCTTCATGTAGGGCCTTCAAAGTCCGGGCGTGGGCAGTTCAAAGTTAAGGCATCAGAATTGAGCCGATCATTCGGAAAGCGGTCGTTTAAGTTGTGGGCCTGGCAGGGGCGACAAGGTTATCAAAGTCTCCATGGCGAATCTGTGAGTTACACCCTGTCAGAGTAACCGTTTATACCATGGACATTCGAACTGACGACTACGAGAAGCTGGGTAAATTTTACATCGGTCGTGAATACGATCTTGGGGAGAAGGAGCTTGAGGACGAACTCGTCCTCTACGATTCTAAAGACCTGGTGACCCATGGTGTGGTACTGGGGATGACAGGTTCCGGTAAGACGGGCCTTTGCATCGGTTTGCTGGAAGAGGCCGCGATGGATAATGTGCCTGCGATCGTTATCGATCCGAAAGGTGATATTGCCAATCTGCTCCTGACTTTTCCGAATTTGGCGCCTGAAGATTTTCGGCCATGGATCAACGAAGATGACGCTCTGAAGAAGGGGATTACGCCCGATGAACACGCGGCCAAGACCGCAGACATGTGGCGCAAGGGATTGGCCAGCTGGGGGCAGGGATCCGAGCGGATTCAGTCCTTTCGTGATAAGGTTGATCTGGCCGTCTACACGCCGGGTTCAAGTGCCGGGTTGCCGGTTTCAATTTTGAGTTCGCTCAACGTGCCGGAGTTCGAGGTGATTGATGACCGGGAGGCATTCACCGAGCGAATCGAGTCGACCGTTTCCAGTCTTTTATCATTGGTGGGGAATGACGCGGATCCGATTCAGGATCCGGAGCACATTTTGATGTCGAATATTTTTGCCCAGGCTTGGAGTGCCGGTTTGGGAGTGACCTTGGAAAGCTTGATCAGGGAAATTCAGGTGCCGCCTTTCGACAAGATCGGGGTGATGGATCTGGAGACAGTTTGTCCGGAGAAAGATCGGCGTAAGCTGGCTATGAAGCTGAACAATTTGCTCGCTTCGCCCAGTTTCTCGAGTTGGCTGGAAGGCGAGCCGCTCGACATAAAGCGGATGCTGCACACGCCTGAAGGAAAACCCCGGATCTCGATTTTCTCCATTGCGCATCTTAGTGATTCCGAGCGCATGTTTTTTGTGTCCCTCCTACTTAACCAGATGTTGGGATGGATGCGTTCGCAATCAGGTACAACCAGTTTGCGGGCCTTGCTCTACATGGATGAGATATACGGCTACTTGCCTCCTACGGCGATGCCTCCGTCGAAAAAGCCGATGATGACCATGTTGAAGCAGGGGCGGGCGTTTGGATTGGGCGTGCTATTGGCTACGCAGAACCCGGTCGACCTGGACTACAAAGCACTGTCTAACATTGGCACCTGGTGGTTGGGCCGATTGCAGACAGAGCGGGATAAGGCCCGTGTTCTTGATGGTCTCGAGGGTGCCGCGGCAAGCAATGATGGAGGGTTTGATCGATCTAAAATGGAAGAACTACTGGCCGGTCTCGGGAGCCGGGTCTTCCTGATGAACAATGTCCATGATGACGCTCCGGTAGTATTTCACGTGCGTTGGGTCATGAGCTATTTGACGGGTCCGTTGGCACGGCGTCAAATTAAGCAGTTGATGGCTGGAAAGCGGGCTGAGGCGAAGGCTCTTGAGGAAGCTTCACCTACGCCGACTCCATCGACGGTGGCGCCGAAACCGAGGGCACCTCAGTCTGCGCGACCGAGAGTGCCGCGAGGTGCTGAAGACTATTTTGTGCCGGCCGGAGCAAATGTGCCTTCGGAGGAAATTAGCTATGTACCCGCGGTGATTCGTATCGGGGAAGTGCGGTATCAGGACAGTCGTAAGGGGGTGTCAGGGACTCAACCCGTATCGATGATTAACCAGATCAACGAGGACAGTGGTGAAGTTGACTGGTCGCAGTCGCTGGAATTGCCGAATCAGCTTCAGATCAGCCAGCTTGGTAGAGAGCCTCGAAGCGGCGCCGCTTTTTCTGAATTGCCCCAAGCCATGTTGGATACCAAGCTGTGGACGGCCTTGAAGAAGGAGTTGGTCGATTACCTCTACGGTAATCACTCGATCACTATTTTTAAGAGTCCTCTCACTTCCATGTATTCCCGCCTGGGGGAGGCTGAGGGCGATTTTCGGGCCAGACTCGTTCATGCGGCTCACGAAATTCGCGATGAGAAAGTCGATGAGCTTCAGGATTCGTTTGAGAAGAAAATTCGAGTTATCCAGGATCGGATAAAACGGGCCGAGGCAACGGTAGCAGAGCAAAAGGCTCAAGCAGGTAATGCCAAGATGGACACGGCTATGAGAATTGGCAGTACGATTCTGAGCGCTGTGCTTGGCCGTAGCATCACGACCAAAAGCCGAAGTGCCATGTCAGGGGCTTCGAGAGCTTGGAAAGAAGGTCAGGACGTTTCCCGGGCAAAAGAGAAAGTGGATGACTATCGCGAAGATCTTGAGGAGCTTGAAGAGGAGTGCAAAGAGGAGCTTGCAGAGCTCAAAGCAGCGATGAATCCTATGAACGAAGATCTGGAAGTGATACACCTAAGCCCGCTTAAGAAAAACTGCTCCGCCAAGTCGGTGGGAATCGTATGGATGCCTTACCGGGTTAATCCTGAACCTCAACTGGGAGCCGCGTGGTAGCGGTGGTTCCCGTTTAACAGGGTTGGATGCAACACTCAACCCTCATTGATCAACATGAGTCGTAAAGAAACTGCAAAAGGAGTGAGCCGTCAGATGATGGTGATTGGGATGATAGGATGTTTTATCGCGATTGGCTTTGCCCGATGGAACCACCGGCCCGCTCCGAGCGATTTAGTTTGGAAGGTTTTGATCAACGGTGCTGTTGGCTACGGTATTGGTGCTCTTGTAGGATTACTGCTATATCGCTTCAAGGAGTGGCGGTTGTCGCCGAGTAGTTCGGAGCTGGATTCGAAGCGAGATGATACGACCTCTCCGAAATCCGATCGCGATGATAATTCCCCGTCGTAGCGGATGTTGCTAGAATTCAAAACGTCGAGAGTCCGTCCGACTTCTTTCGAAGCAGCGCAATGACTAAGTCCCTTGATGAACTGAAGCGCCTTGATCAGGCGCACCTTTGGCATCCGTTCACTCAGATGCAGGAGTGGTGCGATTCAGAGGTGGACCCATTGATTATTGCCTCTGGCAAAGGGGCCGTTCTGACCGATGCGGAGGGGAATGATTATCTCGATGGTAACAGTTCCATCTGGACGAATATTCACGGGCACCAGCACCCTACTATCGACGGAGCTATTCGGGATCAATTGGAGCATATCGCGCATTGCTCGGCTCTGGGTTTTTCAAACGAGCCGGCAATCAGGCTGGCGGAGAAGTTGGTTGGCCTCTTTCCTCAGGACACCCTGACGCGTGTCTTTTTCTCTGATGATGGCTCCACTGCGATTGAGTGTGCCTGTAAAATGTCGATGCAGTTTCGTCAGCTCACTGGCGAAAGCGATCGATCTGAGTTTGTCTCGTTCGGAGGGGCCTATCACGGAGACACCATGGGTGCTGCGTCTCTCGGGGGAATCGGTGTGTTTCGTGACGCAGCCGCCTCAAGCGGTTACCTGGTTAAGCATGTCGAGACAGTGGATGCGCTTGAGGCACTGAGCGAGGAAGCGTCGGGGCAGATCAATGCGGTCATTATTGAACCGCTCATTCAGGGGGCTGCAGGGATGCGTATCTGGCCCTCGGGGATGTTGGGTCGATTGCGGGAATGGTGTGATCGGAACGGGGCATTTTTGATTCTCGATGAAGTGATGACCGGATTCGGCCGTACTGGGAAGATGTTTGCGTGCGAGCACGAAGGTGTTGTGCCGGACTTTCTCTGTATCGCCAAAGGGCTCACAGGTGGGTATTTGCCGTTGGCGGCAACCCTGACATCGGAGAGAGTTTATGAAGCGTTTCTCGGGCGGTATGACGAGATGAAGACTTTCTTTTACGGGCACAGTTACTGCGCTAATCCACTAGGATGTGCGGCTGCTTTAGGAAGCCTCAAGGTCTTTGAGGAGGAGGGAGTGCTGCAAAAAATGCCGGCTAAAGTAGAGGCGATGAGTACCGCGGTAGGAGAAGCGGCAGCAGCGTGCCCTCACTGGGGTGAGGTGCGTCAGATCGGACTGGTCGTGGGAATTGATCTGATCGATCACCAAACTGGAGATTCGCTTGATTGGCGCAAGGAGAGGGGTGCCCGGGTGTGTCGAAGGGCTCGGCAATATGGCCTGCTAACACGGCCGGTAAGAGATACACTCACCTTGATGCCTCCACTGTGTGTGACGGGGGAGCAGATTGAATCGGCGGTTGCAGCGTTGCTGAAAGCCACCTTCGACGAAATGGGGGCGTGATGTCGAAGCGGACCAGATAGGCACAAAAAAGGGCAAGCCGCAGCCTGCCCTTTTGAAATTAGTCTGGTGGGGGAAATTAGCTGCAGCAACTGCCGCCATCTCCACTGCCGCCGCAGCAACCGCTGTCTTCGAGATCTTCCGGCTCAGGGAGACGGCCGAGTTCGAGGGTCTTGCCGACAAGCTTTGATACTTGCTGGACGATACCGTTGAGAGTTTCTTCAGCGCCCATGAATTCCGCGGTGACTTCGTTGGACTTCAGGTTCGCGAGTTCCTTCTCGTAGCCTTCGATGTCTTCCTGGGTGATTTCGCCAGCGTGCTGCTTCTGGTGCATATCTTCTCCAAGCTTTGAGAAGGCACGGTATTCGGTCTGAGCCTCTTCGTTAGCGAAGAAGGCTTCAATTTTGGTGACATTCTCTTGGTACTCTCCGGATTGGAGAATGAGCGAACAGAGTTCGCGGGTTTTTTCGAGAATAGCTGAGTTGGGAGAGAGAACTTCCATAGGATTCGTTACGCTAGTTTTATGAGATTCACAAGAGAGGGATCATAACTCAAAGTGTAGGATACTTTGAGGGCCCGCTTTCTTTCGAGTTGGATATATGAATTTGAGAGCCGAATTCAGACGGATCAGTTTGCCTGAGGGCTGCGGGCTTCGATGGGGACCGTGTCACCTCGGTTGGCCGGAGTGGCTTCCGAGATGTTTACAGGGCTGCCAGTTTCGCTGATCGCAATGAGATCCTGAAGGATCTGAATCGTTTCGCGCTGATAGGGGTTAAACTTGTGCGGATACTCTAAGTCTTTATTATCTTCTTCTTTGTTCTTTTCGGCTTGGCCAACCGACATGCCGCTCAGCTCTTCCAGAGAGAGATCGTCACGGAGCACGAGGTTTTCTTCGAGGAAATTGTCCTGAGTCAGCTTGTAGACGGTGAACAGGCCTTCCTCCTCTTTTTTCACTTCCTTGTAGTAGGCGATACGCTCCTCCTTGCGCAGTTCACGTTCTACCTCGGCGTCGGTGGCTTCCTGCTCGCGTTTGTCCAAATTGAGAGAGATCACGTTTTCATCGATGCGCTTCTTCTCTTTGGTAATCGTTTCAAGGATGTAGTCAAAGTTCTCACCTGAGGCGATACGAGCTTCCGATGCCATCTTGAGCTGATCGAACGGAAGCCTCTGGGGAAAGAAGGGCTCGTATCTCGCCGGGGGCATTGGGTCGACGTTCAGAGCGTTGGGGAGAGATGCTTCTCCGATGTCGGCTATATCAAGAATGGAGGGGAGCACTACGTCGGCAACGACACCGTCACGCTGGGTAGAGAATCCATTGATGCGGTAGAAAGTCTGGATCGTGAGTTTGAGAGCACCCTGCTGGTTGTTTGTGCGCTTGAAGGGAAGCAGTGAGCGACTGGTCATCACCGGCCGAAGTTGTTGCACGGTGCCTTTTCCGAAAGTGGACTGATCGCCTACAATCACGGCACGACCGTAGTCCTGCAGCGCGGCGGCGAAAATCTCAGAAGCCGAAGCGCTGGCCCGGTTCGTTAGCACAATCAGTGGCCCTCCATATTCAGCTTCGCGGCTGCGCGATGATTTCTGAGCATCCTGACCGCGCCAGTCGATTGACTGCACGACGGGGCCCTGTCGGA
>CAXBHX010000092.1:0-12273 GCA_963975655.1 uncultured Verrucomicrobiales bacterium
ATGTCATCGACACTTTCATGGCCGATCTCGACACCGCGATGACCCCCGAAGGCATCGATATCGAACAACTCCCCGTCACCGCCCTCCACGAACCACGTCAACTCATGGGTGAAGCCATCGCCGCGCAGGATCGCGCCACAGGACAGCTGCTCCAGTGGACTTCCTGGCCCGATGCCCGGGTTCAGCAGCAGATCGCCCTCGATAAGATTCAAGCCATCCTCGATTTGCTCGCCAGTGATCAGTCAGAGGACTGGGACGAAGGCGACTGGGACGAATACGAAGAGGACTGGGACGACATGGAGTTCAGCGACTCAGAGGGCGGCATGAATTCATCCATGGAAGGTCAGGGGGACCTCGCGGCCGGCGCCGAAATGCAGGCCCTGCCCGTGCCTAACTATTCCGTCGATGACATTCTGATGGAAGAGCAGGGGAGCGTTCAGTTCCGCCAACAACAGCGCGCCGCCGCCAACGAAAGCAAAGTGGAGAAAGACTGGTGATGCGATTCCTTTGGACAGTGTTAGTGCTTAGTTCCCTCATGATCTCCGGATCATGGGGCCAGAATGTGGTCGCTCCAAACGACGCGCCTGAGGAATTTGTCGAAGAGATTGTGCCCTTGAAAGAAGCCGCCGCCGCACTCGAAATCGACTCGACTTCCTTTTTCACCGATATGGCCGTGACCGCCGTGGTAAAATTTCCCGAACTCGTTTCTGAGCCTCTCGAGAGGCCCGGCCCTGAATCGGACATCTCACTGATCACACTCGACATCGTGGAATCCTACTCCTCGAGTGAACCCGGCTCTTACGCCACCATCAGTTTTCTGCCACGCCACACGGGATCGGTCACCGTCCCTTCTCTCGAGTTCCAGTCCGAAACCACCGCCTACCGTACTGAGCCGGTCAAGATCAGTGTCTCCGCCCCCGTCGAAAGCGAGGCCATGACCTTCACCATGACTCCGGCCAAGACCACCGTCTACGCGGGCGAACCGCTCCGCATCGATGTCACCTGGACCGTCGACCTGCTCACCAATCAGATCCGCTCGCTGCGCTGCTTTCCTGAAATCTTCTCCTATCCCGAATCCGAAATCGTCATTCCGCGCAATACCTCACCGGAAGACCTTCAGATGGGCATGCCTTTCGGCGGCCGACGCATCATCGCCAAACGCCTTCCGCCCGAGGGGGTCGATCCTAACAAACAATTCGTCAAATTCGGCACCGTCAGTTTCCCGCTCTTCGTGAAATTCCACGAACCCGGGACCATCGAACTGCCCGCCGCTCGCCTCGAGGTCGCACACCTCAAGGGCAAAGGCGGCGCCTTTGCTCCTTACGCGGCTTACTTCAACAATGGACTCTTCGAGCCGCTCACCGCTCTGGAGGCTTTTGACCGCTACTTCGTCGAGGCTCCCGCCCTCACCATCGAAGTTCTTCCACTACCCGTCGAAGGACGCACCGAAAACTTCAGCGGACTCTTTGCTCCCTGCACCATCACCGCCTCAGTCGAAGAAGAGCAACTCGAAGTGGGTGAAGTCGTCGAAGTGAAATTGCGGGTCCAATCGCAAGGACCCCACGGGATGCTGGATCTACCCGTACTTGGAGTGCAGCGAGCCCTGCGTGGCCGCTTCCGTGCCGGCACCGAATACGGCCGCGCCTGGCTCGAAGACGGCACCGGATTTTTGGGCCGTGTCAGGGCTTTGTCCACTGACGTGACTGCCTTGCCTTCACTCCAGTTTCAAATATTCGATCCCGAAACGGGCCGCTATCAACTCATCCAAACCGACGCCCAAGCCCTCACCGTCGAACCTCAGAACGGCGTTCACTTTTTCGACATCCGCAGCCTTGCCCCCGAAACTACCTTCACCCGTCAGCCAGAAGGAGTCTGGCACAACGCACAATCTGGAACCATGAGAGACGTAATGAACCTAACCATCGGCTTTCTCGCCGAATACCTGTGGCTGCTGCTCCTGCTCGGGCCGATCGCTTATGTGATCTTCCTTCCCTGGGTCAAGGAACGCCGCCGCCGCGCCATCAACCCGGTCTACCGCTCGCAGGCCGAGGCCTACGAAGCTTTCCGCCAGCTCCCGGAGCGGGGTGAAGCCAAGTGGAACGCCTTTCGCCACTTCCTCGCCACCAGCTTCTCCATGCCCGGTGGGGCCTGGACCCCGGGAGACACCGCCCAGCGCCTTCGTGACAGTGGCATCGCCGAAGACGACATCCAGCGAGTCCTCGACACACACGCCCAGATCGACGCGACTGACTTCTCCTCACAAAAACCCCAAAGCACCGTGCCCGAGCTCAATGCGCTGGCCCGTCGTCTCTTTGATCATTTCAAAAAAACCGTGCCTGCCCTCGTGGCTGGCCTGCTTCTGTTCGCCACCAGCAATGGTCTCGCCTCGGACTGGGATGAGGCCGAAGTCCTCTTCGAACAAGCCCTCGCCGCGACACCCGGTGAGCCCGCTACCGAGTCACTGTTCACCCAAAGCGCCCTCAAATTCGAATCCGCCGCCACCGGACGCAAGCGTCCCGGAGCCTCCTGGTTCAACGCCGGCAACGCCTGGTTCAAAGCCGGCGAGATTGGACGCGCCATCAGCGGCTACCGCCAGGCCCGGATCTACCGGCCCTTTGATGAGAACATCAAGAACAGCCTCGACGCCGCCCGTGCCCTCAGCGTGGATGTGGTCGAAGACAAACGCGGCCTCCAACTGGACCTCATCCCGGTGCGCTGGCTCAGCGCTGGCTTGATCATCGCTGTGTGGGTTTTCGTAGCACTGTTGCTGGTCCACCGACGTTTCAAAACGACTCTCAGTCTCACTTGTGTGATTCTCATCCTGGTGGAAGTCATCGTCATTGCTGCCATCACCGCGATCGCCTCCAGTCATTCCGAAAGCGAAGGGGTCGTCATCGCAGGAAGTCTCTACGGACGTAAAGGCCCCGCCTACAACTACGAGCAAGCGTTCAATGAATCCCTCCACGACGGCCTGGAATTTCGCATTCTCGACGAACGCGATGAGTGGTTGCAGGTGCAGTTAGCCGATGAACGGCAATGCTGGATTCCGGCGGATCAGGTGCGGCGAATTAGGAATGGGCGGAAGTAAGAACTACATCCATATACACCCTTTCCAGCAACTTTAATTATATTGTGCTTCGCTCACACGGCCTTCACTGTGCTCTCTCCATCGGCCTTCCGCAGGATCCCGATGATCTGCTTTTCGCTAAATCTGCTTCTCTTCATTCGTTCTGCTCTCTCATTCTGAGGCAAAAATTCATTTTACTTACGTCCATTTTTTCGGGATCAGGTCATCACCACACACAGTAATCTACTTCAGTTCGTGATCTGCTATTAACTTGACTGAATTTCTAATAATAGTTGTTATGTACATCTATGGGATACTTCTAACCAATAACAAGGATCGCCACCTCCATGACCTCAACAGCCCTCACTAGATTAATTTGGCCAATAGCCCTAGTTCTTGCCCAATACAATCAAAGCATTGCCTCCGAGAATTCCGCCCATCGAAAGGTCTACAAAAACGGAATAAGCGTTCTTGTCCCCGATTCACCCGTAAGTGAAGACGGAACGCTTGTCTACATCACTAACTCGAACGAGAAAAACACAAAACGAGAAGTGTACCCATGCAGCAATCAAACTATTACACCTGATAAATGGGTCGGGTCATTCTACTTTTGCTTCGGAGTAGTTAGGCCAAACACATCAGACCAGCAATCAGCACTCGCAATTCTTGTCGAGAAACGAAATTCAGCCGAAGGAACTCAATATGGTAATTCAGTTTTCCTTACCCAAAATGTCTATCCCAGAGGTCAGGGAATCACTCAATACTCACGGAAAGGATACAATTCATACCATCAGCACAACGCGACTCGAAAAGATCTCACCACCCGTTTCCATTTTAAGCTAAACAATAGCAATCCGACTTATCATGTGAATAATCTAGAGGCCTTGGACTTCAGCGACAACGCTATAAAGGATAAGCAGCGCCGCCTGAGAAGCTATCTATTGCGCTACAAATACTCAACGGCAGGTTCGTGGATACCTTTCACAGTTGGCGCTGACGACGCATTTGATACAATTGTAATTAAGGTGGTCGATCTTTGGGACGAAGGCAAAGTTGTGCAGAGATGCACGTTGAAGCGCCCATAAGTTTCGCACATGAACCTACACCTATCAAAAACCACGCTTGCATTTTGGCTCGACGAAGATACTTCCTGGCTAGGAATACTTACCCTTCTAGGACTATCTTCAACTACGCTTGCATTTGCTCGCCTCGATGCCTTTCCCTTCGCAGCATACGGAAATTCGTCGATTATCATTCCAGTGCTGGGCTTCGTACTGAGCTCACTTCTGTTTTTATTGGTCGCGGTAATCCAAGTGGACCATGCCCTGAAATTTGTTCGCCTCGTACTAGTTCTTTTTTTCACCAGCTCAACCCTCAGTGTATTGGGATTTATAGTCATCCCCAAGTGGTATCAGGGCTACACACTTCATACTGATCTAGCTGTTATCTCCTACAACGGAATCGCAGTTGCCCTTATTGCCATTTCAACCTTTCGCACTCACAGAGAAAAGCTCTGCACCTACAAAGAAATCTCGAAAACGATAGTTACGGGGTTATTAGCATTCATAGTTGGCTCGATCATTTTTCACATCTTCATTTTCGAGCCAAGGTTCAATGAACTGTTGGAGAAAAGCCTTCCTAACCTCTTCGGCGAGTAGAGCCATTCGTAAAATACAAAGACAGCACGTGCCAACATTTCCATCCGTTCATTTAAGTGGCACGTGTAAGGGACATTTGCCCTTCATTTTTCGCAATCAATACCATGAAAAACCTCATTCTAATCTCAGCCAGAAAGAACCTGCGTAACGACGATGAAGTCGCTGGTAAAGTTAAATACCGAAATATCAAGCTTGATCAAAACGGCATGCCGAAGGGCGGCCCGAGCCGAATCATGCCTATCGACCTCCATGCACAGACACAGGGAAAGAACATCCTGCTCCTCGTGCATGGCTATAACAACCGGCTCCAAAAGTTGTGCAATTCCTACTCACTCATTCGGAAAGAGATCGCCTCTAAGACTTCGGAGTATGACATGGTGATTGGGTTCGCCTGGCCCGGAGGAGGACATAAAGTAGACTACATGGAAGCGAAGGAGCGTGCTGATGAATCAGGCAACCTACTCAGCCACGCCCTGAGGCATCTACAGCCCGGAAAACTCGATCTAATGACCCACTCTCTCGGGGCTCGAGTTGGCTTGATTGCTCTGGATCGTCTCCACCGTCCTAACTCCTCCCCAATCGTCAGAAATCACTTCTGCACTGCAGCAGCGGTTGATGATGACAACATCCAGAAAGGGGAGAAATTCTACAAAGCCACCAAGATGGCTGAAAAGATGTATCTCTTTCACAGTAAGTTTGATCCGGTACTGGAAAAAGCGTATCCCGCAGGAGAACGAGCCAGCAAAGGTGCCAATATTTTCAAAAAGGACACCGCACTGGGGCTTACCGGCCCCGACCCCTTACTACCGATCATCAAACACTCTCCTCATGTGAAGATCGTGAACTGTAACTCACTGATCAGCAGTCATGGAGGGTACAAACGCGCGCCCAAGTTTTATTCTTTTCTAGCCAATGTTCTAAACGGCAACCACTCGCCAATGGACCAGTTCTTCCAACTGTGATTCGTTGCAGAATAACCCTTCAACACGAGTGGATCTCCACCTTAAACGGATCCTCAGCTCCCTCAAAATACCACTCTGCTCGGTAGGCACATTCATCTCGTGACACCAGACTGAGCCAGTTCCGCTGGCCGACAAAATAAGACGATCTGGACTTGCCTTTTCGATACACCTCCAAAGGAGACATCTCTGCCGACATCGTCGCATTGATGTCTTCCCTAGCCGAGCCCTGGCGCTTCAACTCAGTCGCAGCAAAGGCATGTCCCGGACTATTTAAAATGGGAGACGAAACCAACTGATGAAGACGATGCCTTCTCGTCCCGTCGTCTTTGCCCCCGTCTTTCAAGGTCACAATTCCGTGGGCGGCCACATGCACATCACCTGACAACAGGGTGACACGACAGCCTGTCTTCGCGACCTCAAACAGTGACTCCAGCAACTTCACACGCGTACTGCGATGAGGCCGACTCCGCCAATGGTCTCGCAAGTCATCTTCAACCGACTGGACGCCCGGCGTAGATTCTAGAAGTTCTTCGATCCATTCGAGGTTTGCATAGACCGCGGGAACACTGAGGCAAACGAATAGATGTTTGAGGCCTTCGGTCTCCTGGGTCAACCAACGATCAATCCGCTTCCAGTTAGACTTGGTCATGATCTGCTCAGGTTTCCGCTCTGTTCGCGTATCCAGATTCAAGATCGCCGCAGAGCCCATTCGAAAACCGTTGCTGAGATTCCTATTCAGAGTCATCACACCCTCGGGTGTCTCCTCCGGTCCGCAATGCTGTTGATAGAGAAGGAAGGCCTCCCGCGCCACTTCAAAAACACCGTCCTTGTACACAGGCCACTTTTCGCGACGATCAGGGTGTGACCCCCACCCATCCATGATGTCGTGGTCATCCCACATCATCACCGCTGGGCAAGTCGCAAACATCTCCATCATAACAGGATTCTGCGCCCAGACATCGGTATACAATCTCGTGTACCCCTTCTCCAACCACTTACGATCGGCTGACTCTAACTCGGCATTTCTCTTGGTATGCTCCTTGGTGAACCAATTCCACCCCAACTGATCTTGTTCAAAACGCTCAATCGTACTGTCCGCATAAATTTGATCACCTCCCATCACCAACAGGTGGTAGGCCTTGTCCCTTTTTACTTGGCTGGATTTACCGGAATGCACTTCCTTTAGCGACTCCCACATCGCGCCAACCTCATTCTCCTTCATTGAAAAGGGTACTTTACCAGTATGAAAACCGTTGCAGGAAGTATACGCCAAACGCGGCAGTTGATCTTTTGCTGGCACCACGAAGGAATAGCGCTGATTCCCTATCGTATACTCCAGCTCCTGCTCACCTTCCCCCAAATCGACTTCAATCAACCCGCGAAAGTAGTATACATTCTCCCGCCTCGTAATTCGCTCTGTGGAAGCGGCCAACGCAACACCGCCATCCACCGAATACTGTAACGCGGGAGCGCCTAGGGTACTTTGTCCAACGAGCACACTCACGGTCCAAGTGTTCTCAGAACTACTCCAAAGCTTTAAGGTGGGTCCGAATGTAATTGCCATATCAACTTAATAGAACAAAAAAGTAAGCCCGTTGACAACCACACAAGCTGAAATCACTCCACTAACCTTCAAACCCACTCCTAGTTTAACAAGTATGTTAAAGAGTAATAACTCCAAGATATTACTTTGTTAGTAAGTTACCTCTATCCGCCTATTAGACTCAAACTACAGACTTGACTTACCCCTAGCAAAATCGCTTTTCTAGACATATTCGCCAAATCCCGATTCCATGACTCGAATTCGCCAGGCCTTACATCACCAACTTTCAGCTAGCCTTCTTCTTGGATGCCTCCTCGTTTCAGCGGGATGCTCAACACGTGGGGTACAAGAGTATGCCGCATATCGGGAGGCATTTAAAACAACTCACGACGCATCTCAATTGATACTTGATCGTTTTGCTGTAGCTGAACGAAAAGTCTTTCTAGAGACAAATCAGCGCTCAACTGAATTCGATCCCGACAACGCCCGTTACTACGTGGACGACATAGACCCCCCCGTTGCTGCATCGTTAAGGCAGTCTTTTGCGATTACTAATGCATATACCGAGGCCCTCGGAGCTCTCGCTTCTGGAGAAAGCGCAAAACAGATTTCAGAAAAAATAACGGAAATAGGAACATTGGCGACAACCGCCGGGGTATCGGTAGCTGGTGTCACTGGAAGCCCTCAAATCGTTCAAGCGGCTACAGCGGCTACTAAGATTGTAGACCCCCTAAAAGCAATGGAAGAACTGGTCGAATACGCCTTCACGATACGAACTCGAAAAGAATTCAGGGACCGACTTTTACAAGACTACAAGACAGTTGACGATACTCTCATAAAAATGAGCGAGATCACAGGCCCCAGCTTTGAATTAATGAAGTGGTCAAAGTATCTATCCTCCGATATGTCAACCAGCGGCATTACTAAGGCTGAACTTTCAGAACTTCGATCATTAATGGCAAACTGGGTCGTTCTAATAGAGAAATCTCGGGCGGCTCTCGAAGGAGCAAAAATCGCCGTCGAAACCAAGAATTTCAGTAGTTCTATAACTGACTTTACGATCACAGCTCAAGAACTGGACTCGGCAGCTCAAAATGTCCGTAGAAACATAGCTGCTCAAGGACAATAATTCGTTCCTACAAAATCCAAACAAAATACTGACATGTCTCAGATTGATAAAGTGATGAAACTTATTGGCCAAACCACTCAGGCTATAGAGAAAGCTAAAGTTGACGGCAACGATAGTGCATTGGCGAAGTTGGAGGAGCTAAAGATAGACCTAATTATTATAGGTGGAGGGATAGCACTGATGGACGTAACACAAGCGGCAGCTGAGCTCGCCGCCCTTACCGCTCGACTTGAAAAGGCTACAAAGGAAATCGAATCAGCAAATGGATCATTTTATTTGGGGAACTTAGAGAACACTATTAACGAAATTAGGAACGAAGCAGACAAAATTGCCGAAGAAACAAAACCCATTCCAGCAGTCGATAATCAACCGCCCCCACCAACCGAAGTTGCAACGGGTGCCGCGACTTCTCTTGGCAACCTGTCCATTCCCCCTACTAAGCCAAATAGCTATGTGGCCTTTTACAAGAAGGTTGAGTTTCGTTCTGGATGGAAAGCTAAAGCTGACGCGGCTGTGGATCAGCTCGTCCGCCCCGATGCATCTGCACGCTACCGAAGAGTTGAAGAGTTAACGGGAGTACCTTGGTGGGTGACGGCCGTAATCCACATGATGGAATCAAGCCAGCGATTCAACGCTCACTTGCACAATGGCGATCCACTCACGGCCCCCACAGTTCGTGTACCCAGAAATCGACCTTCCAACTGGCACTCAGCGATGACGTGGGAAGAGAGCGCTGCAGACGCACTCAGCGGAGGAAGTAAACGCTGGGATGAAGTCGAGGACTGGTCTCTAGGCAATGCCCTGATGTTAATGGAGAAATACAATGGCCTTGGCTATCGAACTCGAAAGCGAATGTCTCCCTATTTGTGGAGCGGTAGTAATCATTTTGAAAAAGGAAAATATGTCAGAGATGGCAAATTCGATCCGGAAGCGACTTCAGCTCAAGTCGGCGGGGCTCTACTTATTCGACGACTCGTCGATAGAGGGTTCCTATCACTATCATCGAATCAAGCGATCAGCTCCAAACCTGCCGCTGTACTTGGATCCGACGACTTGGCTGCAGTCGACTACAAAGCATTTGTCCACGCAGAAGACGAAGTAGAATTTCCTTTGGCTGCCAATTCGGTAATCAGAATTGGAGCAGGTGGATCTGGGGCATCTCAAAAGAAGAAAAAGGAAGTGCGACGCGTACAGGAGTGGTGTTGCCTTCACAAAAAACATACATCGATAGATGGAGAATTTGGCCCCTCTACTCGTGACGGTGTGAAACTTTTCCAACAAGCAAGTGGTCTACCTGTAACAGGTGAAGTTGACCGCCAAACCTGGACCATGCTAACGGCACCTATGCGAAGGGCCATCGCCCCGGTAGACAGAGCAGGCAGCTTGAATGATGCTGCCCTCGCCGTTGCCAAACAGCATCTCGAAGAAGTTCCCAAAGAGGTGGGGGGGAACAATTGTGGGCCCTGGGTTCGGCTGTACATGAAAGGGCAAGAAGGAATCGATCAGCGATGGTGCGCTGGATTCGTCTGCTCCATTGTCGCCCAAGCTTCTTCCGATCTCGGGCAGCCTATGCCATTCGATCGACAAGTTGGCGTCGATCAACTCGTATCCGATGCCAAAAACTCGGGGCGATTTGTTGCGGAATCCAGCATTTCTAATTCATTAATCGCTTCGACAAAAATCGTGCCAGGCACTTTGTTTGTAATTAGAAAATCTTCTTCCGATTGGAATCATGTCGGCTTCGTTACAAGCGTAGAAACCGAGCTTTTCCGTACAATTGAAGGCAACACCAACGGCGCCAATGTCGACGGAGGTAATGCAATATTTTCCTCACGATCATTCAAAAAGAAGGACTTTCTAACGCTGGTTTAGGCAGCCTTGATTTGCAACTGAACCTTCTTCTCGATCCGCATTCCACCCTATGTCGGTGAAGGCAGGCGCCTGCTACTAAAGGAAACGAATCGACATTCCGCAAAAAACATGACATCCATGTAGTTACACGAATGGTGTGAGTCTACTAATTTCCATATAGCACTGTAATCACTCATTAATACAAATATGTCTATAATATGGCCTCAGACGCCTAAGGGCAAGTGGATAGGGGGATTTGCAATAGCACTTCTCCTAATCCTCTATGTATTCCGTACCAAATTCGGACTAACCCAACTACTCCCGAGTTTTCACAATGTCATCGTCGTTCTAATTCTTCTCGGATTGTTTTTAACGAGTTGGGCTACTCTGAGAAAGGGAGGTGAAACCTTTCGCGATATTCGCCGGGTCCTCGGAGCGTTTGGGATTCTCTTCTTCATGGGGCTCATTCTCGTGACCTCAGTAGCTGACTTCGTTCCAGATGAAACAAAAGAGTCCGCTTTCCGAAGCGCCGCCCTTTGGGCCTTGGCTTTTTTACTTTCAGGATTCTTTGTTGGTTTTTTGTTTGGGATCCCTCGCGTGCTTCAGTCTTCGGGCCCGCTTCCAGAGGACTCAGGTTCTAACGGTTCATCCGGCTACAACCAGCAGGTCAATACCAACCTAGAACAAATTTCTGATTGGCTCACCAAGATCATTGTGGGGGTAGGACTGGTGGAATTGAGATCCATCCCGGGGCTTATCGACAGACTTTCCATCTGGGTCGCTGGCAGCTGGACTGTTGATAGCTCAGTCTCTTCGGAATTGCTCGCTTCACTATCCGGAAGCATCATTCTATTCTTCTCAATCCTGGGGTTTTTGGGCGGCTACTTGACCACACGACTATTTCTTGCTGGAGCCTTTGGTCGGGCTGACAAACAGGCAACTTCCCAGATATTAGTTTCTTCGAACAGCGGAGATTCTGGAGATCAAATTCGAAATTTCTGGAAACCCGACAATACAGAAAACTCAGTCAACGCGGCTAAGATAACAGAGTGGATGAAAGAGAACGGCCTTGAGGACGTACTGATAACAGACCTGACTCGAGACAAGGATTTGGGCGATCAAAGACAGAAACTTATTGCGGACCTGGGCTTAACATAGGAGAATTACGACATGAGCGAAGTTAGGACATACTCAGGAATTCAACCTGAAAAATTGTCTCAATTGATTGAAGATTTAACCAGCGAGCTGGGAGAAGTTTCCTCAAAGATCGAGCAGATGAGCGACGGCAGCCTGAAAGTTCAGGTTAAACCTAAAGCATCTGGAACTTCCCAGTTTAAGTACTCTAAATCCGGTAAAGCGGGCAATAAATACAAAAAGTAACGCAGCACAGTTTGGGTTTTATTTTCTGGAGCCATTATCTTAATGAAGGCTCTAAAGCAGTCACTCCGACGACGACGAGACTGAACCCTACCTCTCTGACTTCGCGTCCCCATGCCGCACTTTGAACATCAGCGGCATAAAACCCGTTCCCCGTCTTCCGAATCCGGAGAGCTCATCGTTGCCTGTGCTCCCATGCGGAGCAACATCAACCTCTCCGGGATCGCCCGCACCGCCAGCGCCAGCGGCATCAACCGCCTGATCCTGACGGGTCACGCCAAGCTGATCGACAAAATCGCCCGTGATGGAGCGGACGAACTGTCTGTGGAGGTGCACCGAACACTTCCTCCTATTCTGAAGAAGTTCAGCGATGACGGCTACCGCCTCGTCGGTCTCGAGCAGACGACGCATTCTCAGGACCTCAATCACTTCACCTTCGCCTCGCGCACCGTGCTCGTGATTGGAAATGAAAGAACCGGACTGACCGATGAGATCCTGGAGCAGCTGGACGACGTCATCGAGATCCCGGTCTACGGTCTGCCTCACAGTTTTAATGTGTCGTCCGCTACGGCGATGGCACTCTATGAATACCGGCGGCAACAGAACCCGCCAGCCTGAACCTGATCAGATACCCTAGTGGTCGAACAGACCTAAACTGACGTATAGGATCCCACGCCAGTTCCGAC
>CAXBHX010000093.1:0-11894 GCA_963975655.1 uncultured Verrucomicrobiales bacterium
ATGGGAGTCATGGCCTGGCTGAGGGTGATGGAGGGTCCGTCATCCTCGAACTTGATGAGATCTCCGATATTCAAGGTAGCGTTATCGGTAACGTGATCGCCATCCTTATCAGTAGCGGTGACAGTTCTCGTGAGTGTGACGAGATCACTACTACTTAATGAGACCACTTGATCGGGCCCTGTGTCTGGTGTGTGAAACACGGCACGGCTTTGCTCAAGTGTGACTTTGCCGTTGGTATCTACGGCAACGGTGAATACGATCTCCCCAGAGGCGCTGCCTTCCCGTCCGACTACGTTTCCCGACTCGAGAAAGAGAAAGATGGCGTTGCCTGTGGCGGTGTCGACCAGGCCTGAATCATTTGTCGAAGAACTCAGGCCCAGAGAATAGAGAGAGGTGAGGGGATTGATGGTGGCAGGCCCATCACTGCCAAATGTTCCGAGGACTGAAAATGCAGACTCGAAGTTTTCCATGGCCGTATCCCCGAGGTCTGTTTCATCGACCAAAAGCATGGGGAGGTCTATGTCAGCCGCATTTACGAACAAATTTGGAGAGTCATCTTCGACGGCGATAGTAATGGCACCCTGGATTGACTCGGTTCCGTTAGAGACCGTGACGATGACATCAAACAGAAGGACGTCTTCCTGAGTAGTGTCGGGGTGGTCAAGTGCTTTAAATATCTCGACTGAAAAATTCCCGAGGTTGTCGACTGCAATGCCAATCACTGGTATCCCATTCGCGGTTCCAATCAGATTTCCAGCGGCAGTGACGGTCCAAGTCACAGGGATGCCACACGAATAGATCGGTTCCGTCGGAGGCCCTAATGTGATGGTCAGGGGTAGGGAATTGGGATCCGAAACGTCGAGTTGTCCTAATGCACGGGGTGAATCGCTGCGATCTAAATCGGGGTTCGGTCCGGTGTCTTTGATGCCTGGAGACGAAATTCCTTGCAAACCCTCTTCGCTGACAATAATCAGGCGACCCTGAAAAGTGGGAGCTAGAATGGGCGGATCTAGGATTGGCGCCGCTACTACTTCCTCCTCTTCAAGCAGGATGGGAAGTTGCTCATCAAATTCGGGGAATAGAGTTGAATACGTGGGCAGGGGATCCCAGGGGAGGGGGGCGTCGTCATAGTCAGACACCCAGTTCATGAAGGCCTTAAGGGGGCCGTCACCCGCTGCAGCGACATTGATGGTCTGCCCGTTAATTGAAACGGTCTGTAGCTCTTCTTCGCCTCCGCCGGATGCATCTATCACGAGAGTGACTTCCGATCCGTCGGCCCACTTCAGGAGCAGTCCGTTTTCAGTTGGGGTGATCTGCACCGGGGCGACGCCGTCTTTGGAGATCTCGATATCTCCCCCGACATCAACAATGATTTCCTGTTCGTCGGAAATCTCTATTTTCCGGGTGGATTGGGTGCCTGTTGCAGGATCCAAATTGGTGATCTCGATCGTCGGTTCCATGATAGCGTTTAGTGTCGTGTTAGTAAATCGATGGAAGTGCGCGGAACGCCCCTCACCACAAATTAATTCTGATCCTGTTGGTCTTCGAACACCAAACCAAATGCTCGGAAAAAGCCTACTTGAAGTGCCGAATCGAGATGTAGGTGTTCGGCTCGCCAATGAGTAGGCGAACGACCTACAGCGGTAGGTGAAGTCCCTAGCCAGCTTGGCCTGCTCCAGAATCTCTGGAGGTCTTCTAATTAGGGCGTCAACAGGGTGGCGATAAAGCGGCAGCCACCGGTCGGAGGGGTCTCGTGTCGAATTGATCCTCGCGTAACATTCATTAGCTTATAAACAATATACAGTCCAAAGCCGTGAACTCCGTGTTCTGTGGGAGGTGACGAACGGATGCTCTTAAACTTCTCAAACAGCAATTCGGATTCAGCCTCTGGTATCTCCGGGCCTTCGTTTGATACAGAGACTTCGATACGATCAGGAAAAGAGGATGTCGTAATTCTGATGGTTCCTTCCTCTGGGGAATATACCAATGCATTTTCCAGCAGGTTGGAAACCACTCTAGCAAAGCAATGACTGTCCGTTTTGGCAACGGTGGGACGAATGACCCCTTCGGTGGAGACTGTGATTGATTTAAAGTTGGCGGAACGGAATCGTATCGAGACTACTTCATCAATAATGGGAGCAATATCGATGGGCTCAATATGGACGCGGTCGGCAAGGGTTTCAGCTTGATGGGCATCCAGCATACGTGAGACTAGATTGATCAAATTTGTACAAGTTGATTTCAGATCAGCCATTAGCCGGGTTTCAATACTCCCAGCTGGAGTTCGATTCTGAGCTTGAAGCAGTGCTAAAACGTTTCTCATGCTGACGAGTGGGCCCCGTAGGTCATGGGCGGCAATGGCCATCGTTTCGTCTTTCTCCAATAGAAGGCTACTTAGCTTGGATGACCGCTCGTCCACTTGTCGTTCCAACTGCTTCGTGGCAGCGTTGCGTTCAGATATCAGTGCGACCACAGCGAGGCAGGTAACTGACATGACGGATGTGAATACTTGAAGGTGAAGTAGCGCGGAATTTAGCGCATCCGAGGACAGGCGTAAGTGAGTCGCATCAATCATCGCAATTAAAGAAATGATGATAATGGAGACCGAAGCTCCGATGGGCCCGAGGCGGAAACTGAACCAGAGTAGAAGGGGGAGGATCAGGTACGTGCCAGGGTCGCCGCCAGTATCGGTTGATGAGAACCCAATGTGGGCGTTGTACGAAATGATGCCAGTGAGTAATCCAGCAATGGTGACTTGAGCTATTCTTGAAGGATTCCAATCTGTCCGGTCTTCATTCCAGAATGCGATTACCATTGAACCAAAGGTGATTATTCCGGCTACATTAGCCAAATACCACGTGACTGATGCGACCAAAACTGATTCCTCAGTGAGCACGCCCAGAAGGGCAAATGTAGTCACTCCTGCTCCGGTACTGAAAAGCGGTGGGATAATGGCGCCGAAAATAACGAAGCGATAGAGGTTTCGGGCTGTGTTAAGGCATGATAAATTTCCAGCGTAGCGTTTGATCAGGCTCCTCCCGAGTAGTGCTTCACCTGTGTTCCAAATGCCGAAAGCCAGTGAGATCAAGGTGATCGACACGATACTCATGTCAGGCCTCTCCTCAAATATGGTGATGAAAGTGATAGCCGTCGATCCGACCATAACGACGGGCCACCATCGGAGCCCGAAGATGAGAAGTCCTGCGATCGCGAAGCCGGAGAGAGGCCATATTGGCACCAAATCACTTTGAGAGACTGTCAACTGGAGCGACAATCGAGCAATGATAATGTAAAGCGAAGTGGCAAGTACACCTAAGAGGATTTTCTTTGCAATCTGATGGGTGCCGGGTGCGGGCATACTTTGTTTTAAAGCTTCGTCAGACGATTCCGTGATCCACGAGCCTGACGGCTTCACTGGCAAGTTCAGCCGAACTGCGCAGACCCAGTTTAGTTTTGATATGCTCTCGGTGAGCGCCGACGGTCTTTGGGCTTAGTTCTAACTCGGTCGCAATCTCGCCTGTGGTACGGCCAGTTCCGATCAAATTCAGGACTTGCATCTCGCGATCGGTCAGGCTCTCAAATCCATCACGGACTTGACGTTGGCCGGACGTTCGGGAAAGTCGTTGAATGAGGCGCGACTGTAGCTTCTCACTCAGGGCTAGCTCGCCTGACAGAATGGTCCTCATCGCATCTAAGAGAACGCTCATTTCCTGGTCCTTTGTGACGTATCCCTTGGCTCCGGCGCGGACGGCTCGCTCCCCCCAAATTAACTCATCGTTCATCGAGTACACCAATATCGGCGTATGGGGGATGATCGAACGAATCTGACGCAAAAGCTCAAGGCCGTCATTGCCGCCCATGGTTAAGTCCAGGACAACTAGATCAATCTCGATCTTGCCCTCTGATACGACAGTAAGTGCTTCGGAGGGTGACTCAGCCTCAGCTACGACCTCGAAATCAGGTTCTATCGAAACTAGCAAGTTAACCCCGGATCTTACAATGGGGTGATCATCAATTACAAGCAGTCTGCATTTCTCCATGGAGGCAAACTCGAGAACAGAACCAATCAGTTAACTCGAGGACATATCAGGGGGTCTTTTTTAACCAGCCAAATAGACCTTTCTTTCCAGCGTCTGCTGCTACAGCAGTCGATTTGTCGGCAATTGGGATTGGCACTGCTCTTGGCGTGAGGACCGGTTCGTCTGCGAAGATGTTCGGTCGCTTTGGATCCAGAGTAGATTGTGCCTGGGGGTATCTGAGTCTGAGTCGCTCGGGGTCGGGCTCGGCGGTGAGATCCACCAGATAGGATTCGCCAACGGTCTGGGAGATGAGTTGTCCGCTAAAGAAGTAGAGGTGGTATCCCGATACGGTAAAGTCACGCTCGTCGTCAGTTAGCTTAATTCTTGAGCCGATCTCCTCGTTCTGAATGTCGAGAACACTGAGCAAGGGGCGCTGGTTCAGTTCGAACTGTTCCTGATAGAGGTCGACAGTCACCTCCAGTTGATCGGCGTATTCATTCATGATTCCGATGCGCTCCCGGGCGGTTGTATAGTCATCCCAGCGGGCTTCGATATCTTGATCGAGAAGAACCTGAGTCAGCTCCAAGTCCGCTTGCTGGCGCTCGATATCCGCGACCGCTTGCATCATCATACCCTTTTTCCGTCCGCTTTCGATCAGGTCCCAGGAAACTACGACTAATGCGCTGGCTTCGTTGTCCTCGCCAGCTATGCCAAGGACGTCTTCTCCCACCCTTCCTGTGCCGCGGAACTTGATGCGGGGGCTGTAGCGGGATTTTACGGCTTCTTTGGCGTAGTTGGCCGCTTCGAGTTGTCTGGAGATTGCTTGATAAGTCCAGCTCTTCGTCGAATCAATGCAGTCGATCGAGGGGATGTGCTTCCGGTTCGGCTGAATCAGGGTAGGGGGATGAACGCCCACATAGCGTTTGAATTGAGCCTCGGCTTGTTTCGCTGCGAGCTGCCGCTCTTTTAGTAATGTCAGGGCAAGGTTGTAGCGGGCTGCGGAAAGCTCGACTTCGGCCTGGGTGCCGGCACCGTCGGCTCGATTATCAGCCAAGCTCCTGATTTGCCGATGCACTGCGACATTCTGATTGGCGAGATTAATTTGCTGACGAGCGGTGAGGACATTCAGATAGACATTAACGACACCGAATGCCGTCATCTCCCGCTGCGCCTTCTGAAGTAATTGCTCCGCGGCGAGGCGTTGCTCGGCATCATTCCAGCGATAGAGGTTGAACTTATTGTCCCAAAGTAGTTGCTCAACAATAAGAGCCGCATCCCGGTGAAACAAGTTGTCACCGCCGGTGGCTAAGCCGTCGATGCTACGGTCTCGAACAGCCCAGCCGGCACCGCTCTCAAGTCTGACTTGCGGAAGAAGATCCGAACGCATTTCCTTACTGAAACCCGCTGCGCCATATATGTCGGCATACTTCTTGCGGATGTCCGGATCAAATGACAAGGCATAAACGATGGCCTCTTCCAAGGTCATGCACCCCGGTGTCGCTCCTGTGAATCTCGCATCACCTGCTGCGGCAGAGCTGCCGATTACGAGAAAAATTCCGCCAAAAACTAAGTTCCTTATACCGCTCATTTCAATTCTTCCTAAAGACTCACAAATTGTTTAGACACTGAGGTTCAAGAAGGGATTCAGCAACGAAAAAATATCACATAATTATAGGTGGTTCACCTAACTGGTAATTTTTGATTTCATGGTAATTTCTAAATAGTTAAGTATGCTTAAATTTACGGAAAATATAGCAAAGGTGGGGGATCTCGAGGGACCGGGGTGGAGTCGAGTGCAAGTGCTTGAACCTAAGCGGGTCGAAAAACTGGTGGGGTGCGATTCCATCCCAGTTGCAAGAATGTCGACTGTTGCGCTGGTCGAAATCTGGCTGGGCCAAGCTTCAGGTGAGTAGACACGCGCTCAAGGCGGTTCATGGGTAAGAAGCTCGGTGACCAACCTGTCCAATTGGTCGAGCGCGAATCTTGAAGGGTGCGCTGCTCGATCTGCCCTGAATGCACAGCGACTGCCAGACGCTCTTGCCTGAAGTGCTGTGTCAGCGGGAACCGCGCCGCATTAAAGCGATGGCTTCTGCGGTGACTTGTTCTCCCCTGAGAGGGGTAACTGCGCACCGGTTTCGGCGAGTGCCGCATTCATCGCCTGCATCATTTCCTGAAGTTTCTCAGGATTGGACGAAGCGAGGTTGTGTGACTCGTCCCGATCCTCAGTAAGATGAAACAGTTCGACTTTGTCATCGCTGGGACCGGATGTCTTGTCGTAATGATAAATCAGTTTCCAGTCCCCTTTGCGGAAAGCGGTGAAGTAGGAACTGCGATGGCTGTGGGGAAAGTGCATGAGAAACTCGCGGTCGGAGGCGCTGCCGGCCTTATCTGAGAAGAGCGGGCTGAGGTCGATCCCATCGACGACGTGGTCACCAAAGGTTCCGCCGGCAACATCCAGGACGGTGGTGAACACATCGTAGACAACGCCGATGTCAGTGCTGTTGATCACTCCGGAAGGAATGGGGCGTTGTTTTTGAAAGGCATTGTCAGGATCGGGTTTAGCCCAGGCCGCGATGAAGGGGACTCGCATGCCGCCTTCGTAGTGAGTCCCTTTTTTGGCGCGAAGGGGAGCGGCACAGGCGATGGCGTGAGCGTCTCCAATGGGGGCGTCGGTGCCATTGTCTCCGAGGAAGATGATGAGCGTATTTTCGGCGACTCCGAGTTCTTCCAAATGATCAAGCATATCGCCAAGCGACTTGTCCATGCCTTCGATCATGGTGGCGAAGTTAGCGAGAGACTGTTTCTTCTCTCCGGTGTAGTTCTCTGCAAATCGGCTGTCGCTCTGGAATGGAGAGTGGACCGCATAATGTGACATGTAGGCAAAGAAGGGGGTCTCCTTTTCGACCGCTGACGAGATGGCGTCATTGATCTCAAGGGTGAGCGCTTCGGTGAGGAAGATGTCCTGATCGTGGTATTTATCGAGCCCGGGGACTGCACGATTCTGCCTGCCCTTTTTGGCCCACCCGAAGTGATCTGTTCCAAGATAGCTGCCGGGTTGCCCGTAGGCGCAGCCGCCAATGTTGACGTCAAATCCTAGGTTTGTGGGGTCAGAGGCGAAGGAATCATTGGGGCCGAAGTGGGCCTTGCCTGCGTGAATGGTCCAGTAGCCAGCATCACGTAGTAAAGCTGGCAGGGTGACGTCGCCTTCTGTAAATCCCTCCCATTTCCAATCTTCGGGACCGAGGCTTCCGGTGTTCTTCGTCTCTGGTTTGATAAACTGCGTGGTGGTATGGCGTGCCGAGGTCTGGCCGTTCATAATCGACGCCCGAGTGGGAGAGCAGACGCTCATGGCGTAGAACTGGCTGAAGCGGGTTCCCAAACTGGCGAGGCGCTCCATATTCGGAGTGCGGTAGAAATCGTTAAGAGGGTGACGCTCGGGATTGCCGTCCTTGTCAGTGAGAAAAGGAACCGAGGTATCCATCAAGCCCATGTCGTCGACCAGGAAGACAACGATATTAGGTTTTTCGGTAGCCGTGGCGGTGAGGGACAATGATAGGAGGAAGGCGAAGAGTAATCGCATTTGAGATGGGGGCAGGGGTTGTTGACTGAATTTTAAGAGCTTCGCTAGGAGACTTCCGTGTCAGTTCTTCTTCTGCGTGGGCAGCGGTTCGTGCGCGTCGGCAATAATCTTCTTCATCGCGTCGACCATCTCAGGCATGGATCCGGCGAGATCGTTTTCTTCGTAGGGGTCCTTGCTCAGGTCATACAGTTCGAGCTTCTTCTTGATCTGAAGGTAGGCTTTCCATTTCCCCTGACGCACGGCTTGGGAATAGATGTCCTGATTGTTTCCTTTGCAGAACTCCCAATAGAGATACTCGTGGCTGGCCTGATCGTCTTTGCCCTGAAGCATTGAGAGAAAGGAGAGGCCATCGATATCTTCGGGAGCAGGTTGGCTGACTATTTCTGCAACAGTGGGAAGAATGTCCTGAAAGCAACTGAGGTGATCGGTGGTGGTCCCGGGGGCGATCGTTCCCGGCCAGCGTGCCAGCATGGGAGTGCGGATACCGCCTTCGTGCATGTCACGCTTGTGTCCGCGGAGGGAACCTGAGGAGTTCCAGAATTCGGGATCGTGCCCTCCTTCTTTGTGCGCACCGTTGTCACTGGCGAACATGACGAGAGTGTTGTCGTCGATGCCGAGATCGTCGAGCATGTCGAGAATGTGACCCACTTGATTGTCGAGGTTTTCGATCATGGCGGCGAAGCCGGCGATGGGGTTCTGAACGTCGGGGCAGTTCTCGCCACCCGCGCCGTATTTGCCGATTTTGTCATCGAATTCAGGGAACTGTTTGCGCCACTTCTCATGTAGCGCGGCAGGTGCCTGCATCGCGGCATGCGGCACAGCGGTGGGGATGTAGCAGAAGAACGGAGTGTCTGACTCGGCGTTTGTTTGAATGAACTCGAATGCCTTCTGCATGATGATGTCATGCACGTAGGTCTCGCCGTCGAGTGGAACTTCTTTTCCGTTCAAGACGTAGCTGGAGGGGTAGTAGGTGTGGGCGATGCTCTGGCTTTTCCAGCCGCAGTACTCATCAAAGCCGTGGCTGAGTGGATTTTGAGGACCTTCCTCGTAAGTGTGCCCAAGTCCCCATTTACCGTAGGCGCCGGTGTTGTATCCGGCAGCTTTAAAGACTTTGGGAAGGACGGTCCATTTGGGGTCTAGAGCGGCACCATTTTCTCCACTGATGTTTCCCCGAATGTAGCAACGCCCGGAATGCATGCCTGTCATGAGCACGGCTCGAGAAGGCGTACAGACGGTATTGCCGGAGTAGTGATTGGTGAATTGCAGGCCCTCTGTAGCGAGCCTGTCGATGTTCGGTGTGCTGAGCTTGACCTGTCCGTAGCAGGAGAGGTCACCGTAGCCGAGATCGTCGGCGAGGATATAGATGACATTCGGAGAGTCGGCTGCCTGTGAAAAGAGTGAAGTCCCGAAGGCAATGAGAGCGATGAAGAATTTGTTCATAGGAAAGGAAGGGGAGTAGAGGGATTATTCTGCGAGTCCTTGTTCGCGATATTTGGAGAGTAGCTTCGCCATCTTTTCGGCGATCTCCGGGTTTTGAGAAAACACGTTGTTCTTTTCGCCAATATCGTCAGCGAGATTGAATAGCTGGCCCTCTGGAGTCTCCTTGGCGCCGGCCTTTCCTTTTTTATTTTTGCTCTTGGGTTCGAAGTATTTCCAGTCTCCCATGCGGAGGGCGACGCCTTTGGCCTGTTCGAGAATGATCTCGCTTCCTATGTCCGTTTTACCAAGGAAGGCAGCGAGAGTGCTTCGGCTGTCTCCGGCAGCACCTTCCGGAGTTTCCTGGTTCAGCATTTCGGCAAAGGAGGCGACGAGATCAACCTGCGACACGAGAGCCTTGGAGACGCCGGGTTCCACCTTAGCTGGCCAACGAACGATAAGGGGCACCCGTGTGCCGCCTTCGAAGATCTGATATTTGCCTCCGGAGTAAGGGCCTGAGCCATCGTGGCCGCGATCCGATTCCTGGGTCGAAGTGCGAACGGTGGTTCCGTCCTGGTAGCCGTCGTCATAGACAGGGCCGTTGTCGCTGGAGAAGATGACGATGGTGTTGTCGTCGATGCCCGCTTTCTTGAGCGCTTTCATGATGGCTCCGGTGGACCAGTCGAGCTGCACCATGGCGTCACCTCGATAGCCGAGTTGGCTTTTGCCATGGAAGCGCGGGTGCGGGGTGCGGGGGACGTGGATGTCCTGTGAGGAAAAGAAAAGGAAGAAAGGCTCGTCTTTGCTTTCCTCGATGAATGCCTTGGCTTTGTTGACGAAGTCGTCGGCCATGTCTTCGTCTTTGAAGAGGGCTGATTTGCCACCTTTCATGTAGCCGATGCGTCCGATGCCGTTGATGACGGAGTGGTTGTGCCCGTGTGAACTGGGGTAGTAGGTCATGGCTTCCGGAGTGACCTTGGCGTCGGGGTATTCGGTGCCTTCGATATTATCCGGAACAGGCTTGCCGTAGGAAACGGTGAGGGGGTCTTCTGGATCGAGGTTGATGATGTGGCGGTTCTCCATGTAGACGGAGGGAACGCGGTCATTGGTGGCGGGGAGAATGAAACTGTAGTCGAACCCGATCTCGAGTGGTCCCGGTGTGATGGCTTCGTTCCAGTTGATGTCTCCATCGCCGAGACCGAGGTGCCATTTTCCAATGACGCCGGTTTTGTAGCCAGCCTGCTTGAACAGGTCAGCGATGGTGTATTGGTCAGGGCCGATGGCCATTTTGGCAGTGCCGGAGAGGATGCCGGTGCCCGCTTTTCGAAAAGCCATGGACCCAGTCAGCATGGAATAGCGTGACGGGGTGCAAGTGGCCGCGGCGCAGTGGCCGTCAGTGAAACGCAGGCCTTCGGCAGCGAGTTGGTCGAGGTTGGGTGTGGGGATCATGGTTGATCCGTAGACACCGAGGTCCGCGAAACCGACGTCATCGCCGTAGATGATGATGACGTTGGGCTGGTCAGCTGCCTGGGAGGTGGCTGAAAGTAAGAGGAGAGCTGAGGCTAAGAGGACGCGCTTCATTGGGGAGGGAGTAAGATGAAGAATGAGGAGGAATGACTTCATAGGAAGAGGATCAAGAACAGGATTAAGAGCAAGATCAAGACTATTGACCGATGCAGATGAGTTCTTTGATGGTGTGGGCGTAGGCTTTACCGTTGGCGAATGAAATGCTGCCGCGGGTGTAGGATTGACCCGCAATCCCGAGGTCGTTGACGGCGATGACAGCATTTTCATCAAGCTTATCAGCATCCCAGTCGATGACGTAGACGGTCCCATTCATGACAGGGATGTAGAGGTTGTTTCCGGCAACAGATGGGGTGGGAGATGCGATGTGGCCCCAACCGGTTCCGGCACATCGCTTGTCATCAAAGACGACGAGGCCCCGGGAGTTCTTCATGTCGTTGGGGATAATGGTTTGGGTTTCCATCTTTTTCCCGGCCGGGTCAAACCATTTCAGGACGCCATCCTGTTCCGGAGCGCGTGAAAGTTGCAAAGGCAGTTCGAGGTATTCGACCTCTTCTGTGTCGACGTTGACTCGTCCGAGCCAGGGATTCTTGTAGTGTCGAAAGTAGTTCCATGGGCCAACCAGAAGATTGGATCCCTGAGTGATATTCCTGCTCTTTCCTCCCTTGAGAGTTTCGACGGTGGTGGTTCGCTCGCCCCCGTTCCAGTGTCTGACTGGCACTTCTTCGTGAATGGAAATACTCTTCACGATTTTGCCTGTTTGGCAGTCGACGGAGAGGTGATCGAGACCGTGGAATATATGCACCTGGTCATGGCGAACTCCAAAGCTCATCGTCGCGGCGAAGTCATCGATAGGCAGCGTCCACACGGTCTTGCCATCGGCGAGGTCGATCAGGGAAATGCCGAGAGGTTTTTCGGGTGGGCCATGACCGCCTCCTCGTCCCACGATGACGACATTACGGCCGTCGCTGAGCGCTTGAGGCATCATCGTCATTCCGAGGTTGCAGCCGCATTCTGAAGTCCACGCAATTTCACCAGTCTTCATGTTGAGGGCTTGGAGTTGAGTCCACAATTCCTTCGGTGAGTCTTTGTATTTGTGAGGGAAATGACCGTCAGGGTCAGGCGGGTATTGCTGTCGGGTGAAGACTATATTGCCATCGTGGAAAAACGGCATGGTGCGACCAACGCTGAGGAGCTCCTGACGCCAGACCGGCTCGCCTTCGTGAGTGAAACACTCGACGGCGCCAGAGGCGTTCACGAAGACGACGCGCTCACCATCGCTCACGGCGGGAGGAGAAGTGCTGTCGCTGAAACAGCCGGAGAGACGGAGGTCGTATTGAGCGGGAATGTTGCGC
>CAXBHX010000094.1:0-11796 GCA_963975655.1 uncultured Verrucomicrobiales bacterium
TTTTCGGTCGGCTGTATTCAGTCGCAGAGCTGCCACACGAACAAATGCCCCGTCGGCGTGGCGACTCAGGACCAGCGGCTTCAGATGGCGCTCGTGGTCGAGGACAAGGCTCAGCGCGCCTGCGACTTCCACAAGAATACGGTACAGGGGCTGGCTGATATGACCGCCGCCTGCGGCCTCGACCACCCCAACGAGTTCACACCCCGGCACCTCTGCGAGCGCATCTCCCCCCACGAAGTGCGTAACTTCGATCAGCTCTACAATTTCTTCGAGCCTGGACAGCTCCTGGAAAATAGAGCCGGGCCGGTGCTCCAACAGTTCTGGGATGAAGCCAGCGCGAAGACTTTCGGCACTGCCTGAGCACTCTTGACTTGCACTACACTACACTACACTAGAATCCAGAATCCAGAATCCAGAATCCAGAATCCAGAATCCAGAATCCAGACTCCACAATCATGAAAACCACGCTAACGACCAGACTATCCCGGTGGGGTGCCCTCGCCATCCTGAGTTCTGCTTTGCTGCTCTCCAGAGCGTCTGCGCAGCAGGAGGACTCCAGCGCGTCTCCTCAGGAGAACCTTGCCTACACCGTCGGCGTTCAGGCTTACCTCTACGGTCAGCCGCTCATGGACCTCTACCGGACGTTCTGGGAGGACGCGCTCGACCCCAAGCGCGGCTCTGACCGGACGCTGAACGAGTTCAACTTCGTACGAAAAATGGTAAATGCGAAGGACACTTGGGTCGTTACCCCGAACCAGGACACGCTCTATTCGCGCGGGTTCCTCGATCTGACTGACGAACCCATCGTGCTGCATATTCCCGACATGGGCGATCGACAGTACTGGTTTCCACTGGGGGACATGTATCACAACCTTTTCCAATCCCTGGACTGGCAGACGATTGGCTCCAAGGGGGGGGATTTCGCGCTGACCGCTCCCGGCTGGCAGGGATTGCTGCCGGATGGCGTGGGCCGGATCGAGATGACGACGCCGATGATGTGGACACTGGGCCGCATTACCGTCAATGGCGAGAAGGACGTCCCGGCGGTGAACGCCTTGCAGGACAAGACGTTCCTGGTGCCGCTCAGCCAGTGGAAGAAGGGCATGACCGAGGCGCCGCGCGCCAAGATTGACCCGAGTCGCTATCCGAAGATGACCAACGCCGATATGCCCGACGCAGAGAAGTTCTTCACCACCATGAACGAGATGCTGCGCCGGAACCCGCCCGTGGGTGATGCCGATTATCTTCTCGGCTGGCTGCGCGAGATCCATCTGGCCCCGGATCAGCAGTTTGTGTGGAAGGACCTCGACGCGGCCACGCAGAAGGGTTTGACCCGCGCTGCGAAGGACGCACTCGCCATCATCGCGGAGCGGGAAAAGAACTTCGCGCCGCTGGTCAACGGCTGGGTGCCGGCGGTCATGCCCGGCGACCAGAGCAAGATGCCGGTCTATCATGCAGCCACCACCAAGCTTGGTCTGCTCTACAGCCAGAAGGAAGTCAGCACTTATCACGTTGGCTTCGTGGACGGAGACGGCAAGCCGCTCAACGGCGCGGATACCTACACCCTCAAGCTCTCGCCCCCGCCACCGGTCGCGGCGTTCTGGTCGCTCACCATGTATGACGCCAAGACCAAGCTGTTCGTCGACAACCCGTCCAACCGCTACTCGGTGGGTGATCGGACCGCTGGCATCAAAACCGAAAAGGACGGCTCGCTGACCATCACCATGTCATCCACGGAACCAACTGATGCCGAGGCCAAGGCCAATTGGCTGCCCACGCCGAAGGGATCGTTCTACGTCGTGCTGCGCGAGTACTCGCCGGGACCTGCCGTCCTGAATGGCGACTGGCTGCCGCCGAAGATCGAGAATGCGAAGTGACGAATCTCCCTCCCCCGATTTCTTGACCTCCCAATCCCAACCACTGATATGAAAATGAAAATGACCACGACTCCACTCGCCGTTGCCGCGCTGCTGCTCGCTGCCGCAGCCGCATTGGCCGATTCCCCGGGCGAACCCGGGCGTAGCGCCGGCGGCAAGAACCCGCTCAAGAACGTCTACTTCGGCGAACAGCATCTTCACACCCAGGCGTCCTTCGATGCCTATACAGTTGGCACGCTGGCGACCTAGGACGAAGCGTATCAATTCGGTCGCGGCGACGAGGTGGAATACAAGTTCTCGAACAAGAAGAGCTTCAAGATGAAGCGTCGTACGCCCTACGACTTTGTGGGCATCACCGATCACGCCCAGTATTTTGGCATATTTCAGCAAATGGCCGATCCAAAAAATCCGCTGTCACAGTCGGATTTCGGAAAGACGATGGCAAAGATGGTGACAGACCCGACAGGAGCTGGACCGGCAGTGTCTAAGCTGATCGCCGGACTCGCTGCGGGCGAGAAGATGGAAGAATATATGACCCCGGAACTTCGCATAAGCCGGTGGGAAGCATTCATCGCGGCTGCGGATAAGTACAACGATCCGGGCAAGTTCACCGCCATGTATTCCTTTGAGTGGACGTCGCAGGAAAACTCCTCAAACATGCACCGCAACGTCTACTTCAAGGACAAACCGCCGGTGGCGCCCTTCTCAGCCCTCGATTCGTGGCGCCCGGAGGATCTCTGGACCTACATGGAGGTCAACCGCAGCCAGGGCATCGACAGTCTGGCGATCCCCCACAACGGAAACCTCTCGGATGGTATGATGTACCGGCCTGAGATGTATCCCGAAGGCGGTCCGATGGACGCACGCTACGCGCAACGTCAGAATACCAACGAGCCGCTCACCGAGATTCACCAGACCAAGGGCAACTCCGAAGCGCATCCGTGGCTCTCGCCCAATGACGAGTTTGGGAATTTCGAACCATTTGCGAACCTGATTGCAACGGACGAGCCGGCGGCGATCAAGTATGGCTACGTCCGCCAGGCGCTGGTTGACGGGATGACCATCGAAACCAAAACCGGATACAACCCCTTCAAGTTCGGTATCGTGGCGGGTGGCGACATCCACTCCGCCTATTCAGCCAATGAGGAATGGAACTGGATCGGCGCTCATGGCATTATGGACAACACTCCGCAGGTACGCCTTGACCCCAAGGACAACGCGACCGGTGAGCCCGGGTATGCGGTGTCGAGCGCCGGCACCACGGCTGTCTGGGCCACTGAGAACACCCGCGAGGGCATCTTCGAGGGCATGCAGAGCAAGGAGACCTACGGCACCACCGGCACCCTGATCCGCCTGCGTTTCTTCGGCGGTTGGGATTTCGCGAAGAATCTGGTCGATGACGAGAATTTCGTCGAGAAGGCCTACAAGACGGGTGTGCCAATGGGCGGCGACCTGCCGAAAAAGGCGGGCAAGGCACCGACCTTCGCAGCCTGGGCACAGAAGGATCCGGAAAGCGGTAATCTTGATCGCGTCCAGGTCGTCAAGGGCTGGGCCAATCTGCAGACGGGATTCCCGCAGGAGAAGATCTACGACCTGGTCTGGTCGGACGAGGACAAGCGTTCGATTGATCCCACCACCGGTAAATTGCCGCCGGTGGGCAACACGGTGGACATCAAGAAAGCGACCTACTCGAACAATTCAATCGGCGCCAGCCAGTTGCGCGCCGTGTGGACCGACCCGGACTTCGATCCGTCGGTCAAGGCCGTCTACTACGTGCGCGTGCTGGAGATCCCGACACCGCGCTGGAGCACTTACGACGCCGCAAAACTGGGAGTGGCTCCGCCCAAGGGGGTTCCGGCAACGATCCAGGAGCGCGCTTATTCATCGCCAATCTGGTATTCACCAGCCGGGGCTGGAGTGGCCAAGAAGTAGACGCATCACGATGATTTAAACAAAGGCGCCGTTGTCCCCGCGGTGGCGGCACCTTTTCCTGCCGCAAACTGCACCCCCTCAAACCCGGCCGGACCGACGCCGATAAGCACTCCTTGAAAAAGCAAATTTCTGTCAGTAACGGCCAAGCGTTTCGTTGAAGCGGCGCACGCGGGAAATTAGCAGAAAGGCCATCGATTTGCCGAAGCCGGGTCCAAGAGCCCCGGCTTCGGCTCTTGCGATAATTAGATTTCTTTTTAAGATACGTCCCAAACAATGAAGACAATGAATCGAATCTCAAGCTTAGTTTCCTGCGTTGCCCTGATGGCAGCGTGTTTTGCTCCCTCGTCACATGCCGGCGACGTCTACGGCAAGGATACCCTGGCACTTGCTCCGCTGTCGACGGATGACAATATCTGGACCCGTGACACGCTCACCGGCGATTGGGACGGGCTCCGCACAGACCTTGTCGACAATGGCATCACCTTTGGTCTCAGGTATTCAGGGTATGGTCAAAGGGTCGCGAGTGGAGGTGTCAATGTCGCTTCCCAGTATGGTGGGACGATGGACTACCGACTCAATGTGGACGCAGGAAAGCTCGCCGGCATTCAAGGCCTGACATTCGACGTGCATGCCAGATCGCGCCACGGTTCTGATAGCAACGCGGATGCGGGGGCGCTCGTGCTTCCCAATGGGGGACTGCTGATGCCGTCCCCGGGGGATTACTCGGGAACAGACGTCACCGGGTTTACGGCCTCCTATATGTTCCCGCTCTACGAGGGTCATCTCGGCGTCGTCACCGTCGGCATGCTTGACGTCATTGATCTGGTGACCGGCTTCTTCCCCAACGTCGGCTACGGGCAGGAAGGTTTCCAGAACGTCAACAGCTTGGCCAGCAACATGCCCTGGTTCGGCGCCGTTCAGGGGCTCTCCTTGTATGGCGGCATCGCGATGACCATCAACGAAAAATATGGGATCCCCCAGAGCGGACTGTTGGCTGCCGGGACGGTGAATGAGTCAACCTCGTGGGGTAGTCCCTCGGACGCCTTCGAGCAAGGCTCCTTTGTGGCTGGGTTTCACAGGTTCATCTGGGACATCGACGACAACATGGGCTACTTCATGGTTTTCGCCGGTGGCTCGACGAAGGATCAAGCGTCCAACGACCCACACGATTTCGTTGTCACCCCCGGGCAGGGCATTACAAGCACTCAGTCGGAGAATCCCTGGGACGTCGCGCTCTACCTCTACCAGGATTTCTGGAAGGATTCGAGCAACCCCAATCGGAAAGCCAATTTCATGCTCGGTGCAACAGTGGGACCGGACAATCCACAGTTTGCGCAGTGGAATCTGATGGCTAACGTCGAGGTGTTTGGTCTGTGTGAATCACGCCCGAATGACCGGATGGGCTTGTGCGGTTGGTGGAACGGTCTCTCCGACCAATTCACCGAGCTCGTGGCCCCAATTGCTCCCCTGCGCAATACATGGGGTTTCGAAATGTATTACAACTACGAAATCACCCCGTGGGCCCACTTGACAGCCGACCTCCAGCTCGCCCAAAACCAGAACCAGGGTGACGACTTCGCGGTGATTCCCGGCGTCCGGATGGTGATCGATTTCTAGAGTGCCTCGGCAACCCGACGCCTTGACTCGGAAAGAAAATGATCATCGGTAAGACTTGCAAATCCCAAAAGGGTGTTCAGCTCAGGGGGCTGTGAACGACATCCGAATTCTTTCTTCCATCGCCGTCTGCCTATAAATTCTTAACTGCTCTCGAAATTCAAAACACTTGAAATTATGATTTTCCACCAACCTGTTGGAAATCACGACGATAGGCGGAAAGTCGCAGACAATATGCTGCGAGAAATTGGAATGTCTCTTGAGGACAGCGGAGGCAAGGTGACTTTTTCCGGGGCCGAACCGATTCGCAAAACGACTATGAAGACCGGTGCCGCGCCTGCCCGTACCATGACGATCGGCAGGTGACCCTGCGGGGGAGCGCCGGTGACAGCCATCGACTTACTGCAGAATTGCTCAACGGCCCTGAACTCAGCCGTGACTTGAGTGTCAAACCAGGCTTCAAAGGAACCTTTGCCGTTCTGACGGTAGTAGGTCTCCCAACCAACAACTTTGGACCAGAAGTCCAGCTCTTCGCAATGGCGCGCGTCTGCGGCCACGACCACCTTGGAAAGTTCGAGCAGGACGACATTGCGACATGGCACCGCGAGATGGCGGACCTGACTGGTATCGATTACTCCTGCTTCCAAGGGGATCGCGAGCTACAGGACAAACCAGAAGGAGCACCTATGTCATCAGAGCCCAAGATCACTTGCGCGCCGAACGGTCCCATAGTGTAGGAAAGCTATGTTAGTGCGCGAATAGAGCTGATTAAGACAGACTATTTTTCTGATATTACGATCGGTTTTTGTAATGTGAACGGCACCTTGGTGCTATAAGGTCATGTCATTTAGTTCTCTTGTGTCTGGCTGGTTGTATTAGCCGTGAGCAACAAGGTATCATTCAAAAATCCGCAAGGGGAAGTGAAGGTGTTAAAGGGATTGAGATCAAAATATAAAATATCACTCAGATGAAAATTTTATTAGGGGCATTTTTCGTTGCTTTGGTGGTAACCACCGCCATTCCCAGGAGCTCTTTGGCCCAGGAAACTACCAAACAGAAGTTACCAACCGATCAATCGCAGAACAATGAATCTAAAAACGCTCTGCCTCAGGAAGATGGCCCGGTTGAAGTCACCGTTAGTTTTGAACTGCGTGATATAAATAGTATTGATGATGGAGCCGAGACTGTCGAATTTACGGGTGTTTTAAAGCTTTCTTGGCACGATCAACGACAAGCTTTCGACCCGGTAGTAGAGGGTGTTGAGGAAAAAGTATATCAAGGAATTTTCCAATTTAATGAGGTGTATACCGGTTGGTTTCCCCAGCTTATTCTCGTAAACGAGTCAGGATTGTTCGAGAAACACGGTGTCCTTCTACGCGTGCAATCGGATGGTTCTTTGAGCCTTTTTGAGACGATAGATGCGGTCGCGAAAATTGACCTGGATCTTAGAAGATACCCTATTGATCAACAACGGCTTGAAGCTGTTTTCCATGTATTAGGATTTGATAGCAATGAAATTAAATTACGACTAAAACAGGATTATAATGACGGCGATTTAAACATTGATGAATCATTCCGGATGCCCCAGTGGAAGCTGATAGACATAAAATCCTCTATCGGGACCCGTAAAACACCACTAATAAGAAAAGGCGCTACCACATCTACGTTCATTGTTAGTATCGATTTGCAACGAAGGTTCTTCTTCATTTTCCGTTTGGTCATATTTCCCCTGATGACGATTGTAATGTTGTCATGGTCGGTGTTCTGGATGGATAAATCGTCTTTAGGAGACCGAATTAGCGTTTCGTTTATCGGCATACTAACCGCAGTTACCTATCAAGTGATAGTGAGTGAGATTCTTCCTAGAAACTCATATGTCACCCTGTTTAATGATGGCTTTTTGAATATCAGTTTTTTTATTATGTGTATGACCGTAATAATCAACCTGAGGGTAGGCTATTTAGATCGTCATGGAATGTCCGACGTCGGAGATCGGCTTGATCACCGTTGCAGATGGATGTTCCCAGTCGCCTATTTTGGAGTTTTGCTAGCTGCTGTCTGGCTCACGTTCTTCTAGCATTGACCCGTTAAGACCTGGTCCGATAACGTCTGGCAAGGGAAAAGGCTTCGGTTGATTCCTTTTGACGAATCAAATTTTCTTGAAACGCACTTATCAATGGGGATACGATGATGGAGCTTAGCCCGTCGTCACATCCTTCCCTGAAGTAACCTTGGGAAGGCGCTCCACTACGCCGTGGACCAGTGGCCGCATCTTGAACCCTGCCATCATGGATGGTTAGATCGAGTTGGACAACAGCCTTACCGAGAACAGAATTCGTCCCACCACAATCGGGGCGAAGAACTGGATCTTTATCGGGCGAGAGGGCACACTGCTGGCGCAGTGCCGTCATCTACACCTTTGTTGAACAGATCCGCCGCCACGGCCTTGATCCCTTCGCTTACTTCGAGTGGATCTTCGAGAAACTCATGCACGACCCGCCGGAGCACCAATACCAGGCGTTGCTCCCGGAGGTCTGGATCGCCGTAAAACGCGACCCTTCCATGCTAGAGCCTCAACCGGCCTCTGCATAGGAGCCAGAGATGCCAGATCTATGGCAAAAATGCCATAGGCGGGTCTGTTGACCGCTTACGTTCGCACACTTGCCGCCGGGCCGGATGAAGATCCATGAGGAAGTGGCATTTATCGGAGGAGGGATGGCCAGGCCGCACCTCCCAGGCTGTAGTCCTCACGGGTGTCCTTGATGCTTGTCACCAGATGCGTAGTTGTTTCGAACAGCGATAGGCTATTTCTTTATAACTGAATCTATCACTTGCCTCATGTTTTCAAACTTGGAATACCCAATACTCACGGAGGTATACTCCCCTCCCATCTTTAATGCCACAGACGGAAACGATCTAATGCCCATCATCTGAGCAATTTCAAAATCCTTTTTCGTTAAATCCCTAAATTCTTGTGACAAGTATTTTGACTCAAAGTCAGCGTAGTTCAGGTCATATTTCAAACATAAAGCCTCATAAGTCGCCAAGTCGTGAACATCCATATTTTCGGCATAGAACGCTTGCTGAACAGCCTTGAAAAATATCCATTCTTTAGATGGGTCCAGAGACCTAACGACTCTCACAGCCCGTGATGAAGGTTCGGTATCATAGTTGAATGACGTTCTTTTGAAAAAATCGAAATCAAAAGGTTGGCCCGATGATTCTTTCACATGCTCCCAGTGAGAACTGATATATTTTTTCAAATCATCTGTCCACGCATCTCCTCCGCCAGGTCGAAGACCGCCTAGTACAAGCTCAAAGCCTAATTGCCCCTGATATGCTTGACGCAGTTGATCCACCTCAGGAGCTATCCCCCAACACCATGAACACATCGGGTCGCCAACATAGATTATCTTATTATCCATGTCAGAATTAGTCGAAGTAGCTATTTGACTCTTTTCACCAGGGATTTCACATGCTCCATCGTCACAATTTATTTCTTCAGACATAACTCGCTCACATTACAGTTCACCAAAAGCCAATTTCATAGATGGCGCCAATCGCCACGATAGAAGATCGTGCCCAGCGGATGCGACTTCGCTTGTTGCCGGAAATCAAACGGTTCATTGTTCGATAGCGCTAAATTACTACAGTGATGATAGTTATTTTGCATTGCTTGCGAAATATTCTGCGCCCCAATCCTGCCCCTGTGGCACATCACTTCGTAGGTGGCGTTCGCCGATCCTCTGACACGGGAATCGCAGGTTGATCCAAGGCCTGCCTGGCTAGGCGAGTAATCAACCTCAGCGCCAACAGCGTGGCGACCACACCGATAATTCGCAGCGCCCAAACCAATGCCTCATGAGCTCCAGCTTCCTGAGCACTTGCTCCTGAAGCAGAGCTTAAACCCTCGGCCGCCACGCTGCCAAAGTATACAAATGCTAGATTCCCTGGCAACATGGCCACGGCGCTAACGATAACGTAAGGCCAGAAGCGAATCGACGTTAAACCGTAGAGGTAGTTTGATATGCTATAAGGCACTAGCGGCGTCATCCGTAATAGTCCCACAATCTTCCAGCCTCCGATGGCAACTTGATGATCAATCGCGCCGAGCTTCGGGTAGCGTGCCAAATAAGCTGCGACACGTTCGCGTGCAGCATAGCGTGCGATCAGAAACGGTAAGGCCGCGCCCAAGGTCGATCCAACCTCGATCACGACAGTGCCAAGCACCAACCCAAATATCGGCCCCGCAAGCAAAGCCAGCGCCGAACCTGGCACCAGCAACACCGTGCCGGCCGCATACACGAGGATGAAGATTACTGGGCCCCAGCCGCCCAAGCCAACCAGCCACTCCTTAAACACAAGGACTTCACGGGCAATTGGCCATTCATGGATGGCAAACCCAAGTGCCGCAACTGCCAGTAGCACCAGCGTGTATTTCCAGAGGGAGCGAGTCGTGCGATCTTTACTTGAGGGCGAAGTATCTTTGGCCGAGATATTCATTTTACGGGTTTTCTTTGAGTGGCATTGGTTTCTGCATTTCGAGAGTATCTGAATGCGTCCCCTCGATCCTCGGAAGCTTGCAAAACAGCGAGCGATACATGAGTCGACCAACGAAACGCGGGAACAAGCGCCCCAGGAAGGAAATTAACCAATTAGAGCAACCAGGAATCAGCACCGATCGACGGTGTTGAAGTGAACGGAATACCAACTCGGCCAGTCGCTCCGGCGGCATACGCCGTGCCTCTCGACTGTTGTCGGGACTGTGCCGCCTCGCATGTGCGGTTCTGGTCGGGCCGGGAAACACTGTCAGAACATGCCCCTTCCCAGAAAGTGACACCGCTAAACTCCGTGCATAGGAAGCCACCCCATCCTTCGTCGCAGCATATACGGCTGCACCCGGATATCCAGTAAACTGAGATAAGGATGAAATGAAAATGATCGAGCCATCGGAACGTATGCTCTGTTGCCGCAACAACGCGGGAGTTAAGCACAATGGAGTCAGTAAGTTGAGATCCAATACCGACTGCTGAGACTTCAAGCCTAATTCATCAGATCGGCCCACTGCATTGATGCCTGCGTTATGGATAAGCACATTAGCTGGCGGAAGGGACTTGAGCTCATCAAGCGTATGTCGGAGACCTTCGGCAGTGCTCAGGTCCGCGATGACAAAACGTCCGGTCGCTCCTAGCTTCGATTGGGTTGCAGCGGCGCATTCAGCATTTACATCCACGCCCGTTACTTGATAGCCAGCCTTTGCAAAACGAAGCGCAAGAGCGCAACCGATACCATCCGCGGCGCCCGAGATAACACAGTGCGGTGCCGCCGCGGAGGCCGGATGCCGCGGAGAGGTAACATTTCCATGCCGTCGCCGTTGACTCGCAATCCAAGGCTGTACCTCAGGGAACCAACGCGCAACACGCACAAATATTTCCTGCCCCAAGCTGGTGGCAGTTCGCTCACGAGTCCCATGCATGATTTTGTCCATCACCTTCACCACAGAATCCACCGATGGAATCTTGCGACTTTCCGACTCCGACATATGTATCCCGCACTTTGCATGTAGGTTTGTGCGGACAGCACCGGGATGGATAATTTGAATCTTCACCCTCGAGTCATTAGATAACTCCAGCTGAAGGCTACGTGAAAATCCATCCAATGCCGCCTTGCTGGCCGCATAAACTGCATAGTCCGCTGCAGCCATCATCCCAGCAAGCGAGCCGATGAATACGATCTTCCCATGTCCACGCCGAACCAGCGGCAGGAGTTCTCGTGTGAGGCAAATAGCCGACCATAAGTTGACGGCGATGATACGGCGAATGCTGGCTTCATCCTGCTCTGCCAGATTGCCGACATAGCCGCACCCCGCATTCAAAACGACGCAAGCTAACCGATCGATGTGATGCGCCTCAAGCCAGCTTCGAACCTGAGGGGCCGCGTCAGCCTGCTCCAAATCGACCTGGCAATAATTATCTTGCGTGAAGAGAACGCGATCCAGCTCACAAAGCGGACGTCGGCCGTGCAGAACCAATGGCTCGCCGCTCGAATGACGCAAGCGAGCCAACTCTAGACCAATGCCATCGGTCGCACCTGTGATTAAAGTGTATCCCATAAATCAGTCAGTGCTTAATACAATCCTCCCAACATGCTCTCCCGCTTGAGACACGTGGATAGGACGTCTCGTTTCTTTTAACGCCGAAGGTGCCCCAGGTTCTGTAACTTCAATGCAGTTCATATATTATTTCATAATGGCTTCATGACAATGATCTCGGAGTCGCTTTTTTGAGTAGGGTGCTTGAGGACGCCGTTGAGGGGCACGGGGCACGGGGCACGGGGCACGGGGCACGGGGCACGGGGCACGGGGCACGGGGCA
>CAXBHX010000095.1:0-11483 GCA_963975655.1 uncultured Verrucomicrobiales bacterium
GGGGGCTGAGGAAATGTGGGAGGGTGCCCCCGCCCGGTTCGCGGGCCGTTGCATGGCGCTGAAGCGCACGAGGAACCACTGCCGGTACGCGTTGCCGCTCTGGTTTCTGGGGACGCTCGGCATCCTCCTGCAGGTCTTCCTGGACTTCTGCCTCCTGGTTGTTCCCACGGCCTTGGTCGCCTGGTTCACCGTCCTCTTTCTCCCCGCCAGTGAGGCGGTCGGCTCCAGTGACTACTTTCAGACCACACCACTGCTGGAGATCCTCTGGCAAATGGGCCTCTACGCGTTCGTCACCACCTGGGTGACCATCGTCCTGGTTTCCGTGGTGGGCTGCCTCTTCCTTCGCTGCACGCCCACCTCGCCGGGGCAGTATCCCTCACGCGGGCTCAAGGCCCATCTCCTCCTCTACCGGGTGAAGATGATGGATCAGATTCAGCGAGTCTGGACCTGGAGCATCTTCGGACAGTATCTGCGTTCTCTCGCTGGTGTGCGCTTTACACACCCCGGGGCCTCTGAGTGTGACGTCATGTTCAACCTCGTCCCGGAGCTCATCAGGGCCGACTCCGAGGTGTTCTGGTCTCACGGGTGCTATACGAACGTACTCGACCAGGGGTCAGAGCACGTGACGCTCCGGGGGATCGATATGCCAGCGAACTCCTTCTTAGGCAACAACTGCGTCGCGGAGCACGGGCACCTCCCGAGCAACTTCCTCCTCGGTGTGTCCACGCCCGCGAGTGACATCCGGTTCAGGCGCCAGATGCGGTCACGGCTCGGCGAATCCATCACAGTGGCTGGAAACCCGCCGCTCAAATTCGGCAGTGCGGACTTCGAGGTGGAGAACGAAGCTCGAAGACCGCCGAGCCTGCTGCTCTTCCTAGCACGTGTCTCCCTCCATGACATCTTCAGTGTTGGCATTCTGCCCATCGCCGAAGTGCTCGTCTACGCGATCCTCTATACGGTTCTCCTGAGCCTTGGCGGGCACGCGGTCGTGAGCGCGTGCCTTGCACTGGTTCTCGCAGAATTCGCCCTGGTTGCTTTCTGTGTCCTGCTCAAGAGACTCGTCGTCGGCAACCAGTGGGGAAGGTCGCACTCGACTCCGTTCTGGTCCTTGCGACATTTCACCTACTTCACCATGCAGGACTGCTTCTTTGCCTGGTGCGGGAGATCCATGAGAACCCTCGGCGGGACAGTGCTCGCAAATCGCACCCTGCGTTTGATGGGCTGTCGGATCGGACGGCGGACCATCATAGCCGACCCCCTGCAGGCTTTTGACTGGAACGCAGTGAACATAGGCGACGATTGCATCATTGACGGCATGCTGCAGTTCCACTCTTTCGAAAACATGACGCTGAAGGTGAAGCGCACGGAGATCTGGGACGGCAGCACGGTCTGCTTCGGTGCCACGGTCATGGGCGGCGCCGTCATCGAGCGCGAGACGACGCTCCTCCCAATGAGCCTGGTAATGAAGGAGATGCGACTGCCCACAGCCATCTACGAAGGCAGCCCAACGGAGCCAACCCCGGCCCAAGGGCGGCATGAGAGGGCAAGGATCGGAGAGGTTGAAAAAAGAATATCCTAGCAGTAATTGCTTACAAGTGAATCGGTCGGAGTGGGATAACTTTGAAGACCTCAACTTCGCAACTGTGCATGAAACTGTGCATGGCAGGAAACAGCAGGTGCAAGCAGGGGGGGGATGTGCTTGAAGTCCCGTTTCATCTCGGTAAATTGCTTAAAAATAACGACTTAACAGACCGAATCCAACCGGAGGAGCCAAATCTGTTAATGGCAACGGAGCTTGGGTTCGAACGCAGTTCGACTGCCTCGGCGCGACAGCGCACGCGAAGTCCGTAGCGGAGCGAAGGCAATCTGCAGGTCAGATTTGCGAAGCGAATCAAACAATCCAACCGGAGGAGATTATTTTCTATGGGTTACGAAAATTAGATGGATTGTATCTGGAGTGGTAAAGCTCGGGTGCGTTAACCGCTAAGTTCTCGTCGTTCCTGGCTGTAGCCTGGAGTTCGGCGAAACTGTCTCTTCTCCCTAATTTTCTGGGGAAGGATATTCACGGAATACATTCTCGAAATACCGCATCTTGAAGTTAATTACTGCTAGGAATTTGCTTTTTCAACCCCGTAGCTTTGACGCTTCGCTCCTGCCCTTTGGTTCAGGCTGTCTCTCTTCGGTCGGCTGTCACCGCGTATTGCCCCAGGTTGGAGGGGGTGCAGTGCTCTTTCACAACAACAAGCAGGTGCAAGCCACAGGCTACTGCACGGACGTCTAGTTCGATTACGCAATTAAGTTTATTGCACCCCCTCAAACCCGGTCGGACCGAAGCCCCGATAGAAATCCTTGAATAAGCAGATTCCTATCAATCTCATGATGCCGGGGTTGGAATCGGGACTCACGGTGCAGCAAATGGCTGACCTGCTGGAGTATCTGAAATCCCAGAAAGGAGTTTGAAGTGGCGCGATTCTCCAATTGCTGCGTGCCCGTGGCTTCAATAGACTGTGTCATGCTTCGGATTTTCGTATTCGCTCCGATTCTCTTTTTCGGGACAGGACTTACGTGCGCTGATGAGATTCCCAAGTCAGTCCCGGGCGTGTTGGAGATGCATCTGTATGGACCGTTTAAAGATGATAAAACGTTTCCGACTGATCCCGGAGAACCGCTGATCTCATGGCGGCAGGAAAGCCTGGGTTTTGTCCGACTCCCAAATCGCTATGACGACTGGGGAGTCAGAGACGATTGGGGAACCGGGGTCATGGTCCGGGCGCTGACGGAGGTGACCCTTGAGCCGGGTGACTATGAAATTTTGAGCCGGAGTCGAAGTCTGTCTCGATTGATTATTGACGGGGAAACTCTCGTCAATTTTGGAAAGCAGAAACGCGGGGGCGGGGCTCACAACAAGGTGGTTCCTATTGCTGAGGTGCCACGGGAAGGGATGCGGCCTCCTGCGATGGATGATGTGGAGAAACTGGTCAAATTCAATTCCGAGGGTGGAAATCATACCGTCGTGTTTGATGTGATCGTAGGAGGCCCCAAGTTGAGACTTGAGTTTGGCGAGGCCTGCGTGGCCATCGCGAAGGAGGGTGAGATGTTCCGATTAATGGGGCCTGATGGTGGCCCTGAATTAACAGATGAAGGTTGGCTAAGATTTGTCGCAAAGACGGAGGAAAAACTGACCGCCATCGATGTGGAGTCTCGAACGACGGCTGATCGTCAGGTTGGATACTGGGACAAACGGCATGCCCTGGCGGCAAAGCATCTGGTTGCCGGGTCGGGCGACAAGTCGGGCGACAAGTCGATAGATGGATTGGTAACGAAGCGTATTGAGCGGGCCCGGAAAGAATCGGGTGATCCTGACTCGTTCTTCAATCGGGAGGTTCGTCCGATCTTTTCGGAGCATTGTTATCGGTGCCACGGGGAGAAAGAGAAGGGGGATCTCAACCTTCAGGTGCAGAAGAATATCCTGGCGGGGGGCGAGTCAGGGTTTCCCTCGGTGGTGCCCGGTAATCTTCATGAGAGTTTTCTTCTGGAAGTGGTAACTCCCGACGCAGGTCCTGACCAAATGCCGCCGAAGGGCGAAGGGCTGACTTCTGAAGAAATTGAGGTTTTGAAGCGGTGGGTGAAAGCAGGAGGCGGGATCGAGGCACCGCCGCTTGACGTTGCTGATGTGTCACCCCAGGTAGATGATTTGACGTTCCTTCGGCGTGTCTGGATTGATACGCTGGGAGTTGCTCCGCCAATCGGCGAGGTGCGACGATTTGAATCGAGTCATTCCCCTGAAAAGAAAGAGGAGATGATCGATCAGTTGTTGGAAAATGATCGGTGGGCGGACAACTGGATGGGCTATTGGCAGGATGTGCTGGCTGAAAACCCCAATCTTCTGAAGCCGAATTTGAATAACACGGGGCCCTTTCGATACTGGATTCATGAAGCTTTGTTGGATAACAAAGCGATGGATCGATTTGCGACCGAGTTGATCACGATGCGCGGAAGCACCTGGGGCGGCGGTGCCTCAGGCTTCAGTATCGCTTCGCAGAACGATGTTCCGATGGCGGCCAAAGCGCACATTATCGGAACGGCCTTTCTCGGAGTGGACATGAAGTGCGCCCGTTGTCATGATGCGCCCTATCATGAGACGACCCAGGAGAATTTGTTTCAAATGGCCGCGATGCTGAAGAAAGAGGAGATCAAAGTGCCGGCAACGAGCAGTGTTCCCGCGACCTTTTTTGATCATGTGAAAGAGGGAGGTCGTGAGTCGCTGATTCAGGTGACTCTGGATATCGGATCCAAGGTTAAGCCGGTGTGGCCTTTTGACGAATTTTGTATCGAGAAGCCGGATGGAGTCCTTCGTAAAGGCGCAAATCCCCGGGAGCATATTGCTGCCGAGGTAACCTTTTCCCGCAGGTTTGCAGAAGTGCTGGTGAATCGGGTTTGGAAGCGGTTTATGGGAGCGGGCTTGGTGGAACCGGTGGACGACTGGGAAGGGCATGCACCGAGTGACCCGGAGTTGCTGCGCTTTCTGGCCGATGAGTTCATCAGAGGAGGTTATGACCTCAAGCATCTGTCGAAATTGATCCTCACTTCACGAGTGTATCAGAGGGAGGCGATCAATCCGCCGGCGAAACTAACTGATTCAGAGCGCTTTTTTGAGGGGCCTTATCGACGCCGAATGTCTGCCGAGCAAGTCGTGGATAACGCGTGGCATGTGGTGGGCCGGGAGATGAACCTGGGTTCGCTGACCATGGATATCGAAGGGCGTCTGGCTCCTGATAAATTCTTGAACTTCGGGTGTCCCAAACGGGCCTGGGAATTTACAACGATGGCAAACGAGCGGGACCGGCCCAGCCTGGCCATGCCGAAATTTCAGGCGATCGTGGATGTATTGCTCGCCTTTGGGTGGAGAAACTCGAGGCAGGAGCCAACGACTGTCCGCATGGAGGAGCCGAATCCCCTTCAGCCGGGCGTGCTGGCAAACGGAGTGATGGGCGGCTGGCTGACCCGGTTGACCGATGACTCAGAACTGACTCAACTTTGCCTGGATGCGAAGTCTGCGAAATCATTGACTGATGAGTTGTTTCTACGTTTTCTTACCCGGCAACCGACAGGCCCGGAGCGGGAAAAATTTGAGAGTCTTCTCGCAGACGGGTTTGAAACTCGTGTTGTGCCTGAGAGTGAAATCGCTCCAGTGGAAAACAGGGAACGAACTCCGTATGTCTCATGGTCCAACCATTTGCACGGAGAGGCAAATTTGATCAAGCAACGCCAGGAGGAGTTGGCTCGCAGGGGGCCTGCTCCCACCCGTTTTCTCCGGAATCACTGGAGAGAGCAGGCGGAAGATGTGCTCTGGGCATTGATGAATTCCCCTGAGATGACGATGGTTCCTTAACTCGATTTGTTTACATGAAGCGAAGACAATTTCTGCAAAGCTCAGCTGCGATCACGGGTTCAATGATAGTGCCCGGGGTTGCTCGCGCAAACAGCGTGGAACTGGGCAAGGCGGAGCATTGTGTCATGTTGTGGCTCGGTGGCGGAATGGCCCAGATTGACACTTTCGATCCTAAAGAGATGGGGGATGCGGCGGCCAAGAAAGCCGGGTCCTATTATTCCTCGATTGAGACGGCCGTGCCCGGGGTCAGAGTTTGTGAACACCTCGCTCAAACCGCAGGGGTCATGGAGCACCTCACCGCGGTGAGGTCACTGAATCATGATGTTGTCGATGAACACGCGGCAGCAACAAACCGCATGCACACAGGACGGCCGACCAGTGGCACCGTGACCTATCCCTCCCTGGGGTCGATCGTTGCCCACAAGAGAGGGGCTGTCCAGGAAGGGGTTCCGGCTTATGTCGTACTGGGTTATCCTAACATTGTTCGAGGACCGGGATTCCTGGGGCCGGAGGCAGGGTTTGTCTACTCGACTGATATTGAATCGGGGCCGGCGGGGTTGGCACGTCCGGACTGGTTGGCTTCCTCCCGGGTTTCCCGTCGGGAGGAGTTGTTGAATACTGTTCGAGAGTCAGGAGCGACCCGTTACAGCGGGGATCGGAAGTTTCAAGAATATGATGCCGCTCTTCGAGAGAGTATGCGATTATCGGGACCTGACTTCATGGAGGTATTTAATCTCTCTTCCGAGCCCGGGAGATTGCGCGAGTCGTATGGTAGCGAGTTCGGGCAGAGATGTTTGTTAGCCCGTCGACTATTTCAGGCAGGGGTTCGATTTGTTGAGGTATCCTACAGTGACAATTTCAAGAATGGAACAGGGTGGGATACGCACAATCAGGGGCAATTGAACCAGCATTTACTGATCCAGGATCTCGATGCCGCGCTGGCGACTCTGGTCAAGGATTTGAAGGCTCATGACCTTCTCGACAAGACTGTGATTCTCGTGAACTCGGAGTTCGGGCGGCCCGGTAAATTTGATTCGGGTGGTGGCAGGGGACATCAGTCCAAATGCTTTACCGGTGTCATCGGAGGGGGTGGACTGAAACACACAGGTGCCCGGGGAGTTTCTGATGAGATTTCAAACGAGATTCTGGAGGATTCTGTCAGTGTGCCTGATTTTTTTGCGACCGCACTGGCAGCCTTGCAGATTGATCCCGGCGAAAACCTCTATGACGGAGATCGCCCGGTGCCGATTACAGATCTGGGAAAACCGATTTCAGCATTACTCTAGGTACTTTTGGGTAATCCTGCGGTTGCATCTACTGACAGGAATTTGCTTTTTCAAGGAGTTCTTATCGGGGCGTCGGTCCTAGCGAGATTGAGGGGGTGCAGCTGGCCCAGCGGCTTGCGATGCGCTGAACGAGAACGACAACAGGGTGGTCAGGAGGATTAGAGTCGGCCTCATGTTGATGTGCTAATGGTTGTTTTCGTCGAGATTGGTCGCGTGGTTACTTGTCTTGATCTACTTCTGCTTAAGAAGTGCGCTGATCGCACCATTAAGGGCGGAGCGCTCAAAATTCTGACATTGGTCGACGAGTATACTCGCGAGTGCCACGTGATCCACGTGGAGCGGCGCATCCGTGCTCGTGATGTCCGCCGACAGCTTGAACGATTGATCCGGTGAAGGGACGGGCTGAAAAAGCATTATCCTATCAGTTTAGGGCTCTAGAATTAGCTTAAATGTTTTGCCTTTGTCCGTGCTCATGAACAGGCCCGTTTTTGTTGTAGCAAATACGGTTTCACCATCTGTGCCTGTGCTGCTAAAACTGGTGATACCCTTGGGAATGCCTTCAGAATCCTGTCCATATTTGTTCCATTCGACATGCCAGTAGTAGCCGATGCGGCCTGAAAAAACCTGCGCATCGCCATGACTGGGTGACGTGAGTATACGGTTTCGTTTTGTTTCAGCCATCCTCCAACTTGTGATCGCGGTATAAGGCTTGTCGGGTATGACGGCATGACGGTATTGATGAAAATATCTCCCCAGATTATAACAGTAGTAAATGCCGTTGTTGGTAGTGAAGTAGAGGTATTGTCCGCCTTCGCCTATACCTTCGAACGCTACATTGGTAATCGTCCACTCCAGCTTCTCCGCAAGATTAGTGAGTGTCTTACCCCCATTGCCCGAGGAGTAGATTCGTCCGGGCCTTGTTGCCGTGCCCGACGTTCCCACGATCAAGAGCTCTTTATTGTAGGGGCTGAACGCGACAACGGTGATGGGTTCACCCTTCAATCCAGCATATTCCCAGGTCAAGCCTTTGTCATTGCTGACAAATAAGCCAGACGTCTTGCCACCGGCTACTACCTGCTCGGGATTGTGCGGATTGAAACTGATTGTCTCGCCATAGAGAACGTCACTGTTCTTGCCATCAAAATCAATGGCGTCACTGACTTGAGACCAGGTGACGCCTGAGTTCGTACTGCGCCACAGGCCGCCTTCAATACCGGCCAATAGAATAGTGGGATCAGCTGGAGACACAGCAACGGATCTCACGAACGGCTCGATTTTCAGCTGTTCGAATTTTTGCGCTCCATCGATTGATTTTAGAATACCAGTACCAGCTGTCCTGAGATAGACCGTCGACGGTAAGGCAGAGCTGGCTACAACACCAAGGAATTGCCCTTTGTTAGCCTTAAGTTCTTTTTGAGTAATGGGTGGGAGTTCGAATGCTGTGTTCGTGATGCTTATACTCCCCAGCCTGGCAGAGAACAGCGTCTTGTTCTTGCCGGGAGGTCTTGTGGCGAAGGCGACACCGACGTTGTACTCGGGTTGATCGTGGCGCAGGATGCGTTCAGAAACCTTGTTCCACACCTTGCGATCCAACGATGTATAAGCCCTCCAGAGCCGCCCTTTCCGGCTGATGCGTATCCAGGGTTTATTGCGATCCAATATCCATCGGCTTTGGCGTGAGCTTTCAAGGTCGCGGTCACAGGGGGCTCCTCTTATCCCCATTCCCGCGGTGTCCCAAAGACCAAAGGTATTCCAAAAGTTCGTATCGGTAGACGCGACGATGCCCATAAGAGAATTCCCATTAATACCATTTGCTTCTGAGCTTCGGGAAAGTGCTTCAATATTGGCAGTGATCGTGAAATCTCCCAGAACCTTACGGTAGGCGAAGAAGGAACCATCGCCTGTGACCGCTATGGAGTTTTCGCTACTCGAAACTGCCAGGGGTAGTTTCTGTTCTCCCGGAACTTCATACTCCCAAGTGGTTGAACGATTATCTTTTGAGAAAAGTTCCTGCTCAACAGAATCCACCGAGACACCATCATCATACCACAAACGACCCCAAAGCATTTGTTTGCCGGCGGGCAATACGAAGCCGGGAACTGCATCCGCCGAGTCTACGACACCCAGCATGAGGGCCCCCGAAAACAGTTCCAGTTTAGAAAAGCGATGCCCCTTCAACTGATGTGCCTGCTTAATCGATAGCTTGTTTCCGCCACTCATCGACGGGAGGAACGATACGACTGGCACGGAATCCGCTCTTCGAGATACCAAATCATCTCGACCGATCCTGCGATAGTCAAAGCCGGGACCGCCCCACTCCAAATTCAATTTATCACGCAAGCCTATCTCATGCTTTCCTCGAAAGTAGTCGAGTTCGAAGCGATGCAAGCCCTTCTCCAGGTTTGCTGACGAGAGGTGCGTGACGGTTGTATGAATACCATTATTGTCCGCAATCACATTGCCGTCGATTGTCAGTCGACTGCCATCGCAAGTGCGTAGCTTGAATGTGTAGATCCCCGTCTGCGGCACCTTGAGATAACCATTGAACTTGAAGGCATAGGAAGCACCTTCCCCTTGGGTAACAGAATCTTCGATGGAATTCAGGCGACCTTTTTTCTTTGGTGAGAGGGCGTTGAGCTTGGGAAGCATTTCCCAGTCTCCTTCATAGTAGCGATAATTGAGGCCTGGGTCTAAGCCTGTATGTTTGACGGCGTCTTGTAGCGCGCTTGATTTAACAGGAACGACTATTACGGTTGGCCGATCAAAAATGTCGTAGACCGTCAGCTTCACACTCGCCGCAGGGGCAGGAAGGTCCAGCCGCTCCATATAGATGTGAGGCATAGCTTCATTCACGCTCTTCAACAAGCGACCTTTGGCTCCGGTTTCTGAGTAGACGTCAATCTGATATGACAGTTGAGGAACACTGCTTGTCGGGATCGTCCAGTTAACGACAAGCTGATTCCCCAAAACACTTGCACTAGAATCTGTAATTGTCAGCTGCCCGAGTGTCGGCTTGTCCGGCTGATTCGTTAGTTTGAAAGTATACCGATCTTTTTCGATCACAGCATTATGTTCATGGCCTTCGGGCATAGGCCCCTCATAGCGAAACACGGAGCCATCCTCGATGATATGCCATGTACTCACGGCTGCCTTTTTTTGATTGATCGTATCCAGCTTTTTCCAATTACCATTCAGGCGTTGGTAAGCGAGGCGTCGATCCATGACCCGTCGTCCGGCAGGACCTGTTTTTTCAACGAAGCAGGCACAGCCTTTGAAACCCGTGATCTTGGCGGGCACACTCACCACTCCAACGAGATACCACTTATTCCGGGCCACGTCCTGCATCCACCACCCCATATAGCCTTTGCTTTCAAGAGCACTGGGTTCCTGCCAGGAACGCAGGATCATCTTGTACCATTCTTTCGGTTTCAGAAAAGGCAGCTTACCGCTGTGGATACCTGCCTCGGCTCCTTCGCCTGACATGCTGCCACCGGTAAACGGATTGCCCAATGCCACCACCCGGGTTCGGTCACCCTTGTAATGGTTGCTTGGCCAGAAGGACCATACCTCATGTCGATTGCTCGCTTCAACTTCGGCAGGTGTCGCATTCTCACCTTTGCCGTATGTAGCAACTCCGCCATAGAAATTACCACCTTCAGGAACAGGTGAAGTGTTCCAAAACGAGAAGTACGTTCCGTTAGGCCAATAAGGCCAACGCGCTTCGAACATGACGATATCGGCACCACGCTCTACACCAATCCCATACCAAGTGGCTTTTGCATTACTAATCAAAAGCGAGAGAGCTAAGAACGTTAACAGGAATCTATTTATGATAGTGACATGCCTTCCAACTGATAGGGATTTGCTTTTTACTGACAGGAATTTGCTTTTTCAAGGAGTTCTTATCAGTACGTCGGTCCGGCCGGGATTGAGGGGGTGCAGTTTTGATTTTGCCCACGTTTTGACAACACTAATTAAAGGGAAAATCGGGCTACACTGCAATAATTGGTTTCTCTTTTCGTTTCGAGTCGACCCCTCCGCAGACCGCTGCAGCGAGGGCGAATATTGCGAAGGCGCCCGGAGTCTCCGGTCACGCAACACTACGCGGTCGCCATTACTTCTGACGGGTCTCCGGAGGTCCATTTCGTCGTCGGGTTTCTTTGCAACAGCCTCATCTTAAAAACCTCTGCTTTCGAATACTTGCGGCTGGAAGTCGTTTGAAATCTGCGGCGCCTCGCTGGTTTTGAAGGCATTGCGACCCTCGCAGTCGGCGAGCCTGGGGAGCGAAAATGCCACCATTACCAGCCACTGCGGAAGAGTCGGACTTTTAACGATGATAGGGACAAGGACTACAAAGTTTGAGGGAGAAGGTCCCAGTGTGGAGACGTATACCGTCTTCCACGTTGGTATCGGCCACTCTCTAGCTATAGAGGCGTAATCCGTCGCTAATCCGGCCCATCAACTTGGAAGAAAATGGTATTTTTTCTCCTTTCAGACAGGAAAACCAAAAGAATTAGGCGCTTCGAAGAAAGTGTCCGACGGATGCCGCAATCCGCATTTCTCCTTTTGAGAAGTCACGTTCAGACGCGCAACAACTCCAAGGTTCCCAGCTGGATGTTTCCGCTTTACCGATTGAGAAAAGCAGCTTATTCCAAGGTAGTCCCTGTTCGATTAGTAAATCAATCTTCCCTCGACGCACGAAAAGCCAATGAAGCGAATCATCACTCTACTGACCATTGCCGGTTGCCTGCAACTGTCCACGATCACATGGGCCGAGGAGACCTCGGCAGAGGCCCCGGCTCCCG
>CAXBHX010000096.1:0-11476 GCA_963975655.1 uncultured Verrucomicrobiales bacterium
CGAGGCTGCGAGGGTAGACCTGGCCGACGTTGGTGAATATGCGGGAAATACCGAGATGACCGGCGATGCGGGATTCGAGGTCGAGCACTTTTCCGGCGTCGCCGTCAAAGAGGCTGAGCTGGTCGAGCTGCGTGCCGACAGCGCCTTTGAGTCCGCGGACGGGATAGTCGTCGATCACTGACTGAAGCTGACGGGCTGCCACGAGCAACTCTTCGCCGAAGGTGGCGAGGCGTTTGCCAAAGGTGGTGATCTGGGCGGCGACGTTGTGTGTCCGAGCGGTGATGACGAGGTCGCGGTACTCGTCGGCCTTAGCGGAAAGGCGAATGAGAACGGCGGCTGTCTTGAAACGGGTCACTTCGAGGGCCCGGAAGACCTGAAGCTGTTCGACGTTCTCCGTGAGGTCACGGCTCGTCATGCCTTTGTGGATGTGTTCGTGGCCGGCGAGGTCGCAGAATTCTTCGATTCGGGCTTTCACATCGTGCCGGGTGACACGCTCGCGGGCGTCGATGGACTCGAGATTGATCTGATCGATGACTGACTCGTAGTCATTTATGGCCTCGGTAGGAATGTCGAGTCCGAGGTCCCGCTGGCCCTTCATGACGGCGACCCAGAGTTCGCGTTCGAGGCGGACTTTCCCTTCAGGGGACCAGACCGCTTTCATGTCAGGGGTGGCGTAGCGTTCAGCGAGTACGTTTGGAATCATGGATTAGAGAGGGATAAAGGAGTAAGAGAAGAAAGGTTAGGACTGGTCGGCGATTTCTTTGAGGTAGTCGAATGAGTAGATTCCGGTCTTGTGACCGTCGGAAAAGTGAAACTGGATGGCGTATCCGCCGACGCGAGCCCATCCCGTGACGGTGACCCCTGAGAAGTCGACTCCCTTTTGATCGCCGGAGATAGGCTTTCCGAGTAGATCGGTCTCGCCCTTGGTCTCGGCGCTGGGAGACAGGGCACGAAGACGATCCATCTTGCAGAAACCGTCCGAGTCGTCGGCCCAGCGGATCGCTACTTCGGTTCCAATCAGTTGAATATCTTTGATGCCGGTCATATTGAGGTGGCACGGGTAACACGGTCATATTCCTGTCGCAACAGTCGATGGTGCGTCATTTTGAGAATCGGTGTCGAAGTCGGGTGTCATCCCTCGCGGCGCTTTCGTATAGCGTGTGACGCTAACCTTGTAACCGCCTTTGATTTTTTCCAGAAAGCCCCCACAATTCATTCAATGAAAATCGCCAAGGACGGGATCCGCTCCATTGTTAAAATCGGCTACGATGGCCGGGTTTTTAAGACTTTCCGAGGGACGGATAAGGAGGAGCGTTTTGCCAACGAGGTCCGGGTCCTCAAGGTTCTCGAGGCCCGTGGGTGCGACTACGTGCCCCGACTGCTGGATAGTGAGCCCGAGACGCTGACGATCGTGACGACCAACGCCGGGGCTCCGGCGGAGGAGAGTATCAGCGAGGGAAAGGCGGCGTTGCTCTACCAGAAGTTGGAGGAGGAATTTGGCGTGGTTCACGACGATCCCTTTCCCCGGAATATCACCTACAACGCTCGCGAGGGGCAGTTCTGCATCATTGATTTCGAGCTGGCTGAGGTGAAAGAAGATCCTACGAATCCGAGCTCCGAAGAGGAAGCGCACCGTCGGCTCTCGTGGTGCGGGTTCACCCGTGACGGTCGAAGAAAGCCGGGTAATCAGGACTCGCTCTCGGTCTTTTCTTCCAATGGTGGTTGGGCTGATAGTGCCGAGCTCTGTTCTGAGCAGTCGATTGACGAGAACGGTATGGTTTTCGCGGTCAGTGACGGAATGGGTGGGCCTGCCGGGGGCGACGTGGCGAGCCGCTTGGTGGTGCGAGAGTTGCGGCGCTTTCTTCCGGCGATGATGGGTGATTTTCACGGTGCCGGGGATCCGGAAGGAGTTCTCACGGCGTCGGTAAAGTCACTGCATGATTATGTTTCACGAACTGGTGAGAATAGCGACGAGTTGCGGGGCATGGGCGCGACGGTGGTGTGCGGCTTGTTTTATCGCACCAAGGTCTATTTTGCCCATGTCGGTGACAGTCGTTTCTATCGGTATCGCGACGGGGTGTTGGAGCAGCTCACGAACGATCACACTTTCCTCGGCAGTCAGTTTCGTTCCGGGAAAATGAAGGAGCGTGAGGTGCGAATGCATCCGCGACGGAATGTGCTGATGCAAGCGATCGGAGGCGGCTGCCAGTATGTGGAGCCCCAAGTCGATTCTTCGTCGCTCGAGCCGGGCGACTGGTTCCTGATTTGCTCCGATGGCGTGATCGATGGCCTCTGGAACAAGAATATCGCCCGCTGTTTCGAGGAAGCTGAAGCCAAGAGTCTTTTGCCGGATGAGGTGGCTGGAAGAATCCTGAACTGGTCCTTCGATGAGGCAGGAATGGACGACACAACTCTATTTGTCGTGCAGGTGCAATAGAGCGTGCCTGGAATTCCCCGGCTGGCTAGACCTCTGAAGGTCGGATCAGCAGGAGCGCGTTTCGTCCGTTGGACTCCCATTTTTCCCGCCGGTCAGCTGGGAGGAAGGTGAGATCTTCGCTGCGCTTAAATCCTTCGCGCTCGAGGTAGCCAGCCGCCTGAGTCGAAAGGGCAAAGAGCTGGGAGGAATTCAAAGCGTTGGCCCGGCTGATGGCGGCTGCCACGAGGACCCGACCGTAACCCTGATCGGTATGACCTTTCTTCACAAAGAGACAGGCGAGTTCGGCCTTTTTCTCTCCGGGGTAGGGGTGAACCGCGACGCAGCCCACCACGTTTCCATCGATCTCCACCACGATGTAATCGTCGATCGCTGAAAGAATCTCCGCCCGGTTTCGGGTCACGAGTTGGTCCTCTTCCATGGCTCTATGAATGAGGAGATACAGTTCGTCGACGTCAAGTCGGCCGGCCGGCCGGACTTTTTGATAGGAGTCCGAATAGACCATGACGCCTACTCCTTCGTTGCTGAAGAGTTCGGCCAGAAGCGCGTCGTCGCTGCGACTTCCGATGAGATGAACGCGGGCGATTCCGTCCCGGGTCGCGGTCGCTCCCTGGTGAAGCTTTGAAGCGATGCCAGGACTCAGATCGGGATGGCTTGAAAGGAATGTCAGGGCTCCTTCGCCGGAAAACTGAGGGTCTTCGTCAGCGATCTGGTCGCGGGGATCGTCGGCGGAGATAAAGATGATTTTTGAAGCGCCGAGTGCGGAAGCGACTTCGCAGGCTACAACATCTGAATTAACTCTGAGGGTTTGTCCGTCGGCGTCAAATCCGAGGGGAGGGAGCACGGGGAGAATGTCCTGATCGAGGAAGCTTTGCAGGACCCCTGCGTCGATCCTCTCAACGGTGCCGGTGAGCTGGGTGTCGACGCCTTTGATGATCCCGGCTGGGTGAGCGTGGATGGCGTTGGCCGTGGCTGCCTGTAGTTTGACGGTGGTCAGGCTCTGCATGACGGAGCTACTGAGCCGGGAAATAGCGTCCATGCTGACTTCGAGCGTCGCTTCGTCGGTGATGCCGGTGCCGTCGTTGTTGGAGAGTGTGATTTCACGTTTGCGACCGAGGGCTTCAACCTGAGCAGCGGCGCCGTGAACCAGAACGACTTTGATGCTGAGCGAGCGGAGTACAGCGAGGTCGAGGAGGATGTTGGAAAAGTCTGGTGAATCAATGACGGCACCGTCCAGTGCGATCACAAAGGTCCGGCCCCGAAACTGGGGGACGTAATGAAGAATAGATCTGAGATCGCTGAAGTTCATTCAAGGTTTGCGAAACTCGGTTTCGCAGTCGGCCAAATTTAGGCCATTCATCCCGAATTGCATCAGGATTTCCTGATGCCGCCATGGGCCCGTGATAGGCTGCAGGGGATTGTTTCGTCAGATCTGGCTGAAATGGAGAGAAATTGGACGCTGGTCGAAGTTGTATCTCAGTATTTGCCATTTTCCCCATGTGTTGATAGAGATCATGCGCGCACTTCCCTATGGACGATTTTGCCTTCATTAAATTGGCCCCAAACCGCTATCTCTGCGGGATAGGCCCGTTTACGTCTTCTTCGCAGCCTCCGGCAGAGGGTGGGAGCGCCTTTTACCGGAATAATTTTGAACTATCTGACCCTGAACCCTGGAAGATTCCCAGTCGGCTCTTTGAGACGGCGGACCTGAGGTTACTGCTTCCTGACAACGGTGCCACCCCGCTGCCTGAGATCGCCTGGTCAGGACTGGGTGATGCGGATGTTCGTGGCATTTTTGAGGAGATACTCGGGAATATCCGGGAAGGGGAGTTGGAGAAGTCGGTCCCTGTCCTGGCTGAGCGTGGAATTCTGCATCGCGGTGAACCTGCCGCTCTGGTCAAGGCGATCATCGGTGCGCCTGAGGCTCTGTCGGGCTACGGGTATCGAGAGGGTGATGTAGGGATGATTGGAGCGACGCCTGAGCAGCTTTTCACGGTTGAGAAAGGGATGCTCGAAACGATGGCTCTGGCGGGAACGGCTCCTCGCCATGAGGTGCCTGATTTTCACAACGACCCCAAGGAGATTCGTGAACACGAACTGGTGGCGGATTACCTGATCAATCTGCTTTCGCCGCTGGGTGAAGTGACGAGAGAAGACCGAACGATTCTTGATTTGGGCTCGATTGTCCATTTCCTCACTCGCATTCGGGTTCGGCTGGGAGATCTGGATAGCGATCTCAACGACTTGGTGAAGCGACTTCACCCAACTCCGGCGCTGGGAGCCTGCCCCAGAGGGGAAGGCGCTTTGCAGCAATTGGTCGCCTACCGGCGTCGTCTCAATGTGCCGGAGGAATTCGGGGCTCCGTTCGGGGCGCTGCACGAGGGGCGGTTTCAGGCTCTGGTGGCGATTCGAAATGTATCCTGGGACGGACGGGATGTGTTCCTCCCTAGCGGGGTCGGGTTGGTGGACGGGAGTCGTTTCGATCGCGAGTGGCGCGAGTTGTCTCTCAAGCGTAATTCAGTTAAGTCGTTATTTGGCGTATGAGTCGAAATTCTGCCCTCGCCGGATCTACGCTGGGACACCTGTCAGGCCTTGGTGTGCAACATTTTGTGGTTTGTGCGGGGGCTCGCAATGCGCCTCTCGTCACCTCACTTCTCTCCACGAGTGAGAAGAAAGGATTTCGGATCTGGCACTACTTTGATGAGCGAACGGCCGCTTTTTTTGCGCTCGGTCTGGCCCGGTCCCGGCAGGAGCCGGTGGCAGTGTTGACCACGTCAGGAACGGCGGCCGCGGAGTTGCTGCCGGCGGCGATCGAAGGCTATTACGCGGGAGTTCCTCTGATCCTCGTGACGGCTGACCGTCCCGAGTGGTATCGCGGCAGCGGAGCGCCTCAGGCGATTGAGCAAAAGGGCCTTTACGGCGTTTACACCCCCGTTTCGATTGATGTGCAATCGACCAGAGATTTGAGCTGGGTCACCAAATGGGACCGAAAGGCTCCACTGCATTTAAATATCTGTCTGGAGGAGCCGGATCCCGCGGATCGAGTTAGTAAGTTCAAAACGGTAGTCGTTCCGGAGCCAAAAGAGATGAGTCATGAGGCGGCCGGCAGCCAAGTGGCCGAATTCCTGTCGGGGCGGCAGCGAACGATTGCGTTGCTGGGAGCACTTCCTGAGAGTTGGCAGGAGCCTGTGGAGCAATTTCTCGCCGATTTGGGAGTGCCGGTTTGGGCCGAGTCTACCAGTGGATTGCGGGAGAGTGAGGCATTGAAGGGTCAATTGATTCGACAAGAGAGTGAGATCAATGGCTTGAACCCTGACTGTATTCTGCGGATTGGTGGTGTGCCGAGCTTGCGTTTCTGGCGTGATCTGGAGACTCAGCGGGGAATCGATGTGATGTCGGTTGTTACCCGGCCATTTTCCGGTCTGGCCCGTGACTCAGATTGGGTGGTTTGTGAGAAATTTCCCGAAGGGGTTAGTACCGTTCAAGAGGGTAGGATCGATAGGGCGACCCTGTCAGATGCCAAAGATCTGGAAGTTTTACTGGATGCGCTTCCCAAGTCAGAACCGGCTATGGTTCGGTCGCTCGCGGAAGTGATTCCCGGCGATGCGATGGTCTTTCTAGGCAATAGCCTACCCATCAGAGAATGGAACCTGGTCGCTCCCCACGAGCCGGCTCATCCTCGTTGCTTCGCTAATCGCGGTGCCAACGGGATCGATGGCGAGGTAGCGACCTTTCTGGGGATGTCTCAAGGGGAAGAGGAAGCCTGGGGCATTTTTGGGGATCTGACGGCACTCTACGATCTGAATGCGCCCGGAATGATCTCTCAATTGCAGCAGGGCCGTCGTCGTATCGTGGTATTAAATAACGGTGGGGGTCGAATTTTTTCCCGTTTACCGAGTCTGTCAGGACTAAGTAAGGAGGATAAGAAGGTGACCGAAAACCATCACCGACAGCGGTTTGAATCGTGGGCGGCGATGTGGGGACTGGGATATGCCATCTGGAGACCGGGAAAACCAGCCCCTGAAATATCTGGTGATACGGTGCTGATTGAGATACTCTTGGAGACAGTTCCGACTGAGCTATTCTGGAAAGAATTGAAATGAGTTCTCCCCCCATCATCGCGTTGCACGGGAATCTGGGGGCGGCGCATGACTGGGAGCGATTGAACATTCCAGGAGTCGATGCGGTGGACCTGTGGGCGTTCTCCGATTTGCCTCTGGATGAGTTTGCCATGTTCCTGACTGAGGAAATCGTGGACAGCGATGACCGGCCCAATATCGCCGGGTATTCGTTAGGGGGCCGATTGGCCCTTCAAACGCTCGCCAGTTTTCCCGACCGGTGGGGAGGGGCTGTGATCCTGTCCGCGCATCCCGGGTTAACCGATGAGGCTGAGAAGGAGGCCCGAAGGACGGCTGATGGAGAGTGGGCCGAAAAAGCGAGGACGCTGTTGTGGGAGGAGTTTTTGCAGGAATGGAATGATCAGCCGATGCTTTCGGATTCTCCCGTGAGTAAGGAGCAGCAGGCCGTGGAATCGCACAGAGAAGCGGTGGCCATGGCTTTTGAATACTGGTCCCTGGGAACGCAAAGTGACCTGAGGGAACCGCTCCAGGAATTTGAGGGCCCTGTGTTGTGGATCACGGGGGAGAGAGATCAAAAATTTCACAGATTCGGCGAGGAAATGTCCGAGGTGTTCGGCTCTTTCGAGCATGTGGTTCTCCCGGGGCACGGGCATCGTTGTTTGACTCCTGATGCCGCGGCGGTGATTCGGGACTGGCAGACGCAGTTCTGAATTCGTCCAGCGACGTAATCTCTTTGCGGGGAGTCGCTTCCTTGCTAGGGTGTGCTCGAAAAACCCGATGGCAGCGTGAGGGGAATGAAACTGAACAAAGAAATGAGGCGCTGCAGGCAGCGCATTGAAATGGAACCGCGGTGCTTTTTACGGCTGGCCGCGTTCTCGTCCGGCTCTGTGGGCTCGCCCATCGCCTCCGTCCGACGCCTCGCCAGGCGGAAAAATCACTCGCGCCGCTGCTCATCCGGTTTTTCGAACACACCCTAGATTCGCCCCTACATGAATTGGATTTCCGCCCACGAATTTGAAGACATCCGCTACGAGAAATCGGATGATGGACAGATCGCCAAAATTACGATCAACCGTCCGGAGGTGAGGAATGCGTTTCGCCCTCTGACAGTGAGAGAGATGCTGGTCGCTTTTGATCTGGCGCATGAGGATCCCGAAGTCGGGGTGGTGGTGCTGACCGGGGAAGGTGATCTGGCCTTTTGTTCAGGGGGAGATCAGAAAGTCCGTGGTCATGGAGGTTATGTGGGAGACGATGGCGTGCCGAGGCTCAACATCCTCGATGTGCAGAAGAAAATTCGCGGCTTGCCAAAGCCGGTGGTGGCGATGGTGGCTGGTTATGCCATCGGTGGCGGGCATGTCCTGCATATCGTGTGTGATCTGACGATCGCGGCAGAGAACGCCCGGTTTGGCCAGACCGGGCCCAAAGTGGGATCTTTCGATGGTGGGCTGGGTTCCAGTTATCTGGCTCGTATCGTGGGTCAGAAAAAGGCCCGCGAGATCTGGTATCTCTGTCGCCAATACGACGCGCAGCAGGCGCTTGACATGGGCTTAGTCAATACAGTGGTTCCGCTAGAGAAACTGGAGGAGGAAACGGTGCAGTGGTGTCGTGAGATGCTCGATCATTCACCGATGGCACTGCGTTGCCTCAAGACGGCCCTCAATGCGGATTGTGACGGTCAGATGGGGCTGCTCGATCTGGCGGGAAATGCGACGTTGCTTTACTACATGTCGGAGGAAGCCAAGGAAGGGAAGAATGCCTTTGTCGAAAAGCGGAAGCCGGACTTCTCGAAGTTCCCTCGCGTCCCTTAAGTCGCGAAGCGACCCCTCTTGATCTTTTTCTTAATCTTGATCATTTTCTTCTGGCTGAGCGAGTAAGGCACGTCAGAAGTGAAGAAAAAAGAAAAGGAAAAAGGGGAGCAAGAAAAAGATTAAGATCAAGAAAAAGAGTTTTTGATGAAAGCCTGGATCCTCGCAGCCCGCCCTAAGACACTGCCTGCTGCGATTGTGCCGGTGTGGGTGGGATCGATGCCATTGCTGGTGGATGGCGATTCGGGGACAGGGTCGTGGTGGCTGTTTTGGTGCACTTTGGCGAGTTGTCTTTGCATCCAGATCGCTACGAACCTTTTCAATGATGCGATTGATTTTGAGAAGGGATCGGATACCGACAAGCGACTCGGGCCAAGGAGAGTCACGGCCTCCGGATTGTTGACCAAAAGGTCGGTGATGATAGGGGCCTTGGGGTTTTGTGTGCTGGCTGCTGTGATTTCGATTCCCCTGATTCAGATGCGGGGGTGGCCCATTGTTGCCGTTGGGATGGTGTCTCTGTTTTTTGCCTACGGCTATACCGGCGGTCCGTTCCCACTGGCCTACCGGGGAATGGGTGAGCTGTTTGTGATTTTGTTTTTTGGATTGGTGGCAGTGATAGTCTCGTATTATGTCCAGACGGGGGGATGGGGAGATCGGGTTGTCTGGATTCTGGCTCTGCAATGCGGGCTGTATTCCTGTGTGCTGATTACGATCAATAATCTGCGCGATATCGAGGAAGACGGAGGAACGGGGAAAAGGACCGCAGCGGTGCGATTCGGAAAGACTTTTGCCCGATGGGAAATCGCAGCTTTTTGTCTGGTGCCCTTGTTGTTGTGGCTGTGGGTGTTCAGACAAACCGGGGCAACGACAATGGACTGGCTTCTCCTCGCACTTATTTTTGTGCCCCTCGCCGGAGTGATTGTTCGAAACGTCTTCAAGGTAGAGCCCTCGGCTGCCTACAATAAGTTTCTCGCGTTGGGCGCCGTTCAACTCCTGTGTTTCGGTTCCTACGCTGCCCTCGTGATTGCAGGCAAATGAGCGAGATCCACACCAGTGCCTATTCTCTCACTTCGGTGGCTGCCCTGAATGCCGTCAGTCAAAAGAACCGGCATGAGGGCGTTTTGATTCGGGTAGGTGATGGCTACGGGTGTGTGCATCCCTGGCCGGAGCTCGGTGACTTGCCGGTAGCGGAGCAACTTGATCGACTTAGATCGGGACGCTCGACACCGCTGATTGCGCAGGCGCTGAAGTGCGCGGAAGCGGATGGCTCGGCACGGCGCGAAGGGCGTTCGCTTTTTCAGACCCCTGTCCCGAAGAGTCACTGGCTGATTTTGCCGGGGGATGATCCGGGTATGGCCCAAGAACAGGGGTTTGGCACGGCAAAGATCAAGATAGGCCGAAACCTGGTGGAGGAATCGAGAGTAATAGGGGATTGGGCCGCCGCTGGTTTTCGAGTGCGGCTGGATGCTAATGAGAGCTTTTCAATCGATGACTTTCTGGAGTTCTGGGAGGGTCTGGGCTCCCTTAGAGCTGCCATCGAATGGGTCGAAGACCCGGCGAAGTGGGAACCCAATGCGTGGGGTTATCTGAGAAATAAGGGGATTCCGTTAGCGGTAGATCGAGAGCTGGAAGCCCGGTTTGAGCCCGGTGACATCGGAGTGGTGAAGCCGGCTGTTTCGAGTTGGATTCCCTCTGATCCGGAAAAGTTTTCGGTGACTTCCTACATGGATCACGCAATCGGGCAAATGTGGGCCGCAGTAGAAGCGTCGCGGCTTGCCTCGGGGGAATTAGGTGATCGACTTCTTTCTTGTGGTCTGGGCACTCATCGGTGTTTCGAGAAGGACTCTTTCTTTGAGCGGATTCAGATGAAAGGAGGACGGATTCAATCTCCCGGGGGAACCGGTCTGGGGTTTGATGATTTATTGGAGGGGCTGCCATGGAAACGACTGACCTGACGAGCCCTTCCTACTGGGAGTCTGAAAGGGTTGATATTCGTCTCAATCCGCGACGAGAGATCGATGCCTCTGGGCTGCGATCGTTTCTGGAGAGCGATTGCGGCGTTCGTTCGTCGGTGGTCATGGCCACTTCGGGATCGACCGGGTCCTTTAAGTTTGTGGTGTTACCCAAGTTGGCACTTTTGCATTCGGCTCGTGCCGTCGTGGCTCATTGCGGCATTGTTGAGGAGGACGTCTGGTTGGCCGGATTGTCAGGCTTTCACGTGGGAGGGTTAGGCATCTATGCGCGAGGTTATGTGGGCGGTAGTCGCGTGGCTGAGTTGCTTCCGGGTGCCTGGAAGCGGGATGGCAAGTTGCTGGTGAAATCAACTGAGAGAAGTGGCGCCACCTTGACCTCAATGACGCCTACTCATCTGTATGACCTGGTCTCACATTCGGTCAAGGCGCCTTCAAGCCTCCGCGGGGTGCTGTTGGGAGGGGGACTGATCGAACCTTCAATGGTGGCTCAAGCTCGTGAGCTGGGCTGGCCAGTCTGGGCGAGTTATGGAATGACTGAGGCTTGTTCCCAGGTGGCGACGGGTTTGGACGGGGATGTCGATCATCTCGCGATGCTTCCCATTTGGGAACACCGCATGGCGATGGGCGGCAGGCTCGCGATTCGGGGCGAGGCGCTTTTTTCCGGGTACGCGACGAAAGAGCAGGGTGTGTGGCGGTTCGAGACCGGCACGGATAGCGAGGGTTGGTTTGTGACCGGTGACCGCTGTGAGATTGAGGAAAAACGCCTGCGCTTTGTGGGGCGATCGGATGATTTGGTTAAGGTGACGGGCGAGTTGGTTTCTCTTTCGGCACTCAACAGTCTGGCCCTGGGGGTGGCGCATGACATGGGTATCGATGCCGCCGTGGTTGCCGTCCCGGATGAGCGGCGTGAGAACGAATTGGTTCTGGTAGTGGAGGCCACGGAATCAGATGGAGCCAATTTGGTTCAGCGTCTCAATCGTGAACTGGATGGAATCGAACGAATCAGCCGGGTAGTGATCCTCGACGAACTCCCGAGGACGGAGATTGGCAAGTTGGATCAGCCTGCTTTGCGAGAACTGGCGGCGGAAATACCAGAAGCCTAGGAGACTGAACGGTCGGGTGTGACGGGTAGCATCCGGGAAGCCTGCTTCCTGTGTCTGCGATTCATGGGTGCGCTTTAAGGCC
>CAXBHX010000097.1:0-10987 GCA_963975655.1 uncultured Verrucomicrobiales bacterium
CCAACAACCCGTCCACGACCACATGTACCCCCCAATCGGGACCCTTCTCGTAGAGCCCTCCATTTGCCTTCAGCATGTCCTCCACTAGAAAAGGGACGACATCGGTCAGCCCCACCGCCGCTTCTTCGGTATTGCTGAAACAAGTCACACGACGACCTGCTACCAAGGGACGCCCCTCGGCATCTACGGTATGACGGAAAATCGCAGGAGCATGGCAAACGGCTGCTACCGTGCGTCCCGTATTAATGAAGGCCTCGATCAATCGCTTGCTATCAGCACTCTCGGCCAGATCCCAAATCGGTCCATGGCCTCCGGGAAAGAAAATCGTATCATAGCCAGCATCATCGACATCGGCTAGCTTCACGGTATGAGCCAGCGCATGTTGCGCCACAGTATCGCCTTTGAAACGTTCGGTCGATGCGGTTTGCGCGTCAGGCACATCACTGACCGGGTCCAAGGGAGGTTGCCCGCCCGCCGGCGAGGCCAGAGTGATCTCCGCACCGGCATCACGCATCACATAGTAGGGCGCGGTGAATTCCTCCAACCAGAAGCCGGTTTTCCTGCCAGTGTTGCCCAGTTGATCATGTGAAGTTAGAACGATTAGTATTTTCATGAAGTCTCTCTTTCTCTTGTTTATTCAGACGGACCCACGCGAATGACGCGCTTGCCAAAATTCTCACCATGCAACAGACCGATAAAGGCCGCCGGTGCCTGCTCTAACCCATCAATCATTTCCTCGCGATAGTGGATCCGCCCAGAGTCTAACCAATCTGCCATTTCTTTAGCAAACTCAGGATAAATCGGTGCAAAATCATCGAATATAATGAAGCCGCGCATCGTGATTCGCTTACGTAGCAGCTGGCCCATCAGCCAGCCCATCCGATCCGGGCCGTCGGGGAGGTCCGTGGCATTGTACTGAGAGACCAGACCGCAGATTGGCACCCGTGCGTGGGCATTCAAATGAGGTAGAACCGCATCAAGCACCTTGCCGCCGACATTCTCAAAGTAGACATCAATCCCATCCGGTAGCACGCCAGCCAACTCGTCGACAAACTCGCTGGATTGATGATTGATACAAGCATCGAATCCCAACTGCTCAACGGCATGGGCACACTTCTCTGCCCCACCGGCAATACCGACCACGCGGCATCCCATGATCTTGCCGATCTGCCCCACTGTCGATCCGACAGGGCCCGTCGCTGCAGCCACCACGATCGTCTCGCCCTCTTGTGGCATTCCTATTTTCAGTAATCCTGCCCATGCGGTAAATCCAGGCATACCCATGATGCCCAGCGCCCAGGATGGATGCTCAGGAGTGCGCCCCAGTGCCGTTACTCCAGTACCGTCTGACAACGCATAATCCTGCCAGCCATTGGAGCAGAGCACCCAGTCGCCCTCAAGAAAGCCCGCCAACTTTGATCGGTGAACGCGCGCAACAGTCCCCCCCACCATCACTGCATCGATCGCAACTGGTGGCGCATAAGAAGGCGCATCACTCATCCGACCGCGCATGTAAGGATCCAGCGAAAGAAAGACTGTGCGCAACAACATCTGCCCCTCTCCCACCGAGGGGAGTTCGACCGGGTCCAATCGGAGCGTGCGATCCGTGGGCACGCCTACGGGGCGTTCGGCGAGAACGAATCGGCGGTTGATCGACTCATTTTGTCCGGATGTTTCATTCATAGGGTGTCACAAGTTCAGGGTTCAGTGAGTGAGTAAAACAATTTTACCAACATGCTGACTGCTCTCCATCAACGTATGCGCTTGTCCTACGTCAGCTAACGGAAAGGTCTTAAAGATGACCGGCTTGATTTTACCCGCTTCAATCAACGGCCAGACTTCACGCACCAGATCATTACGGATCTTTAGTTTTATATCGAGTGGCTGCGGCCGCAGCAGCGAACCCGTAAAGGTCAGCCCTTTCGATACGATCGGCATCAGATCGATCTCCATTTCACTGCCGTTGAGGAAATAAATATTCACCAGGTGACCGCCCTGACTCAACACGGAAAAATTCTTCGCGACATAGTCACCTCCGACAAAATCCAGCACCATATCGACTCCTTTACCGGCAGTCGCCTCATTGACGACTGCGACAAAATCCTGCTCGCGATAATTAATGGCAACATCAGAACCCAACGCAACACAAGCCGCGCACTTTTCAGCCGAACCCGCTGTAGCAAAAACCTGAATTCCCAAAGCTTTCGCCAGTTGAATGGCAGCCGTCCCGATGCCGCCGCTGCCGCCATGGATTAACAGGCTTTGGCCTGACTGAAGTCCGCCCAGAATAAAAAGATTAAACCACACCGTAAAGAATACCTCAGGCAGCGCAGCTGCCTCGACAGCACTCAGCCCAGCTGGGATCGGCAGCACCTGCTCCTCTGGCGCAACACAGTATTCCGCATAGCCTCCGCCCGGCACCAGCGCGCAGACGGCATCCCCGATTGCATAAGCGGTGACTCCCTCGCCAAGCGACTCCACCGTTCCGGCCACTTCCAAGCCCGGCAGATCGCTGGTATGCGGAGGGCGTTTGTATAGACCTTTTCGCTGCAACACATCCGGCCGGTTCACGCCACACGCAGCCACCTGTATCAAGACCTCACCCGCTGCCGGAACTGGCATAGTCCTTTGCGTTTCTTGTAAAACCGAAGGCTCCCCGGGCTCAGTTATTTCGATACAGCGCATCTTTCTCATCCGGTTTCATTTTAACAGCTTACTGCTAGGAACTACTAGGAATTTACTTTTGGCTGGATACGCCTGAAACAGCCGTTGGGACTGACCGGAGGGCGTGAAAACAAGAGAGCGAATCGAAGTCGCAAGCTTACCCGGATCGTAGTGCCTATTGGCAGCATCGAGATGGTTCGTCGTCATAAGATCAAGTGCCGTCTGGGGATGACAGCCCCGGCCTCAAAACACCCATGTCAGTGCCACGATCCCGCGCCAGGTGGCGGCTTCATCATCGGGGCGAACCACGTTGTATCCGAGCTGCCCGTATGCCTGAAACTGATGCTCCCCAATCTTGAATTGTTTGCCGAAACCTCCTCCTACAGGAATTGTCCATTGTTCGGCACTGGGCGCCTCCCAGTCGGCTTCCATGGTCCAGTTGGTGATGAAGAACCAGTCATCGGCCAACAGACGGACCGCCTGATACTGAAAATTGAAAAGACTGATGTCCTCAGTGTCAGAGCCGGCAAATGACCAGACGTTGTCGAAGAGGCCGAAGATTGACCAGTTGCCGGGTTGTGCCCCCACAATCAGGGCAGGGCCAGCCGCCCATTTGTCGATGCCGAGAGTATCATCCGTATGAGTGGGAGCTTGGAGAGCCGGGCCAAATCCCCAGATGATGGAGCCTTCGTTCGGCGGCACGAAATAACCAAAGAAGGTGGAATCACCGAGACCGAATGAGCGACCATCACCGGCACCCATTCCGGGTTGAGAGGCCACCGGAATGATCGAGTAGGTGACCAATTTCCAATCATTGGGCAGAGCGAAAGGGTAAACCGGTTGAACAGTTGTCACCCAATCGGTCTTGTCGTACGGCCCCACGTTGGGGAGGACGTCCATCTGGAAGATGACTTCCTTGAGATTACTCAGCGGATTGTGGAGTTCCTTGGCGGTCTCCGACGGCGTTGACTGCGCCTGCGCCTCATTAGCCAACACAAAAAGAGCCATGGCCGCCGCAGTGACGGGGCCAAGGCTCCTGGAAGTGTTCAGAATGTTCATTGTTCGAACATTGTCTGAAAGGTCATTCTGTCGCAACGTTCACTTCGCTACCGCGACACCTGGCAGTTGATACTGTCCGTTCAGCACTTCGATGTCAGGCTGATACATGCGAAACAGCATGTAAAACGGCTCCTTCGGAGCCGGAAGCCAGTTCGACTCCTTGTCCTTGCCAGGTGATTCCGCCTGGATGTAGATCGTGATGGATCCGTCCGCGCTGGGCTTCATGCCATCAGCACTACCAATCTTGTAACGGTTGATCGAGTTCGCGACCATGAGACGTTTCTTGGCGTCATACATCGTGGTCGACCAGAAGGCGCCGACGGGCGGTGTCTTGCCTTTCGGGAATGTCAGCGTGTAGTTCGTGCTCGAACCGTCCAGCGTTTTGCCGTCGAGGTCTTTGAACACGCCGGGGTAATAGGCTTCGATCGGAGTGTTGACGAACATGGCTTCATAGCCAATCGCGGCGCGGAAGAGGTAGTCCGTGCCGAAATAATCGTCGAGTACCGGCGAAAGCTGCCAGCCGTTCACTTCCTTGCCCATACTGGCCGACTTGGCCGCGAGCATCGCATCGCCATCGGGGATAGACTGAGCGAGCGATTTCTTCTCACCGTCGCTGAGCGCCGAAGGGTCGAAACCGTGATCGACCGAGAGGCCGATGTTCTTGAGCATTCCGAGCAGACCTTCGTCGCCGGGAAGGGCGCCATTGAGAACGAGCGTGTCCCCGAGTTGCTCGAAGAACGCCAGATCACCCGTGTATTTCTTCGCAGGAACCACCGTCACCTTTGGCGGAGTGTAGTCTTTGCCGAAACTACTGAGCGGCGTCATCGTGACCTGCTTCTGAAGATCGTTCACTGCGGAGACGTCTTTCTCCGAGGCGACAAACCAACGACCGATGATGAACCCGGTCGGGTTCGGGCAATCGACCCTGGTCACACCGGCGGGCAACTTGCCTTTCCAACCCGGAGCCACGAGAGAGTAGCTCTGGTCCTGAGAACCCATTGTGCGGGTGCTGGCGTAGTGAAAGTTGTTCGTCCACGCATCGATAAACTGAAACGTGTAGTAACGGCCCATGGAGGCAGGAATGTGAAACACGTAGGGTTCTTCCGTGGAATCGAACCAGGTCACCGAATACTGGGTGTCGCTGTTTCCCGACTGCACGGCAGAGAACTTCGGCCCCAGCATACCCCAGGCGTTGGCCACCTGGTTCACTGGCGCAAAAAGCAGACCTGACTTATTGAAGACATCCGGAGTAACCGGGGCGTCACCACCTTTAGTCATCGCGTCGCGGCTTTTCTGCATGACCACCATCGGGTAACCCCAGAGGTAGGCCTGCACGCCGAGGGCGTAAGCTTGTTTTGCCTTGGCCTCATCCGGCGTCAGGGACGGCTTGCCTTTCTGGGCGGAGGCGTTGGTCACGACTGCCAGCATCAGGGCCGAGCAGATCGCGGTTGTCGTTACGTTTGCAAATAATTTCATTGTCTGTTTTTCTATAAGTTATTTTACCGAGTGAAGAGAATGTAAAGTGCCTGCTATATCATCCTGGATTCCCAGGCTATCAAAAATAGACTTTAATTCCCCCCTATGATGTGCCCTATGAATAAAAACATGAGTCATGATCTCATAAAGCGATAAACCCAAACTCGGCACATCCATTTTCAGCTGCTCTTCCGTCAAGTCATCAACGATGGCATAAATTGAATTTTCTATACTATCACACAGCTCGTTGGCCTCTTTAACGTTCTCTACCACGATTTGATTATAACCAGTGCGCAAATGGTCATAGTCATTGGTTGAAATCAGAATGAGATCAGGATCAATACTTCGCAGGAGCTTAAATAATAGCAAATCTGTGAAAACGATATGATTGATCACTCCATAAATATTCTTAAATCGGGTATCTCTGCGTTTAGTTAACTCCTCAGCAGGCAGATCCTTAAGTATAGTGAAAATCCTTTTATTTACGGCGTTACTATACTTAACCATGAACAATAACATCTCTTTCATCTTAGTGTATTTTCTAGGATTTAAAGGTGTCCCTAACGACCACTTGATCGAGGGGCAATTGCCCCGGTTTGGCCCAGGCGGGTTTCGTTGCTTTGCCGACCGTAATGATGAAGCCGATCACGTGATTAGCGGGCAGCTTGATGATTTCGGCCACCTGGGCAGAATCGAACCCAATCATCGGACAGGAGTCGTATCCCATCGCCTTGGCGGCCAACATGATCGTCTGGCCGGCAATTCCACAGGACCTCAGCCCTTCGTCCCGCTGCAAGGCTTCCTTGCCTTCATAGAAACCCTTCGTCATCCCCACGGCCATCTCGCCAATGGCCTCGGGAGCATCTTTCCAATACGGTTCGGGCGACTCCCAGGACTTGGTATCCGCCGTAAGAATGATCAACAGTGAAGCATCGGTCACCTGAGCCTGATCCCAGGCTGCCGCGCGGACTTGCTTTCTCAATTCCTTGTCTTGAACCAGCACGAACCGCCAGTTCTGGATATTGAACGAAGTTGGAGACTGGATGGCAGCCTCCATCAACTTATTGGTTTCGTCCTCCGTAAACTCGTGCCCGGAATCGAAATGTTTCACTGACCGTCGCTGATAAATTGCGTCAAAGGTGTCCATGGTTGTATTTGGTTGTTTGGTTGTTTGGTTGGATTACTTCACCTGCCGGATCGGAGGCAGTTTGTAGGTCTGATCGATGACCGTCTTGCCCGGCCCGTAGGTCCGGAGGATCGGCCAGAACGGCCCTTCGGGAGCGGGGAGCCAGTTGCTCTCCTTGTCCTTTCCGGGAGACTTGGCCGAGAAGTAGAGCGTGATCGATCCGTCCGCCGCGGTTTTCAATCCGGGCGTTGGGCTACCAATCGAATAACGGTTGATCGGATTATCGACGAGCCAGCGCTGAGGCAGCTTGTACATCGTGAACGACCAGAAGTTCTTCGCCGGCGGGATCTCCTCTTTCTTGAAGGTGATCTCGTAGTCATGCTTGCTACCGTCGAAGAGCTCACCCTTGTCGTCCTTCGCCGAGGCGATGTAAACCGACACTTTCTTCACGTTGCCGAAGATGCCGACTTGAACGCCTAGGGCGCGGTTGAAGTAGTCGGTCCCGAGGTCCTTCCGCGAACGGAAGAAAAGGGAAGGATCGGTGATGTGCTCGGACGCCTTCTTAAGATCCGCGAGGGCATCTTCCATTCCTTTCGCCATGGCCGCCTGGATCTCAGCACTCGGCTCGGCTGCTCCCGCACCCAGACCGATCTTACCCATCTTGTCCTGCACAGCCTTGTCCAGAGGATCTGGCGTCGTGTAAGGCAGAAGGAAATTTACGTAATCCCAGAATGCGGGAGTCGTCTCCACCCCGTCTTTCCAGGGCATCCACTTGACCGCCGGAGCCGCCTTGGGCGCCGCCTCGCCGAGGAAGGCGCTCAATGGCTGCACCTTGTATTCCTGCTGAATTTCTTTGACCTTGGGCAAATCTTTCGGCTCCAGCAACTGCGTGCGTGTCAGGGTGCCGAGAAAGTCAGTATCTCCCTGGATCACGCGTGCGATGCCCTTGGGCATATCGCCTTTCCAGGTGGGGGAAGCCAGCAGCACGCTCACGCCGTCGTTGCCGTCTTCGACAGAGCCCGGATTATCGAGCACGGAACCCCAGAGGTCATCCCACTGGCTGGTGTAAAAACGCTTCGCTTCAATCTTCGGCATCGTCAGCACCCATGGCTCAGCCCGGGTATCGACCCAGACATAAGAGTAGGGCGTGTCGTTGTTCGGCGAGACGATATCGGTATCCTTCGGTGACGAGGTTCCAAGATGGAGCCACTTGCCCAACCCGCCGCTGTAAGACTTCGAGGTCTTGTCGATCGCCTGCAGATACATGGTGCGGTACATCATCACCAGAGGGTAGTTGAAGGTGTAGGCCTCCTTGGCGATGGCCCGGGCGTCTTCGGCGCTCACTTCGACGCTTACGTCATCACTCACTTCGGCCGGCTTCTTACACGCGCTGGAGAGCAGCACGGCAGATCCCAGGATGGCAAATGCGCCCCACTGGACACGGGCCTTCATTGTCTTCATTGTCTTCATTGTCTTCATTGTCTTCATTGTCTGGAGGGAGGGAGGATCGTAAGAGGGTGCTTCTCCGGCTGGCTACGAACGGCCGCAGAGATTGGACCTCTGTTTCTATATGAGCATTTTTTCAATGAAATTGCTCATCATATTTCAAAGATTCTTCAAACACCGATTTTAATCCGACTGAATTAAATTCTCATCGTCTGGAAATCGGCGAAAAGCGCTCATTCACGCACACTGAGCGAATCCATTCTTCGTGAGGATTTTGTGACGTTTACACGACCATGCACGCAAAAATCATGGGGTTTTTAAGGGATGCTGGCTCACCGCTAATCGCGGGTTCTCCTGCAGCCTAACACTTTAGCTGAGTGTCTTTTATGGATGAGCCCACAGGAGACATCGTTGGGCAAGTTCGTGATCTCCGGATCCCAGAAGGGATCGAAGTGCGGCCTAAAATGGGGTGAGGGAGTGTGTTAGAGTGGCGCCGCTGCCACCCTGCGGTAGGTCGAACGAGGATGATCGCATTCAACATCAGACCGACGCAGGCGCCTCCGGCATCGTGACAGGGACAGAGTGGTGGATGCTTCTCTTCACTGATCAATACCGTAGATCGACGCAACGAGAGGATGACGCGAGCCTCAGGCCTCTGCTTCGGCACAGTTCATACACAACGAGGCATAGGGCACTGCCTTGAGTCGCGTCTCGCCGATCGGCTTCCCGCACGAAGAACAGGTGCCATACTGCCCGGCGTCGAGACGCGCCAGGGCCTTATTAACTTCCCCCAACTCCGCCTCCGCCTCGTCATCCAGATCGTCGCGAATCTCGGAGGCTTCCCAAAGCTGCGCATTATCGTCCTCCCCTCCCTTGGTTTCCTCACGCTCGGTGGATTGGGTAGTAGAAATTCGCTGCTGCAGTTCCTCCTGCTTCATCAACAGGACCTTCTTTATGTCGCTCAAATTATTCATATCTCGCTCTCGCTAGTTTGGATTTCATTGCTTCCAATATTACGATTCAGCGCATTCAGCGCACCGCTCATAGTGAATGGAGTAAAACAGGGATTTTCCCATTGCCTTCATGTTCTTCGCCTTCGTCTATTCGACAAGGAAAAAGTATCATTCCAAGCATTCTTCATGTCCTCTGTGTATTCGGTCCAGTTAGATCAATTCCGCATCGGCCATGACGATTTCAGGTCCATCGTACGAGAGTGATCTTGGGTACTGATGACATGGGAGTTCCTTCTGTGTTAGTCCTGAAGCTCGCGATCTGATTGGAAGCCGGAGTAGTCGATGCCGGTCAGGTCCGCAATGTCGTCCAGCCGGAACTTGCCGAGGTGATCGTGCCCGTCGAGGGCCAGCTGGTAAATGAAGGCCACGTCGAAACGTCAGCTTTCTTGCGAACAACAATTGGCAAATCACTCCGGGAACAGCAGCGTCACGTTGAGCTTGATGCCCCCCTCACTCTGTCCCGTAATGCTGTCACCCACATTCCTGTACCCCTGGAGGAAGATGTTCACCTTCTGGTTCCCCATCGATCCGACTTTTCCGATACGTGCACTCAAGGGAACGTAATAACCACCGTTCTCCCAATCGAAGGTCAACGGTTGATCGCCCCAACCAGCGTACCAGCCGTCGCCCCAGTGGTAGTTGGCAATCAGCTGAATGCTCATGGAATTGAGATCTCCCGGTCCGCCGCCGCCGACCGAGAAGTTATTCGAGACGAGCGCTCCCACTTGAACGTTTGGGATACTGGCATACATCGCAAACACCGCTGGACCGAAAGCCCAGTGACGACCGCCAAGGCGCAAGTCGGTTGCGGTCGGAATTTCCCCGGATAGTCCGATCCCGAGAACCCCCCAATCCAGATCATAGTTGAAGGTGTAGACGTAATTGATGTCGCCGAGACCGGTCGTTCCGTCCGGACCGCCATCGATATCCGCTGAAGTCACAATCGGTATCGTCGGCCGAAAAATCTGGTGCGGCAAAAAATCCGGCAGCCAATCCTGTCTTGCGATCGGGATCACCGGCTGAACAATCAGCTGGTTGGCATAACCTGAGGCGCCATAGGTGCTATCGGGTATGAAGATATTCTGAAGTTGCAACTGAAGCAGTGGAGCCGCCGGGTTCGTCGCCTGTTTGGCCAAGTCGCTGTGAGAATCTCCAGAAGCAGGCGCGGTCGTCACGGCATCGCTCTCGTCGTCACGGCATCGCTCTCGTCGTCGCCGATCGCGAGGTTCGTGCCGAGCAATGTCGTTAGGGCAAGGAGCGCGGTGATCGGTTTGATTTTCATTTATCGGGGTCGTTACGGGTTGTTGTTGGTGGTCTGATTCTGGGCCATCTACTTGAGTGGAGTCAAGCGATGATGACTTTCGAAAAAATAAAGGGGCGGCAAATCAGTCAACGGTTTCTTATGTAACTGAAATTTTCAGATTTTCGCCTATTCGCTTCCGATCCACGCTCTGGCTTCCTCCAGATTCGCGATGTCAAAGCATTGAATTTTCGCCTTGGTGAAGGGCTTGCAGAAGACGGCCATACCCGACTCCCATTTCGATTCGCCGACGATGGCCAGCCGCCCGATGTCTTTCCAATGGGCCAGGTCGAACTTCAGGTCCTCCCACATCGCGCCGCAGGTCCAGCCGTGGAAATCATGCATTGCAAAAAGGATTCGCAGGATGCCGTGCTCCTCGATCAACTTGTCCACGGCGGGCACCAGTTCATCGTAGGCTTCGGTCGTGAGCTTCCCTTCAACCCGAACGCTCAACACGTTTCCGGTGGCCGTCAATTTCAGTTTGTTTTCTATTTGATTCGATTCGTTTTTCTTTTTTCAGGGCGTCTCGGCGGGATGGCAGCGGGGAATCAGATCCTTGCCGATGCTGAAATGCTCCAGCGATCGTTGCGTTTACGCCCCCAAAGTCTATCGGCGGGGACATCGACCTCTCCCATACTTTCGGTTTCTTTTCAAATATCAACCATGGTAACCCTTTGCAGTGTGGTGTTTATCGCCTGTTTCGACTAGACCCTTACCTTGTATATCACCGTCTAGTTCGCGAACCTCGTAGGTGGCCAGTGGAGCGGTAGCGGGACCTTTAATAACTTGGCATGGCGGGAAGGAGGATTACTCTCAAGTTTGATGATTTTCCGTCTCGCCGGTCCCATTTTTCAGCATTTCGGCTCAGTTCCCGTGCCCCGTGCCCCGTGCCCCGTGCCCCGT
>CAXBHX010000098.1:0-10289 GCA_963975655.1 uncultured Verrucomicrobiales bacterium
CTAACCACTAACCACTAACCACTAACCACTAACCACTAACCACTAACCACTAATCACTAATCACTAATCACTAATCACTTCAACCGAAACGCGTTCGACTGCACTAGTCCGTGAATGAACTCGCGCATGGCGTAGTCTTCTTTCTCTGCCCGGGCCATAATGCCGTCGGCGAGATTGAGGTCAGTGAAACCGAAGGGGCGGCCGAGGCCATACTCGATGAGTTGCTCGGTGAATCCGCGGGCAAAGGCTTCTTCCTTCTCTCCGATGCGTGCGCGCATCTGCTGGAAGCTCTTGAAGGGGGTGCCGTCGGGCAGGGTGCCGGCGTCGTCGATTTTGTGGTTGGCCGATTTGACGACTCGACGGCCCTGGACCACTTCGGCGAGTTCTTTCTCGCGCCAGAGGCCGGCGGCATCGAAGTGCTCGAGGCCGAAACCGAGCGGGTCGATTTTCTTATGACACTGGACGCACTGGGCTTCTTCGGAGTGGAGGCCGAGCAGCTGGCGGGCGCTGATAGGTTTGTTAGCGTTGCGGCTGAGCTGAGGCACGTTAGGCGGAGCCGGCGGCGGGGGATTGTTGAGCAACTTGCGCATGACCCAGGCACCGCGCTCGACGGGCGAGGTGCGCTCGCCGTCGGAACCCATCGCGAGAATGGCGGCCATGCCGAGGAGGCCACCGCGGGGGGAGTTCTCGGGGATGCTCAGCTTCCGAAATTCGCTGCCTTTGACTCCGCCCTCGAGGGCATTGAGTTCGTAGTAGTTCACGAGCACGTCGTTGACGACGAGGTAGTCGGGATTGAGCAGGTCGCCGATGGGGCGCTTCTGATCGATGATGTGTTGGATGGTGTGGTAGACCTCCTGCCGGGCTGACTCTTTGACGCTCTCGTCGAACTGAGGGTAGAGACGGAAGTTGTAGTTGAAGAAGTCGAGTCGCTCCATGTGGAGCCACTGATGGGTGAAGCCGGTGATGAATTCCCAGGCGCGCGGGTCGGCCAGCATGCGGTCAGTCTGTTGGCGGAGGACCTCTGGCTTTTTGAGATCTCCAGCCAGTGCCACCTCCATGAGCTCTTCGTCGGGTGGGCTGGACCAGAGAAAGTAGGAGAGACGGATCGCGAATTCGCGTTTGGTCAGGGGGACTCGCTCAGGGTACGGTTTCTTGTCGTCTTTGATCCAGGGCTTTTCGAAGGGCTCGGAGAGGTAGAGAAAGCTGGGGGAGGAAAGGATGGCCGCCATGGGCTCCATGAGGGAGACGATGGGCTTGCCGGTCGCCGCGTTTTGCTTCTCGAACAGGGTGACGAGTTTGTCGAGATAGGTCTCCGAAGGCTTGCGGCCACGGAAGGCTTTTGTGGCAAAGGTAGTGAGGATTTGGCGGGCCTCGGTCGCACCCATCGTGTGGTCGACTTTCTCTGAGAGGATAGTGCTGTGAGAGCGGGGTGGCCACTCGTCGTAGAAGGGGCCTTCCCACTCGATCCAGTCGACCCAGAGGGCCGGCTCGGGGATGGGCTTGTCTTTGGACTGGGCTCTGGTGTAAATCATTCGGGCGTAGTCCCGGTTGTTGACCTGACGCTCGCGGATCCCGAAGAAGCGTGGATCACTCTGTGCCAGGGAAATGGGTATCTCGATCACCTGTGGCTTCTCCATGGTGCCGGTGATATGGACACAGCCCTGGACCAGGAGTTCGCCCCCGCGCTCGCCTCCAATGCGGGTGCCATATTCGATGAAGCGCTGGGAGTAGGGGACTTTGTCGTTCAGCAGGGCCGCTTTGAACCGAATGAGGTAGTTGCCGGACCGGGCGTTGGTGGGAATCTCGGCACTGGCGATGTGATTGCCGCTGAACAGGGTGTGGAGCACGGCACCGGTTTTGGATTCAGGCCAGCTGAGGTAGGTTTTGTATCCCGGGGCATCCCGCTTGTAGAATCTCTCGGCGGTGCCGACTTCGTCGGAATCAACAAATCCAAACTCAGTGGGGTCTTTGTCGGACTGGCGCCAGGCCTGGGCCTTGTCCATTTTCTTCTGGGTCGCATTGAGGCGATTGGTGGCAAGGCGGGTCGCGACTTCCTCGAGCTCGGTGCGGACTGTTTTGGCAACTGGTTGTTTATCCCAGACGACGGCCTGAGTGAGGATGCGCTGCGCGATTTTGAAATACTGTTCGAACTGATCGCTGGAGAAAAAGAGGGAGCCGCCGGCAGTGTCGAAGCCACCCGGGTTGCTGTCGTTGGGGAGGTCGGCGGCGTCGACTTCGATGCCGAGTAGATCTTTGATCGTGTTTTCGTATTCGCGGCGGTTGAGTCGCCGCATCGTGATCTCGCCGCCGGAGTCGCTGAGCATGGCGCGGGCTTCGACGATTTGTTGAGAGAGGGCCTCGAGGAAGACGGTCTTGTCTTCGTTAGTGGCCTGCTTTTCGTCCTCGGGCGGCATTTCGCCGGAGTTGATGGAGTTGAGGATTTTCTGCCAGGTCTCGGCAGACTCGATGGTGGTGAGATCGAAGTCGACTTCGTAGAGATCCAGGTTGCCCTCGGTGGTGAGGTCGTCGTGGCATTCGACGCAGTAGCTCTCGAAGAAGGTGAAGTGTTCCTCAGGCATGGTCGCGAGCGGAGCGGCCTGGGCGTGGGTGGAGAGGAGAGCGCCGAAGAGGGCGAGGAGGAAGGCTGGGGGGCGAATTGACATTTTGGCTCCGGGAGAAGGCGGTAGCTGCGAGCGGCCCGCTCGCAGGATTTCAGTAAATGGACGAGCGGGCCGCTCGTCCCTACCTGCGCTATCGCGCAATGATTGATAGGGAATGGTCTGTTGTAGAAGGGGGCGGATGGGCTCTGCTGAGAAAAAGATAAAGAATTAAGAAAAGGATTAAGAGGTAGCTGCGAGCGGCCCGCTCGCAGAATTGCAGTAAATGGACGAGCGGGCCGCCGGGGCCGACCTTTCGGCGTCCCTACCTGCGCTGCCGCGCAATGAGTTTTGAAGATGGTCGTCTGTCGTAGAATGTTCTGCTGAGATAAAGTTAAATAAAAGGATTAAGAAAAAGAAAAAGAAAAGGATTAAGAAAAGGAAAAAGAGGTAGTGGCGGATGGGATTTGCTGAAAGAAGAGCAAGAGTAAGATTAGGATCAGGAGCAAGACTGTTAGTTACGCTTCTCGGGGGAGAGGTTGATGAACGGTTTTAACTGCTTGGAGAGTTTGGCGACGAGTTCGGGATTAGTGTCGGCCAGGTTGGTGATCTCGTCAGGGTCATTGTCATGATCGTAGAGTTCACGTCCGCCCTTGCCTTCGACCCACTCGGTGTAGCGCCATCGTGGGGTGCGGAGGGAATAGCCCCAGGCATCCTTTTTGTGCCAAATCTGGGTGACGGCGGGTTTGTTCCACTTGGCGGTTTCGGGGTCGGTCAGGATGGGGCGAAGGCTGGCGCCTTCGAGATTGTCGGGTGGGGTCAGCCCGCAAAGGTCGGCGAGGGTGGGGTAGAGATCGAGGAGCTCGACGGGGTTGGTGGAGACGCCATCTCTTGTCAGGCCGGGAGCGGCGATGAGCATGGGCATGCGGGCGGAGCGCTCGAAGGCTTTGCGCTTGTACCAGAGCCCTTTTTCGCCGAGGAAGTAACCGTGGTCGGACCAGAAGACGATGATGGTGTTGTCCATCAGGTTGTTGGCTTCGAGGGCGTCGAGGAGACGACCGACCTGGGCGTCAACGAAGGAGTTGCAGGCGTAGTAGGCCTGCTTGCATTTGCGGGCTTCTTCGACGGTGACTCCGTCAAAGTAGTAGGGCCAGTTCTTGGTGTCACGCATCACGGCCATGGGAGGCACGTCCTCGAGATCGGCTTTGGCTTCGTCGAGATCGGGGAGGGTGATTTCGTCGAGCGGGTAGAGGTCGAAGTATTTCTTCGGTGCGACGTAGGGGCAGTGCGGATTGAAGAAGCCAGCGGCGAGAAAGAAGGGTTCGTCTTTCTTTTGCTCCATCAGTTCGATGATCTTGGTGGCGACGAGACCGTCGGTGTGTTCCTCGTCTTCGCTGACGGGATCCCACCACGCCATGGAGATGCCGAGGCCTGCCTTTTCGCGCCCGGTTCCGTAACGGGTGATTTTGTCTTCCTGGAGACTGTCGATGCCCTGGGGGTTGTAGCGCTCGTCCCAGGTTTCGGGGTCGTCGTTGCCGTCGGTGCCTATCATGCTGGGATTGCCGTAGTGATAGATCTTGCCGGCACGGGCGGAGAAGTAGCCGTTGTTGCGAAAGAGTTGGCCGAGGGTGACGACGTCTGGGTTCTTCTCGCGCAATTCGTGTTTGAGCGAATGCAGGTCGAGGGTGTCGGGACGCAGGCCGGTCATGAGGCTGGCGCGACTGGGGCCGCAGAGTGGCTGCTGACAGTAGGCGTTGTCGAAGCGAACGCCCATTTTGGCGAGGCGATCAAGGTTGGGAGTGTGGACCTGCTCGTTGCCGTAGACGCCGAGGTCACAGTTCATGTCGTCGGCGGCGATGAAGAGGACATTCATCTTCTCCGCAGCGGAGAGAAGGGAGGTTGAGAGGAGGAGTGTTAGGATGAGGTGACGCATGGTGGGACGCTTCTGCGAAGCGCGTTAAAGGTGGGAAAGTGGGAGATACTCTTGCTCTTGCTCTTGCTCTTGCTCTTGCTCTTGCTCCTGATCTTAATCTTGTTCTTGTTCTTGTTCTTGCTCTAAGGGGGAGATTGGGAGCAGGAGCGGTTGGGCTTTGGGGAGAAAATGAAAAAGATTAAGAAAAGGAAAAAGAGGTTTTGGCTGATGGGCTCTGCGGAAGGAGCAAGAACAAGATTAAGAGCAGGAGCAAGAGGTAACAGGGTTGGGTCAATGACCTTACCCTCTTCGGCTTAGACAAAGAGTTCGTCGAGGGTCCCGGTGCTGTCGCCGTGTGATTCGACTTCGAGGCCGACTCCCTGCAAGAGACTGAGCCAGAGGTTGCAGAGTGGGGTCTTGGGATCGGCCATGACGAGGTGGCGTCCGTGGTTGACGCCTGCGGCTCCGCCGGTGAGGACGGTGGGGCAGTTCACGAGGTAGTGGACGGAGTGAATGTTACTGCCGTAGCTGAGCGCGATGTTGTCGTAGAGGCTGGATCCGTCAGGCTCAGTGGACTTCTTGAGCTTGTCGATGAAGCGGGCGAGCAGCTCGGAGTTTTTCTGGTCGCGCATCTCGGAGACTTCGCGGCGGGCGCCCTGGTCGTAGTGGCTCATGTTGTGGCTGGAGATGGTGGCGCCGAGGCTGGTGATGAAGGAGTTGACGGGCTGGCGGTAGGTGAAGACGCGAGAGGCATCCACCTGCATGGCGGCGATCATGAGATCGTGCATCAGTTTGACTTCCTCATAGCCCTGGATCTTGGAGCTGGGCTCTTTGATGTTTTGAGTCGGCTGTTTTTTGGGGACTTCGAGCCACTCTTCTTCTTTGGCGATGCGAATCTCAATATCGCGGATGGATTGAAGATACTCATCAAGCTTGTCGACGTCGACGGAGCTGAGGCCTTTGCTGACGCTTCGGGCATCTTCCATCACGGTGTCGAGGATGCTACGGCGCTGGGTCAGGACGGCTTGCTGCTGCTCAAGAGGGGTGTTGTCCTGGGCAAAGAGACGCTGAAAGGCGGTGATGGGATTGTTGAGCCCGGCAAGCGGTTTGCCCTGGCGGTTCCAGGCGAGGGAAAGACCCGGGCCGTGTCCGTCGCCTTCGGCTCCTTTGCAGCCGAGCTGGATGGAGGTGAAGCGGGTATCCTGACCAAATTGCTCGGCGGCGACTTGATCGGCGGAGATGGTGTTGTGAAAGCTCTGGCCGGGCTCGGCGTAGCGATTGGCACCGGTGAGGTAGAAGGTGCTGCCCCAGTGGGCTTCGTTGTTGAACTGGTTGGCCAGATTCTGGATCACGGTGATGTCATCCTGGTGGCGCTTGAGGGGCGCGAGGCCGGGAGGCAGGGTGTAGTCGGTGCCGGTGGTTTTCTGATCGGGATACCAGGATTCTTTGGTGACGCCGAAGCCCATGCTGAGAAAGGCCATGCGCTTGGGGGAGGCGGCGGGAGCGGCAGCTTTAGCGAAACGCTGAAAGCCGAAAGACTCCATCGCGGGGAGGGCGATGGCGGCGGTGCTGCTGCGAAGGAAGGCGCGTCGAGAGGATGTCATGGTGATTGATACGTAATTGGTACCAATATTGAAACATTTTGCGGCCGATTCAAGCGGCGTGTTTGTGGTGGGGGGGGAGATGCTCTTGCTCCTGCTCCTGCTCCTGCTCTTGCTCCTGCTCTTGCTCCTGCTCTTGCTCCTGCTCCTGCTCTTGCTCTTGCTCCTGCTCCTGCTCCTGCTCTTGCTCTTGCTAACTAAGAGGGTTTTGGCGGAGGGGCTCTGCTGGGAGAGCAAGAACAAGATTAAGATCAGGAGCAAGAGTCTATTCGGCGGAGGGGCTCTGCGGGGAAGTAGTAAGAGATGGCGTCACCAACTGCGAATCAGTTCGGTGGGGGTGCCATACTGTTCGGGCCAGATGACGAAGAAGGCGTCGGTGGCGCCGCCGTCGTAGTCGACGAGTTTCCAGCCGTCGAGGGTGCGAAGCCAGAGGGCGAGGACGGCGGAGCTTTCGAATTCGTCGAACTGAATCTCCTTTTCGCTCTTGTCGAGGGCGGACCCCATGAACATGGCCCAGTTGCGATAGGACTTGAGGTGGCCCTTGAAGAGGATGGGTTGCTTAGCGAGGGATTCGATCCTGGGGCGCAGCTGCTCAAAGAGCGCTTTTCGGAGCGGATTGGTGGTGGGTATTTCGGTGGGTGTCAGGACAGGCGGGTCGTAGAGTTGATTCCAATAGTCACTTCCTTTGGGGGCCTGTTGATCGTCGGCAATGGTGAGAGATGTGAGCCAGGCGAGGGCGATTGTGGCGATGTACAGGTGCTTCATGGGTAGCAAGAGTTGAGGGAGTGCTAGACTGAGCCGGGGTTTTTCTTGAAGAAGTTGAAGAAGCTTTTCTTATTTTTATTCTGGGAGGCCGGGGGAGGGCTGCCGTTGGATTTCTCGGTCATTTCGCGTAGGACGTCGGCAAAGTAGGCCGGGGCGACGCCGCCGGTCAGTTTGCCGATGTGGTTGCCGGAAGCGTTTTCAAAGGCGATGTGAGGAATGCCGTTCACGCGATTCTGAGTCATGAGCGCTTTGTTTTTCGGGTCGTCCGCGTCGAGGTAGGCCCAGACAAAAGTGTTGTGATAGGGGGCGACTTCGCGGCTTGGGTAGACTGACTTTTTCATCTGCTGGCAGGGTGGGCACCAGGTGGCTGAGAAAATAACGACGAGAGGTTTGTTGGCGGCCTTGGCTGCTTGAGCGGCGGAGGCGTAGTCGTGGTGAAATGTGGGAGCGGCCTGCAGGGCCGGGGCGGCCAAGAGAACGAGGGCGATGAGGCTGGCGAGCGAAGCGCTCAGCAGCGGAGCCGGCACAGCGTTCAGGGGGGTGGTGGTATGATTGGATCTTTTCATGGGGCGAAGTGGGTTGATTGGTGGGTGGTTTGTCTTGTCTGATGGATTAGACGTCTGTGACTCGCCATCTTGATGAAATACTTTGGATATTCTCGAAATAAGCGGTCTGGCCTACAAGAGATTCCAAATAGATAGGCTATCGACAAAGCGGTCCCACCAACTCTCTTTCTCTTCGTTGACTCGAAGGATAAGGCCGTCATCGTCGAAGGTGATATGAGCTTGCGGTGTGTTGTCGAGATACCAGTTGAGCAGTGACTGCGGGGTTTCGTTGCGGAAGGTGTTATCGCTGGGGAAATGGCGGGGCGGGTGATCGTCCCAAATCATATTGAGATCCCAGGCCACTTGCGCCCCTACGCCCACGTAGCCGATGAGCTGGCGCTCGGCATCGGTGATGTCAGCGGGCAGGGTGATGCGGGGGAGCCTGTTCTCGAAAAGATCCTCGGGTGAACCGGGGTTGGGTAGATCGGGTAGGCGGCGGATTTCAAATTTCAACTCAGTGATATGGGGGAGGAAGATCAGTTCGGCTGGCTGAGTGGTGGTGGGGGTGTCGATGGAGGCGATGAGGAAGGAGTCGTCCTCCTCTTCTATGTCCCAGTCCCAGTTGGGACCGGCAGGGGTCATGAGTGCGCAGTGGTTTTTAAGGTAGGTAGGGGACGACGCGCGGATGACGGCTGCGGACTTTCGAGTGCTGCTGTCGCTGAGGTAAATGTGGAACCTTCCGGGCTTCGAACTGCCGTCCTTGAAGAAATTGGGCTTCTTGAACGCGGCGACTTCCGCCCGGGTGATGGGCTTAGCCGGTTTGAATGAATTGATGTAGTCGGTGACGATTGGGCTTCCGGGAACCGATTCCAACCACTGAATACGGAGGTGATCACCGAAGACGATCTGTTCCCCTAGCGTTTTATCGAGAGAGGCTCTGACGGGTTTTCCAGTGAGGACGCGGGCGCGACATTCGATGGAAATATCGTGCCAGGTGAGGAGCGCGGCATCGAGGCGCGTCCAGTCACCGATGGTGACGGAGCGGTGGGTCTGTTCACCGAGGCGTTCGAGGTCATGGCTGACTTTGGCGCCGGTGCGGGCGTCCCCGAGGTCGATCCCGGTGAAGCGCACATAGGGCATCCCCTGGGTGCGAAAAAGTAAACTGAGCCTGGGGGTCTGGTATTCCCCGGGAGTGGGAAGGCTGAACAGGTCGGGTGGGATCTGGAGTGCCGCAATCTGATCGGCGCTCAGGATTTCCAGAGTGTTGCTGTCGCGAAAAGTCAGGGAGGGATGCCAGTCGGCGCCCTCGGAAATGGGATCGTCGGGTTGGGGGGTCCAGGTGGCGAAAGCGATCAGATCGATCTGATCGTCACCGAGGAGCCCATCGACCCACGGGTCGACGGCGGATCCAGCCGGGATATCTTCGTTTTTCTTCCATTGCAAGACAAAGGAGTTTTTCCATCCGGAGTAGCGAGTGGGCGTTGCCATTTTTACGCTGGCGGGACGAACCTGCTCCGTCTTTTTGGAGGGCTCTTTGAGAAGCCCAATCTCGCCTGACTTGAAGCCGTAGACATCGCGGGAAGCGGTCGGGGAACTATTGAAGTCCTCGCGATGAAATAGTGTCACGGTGACGAGGATGGCCGCGAAGACCAGGTAGATGATGATCCCAGACACGACGCAGCCGATGGAGCGTTTGCTCATGGTGTCAGGATGGTAGGGGGCGGTGCGAGAAATAGGAAGGGCAGAATGTGAATCGCTTGTCTCTAGATGCTCCTGAGCACCGTCGTGAATGCCCTCTCATTCCCGGGATTTTACTGCCTTCTTGAATTCATTTTGTGCTAGGGTTTGCTCATGGGAGCCTCGCTTTTGATTATTGCTGTTATCGCCTCGTTGTCGCTTTTAGCGGTTCGGATGGGATCGCTCGCATTGATGAAGACGGGATTGAGTGCCGATGCTGCGAATTTTCAATCCTATTCCGCCTTCTTCGGAGTGGGGTTCACGACGAAGGAGGCCGAGCTCGTGGTGAATCATCCGATCCGGCGTCGAATCATCCGCGATCTGATTCTCGTCGGAAATTTGGGTCTAATGTCAGGTGCTGCGACCATGATTTCAACGGTGGTGGCGGCGGATGATTCCATCACGGTGTTCTGGATGCTGGGTGTGATTGTGGTGATGCTTTTTAGCTTCAAAGTGCTGGGGCGGATTCGATTTCTCCAGAGGCTGCTTGATCGAGCCATCCGTTTCACTTTGAGTCGGGCCGGGATGGTGCGGGCTTTCGACTATGAATTGCTGCTTCGAGTGAGGGATGGCTACTGTGTTTCAGAGGTGGAATTGCTAGAAGACAATCCGTATGCCGACAAGAGCCTTAAGGAAACTCGCCCTGCTGACGGGGGGCTGATTGTTCTGGGTATCGAAAAATCAGACGGAAGCTACATCGGTGCGCCTGGACCTGACGACATGTTGAATGTCGGCGACGTGGTGACGGTCTACGGTAGCGTGGATGCGGTTGAGCAGGTCGCGTTCAGTGGCGCGGCTTGAAAAGTGATCCGCCAAGGCTCGTTTTCAGTTGGGCTACAATACCTATTTAGTCACTGGCTCGTACGGGGCGATCCCTGCTACTAATTCTCTTCTTCTGGAGGCAAGCGCGCGAAAGTCACATTCGACCTGAATCCCATGCCAGAATTGGTCGGACTGCCCAAAAAATGTACCGAACCGAATCGACATTGCTGGAGTGATTGAGCGCTTACCGTGCACTATTTCATTGATGGCAGGGGGAGACGCGCCAATGGCACGAGCCATCGCGTTTTGAGAAATCTGGCTGGGCCGAAGGCGGTAGGGACATGCGGCCCGCATGTCCGCGAGCTGCGAG
>CAXBHX010000099.1:0-10171 GCA_963975655.1 uncultured Verrucomicrobiales bacterium
GCGGATCCCACACCGCAGGCACCACGGGAACCGGCAATACCGGCACCGACGCCTCGATCCAGACCTTAACCGGAGCCTCACTTGGCAATCTCACCTACGACAGTGGTGCCACCGTGACCTGGGATCTCATCAGCAACGCCAGCAACAACAATAACGCTGGAGTGGCTGGAACCGATTACGACCAATTCGCCATCACAGGCGGCAGCGCGGGTCTGGTCACGTTCGATACGAACCTGAATTTCGACATCATCGCCGGCACCGGGGTCGACTTCGACCAGGCTTTCTGGAACGCCAATCTGAACGAGTGGAAAGTCTGGGATACAGGCTTCGTCGAAGGCGCTTCCGGAGTCAGCATCACGACCAACATCTACAACGGCTCCTTTTCGCTCTTTGAAGGAAGTCAGTATGGCGGTGGTGATGCTACCGGCATCTGGCTGGTCCAAACCGCCGTCGTCCCCGAGCCAAGCACTTACGCCATCTTCGGCCTCGGACTCGCCCTCTTCGGTTGGACCGCTCGCCGGAGGCGCAAAGCGGCTGCCGAAGTGGTTGGTTCTTAGTTCTTGGTTCTTGGTTCTTGGTTCTTGGTTCTTGGTTCTTGGTTCTTAGTTCTTGGTTCTTAGTTCTTAGTTCTTGGTTCTTGGTTCTTGGTTCTTGGTTAGTTTCGCCGAGCCAAGCTCGCACGACCAACCACTCCGCCAAAACCTCTTACTCTTAATCTTAATCTTCTTCTTACGCCCCATCAGGAGCCGCCCCTACCCTGCATCACCGGTCGAGGTGCCTGCAAAATCGCCTCCGAGTCCCGTCAGATTCTATCAATTAGCTTTGACGAATTCGGGGGCCACCCCATAAGGTTTCGGGATTCCGTCGTTCAACATTCCCGGGGCTCTTGTGATTCGCCATCTCTTACATCTGACTAAAGCCGTGTGGCTCCTGCAGGCAGGTCTCTTGCCGGTGTTCGGGCAAGAGTCCGCGCCCGCTGTTTCCGATCCCGTCCCGGCAAGTCCGCCCACGGTTTTTGATCTCCCGAAAAAACTGGGCGACTATCAACAGCTCAATCAATCGCTCGCGGTGGATTTGAATCAGAAAAAGTGGCCCGACGCAGAGGCGAAGCTCACCGCTCTACTGAAGCTCTCACCCACTGACCCACTCTTGCACTTTCAATTGGCGAGAGTGGAGGCCCTGACCGAAAAAACTGAGATAGCCTTCGACCACCTGACGCAAGCGGTTGAACTGGGGTTTCACAGCCCGAAGGTCCTCCAGTCGGACGGACTCATCGCGGTCCTCCGGCTCAATCCCAAATTCCCCAAGCTACTGGCCCGGGCAGAATCACTCGCCAAAAACGGTCTATCGCCCCCCGCTTCTACAGTCGCCCGGGGCAAGGTGGCCAACGGGATCGCTACCGTCGAAGACAGCAATACTCTCTTTGATTTTCGCAGGGGCATCTTTCAGTCATTTTTCTCCGATCCTGAGATTTCTGATTTCAATACGGCCTCCGCCGATTCTTCCACAGGTGGTCCAGTCGGAGATCCAGCCGACGTAGCCCATCAATGGCTACAGGAGCAGATCGACCAAGGCACCGCCGCCGGACATCTCGGCGACTTCTACGACAACAGAGACCGCGGTCATTCCCCGTTTCCCGTCTCCCGCTACCCCCATCTCGCACGGATCACCTATGGCGAGGATGCCACCAGCCACCGCCTCAACCAGGGGCCCCAGTTTCAGCTCCTCTTCAACCAGATCACCTTTGGCAATTCATCGACCGCAGTCACCGAGAGCACTTACTGGCGCAGCCACCCTCGCCATGCCTACACCAGCAAGAACCTGACCGGATTCCTCGCCGCGCAATACACGAGCAATCAACTCTACGTCTACCCGGAACACCGCGATCATGACCCCGAGCTGGGAGACGTCTTTCCTGCCAACACCCCTTACCTCATTATCTCGCAGGGGAGCTCAGGATCTGACCAGCCCTTCCTCGATTCGATCGCCCGCTGTCTCGCCGCGCTGAAACCTGAGGTCAAAGCCCGGCTCAAACAAAGCGGCGCGACCATGCCAACCCTGCAGATGTTGTTTCGCTACTCTAACAAAGGCATTCAAAACGACGATGCCTACCTCTCGGGGCCGGCTCACCCCACGGTGTTCGACGCCGCGCAGCTCGACCCTCTATTTCTCGTTAAAATGGCCAACCAAGTGACCCTGGCTGATCTACCTCCTGTCGTCAGGCTCAACGCGATCGAGGAGCAAGCCACTCTCTCTGGATTGGACTATTTTGGCCCGACCGGCGAGCGTCTCTTTGACACCCCGCAGGCCATCGCCCGCGTCTTTCGGGGGATGGCAAACACGCGACGTATCGTCGTGAGCGCCGAGAACAGCGTCGATCTGAATGGCGCGCCCCTCACCTACCATTGGAAGATTCTCCGCGGGGACACTGAGCGCATCAAAATCGTCCCGCTCAACGACAACGGGTCAGTCGCCGAAATTGTGATCTCTCATCATGAGCGCCGCCCCATCGCTTCCCCGGGCTCCATCGAATCCAACCGCGTTGATATTGGCGTCTTCGTCAACAATGGAACCTATTTCTCAGCGCCGGGTTTTATCACTTACTTCTTTCTCGATCACGAGAAGCGGCTCTACGACGAGCAGGCGCGTATCCTCTCCGTCGACTATCTGGATCCGGCGACCAAGGATCGCTACGTCGACCCTGTCATTGACGCCAAACGAAACTGGCGCGACGAGTTTCACTACGACAGCGATGCCCCCTCAACCATAACAGGATGGACCCGAACCTGGGAGGGCGGCGAAACTCAGGATTTTACTCCCGAGGGGGTGCTCGTGACTAGCCGCAGCAAGGATGGAAAGCCCGATCAGGTCAAAGGAGTTCGCTATCTGATCCGGCAGCCGGAAGGCACCGGGACCGACGTGACCGCCGGGGGCCCCACCGTCATCATGGAAGCCACCGACAATGTCATTTCCTACGAGGAGTATTTGAGTCGACTCAAGAAAGTCACCGGAGGGAGATGACGGGGCCATCCGCGGGGCGGGCATCCGTGGGGCGGCCTACCTCCTTGCTTCCCCCTCCCCTATCCGCTAGTCTGGCCGCCACTTGAATGATGAGGCTGGCTTCAAAAACGAGAGGTGGATTTTCCCTCCTCGAACTGCTCATGGCAATGGCCCTGTTTGCTATCGCCGGGGTGAGCCTGGCCCGGGCCATCACCCTGATCAGTCTGACCGTCTCCGAATCCATTGAAGACGCCGCCGTTCGCGAACAACTGCGGGCCGTTTTGCTCGAAGTATCGCGAAGCCCCAACCTGATCGAAGACTCCCGGACCACCTCTCCCGACGACGCGGGGATCTCCTACGAAATCGAAGTCGAGCCCCTCACTCTCTCCAACTTTGATGACCTCACGCTGAAGGATCTCTTCGAAGTTCGGGTCACGGCCTTTCGCTCGGTGGCGGGCCGGCAACGTGAGACGATTGAGTCGGCGAACACCTGGGTCTATTCGAAAATGTTCTGATACCGGAGATGGAACACTACTCTGACAGCCCCCGGCCCCGGCCCCGACGCGGCTTCACTCTTCTGGAGATGATGCTGTCCATCGCCGTGTTTATCCTGCTGGTGACCTCCGCGTTCTCACTCGTCGGCGTCACCACGGAACTGATGGCTGAAATCTCCGAGGCGCAGAACGCCTCGGCCGTCCGCCTGCGGTTCGTCGAGTCCTGCCGAACCGCCTTCGAAGCCACCACTGCCAAGTCGAACCTGGAGTTCTCTTTCTTCGACCGTGGAGGAGAGCGCTATGACACCTACCTCACGCTGGTCAATGTACCGGCCGCCTTTGATTTCGGTCTCAACCGAAGGGATGAAATCACCCGGGTCGCACTGGCGGCCGAGGTGCGCCCCGACGGATTTATCCGCGCCGGGATCTACTATTTCACCGAGGCCGATTTCGAGGACGCGACGCAAAAGAAGTTCGTCGATATCGATGCCCCCTACCTCGAGCTCGTGCCCCGGATGCGTCAGCTTTCATGGCAATTCTACGATGAAGAAAGGGAGGAATGGCAGAGTTCACTCGAGGGTGACCTGGATGCCTCATTGATTGAACTGGTCATCAAAATGGAGGATTCAGCCCCTCCTCTCCGGAGTGTTTTCTACTGCTTGAAAGACGGATGAAGAGGCTACCCGACATCACACCTTTCAAGCGTCGCCAGCGCGGCTCCGCCCTGATCGCGATTCTCTGGATCATCGCGATCCTCACAATCGCGGTTTTCTCCGCGACTCAGTTTCTATTCATCGAACTGGAGTCGGATTCCAATGCCAGTTCTCTTTTCCGGGCCGAGCAACTGGCTGATCGAGGGATCGCCCTCGGAAGCCATCCTGATATTCAGCGAGGGGACCCCCTCTTAATTGAGCAGGTGAGCGACAATGAATCATACTCTGCTCGAATTAGCAGCGAGGGAGACCGGCTCAACCTGAACCGTCTTCTCGAGCATCCTGAGACGGATCGCCTCGTCCTCGAAGAACTCTTCACCACGTGGGGGCTGCGCCGTGACCACGCTGTGGATGTCGTCGACAATCTGATCGACTGGGTCGATATCGACGAGGATCAGACCAATCAGGGAGCCGAACGCGCCTTCTACTTCGAGCAGGGACGCTCCAACCACCCTTTCAATCGTCAGTTCGACGCCCTCGAGGAGGTCGAAATGGTGAACCTCTTCGATCAAGTGATGGCGGCCAACCCTCTCTGGAAGGAATCCTTCACCCTGCTCAGTGCCGGCCCCCTCGACGTCAATGAAGCTCCAGCTGACCTGATCGCCGCCGCCTGTGAGTGTGGCACGGTCGCTGCCGAGGGATTTGTCGGGGTCAGGAACGGCTTTGACGGGATTCCCGGCACTCAGGATGATCTGAGATTCGAGACCATGGAAATGGCCGTCGATCAGCTCGGAATCCCCGAGGCCTTCGAGGAGCGGGTGCTTCCCCGTATCGCCATCGAGGACCCCGCCCGGCGCATAATCTCGGTGGGGCGCCTGGGTCGGATAGCGGTTGAAAGGTCGGTCACCATTCAATACAGTGCGGATCAGGGTGAAATCTTAAAATGGTCCACCCGGAGGATCGAATGACCCGTCATTATCCAGATTGGGCCTATCTCGTCGATGAATCAGGAAAACACTGGGTTCATCTGGAGAACGGCCAGAGACAAGCCTCCGGCGAGGCTAGCTTCCGTGCGCCTTCGCAGGCCATTTTTGCGATACCAAGCGAGGATCTGATTTCAATCCCTCAATGGGTCAGCAGTAAGGATTCGACCATCATCTCAGAAGTCGTTTCGCTGGAGACCGAAAAACTGGGGATCCGGCCCGATGATGGCCCCGGTCGGGTCACTGACTGGAAGACCGTCGAGCTGAACGGCAGCCGCACCCTGATTCAATCAGTCTCCATTCCCTGGGCTCTTCCTGATCTCGACCATAAAGGCACCGAATTCACCAATTTCATTCCCCAGTATGCCCTCTTCACCCCGCCTGAGAATGCCGTGGTGCTCTGGCTCGAAGGGGCCAGCTGGGTAGTCGGCTACTCCCGAGGTAAGCACTGGGCCCATGTCCAACCCCTCGGAGAGTCTCTGGATATCGCCTCCATCAGCAGCGAAATCCAGCTCACCCTGCTCGAGCTCTCCGGCAAGGGAATCATCGAGACCGTCAACCGGGTCGTGGTTTGGACACCCTACGAGATGGCCCTGCACCGCTCTCTGCAAGAGGCCACCAGTCTGGAGGTGGACTTCGAGAAGCGCCCCGCGCCGGCCCCCTCAGCCACCCCGGGTTGGGAGTTTGAGCCTCACGAGGTTTCCCGTGCCCGAATCAGCAACACCCAGCGACTCCGTTCCCTCTGGTTCGCCGTCATCGGCATTCTAATTCTCTCTCTTGTCGTCGTCTCCGCGATTTTTCACCTCTGGGCACTGGATCAATCCAATCGACAGGTCAGGCAGCGGATCGCGACCAATCGTGAAGCGGCGGATGTCATCGAAGAAGCCATCGAGAAGTGGCATACCTTGAGCCCCGCGATCGACCCGAAACGCTCCCCACTGGAGATTTTCCACCAAATCTCCGTGCTCCTCCCTGAAAAAGGCTTCCGACTGACTTCATTTGAGGTCCAGGACCACAAGACTGTTATTGTCAAAGGAGAGGGCGCGGCCATGGCCAATACCCTGAAGATCAAAGGCGCGATCGAGAATGCACCCGGACTCTCCGACTATGTCTGGAATATCCCCCCTCCCCGTTCCAACGGGGATCTAACCACCTTTTTTGCGACCGGGACCTACCGGTTTTCCACAGATGAAGCGGAGTGAAAAACGCCTTCTTCTAGGCCTTCTCAGCCTTGCCGTAGTGGGTGCGGGAGTGGTATGCTCTGACATCTACTTTGATCGGCGCGATGAACTGAGGGCGGAACAGTCCAGCCTCGAAAACGAATGGATCGAGATTCAGACTTTGTTTGAGGAGAAAGAAATGTGGGAACTGAGAGCCAACTGGCTGGAGAAAAACCAGCCCCCGTATACGAGCACGGAATCCATTGCTCAATCTATCTTTGAAAAAGCCCAGGCAAAGAACGTCAAGGGCGTCACTACCTCGCGTCAGACATTGCTACCGGTCGACCGCCAGCCTCACTACACCCAGGCAGGCGTCACGCTCGCGGCGGGGGGAACGCTCCCCGATCTATTCGACTGGATCCTCGAATTGACCCCTCCGAGGCAATTCAGGGTCATCAAAAACCTCAAATTGGAGCCGAATCCCGAAAACCCTGAATCCCTGAACGCCAGATTCGACCTGCTTCGCTGGTATGCACCTCCAAAACAATGAAGCGGCTACTCATCATTTTGCTGACTGCAGCCGGGCTCAATTCCGGCGTTGCGGAGGACATCCTGCCTATCGAGCATCTCCCCTCCCGGTATGCGCAAGTCTGGAATAATTCCCCCTTCAATCGGGAAGTCGTCAAGTACGCGGGCGCCACACTCGTGAGTAATTTTGGGAAGACACTGGCTCTCGAAGGGATTGTCCACGACGACCGCCTGGGCCCCATTGCCTACGTCCGAGACCTGGTCGACAATCAGCCTATCATGGTGACGCGAACGGAGAGTCTGCTCCACCCCTACACCGTCGTCTCTGCCAACCAGGTCAATGATCCCCGGGAGTCACGAGTCACGATTACGAATGGTCAGGAATCGGCGGAGATCGGTTACATCTCTAATCTCATGACCAAGACGATCGAGCAACCCGCCCGAAAGGCCACGTCGACCAGCCCGTCTTCCCCCGGGGCCTCTGGCACTCAACCCACCGCGTCGTCGGATCCACCGGCGCCCAAAGTCGCGGGCACCCCCCCGACTCCCGCCGCCACTCCGGGCAACACAGCGACTGAAGCCACCGAGGCGACTCCCCGCCGCCGAAGAATCCTACTCCCCAACCGGGCGCAAAACTGATTTCCTCCTCTCCTTAGTTTCCATGATTAACCGAATTTCACTCCTCATCCCGGCACTCGTGATTGCCTGTGCGCTGGGGTCTGTACCAACTCTGCTGCAGGGTCAGAACAATGCCGCCACCAGCGAGGAGGGGATGACCAATGTCCAGTTCCCCAATACGCCGATTCCGGTCATCCTCCTGGAGTACGAGCGTCTCACCGGGAAACGAGTAATTCGTGACGCCAATATCCAGGATAAGAATTTGAGCATCCTCACGTCCGGTAGAATGCCCTATGCGGAGGCGGCTAAATTCATCGAAGACAGCTTGATCCTCAACGGGTATGCCCTCCTTCAGACGGATGATGTCAATCAGATGAAGATTGTGGCCTACAATCTCGACAAGACCCTCACCAGTGAAGGCCTGCCGGTCATCACCACAGCGGATCAACTTCCCGAATCGGAAAAGGTGGTCACTTATATCATGCCCCTCTCCTATCTGACACCGGATGAGGGCGCCGAACTGTTCGCCAACATTGTCGAGCTTCATCCTTACGGAAAAATCACCGCCCTTCAGAACGCATCGGCACTGGTGATCACGGAGAGTGCCAATGTCATCCGGAACATCATCGAGCTGCGGGACAACCTCGACGTGAGCCCCCAGAAAACTATCGACCAGGTCTTCCAACTGGAACGCTCAGATCCCGAAGAAGTGGTCGAAGCCCTCGAGGACATGCTGGGCTTAAGCCAATCAGAGGCAACAGGAGGAGCCCCGGGCAGCACAAATCGGGCCTCTTCATTGAACGCTCAGAACGGATCCGCCATCCCGGCCATGATCTATGGGCAGGCCGGCTATGCCCCTCCGATGGCGCCAGAACCCAGATTACGAGCCATCCCCCGCGCCAACAAAATCCTCGTGGTAGCGACACCGCTTGATATGGAGCACATCGAGCGACTGATTCAGCATCTGGATGCGCCTTACGAGAATGCCAATTACCTGAAGCGGAAGCTGAATTACATCGCCGTGGGAGATTTTCTCCAGATCGCCGGCGACATCATCCTGCGGGGGATGGGAGACGATGCCGGCCAGACTCAGATTTCCGGGGATCAATCTCAGGGAATCGGGCAGAACAATCAGAATGGACTCAATAGCCAGAACTCGAACAACTTCGGTGGCACCAGCGATGGATCCACCAGCGGAGGTTCAGGAGAGCTCGGCAGTGCCGGCTCTGACAAGGCCGCTGCTCCCCAGTCTATCGTGGTCGATAAGACCCTCCTGATCGCCGACAACGTTCAAAACATGTTGATTGCTTCCGGTCCTCCTGAGCACCTTTATCTCATCAACGAGTTGCTCGATTCCATGGACTGCCGTCCTGAACAAATTCAGATCTCCGCCGTGATCTCTCAGCTCAATCTGGGGGACGATTTCGAGTTCGGATTCGACTTCATCCGATCTCTCGACAATCTCGGAAACGGAAATTCTCCTAGCGTCGGAGGAGTCTTCGGATCCAGTGGCCGAGGTCTACTCGACGTGGGTTCACTCTCTGATGTGAGCAATCTCCTCGACGCAGCTCAGGGGCTCACCGTCTACGGACAGATCAACAACTACACCGACGTGGTTTTCTCTACGCTGGCTCAGACGAACCGATTTAAGGTGCTTTCCCGGCCCACGATCTACACGGTCAACAATCGCATGGCAACCATTGAAACCGGCACCCGGGTGGCCATCCCCCGAAATACCCTGACCTCCACCGACCCCGGCATCATCAACAACAATCAGGTCATCAATGCCACCGTCGACTACGAAGACGTTGTCTTGCGCATCGATGTGCTTCCGCTCATCAATGCCAACGGGGAAATCACGCTTCAGATTCAGCAGACCAACGACGATATCATCGGCACTCAGAATATCGGAGGCAATCAGGTTCCCACCATCGGCACCCAGGCCCTTGGCACCACGGTGATGGTGCAGGACGGAGGCACCGTTCTCCTGGGCGGGCTTATCTCGGAAGAGGAATCGAAATCGAAGTCCGGTCTCCCGCTCTTCTTTACATTTCCGATGATCGGGCGTGTCTTTGGTAGTACCACGGACAACATCCAACGGCAGGAATTGCTGATCTTCATCCAGCCTAAAATCATTCGTAATCCCGCTGATCAACATCGAGTCGATCAAGATATGGTCGACAGAACCCGGGTCGGCACTGGAAGCGTCGAATTCAGCGAGGGGCAGCGGAATAATCTCGAGGTTTTCGAATCGGATGATTTTAACTCACCCGAAAAACGAATCAGCTTCTTCAACAACCTCTTCAAAAAGAAGCCGAAGAAAGAGACAACGCCATCAAACCCGGATTCGGTCCGGGCCGTTCCGGTATCCGAGTAGAGTCCTGACAAAGATCTCTAGTGTTTCTCCAAGACTAAACTGTCGAGTGTGACGGGTAGAATCCGGGAAGTCTGATTCCTGTGTCTGCGATTCATGCGTGCGCTTTAAGGCCAGCGCTGCCCACCTGCATCTCGCGGACAGGCGGGCCGCCTGTCCCTACCGCCTTCGGCCCAACCAGCGGTGCTCTTTGGCAAATGCGAAGCAGGGTGGGACGACCGGGCCGGTCGTCCGCGAGTCAGCTTGCCGGCGGGAATTCAGTCAAGGTTTCCGAGCCAGCGATAGTCACTCGCAGTTCTCGGACATGCGGGCCGCCTGTCCCTACCGCCTTCGGCCCAACCAGCGGTGCTCTTTGGCCAGT
>CAXBHX010000100.1:0-10130 GCA_963975655.1 uncultured Verrucomicrobiales bacterium
ATCAGTTCTTTGAAATACTCCGTATCTCAGTGATCTCCGTGGTTAAAAGAGAAGAGGGGAACCACGGAGGGCACGAAGGTACGGAGGAGAGGTAGTAGGGGATGTTGTTGATCAGTTCTTTGAAATACTCCGTATCTCAGTGATCTCCGTGGTTAAAAGAGAAGAAGGGAACCACGGAGGGCACGAAGGTACGGAGAGGTAGGGATGAATGGTGCGGATCAATGACTTGAAATTCTCCGTATCTCAGTGATCTCCGTGGTTAAAAGAGAAGAAGGAACCACGGAGAGCACGAAGGTACGGAGAGGTAGGGATTATTTCAATAATTAGCCTGTCCCTGCGAAATTCTACTTCTCTTGAAAACACGGCTGGAGTTGGTAGCTGGAAAATTTCTTCAAAAAAACCGTAAAGTCGATGACGGGGCTGACATCCCTTTACCAAGTGAAGGTATTGAAAAAAGATCACGATCATCCTCTCGAATCAGAAATGGAACAGGCTCAGGTGCCGGTTTTGGGATATCTCGTGCGCCTCACTGGCAATCTTTCTGAGGCTCAGGAGCTTCTTCAAGCCACGAATTTAACGGCTTGGGAAAAGCGTGACGACTACGAATCCGGCACCAATATTGTCGCCTGGATGCGGGCTATCGCGCAAAATCACTACCGCAATGCAGTTCGTCAGTGGCAAAATCGGAAAACGGTTCCGCTGCTTGATTCCGATCTCGAGCATATGGTCGAAATTCGCCACGAAGAGCGAGAGCAGGAGGAATCGAGGAAACGCCGTCTTCTCCAAATCTGCCTCGAAAAACTATCGAAGCGGCAGCGGGAGGTGGTGGACGGATTTTACCTTCAGGGAAGTTCACTCGAACAACTCGCCAATGAGGCAGGGCGAAGGCCTAATGCAATGGCGCAACTTCTTCACCGGGCCCGACAAAACCTGATCAACTGTGTCGAAAGGGAATCTTTCCAGAACCTTGATCGCGATAATTTGACTGAAATTTCCTAAAATGACGGATCTTGAACAAATCGATGAATGGATCGCAATCCTGAGCGAGCGATCTCTAACCGAAAAAGAACTTTCGGAATTTCGGGAGCTGCTGCGGAATTCGCCCGCAGCAATGGATCGCTATCTTGATCACTGTGACGTGGAAACCTGGCTTACGGCAGCGGGAGACTCGATTTCCGGAGGGAGGATTTCCACTGAATCGATCGGGAGCGAAAGCCCCAAGACACTTCACTCGAAACCAAAGCGGAAAGGCATTCTTTTCGGAGTAGCGGCGGCGATTCTGGGGCTTGCGGTGATTGGTAAATTAGTAGTCTCTCCTGAGCCTGCCGACGAAAAGGTCGAGGTCGTGGTTTCTCCGAAACCCTCAAAGGAAAAAGTGGAACTGGCCGTCGTTGAACCCCGTAAAAGGGACCCGTGGAAGGTGATTAACGCCACCGGTTCGGTCCAGCATCCGGGACTAACAGACAATCCTGTTCCGGTAGCTTCGGGCCGTCGGATCAAGTTTAATCGTGATATTCGACCGATCCTTTCCGAAACTTGCTTCCACTGTCATGGGCCAGACGAACACGGACGGCGGGCTGACCTTCGCTTAGATTCGTTCGCAGGTGCCACTGCCGATCTGGATGGAACGGTGGCGATCGTTCCGGGAGATCTTAAGAAAAGTGAAGCCTGGTGGCGCATTATTTCTGAGGATGATGACGAACTGATGCCTCCTCCTGAATCGCACCTCGTATTGACACCCGACCAAAAGAACCTTCTCAAACGCTGGATCGAAGAAGGAGCCGAGTATGAAGGTCACTGGGCTTACGATACGCCGGTTCGACCTGTCGTTCCGGAGTTCGAAACCGGGCAGAATGAGATTGATGCCTTTGTCCTCGCTCGACTGAAGGAAGAGGGGGTGAAACCCTCGCGTGAGGCCGACCCGCGCACCTTGATCCGCCGATTGACTTTCGATCTCACCGGGTTGCCACCAACCGCCGGGGACGTGCGGGCATTTGTCGATGACTATGCGAAGCATGGCGAAGAGGCGTGGCAGGACGCGATTGCTGGTCTGCTGGCATCGAACGTATGGCGGTGCCGTGGATGGATCAATCGCGCTACGCTGACACTAACGGATTTTCTATCGATGGCGGTCGTCACATATGGTTGTGGCGCGACTGGGTGATCCAAGCCTACAATGACAACCTGCCGTTCGACCAGTTTGTTAAGCAGCAGCTGGCCGGTGACCTGATGCCCAACGCCACCGAGGCGCAGCGCGTTGCCACCGGATTCAATCGCAATCATATGATCACTCATGAGGGCGGCACGATTCCCGAGGAGAACCTCACCAACTACGCTGTCGATCGGGTCAAGACCACCAGCGAGGTGTTTCTCGGCCTGACCATGGCCTGCGCTCAGTGCCATGATCATAAGTTCGATCCGATCCCCCAGAAGGATTACTACCAGTTCTTCGCGTTCTTCAATGAGCTCAGCGACAAGGGTATCGATGGCAATGGAGGGATCAACGCTGGACCGAAAATCAATGCTCACTCGGTGATCCCCGACGATGAGCTGAAAGAATTGCGAGCGGAACTGTCGCGATTGAAAAATGAACTGGCCACGACCGATGCCGGTTTTGCTGAATGGCTCACCGCCCAACAACAACTCGAGACAGGGCGTGGGGAAAATTTCGCCCTGCATGCTGTGGAAATGCTCGACATCTCTGCGCCGAATCGTCCCGGACCTTATGAGCTGCGCGACGACGGGTCGGTTTTTCTCGCCAAGCCTTCCGCCGGCTTGACCGCTTTCAGTCACGCCTTACGTCTTCCCGTTGGCAAACCGATCACCGGGATACGGGTGAGCTTTTTCCCATCAGGTGAAGAACCGCAGCGTCTCACTCCCCACGACGATGGGGTGCCGAAAGTGACCACTGTGTTGGTCTCGGCTGGCGAACAACCCGCCAAGCAGGTCGACATTCACCGCCAACTCACCCTCGCGCAGGTGACCGCTAGTTCTCACGTTGAAGGCTCCGATCCCAAGGGCATCATCGATGAACGCAATCTACACTGGTGGCAGCCGGCGGATGCCGAGAGCGAGGCGCACCTCAGCATTACTTTTGACCAACCGGTCGACCCCGAGCAGTCGCCGTATCTCAGTGTCATGCTTTTCTACGGGCTTTCAAAGTCGCTGCCCAGCCATTGGAAAATCGAAGCCTTCAGCGGCAATGATCCCGATAGCACACTCGCCGCCCCTGTCGCTGCCGCGATCAGCAAATCCGAACCGCAATGGACGGTGCCCGAACGTGCCCTGGTGTTGGCTGAATTTCGCAGTGATGCCAAAAATCTCCAGCCGTTGCGCATTCGTATTGCCAATCTTGAGGAACGCCTCATCGTCCTGACAGAGCCACATCCGACGATGGTAATGGATGTGGCTCCGCAGCCGCGACAAACCCATGTCCTCAACCGTGGTCAGTACGATGCGCCGATGGAGCTGGTCTCGTCGAACACTCCCCAAGTGCTTCCGCCCTTGTCCGTTTCGGGAAATGCAACCCGCCTCGATCTCGCCGAATGGCTGGTGCGACCCGAGCATCCGCTGACTGCGCGAGTTGCCGTTAATCGCCTCTGGGCGGTGTTGTTCGGCACTGGTATCGTCGCCACTTCGGCGGACTTTGGTTCACAGGGAGAATGGCCGAGTCATCCGCAACTGATCGACTGGCTGGCGACAGATTTCGTGGCCAGTGGCTGGGACCAGAAGGAGCTGATCCGCAAACTGGTCAGCAGCGCCACCTATCGCCAGGATTCTTCCGCTAGTGCAGAGCAGCGTGAGTTCGATCCGAAGAACCGCCTGCTTGGTCGCGGTCCGCGCTTTCGACTGGCCGCCGAGTTTATCCGTGACCAGACGCTGGCGACCAGCGGCCTGTTGGTTCCACGCATCGGCGGTCCCAGCGTCGAGCCTTATCAGCCGGCTGGTTTGTGGAAAGAAGTCAGTCACTTCGGCAGTTCGCCGGCCACCAAACAAGTGTTCGTGCAGGATCACGGTGAAAAGCTCTACCGGCGCAGCCTCTACACCATCGTCAAGCGCACCAGCCCGCACCCGGCGATGTCCGCCTTCGATGCGCCGAACCGCGAGATGTGCATCATGCAGCGCGGCGTCACCAACACTCCATTGCAGTCGCTGGTCACCCTCAACGATCCCCAGTTCGCTGAAGCCGCGCGCGTGTTCGCCGAAAGACTGCTGCGTGACACCCCGGACGCTGACGATCGCGAGCGGCTCAAAATTGCCTTTGAAAAGATCACCAGTCGATCAGCAAAGGCCGCCGAACTGAACGCCTTGTCATCATTCCTCAGAGATGAAATCCAACGCTACGCCGACGATCCGCAGGCTGCCTCCCAACTCGTCGCCGTCGGGGAGTCGCCTCTTGCTGAAGGACTCGATGTTCCCCAACACGCCGCGTGGACGCAGATCGGTTCATTGCTCTTCAACCTCAGCGAGACTCTGACACGCCTCTAATTTACTTTTGTATGAATCCTACTCTTACTGACGAACTCAATCTGCAACGTGCGCAACTGATGACGCGCCGGTCGCTCTTCGGTAATACTGCTTCCGGGCTCGGCGGTATCGCGCTCGGCAGCCTGCTCGGCAAGGAAGCGCTAGCGGCCACCGAGGGCGAGCAGCCCCTCGACCTCATGACCAGCGGCTCCAGCGAGGGTCTGCCCGGTCTGCCCCATTTTGCGCCCAAGGCCAAGCGAGTGATCTACTTATTTCAATCGGGCGGTCCAAGTCACGTCGATCTATTCGACCACAAGGACTTCCTCGACAAGCATCACGGCAGCGACCTGCCCGATTCAGTTCGCGGCGGACAGCGGCTCACCGGGATGTCGGCGAATCAGAAAAGTCTCCCCGTCGTTACATCGATGTGGGGCGGCGAACGCTGTGGTGATCACGGCACGTGGATCGGCAATCTGCTACCGCACACCCAAACCATCGCCGATGACATCACCATTGTTCGCTCGATGCACACCGAGGCGATCAACCACGATCCAGCAGTCACCTACATCAACACCGGTTCTCAGCAGATGGGTAATGCCTCGATGGGCGCTTGGCTCAGCTACGGTCTCGGTCGCGCCAACGAAAATTTTCCCGCCTACATGGTGCTGCTCAGTCAGGGTTCTGGAAAGAATCCCGGCCAACCGCTTTTCTCACGCCTGTGGGGCAGCGGCTACCTTCCATCCAGTCACCAGGGAGTGATGCTGCGTCCCGGCGCCAACCCGGTGCTCTATCTGAAGAATCCTCCCGGTGTTTCCCGCGACGCCCGCCGACGCCTGCTCGACACCCTCGGCGAACTCAATCGCCATCAGGCTGAGGCTGTCGGCGATCCTGAAACGCTGGCCCGCGTCGAGGCCTACGAAATGGCCTACCGCATGCAGACTTCGGTGCCTGACTTGGCGGATACCTCCGACGAACCGGAGTCGACGTTCGAACTCTACGGAGAAGAGGCACGTCGGCCTGGAAGCTTCGCCGCCAATTGTCTGATGGCTCGTCGCATGGCACAGCGCGGGGTGCGCTTCACCCAACTTTTTCACCGTGGATGGGATCAACACATTTCGATCAAAAGCCAACTGCCTCGCCAGTGTCGCGACGTCGACCAGGCTTCTGCGGCGCTGATCAAAGATCTCAAGCGTCTCGGTATGCTCGAGGACACCCTCGTGGTTTGGGGCGGCGAATTCGGTCGCACCGTCTACAGCCAGGGCGAACTCGGCGCGCCAAGTTCAGGACGCGACCATCACGGCCGATGCTTCACCACGTGGATGGCCGGCGGTGGCGTCAAGGGCGGATACGACCACGGCGTGACCGATGAATACGCCTATAACATCATCGAGAATCCGGTCCACATCCGCGACCTCAACGCCACGATCCTGCACCAACTGGGCATCGACCACGGTCGCTTTACCTTCAAGTTCCGCGGACTGAATCAGCGGCTCACGGGGGTGGAGGAGGCGCATGTAATCAAAGATATTTTAGCATGATCTACCGAAAACTTAGCCTGACAGGGCTCCTTCTTAGTCTCGTCGCACAATATTCCATTGGAGGAGACAGACCCAACATCCTCCTCATCATGGCGGATGACCTCGGGTTTTCAGATTTAGGTTGCTACGGTGGTGAAATAGCGACGCCCAATCTCGACTCCGTCGCCGAAAATGGACTTCGCTATACTCAGTTTTATAATACGGCTCGATGCTGGCCGACGCGCGGCTCATTGCTCACCGGGTTTTATGCGCAGCAAGTTCGACGCGACAGCATCCCTGGCGCGGTCTCAATCAACCAGGGAACAAGGCCCGACTGGGCTCCGCTTCTGCCTCGGTATTTGCAACCAGCGGGCTATCGCTCTTATCATTCGGGGAAGTGGCATATCGATGGCTTGCCTGTAGAGGAGGGATTTGATCGCTCCTACTACCTGCAGGATCAGGACCGTTTTTTCACTCCCAGAAAACACTGGAAGGATGATGTTCCCTTACCTGTAGTGAAAAAAGAAGACGGTTACTACGGCACGATAGCACTTGCCGATCATGTCATAGAAGTCCTCGACGAACACAGTGCACAACATAGCGAACAGCCCTTTTTCCACTACCTGGCCTTTACCGCACCCCACTTCCCGCTCCATGCGCTGCCGGAGGATATCGCGAGGTATCAGGAACTCTATCAAGTCGGATGGGATGTGATTCGAGAAAAACGATGGGAAAAGATTCGCGAACTGGGGCTACCTGTAGGGGATAAACTCTCAGAGGTGGAACGCGAAATCGGCCCTCCCTACCACCGTGACGAACCTTTCGAAATTCTGGGCCCAGGGGAAGTCAACAAACCGGTCCCGTGGGATTCATTAACCGATCAACAAAAGAAATTCCAAACCAACAAAATGGCGATTCACGCCGCAATGATCCATCGGATGGACATCGAGATTGGCCGGGTTTTTGAGCAAATCAAAAAAATGGGGCAGTGGGAAAACACTCTCGTCATGTTCCTGTCAGACAATGGCGCTTCGGCCGAGATCATGGTCCGCGGCGATGGACACGATCCGGCCGCCTCGCCAGGTTCCGCAGCGACTTACCTCTGTCTTGGCCCTGGCTGGTCGACCGCGTGTAACACTCCCTTTCGCCGCCACAAAACCTGGACCCACGAAGGCGGAATATCGACTCCGATGATCGTCTCCTGGCCTGAAGGTATTTCTTCCCGTGGTGAGGTGCGAACCACTCCGGGTCACGTCATCGATATCGTTCCCACGATCCTCGATATCACTGGAGCGAAAGACGTTGCTACCGGTGGCCCTGATTTTCCGGGAAAAAGCCTCGCCTCCACTTTTACCGGGAATTCCATGGTCGAGAGAAGCCATCTCTGGTGGTTTCACGATGGACACAAAGCGGTCATGAAAGACGGATGGAAAGCGATAGCCGCCAACGGAGGTAAATGGGATCTCTATGATCTTCGCGACAATCGCGCTGAGGCCATCGACCTTTCGGGAGAAGAACCCGAAAAGGTGATTGAACTGGTCAAAATTTGGGATGATCAATTCGCCGAATTTAAAGACCTGGCCCTTTCTTCGATGTCAGAGGAAGAGGCCGAGGCCCAAAGAGAAGCAATGGCTCGAGGTCGAAGAAATAGTTCCGCTCAAAGAGATGCTCTACCCCCAAGGAAGCAGTCGCTGTTCAATTCACAAAGCTTCGAAATTAAGGGGCATCCAGCATTTGTGATGAACCCGGAGAAGCCCGCTCCAGGCAAACCGTGGATTTTCTATGGGCCCACTCTCCCTGGCTCTCCCGACCGTGCCGAGAGCTGGATGCATCAGCAGTTTTTGAAAGCCGGTATCGCCGTCGCTGGAGTCGATGTCGGTGAAGCTTACGGAAGCCCTGTGGCACTGCCTGTATTTGACGATCTATACACGAAAATGCAGGAACTCGGTTTTGCCAAAAAGCCGATCTTACTGGGGAGAAGCCGTGGGGGGCTTTGGGTCAGTAGCTGGGCGGTGAATAATCCAGAGCTCGTCACCGCGATCGCAGGTATTTATCCCGTGTATGACGTATCGACCTACCCCGGCTTGAAACGGGCCGCGTCGGCCTATGAAATGACGGCTGAGGAGCTGGAGACGAGATTGCCGGAAGTGAACCCTGTCGAGAAAGCTTCTATTCTGGCGAAGCATAAAATACCGGTTTTCATTATCCACGGCGAAGAAGATACGGTCGTTCCGCTCGCAGAAAACTCCGGTCGCCTCGAACAAATCTATCAGCAAAACCAGGTTGGAGACCTCATCACCCTGGTACGAATCAAAGATCAGGGGCATAGTTTTTGGCCTGGCTATTTTAACAGCCGGGAACTGGTCGATTTCGTCATCAAGCAGGCAGTGACTGATTAACACCTGTGATCGATTCGGTGGATCTCCCGCAAATTGATACAAGGAGATTCGAATTCACCACAAGGGAAAAGCACCTGAACAAAATCTTTAGAAGATATGAGCAAAAAAATAGGATTTGTTGGAGTTGGAAAAATGGGAGCCAATATGGCCCGTCACCTGAAGGATAAGGGCTGGAATGTCAGCGCTGTTTACGACATCAACACTGCTGCAGCTGCTGAGCTTGCGACGGAAATCGGAGCGACAAACGCTGCCGGTCTCGCCGAAGTTACGGCTGCCTCAGATACCATCATCACCGTGGTGACCAATGACGACGCGATGCGCGCCATTTTCACCGCTGACAACCTGCTCGCTGGTGCTGAGGGCAAAACTTTCATCAACTGCGCCACTCTGTCTCCGGGAATTCACCGCGAGGTCGAAGTCGCTGCCAACGGTGTTGGTGCCAAGTCTCTCGAAGCCAGTATGGCATCCAGCATCAGCCACGCAAGGGAAGGCAAGCTGTTCCTCATGCTCGCCGGAGATGAGTCCGTGTTCAACGAGCAGAAAGACGTTCTTGATGAACTGAGCCTCAATTTGAAATTCATCTCCGGTGGCACCGGTAAAGCCGCTGAGGTGAAAGCTCTCGTGAATATGGTGATGAATATCAACACCGCCGGCCTGGCTGAAGGTCTCGGAATCGGAGCTGCTCTCGGCCACGATGTCGACATGCTGTGCGACGTGTTTTCTCAGACAGGAGCCAACAGCCGGGTGCTCGAGACCGATGCCGAAGATATGCGCGATCGCGACCACGAATGCTGGTTCTCCGCCGAGCATGCCGCGAAGGATTCCGGCATTGCTGCCGACATGGCCACATCCGCAGGAGTAAAAGCTCCGCTAAACGACACCACCATCGCTCAGTATAAAAAAATGGTCGATATGGGCCTCGGCGAGCTCGACAAATCCGGTGTCGCTGAACTCACTTTCAAGGGCCGTGCCCTTTCCTAAGAGACTGTTGAAAAACCCTTGAACGAAAAATCTGATGTTTTTTTTGGTTGGATGTCTGCGGCTTCGCCGGTCGTGCTTTTCGACCGACCCCCGCATTCGCGAGGGCTGCGGCCATTTTGCCTGCTGGCTTCGTTGCTCTTCGCTCAGGTAGCTCGCTACCTTCGTTCATCGCGCCTTGCCAGCAGACAAAATGGCTCGCAGTTTTTCATTCCATGCTTTTTCGACAGTCTCCTAACTCTCATTAGAAAAACAAAAACAAAAACAAAACAACAAAACTAAATATATGATTATTCCTACTATTTCATCTGGAACGAAAGGGCCTCTCGGCGTTCTTCACATGCCACGTTTCTGGCAGAAAGTGTCTCTCGACGCCGTTGGTAAGCTTCACACTGACTATCCTGCCTGCGGTGGCGGATACGATCAGATGATGCTCGACGCTCTCGGTCTCGACAAAGACGCAACGCTTGCTTACATCAAAGAAAACAAGCCAACCTACGTTCAGTTCGAGGCATGGGTAAAAAGCAATGCAGGCAGCCTCGACGGGGCAGCCGGTTTCAACACCGCTTGCGAAGGCTACAACCACGACGACGCCACTCGCGACGGTATCCTCGGAACGGTTGGTCTTCCCGGTGCTGACATCAAGGACGCGATCAACCTCAACAACCTTGAGGACTGGCACGATTTCCACGGTGTAAACATCGCTTAACTAACCTAGTCGATTGCGATCGATTTGTACGGAGCCCGGCTGGATTTTCCAGACCGGGCT
>CAXBHX010000101.1:0-10115 GCA_963975655.1 uncultured Verrucomicrobiales bacterium
TGGCCAGTGCGAAGCAGGTAGGGATGACCGGCCCGGTCGTCCGCGAGTCAGCTTGTAGTCGGGAATTCAGTCAAGGTTTCCGAGCCAGCGATTGTCACTCGTAGCTCTCGGACAGGCGGGCCGCCTGTCCCTACCGCCTTCGGCCCAACCAGCGGTGCTCTTTGGCCAGTGCGAAGCAGGGTGGGATGACCGGCCCGGTCGTCCGCGAGTCAGCGCGGGCCGATCGCCGCAAGCGCTCCGCAACAAGGCCCTTTCACTCGATCGTCCGATCGGGCGGATCGGAGTCGGAACTGGCTTAGGGGCCTATACGTCAGTTTAGGTCTGTTCGATCACTAGGGTCCTGCAGTAGCAGGATTTGAAAAAGAAGAGCGAAGCGAATGCAATGCGGCAGGTCGTGCGAGCCTTGGCGAGTAGGACAACAAGAGCAAGAGGGGTTCTGCTGGGGGATTAAGAACAAGATTAAGATCAGGAGCAAGAGGTTGTGGCGGAGAGGCTGCGGTGAGAAATTCGAATGATTACCGTGGCGATGAGTGCGCCGATGAGGTTGGCGACGAGATCCCACCCGGTGTTTTCGTAGCCTCCGACGTTGGTGTTGGGGATGGTCATCACGGCCATGAATTCGATGACTTCGTTGAGGGATCCAAAGCCAATGCCGGCTGCGGCGCAGAGAGTGAGGAGGCCGAAAGTGGGCTGTAACTTGACGCCGGTGGCGCGCCAGAGCCCGGAACTGAGCACGTGCCAGCAGAGGATGGTCATCAGACCAAAACCATAGGCGTGAAGAATTTGATCGTATTTGAGGTATTGAGGGATGATCCACCAGCTGTAGAGCACTTGATGGGGAGGGTTGTAGGGCCAGCCGTCCGGCAGTTGCAGGAGGCCTCCTGCCATATGCAGAAATCCCCAGATTGAGAGTCCCCAGATCAGGCCGGTCGTGAGTGGCGCCCTCCAGTGAACGAATGTAAAAATCGCAGTGAGAACGAACATCACGACGATGTAAAAAACGAACTCACCGTTTCCCTGGGCGATGGCACCTGCGATAGCGGCGAGCATGTAAGCGCCCGTGAACGAAAAAACACCTTTGAGCGCCGGGCCTCTGGAATTGGATGGGTGCAAAGCCATGTCCGATTGGATCATTTGCGTAGCCGCCAGTCCAGCCCGTGTCGTGATGAATTTCGGCCCCCCCTCGATGAGGAGGGCTCCTCTATCACTGCTCTGGAGTGACGGCCGGTTTCGTCGGGCCCCCTTTGGCACGGACTCGAAACACAGGGCGGTCTCCCATTTTGAGTTTCTCCACCTCAAACAAGTCGATGGCGGCGAAGAGATCGCTGAGTTTGCTGAAGCCGTAGGTGCGATGATCAAAAGGGCCCTGATTAGTGATGTGAGATCCGACCGGGCCAAGCGAGGCCCAGCCCTCGTCGTCAGCGGCAGCACTGACGGCATGGCGGAGAATATTCATCAGCTTGGTGTTGCCCTTGAGCTGATTGGCTGAACTCTGAGGCTGCTTGCGGGCCTTCTTGGCATTGGCATCATCATCGAGGTAGAGGAATCGCGTGCAGCTATTGATGAACGGGGCGGGAGTGCTTTGTCCGCCAAACCCGATGACCTGTTTTCCGTCTGCCCGGATTCGGGTACACAGCGGGGTGAAATCGCAGTCGGAGGATACGAGGCAGAAGGTCTGCACATCCTTGGTGTAAAGCATGTCCATGGCGTCAATGAGCAGGCGCATGTCGGTGCCGTTTTTGCCCTTTACCATGTCAAACATCTGGACGGGCTCGATGGCGTGCTCGTGCAGTACTCGGGTCCAGCCGGCGAGCCCTCGCTTGGTCCAGTTCCCGTAGGCCCGGCGAATATTCACCACGCCGTGGCTCGCCAGTTCTGAAATGATGAATTCGATCTTATTTGAAGGGGCATTGTCCGCGTCGATGAGGAGGGCAATGCTGTCATTGGGAGAGGTGTTCAGATCTGGCATGGGTGGGGTAATCCGTGGTTCTGTGAGAGGATAACCCGAATGAAGGGTGAATGTCACGAGTAGGATTTCGGCCCTGAAGAGGGGGCCAATTTCCAAGCTGCTTAGAAATTCGGGATCATGCCGACGACGCTACTTGGACTTTCCTTTCCCCTTTTTGTCACTCTTCCGATTGTAGGGGGAGTCCAGAGCCGGGCCGCGGTTGGGGGCGGGACTTTTGGGGAGAAATGAGGCGAGGCGTTTTTTGACCCCGGTGAGTTCGGGGTCACTGGCTCGATTGGTGAATTCGTTAGGATCTGTATCGAGGTCGTAGAGTTCTTCAAATCCATCAGCGTAGTGGATGTAACGATAGCGGGTGTCGGAAAGGCCGTGGGATGGTGTCAGTCCCGTCCGTTTGAAAACAAAGGAAGTCAATGATGGCTGGCCTCGAGGTGCCTTGGGGTCTTTTAACTGGGGGACGAGCGAGGTGCCGTCACACTGTTCCGGGATGGGCAGACCCGCCAATTCGCAGAGGGTGGGGTAGATGTCGGTGAGGGTGACTGGCTGATGGGTGGCCGACCCGTCGAGGCTGATTCCGGGGGCGTGGATAAAGAGCGGGACGCGGGTGGTTTGTTCCCAGAGTGCAAATTTCTCCCAGTTTTCCTTTTCCCCGATGTGAAAGCCGTGGTCGCTCCAGAGAACGACGATGGTGTTGCCTTTCATCGGTGAGGCGTCGAGAGCATCGAGGAGGCGGCCGACCTGATTGTCGACGTAGCTGATGCTGGCGAGGTAGCCTTGCATGAGGTGCGCCCACTGTTGGTTGTCTGTGACCCATTTGTGCCAGCTTTCGCGACCGTGGCTATGAGCATCATCGAGGTCATTCTTGAGGTGTTCGGGGAGCTTCACGTCTTCGATGGGGTAGAGGTCGAACCATTGCTGGGTGACTTCCCAGGGAATGTGAGGACGAAAGAGACCGACGGCGAGGAAGAGGGGGCGGTCGCGCTCGGCGTTCATTTGCTCGATGGCCCAGTCGGCGGTGAGATGATCGCCGTAGGCTTCTTCGGCGACTCCTTTGAGGACGGCTGCGCCGAACAGTTGTGAGTTGCCGTTCAGAGGGCGCCCCGGGGTGAGGCCGGCTTCGGAATCGGGAATGAGTTCGGGTCGGGGCCAGTCAGCCGAAATGGGATCGAGCGGATCGCCCCGATAGTCATCCCACGCTTCCGGGTCGTTCTGTGAATCGCCGGGGGTCCACTGGAGTGTGTGAAATATTTTGCCGCCGCCAACGGCACGATAGCCGTGGTCGCGAAAATGTTGCGAGAGGACGACCGCATTCTCGAGGGCGGGGGATTCATGGCGCCACCTTGGGCCGTGAGCGCCAAAGAGATTGCGGTAGATTCCCGAGGTCGTGGGATGCACGCCAGTCATCATCGCCACCCGGGAGGGGTGGCAGGCGGGCGCGGCACAGTGAGCGTTGGTGAAGTTGACGGATCGTTTTGCGAGGCGCTCGAAATTGGGGGTGATGACGCCAGGATGGCTGTCGAGCGGTGAGATGTAGTCATTGAGGTCATCCACTGCGATGAAGAGGACATTGGGTGGTTCTGCTGCCGGGGTAGGAGTCGCGATAGCTGAGAGAATCGCTGCCGCGAGGCTGGCATGCGCGAATACTCGGAAATTGGGTCGAATCATGGGAGAACTTAAGGGGCTGTTTTGACGAATTATAGGCGGAACAAGACAATGTATGGAGGGATTTAGCCGTCGTCGTCTTGGGAACGAGGAATTGAGCCATATCCGTATTTATAGCGGTTTATTTTATAGGAATTACGGATATTGTATCGTGAGGGTTATTTCCCGCCATGCGGTTGTTGGGGAGGGCCGTTCGGCATGAACCGGTGCAGTGACTCTCGACCTACTGGATAATGTCAGATTCCACCTCGTCTTCAGAGAGAACTTTGCGCGATAGGCTCGCGCTTTTTCGGCGTACTCAGGCATCCGATATTATCAAGTCAGGTTTGCCAGCAGGGCTTCGGCTAGGGGGTGCCTTTCTTCAGTTGCTGGCGACGGTTCTGATCGCGCGCGCACTGGGAGTTGAGAAGGCAGGGGTGTATTTCTTCTGGGTGGCTGCCATTGTCGAAGCGGGCAGGGTGGCTACTTTTGGGCTCGATAGTCTTTCCGTTCAGCAGCTTCCCCGATTGAAGAATGACCCGGTTAAGATCTCCGCTTTTCTCGCTCCCATTCGAGCCATCGTGTCAGGTATCGCTGTTCTGCTTGGATTGTCATTGTGCCTCTATGCGGTCTGGACTGGGTCGGATTATCCTTCGTGGTGGTATTTCCTGCCTGTGGCTGGAGTGGTGGGAATTGCGATCGGATTGATCAACGGGGAGTCCATGACGGGCCTCGGCCATCCGGTTCTGTCTATCTTCTATCGCCACACTTTGCCGACTTTGTTTCTGATCATTTCTGTGATTGTTGCAGGGGATCGACTCACACCCAATATAGCCTTGGCAGCCTACTCGATCGGATTCCTGGTCGTGGGCTTCGGCGTCTTATTTGGTCCGCGCCTTCGTGAGTTGAGGCCTCGCCTCCGGATTCCGCGAGGCGTGGATTTACGGGAAAATCTTAAGCTCGGATTTCCGATTTGGTTGAGCTCATTGTTTACTGCTTTAGCCTTCATTATTCCTCTGGTGATATTGGAGCGAACTCAGCCGAGCTCGGAGATGGCGTACTTCACGACGGCGCTGCGGATTCTGGTTCTGTTCATGGTTCTTGCTACTGCGGTGTATTCTCTGACCATGCCGGATCTTTCGAGGGCTGCCCACGAATTTGACCGAAAGAAAATGAAGTCGATTTACCGCTCCGCTACCTGGCAGGGGCTGGCTCTACTCGGGCTGCCGTCTCTCTTGGTTATTGGATTAGCGGAGCCTATCATGGTGGTGTTTGGCGAAGACTTTGCTGCGGGTGCCCCTACCTTGAGAATTCTGATTGGTTTTGGGGTCTTGTCTCTGGCTATGGGGCCCGCCCATCAACTGCTGCTCATGGTCGGACGCACTCGACAGATGGCCCTGTTCTCGCTGATTCACTTGTTTGTCGCGGCGATTCTGGCCTTTCTAATTGTTCCTACCTATGGCCCGGAAGGACTGGCTGGAGTGTTGGGATTCGGGCTCCTCCTGGATAAGATTCTCTATCTTTGGTATGCGGTGCGAGTTACTAATAATGTGAGTAAAGAGGCATGAACCCTGGAAGCGGACCAGATCTCTATTCGGGCCATGCCCAATCGCTGAATCGTGAGAAGCGGAGTGCGTCAAAGTTTGTCGCGCTGATGCTCTCAGTCCCGTTGATCATCTATATTTCCAGCCTATGGCTGGTTAGGCCTCTGTCCCTTGGAGATACCTTCTCGTTTACTTTGGCAGCCCCGGGTGTGCTCGTATTGAGTATTCTGATCGTTCGGATACCGAGGGCTCACTTTCTGACGAGCCTCTCACGCGTGGGCATCGAGTTTGGGCTTCTTTTTCTAATTATCTGCTTGAGCGTTCTGTCACTCGTCAATAGCAACGATCCGATTCGAAGCTTTCGAATTATTTTCCCGAGTGTGCTGCCAATGACCCTATTTCTTCACCTGGTGGTGGTGAGCTATGTTTCTCCGGGGCAGTTGCAGAAAATTCCCAGGATGATGATTGTGGGGGCCTTTATTTTCAGCGTGCTGCCGGGATTGTTGGCCCTGGTTTTGCCTCCATTGAGTAGCTACCTGGCCGTGACCTATCGGGTCCGTGGATTTTTCGAAAACTCGATTCAACACTCGATCGCTCTCGGCGTGATTGTTCCTCTCGTTGTGGTCGAGTTTGCCACGGCTCGAACTGGCAAAGCGAAAGCGGTGTGGGCGATTTGCCTTCTATTGATGGCGTTCACCACTTTTCGGGCGGGATCGAAGTCCGTTCTCGGGATCAGCTTCGGTTCGGGCATGCTTCTTTATGCATTGCTCGCTTTTCGATCCCGAAACTTCATCAGGATATTGTTCGTCCTGATCGGCATTGTATTGCTTGCGGTATTTCTTTGGCTGTTTGGGCTTCAACTTGCTGAAATGTTGAACCCAGTCATCGCGGAGAAGCTTCGAAGTATCATTGAGGGGGGCGTCTCAAATTACCAGTCCATCGATTCAAGGAAACTGTTGTGGCAGGAGGCTATTAATCAAGGCAAGCGTCACTGGATTGTCGGTTCAGGGGCGGGGGAGATGGTTCTCGGGATTTCGCACTCGCATAATCTTGTGCTCGATTACTTTAAGGGGATCGGAGTATTCGGAGCGGCGGCTATCCTCCTCCTTTGTCTGACGATCCTGACAAGAACAGCATTCAAGGCTGTGTCCGTAGTGGCTGGGAACGGGGATGAGCTGGATGTCCGCGTTCTGGCCTGCTATTTTGCTTCGGCTAATTACGTGGTTTGCAGTCAGCTAAGTGACTGCTTCGGCCCATCGACTGTGGGCTTTCTTTGGATTGTCTATCTTTCAGGGCGATTCCTGGAGGGATCACCTAGAAGTGGGTTAACGCCCAGATAGACCGCCGTCGCATTTTCATTGCCTGCGGTAAGTCGGCAGCCATCTGTCCAGGTGGATTCGACTGGTGCCGTTTGAGAATCCGTCCATGGAGTGTCAGAGCGAAGATGGCGGTAGAACTCCATTCTGGGCACGCCTCGTCCGTTGGACGCGTGTCAGGCCTACTTGAGTCTGAACGGCTATGGCGCTGAAGCAATCTCTTTGACTATGCTGCTGATCGCCTCAATGTCGGTCTCACTCAGAAGCGGATGCAGCGGGAGTGTGACCTCCCGACCCGCGATGTCTTCAGTGATAGGTAAATGGCACGGAGCTGAAAGAACACTGTCCCGATAGAAGGAGAACTCGTGAACTGGAGGGTAGTGCACGCTGGATTGAACTCCATTCTCTTTGAGGGCAGCGCGGAATTCGGGACGAGAAATGGTGCGATCAAGCACGATCGGGAAAATGTGATGAGAGCTGTCCTCCAGCCGGTCCGCGAAGGGCAGTGTGAGGCCGATGGTGCTGCCGAGACACTCTCTATAATGGGCTGCCAGTTCCCGTCGTCGCTTGTTGGCGGCTTCAAGTTTCCGGAGTTGAATCAGACCGAGGGCGGCAGTCAGTTCTGTGCTGCGATAGTTGTAGCCAAGGCCGATAACGTCGTAGTCCATGGCTCGACCTTCTGCTTTGTCCCAACTGCTTTTTGACATGCCGTGAGAGCGAGCCAGGCGAACTCTGGTGGCGAAGTCTTCGTCGTCGGTTACGAGCATGCCTCCTTCTCCGGTGACCAGATTTTTGTTCGCGAAAAAGCTGAAGCACCCGGCGTTACCGATCGTGCCCGCTTTCTGCCCGCGGAACTTGCTGTCGTCAGCACCTGCATAGCGGGTGCCGATGGCATGGCAGGCGTCTTCGATGACGGCGAGGCCATGCTGATCCGCCAGGGCCATCAGTTTGTCCATCTCGACAGGAAATCCTGCCATATGTACCGGGATGATCGCTTTAGTGCGAGGTGTGATCTTTCTCTCAAGGTCGTCGATGTCGAGATTGAGATCATGAGCTCCGTTGATCTCTACGAAAACGGGGGTGGCTCCGGTGTATACGATGGCGTTGGCGCTGGCGACAAAGGTGTAGCTGGGGACGAGAACTTCGTCTCCGGGGCCGACTCCAGCAGCTTGCAATCCTAAGTGTAGTGCGGCGGTGCAACTCGAGACAGCAACGGCGTGAGCGGCTCCCATCTCTGCCGCAAACTGTTTTTCAAACTCCGCAGTTCGAGGGCCGACGGAGAGCCATTTGCTTCGCACGACTTCTGCGACCGCGAGGGCCTCTTCTTCGCCCATGTCTACGTCGGACAAGAGATACTGTTTCATGAAACCGTGAGCTTAGAAGTCTGGTTCAGTTCTTATACCGACTGTCGGAGGTATCGGCCCAGATTCCTTTGGTGAGGGCTTCGTGCGCCTCTCGAATACCATCTTTGATGGACCACTTCGCCTCGAATCCGAGACGTTCCTTAATCTTGGTGAAGTCGACGCGGTAGCTGCGTGGATCGGTGTCGCGTTTTACGAACTCGAGTTCGGTGTTCGGGACCTGCGCCTTGACCATTTCACCCAATTGGATTTTTTGAGTATTGTTGTCATTGGAGCCCACGTTGAAGACCTCTCCCGATACGATTGAAGGGTCCGCTTCGGTGACGAGTCGGAAAGCCTGGGCAATATCCTGAACGTGAACGAATGGGCGCCAGAACTGCTCTCCGAAAATGACGATTTTTCCTTCCTTCACTGCCGCCAGAGTGAAATCGCTCACAAGCAAGTCGAAGCGCATGCGAGTGGATACTCCGAATGCTGTGCTGAGACGGAGAACCGTGGGGTGAAAATCTGCGCTCTTAGCCGCCAGGATTTCATTTTCGGCTTCGACTTTTGACTCCGAGTAGGTTGAGAGCGGTTGAAGGGGCGCCTCTTCAGTCACGAAACTATCGTCCTCGGAGATGCCGTAGTTTGAGCAGGTGCTGGCAAAGATGAACTGTTTTACTCCTGCCTTCTTGGCGGCAGCGAGAGACTTGAGAGTCCCTCCCAGATTGATGTCGACAGCCGTATCCGAGTCCCGGTTGCATGCTGGTTCTCCGACGATGGCCGCAAGCACATAGACCGCATCAAAGCCAGGCATGATATCAGCGAGGAGCTCGCTATCGCGGATGTCCCCTTTAATGATATTGAATCGCGGTTTTCCATTCAGCGAAACTAGAGATTCTCCGCCAAATGACATCAGGTCGAGGACCGTGACTTCATAGCCGTTCTCCCAGAGTTCACGGGATACAGTTGAGCCGACGTATCCGGCTCCTCCAAGTACAAGCACTTTCATAAAGTCAGAGTTTCAGGTGGGTTAGGATGAAGAGGGTTGGTGGGAAGTCGGGTTCGATTCTCCGGCTTCTGGAGGAAGAAACTCATGGCGAAGTTCTTGAAATCGTTCCGATGCGGCGGCGTAGTCATCGGGTCGGCCGATATCGAGCCACTCGTTTTCCGAAAGGTAGACTTTCACTTGCTCTCCTTTTTGAACGAGATTGGTGACGATCGTAGGGAAGTCGATGTAGGTGCCTGCCTCAAAGGTATCAAGGACACTGCGGTTGAAGATATAGATCCCCATGGAAGCATCGTAGGGAAGCACGGGCTTCTCACGGTAGCCTGTGACCTCGAGGCGTCCGTCAAATTCGATCACACCGAGATCAATCTGGGTATTGCAACGATGGCAGGCGATGGTGAGCTCGGCTCCGGAATCGACATGGTAGTTGTAGAATTCATCGTAGCGAAGAGTCGTGAGTACATCGCCATTCATCACCAGGAATCGCTCAGGCAAATCTTTAATGAGCTTGAGAGGCCCAACGGTTCCAAGAGGCTCTTCCTCTCGAGAGTAGTCGATTTCGAGGCCCCATTTTGACCCATCTCCAAAGTAAGAGATGAGCAACTCGGCGAGGTGGCCAACAGCCATCGTGACCTTCTCGAATCCAGCCTGCTTAAGTTGGCGGATTACGATTTCGAGAATAGGCATTTCGCCAACCGGTACGAGCGGTTTAGGGAATGTAATCGTGTAGGGATGAAGCCGGGTGCCTTTTCCACCGGCAAGAATGACGGCATGTTTGACTGGAGGGGGGGTACTCATGGGCAAGGGTGATTTAGTCGGCCTTTAGAGTCGGTCGGAAAGAGGAAAGGAGCAACATTGTGCGGTAATTATCAAAATACCAAATAAATTGGATATTTTATACAAATTATAGTTCAAGTCAACGGCAATATTGGGTGTCTTTAACCTTTCAAGGCTGGACTTCTTCAGGGCCCTCACTCTTTCCTTTGGTCCGCTGTTTTGCCTGATTACCGTTGAGAAAGAGTGGCCCCTTAAATTGGTAGCGGTGTCTGTGAACCCTTGTAAATTGCCGTAGAACCGGATGGATCATAGATCCTGAAAAACCGGACTTTGTGACTCCGATGGAAGGTATTGTCGGTATAAGCTTGATGAAATCGCGCCTCAAACAGCAACTGAAGAAAATTGTCCAACCTGCGATTCGCCTTTTAAAGCCCTCGGCTTCGATTCCGGCGAAGCCAATTAGCAATAACTGGGGGGCTGAGCGGGGAACTCCCCTCGGGAGGCATTTTATCGATGAATTCA
>CAXBHX010000102.1:0-9737 GCA_963975655.1 uncultured Verrucomicrobiales bacterium
CATGAATCGCAGACACAGGAATCAGACTTCCCGGATTCTACCCGTCACACCCGACCGTTTAGTCTTGGTGAAACATTAGGGTTGAGTGGGATCGGCCCAGCGGTCGGGAAGGCTGCAAATGGCGAGAATTGCGGCGAAAACGGAGGGTATACCGATCGAGGCCTGAAATCGGAGGCGACAAAGCCCCATATTGGCTCTCAAACGGGGCCATTTCCCGTCATTCGGGGGTGTCAGCGGCTCGCCCGGGACTTGTCCTCTGGCCAAGCCTTGCAAAGATGGGCCGGAACGCTACCTTTCCGACTCTTAATTCCTGTATGGGACCGCCGCTGAGGCGGCTTTTTTCATGGATAAAATCTACCTCATTCTTGCCACACTCGTATTCCTCGGCGGCTTTGTGATCGCCGTGGCGGCGCTGCGTTCGGGTAAGCACGGGAGCGGCCGGCTCAATATCGGTCTGGCTATCGTAGGAGTGATTTTTCAGAGCCTGTTTCTCCGGGAGAGGGGAGAACTGCACGGACGCTGTCCGATTACGAACGGTGCGGAGGTACTCGTCTTTATCAGTTGGAGTGTGGTGATCATGTATCTCGCGCTGGGCCGGCCCTTTCGTCTTTCCTTGTTGGGGATGTTCAGCATGCCGCTGGTTTTTCTGTTTCAGTCGGTAGCGATCGTATCGCTCCTGATCAATGATCCGGGTGCTAGGCCACCCAAGGCTCTGGACCCATGGCTGGAGATGCACGCAGCCATGTCGCTACTAGCCTACGGTGCATTCGGGCTTGCCTGCATCGCCGGAGTGATGGATCTGGTTTTGGACAGGCAACTGAAGAGTCACGAACCCGGTCGTCTTTTCTATTCGCTTCCACCGATGCGGTATCTCTACATGGCGATACTGCGCCTCTTCATTATCGGAACCGGTTTACTGTCGATTGGTATCGTGGCGGCTTTCTTCATGGATGAGCTTCCCTCTCCCATTCACTTTTACGGGTCGGGAGCGGTCTGGCTCGTCTACGCGAGTCTTCTGGGGGTTCATCTGGTGAAGGGCTTTCCTCCAAAACGGCTGTCAAAGGCGGCCATAGCAGCCTTCGTCTTGGCATTGCTCACGCTTTCACTGCTGTAATTTTAACTCTGAACTTTTCTTTCGGCGGTGTCTATATTCTGTCTTGGCGTCAATCACAAAACTGCCCCGGTGGAGATCCGGGAGCGGTTGGCGTTTGCCGAATCGGCGATTCCACATCACCTCGATGCGATTCGGGAAATCGACTGCGTGGCCGAGGTGGTAGTTCTGTCGACCTGCAACCGGGTGGAGATCTACGGAGCCGCGGATGAGCCGGCCGCGGCGTTGGATGAAGTGATCACCTACCTGGTCGATCACTTTGAGGTGTCTCCCGGCGAGGTGGAGTTTTACCGCCATGAGGCGGAGGCAGCCGCTAATCATTTGTTTGAGGTGGCCAGCGGTCTCGATTCGATGGTTCTTGGAGAGACTGAGATTTTTGGTCAGATCAAAAAGGCCTACTCCGCAGCGCAGGAGAGCGGATCGACTTCCCGCCGGATGAACAAGCTGTTCCAACAGTCTTTTTCAGTGGGGAAACTGGTGCGATCCAGCACGCGTATTCAGCAGGGGTCGACTTCAGTGGGGTCCGCCGCCGTGGATCTGGCGGAGAAGATTTTTGGTCAGCTCGACGGTTGTCGTGTCATGTTGATCGGTGCCGGTGAGATGAGCCGGGTGACGGCGCAGAGCCTTCGATCGCGCGGGGCCAAGAGTATCATCGTTTCCAACCGCAGTTTTGATAAGGCCGAGGAGTTGGCAGCCGAGCTGGAGGGAAGGGCTGTCCGATTCGATGACTGGGTCAATTACCTCGATCAGGTTGATATCGTAATTTCATCAACCGGAGCGCCCCACACCGTCGTAAAAAAGGACCATGTCGAGAAAGCGATTGCGAAGCGACGGGGGCAATCTCTATTCCTCATCGATATCGCTGTTCCCCGGGACATCGAGAACGAGGTGAACGAGCTTGATAACGTCTATCTCTACAACATCGATCAGCTTCAGCGCATTGCTGAAGCCGGAGTCGCCCAGCGGCATCGCCAAATTGAGGTTTGCCGGGTTGTTATCAGTGAATTTCTCGACGAGAAAGGGATCGAGGCGCTGGCAATGTCTCCGACGCGTCAGGAAACAGAGAATGTCGGATCAACCGGCCCTAAAACACCCCATCAAAACATGAGTAAAACGCTGATTCTAGGAACCCGGGGAAGTGACCTCGCTCTGACCCAGGCCCGCATGACTGAATCTGCACTGAGGGCGCAGGGCATTGACTGCCGGATCGAAGTGATCAAGACGATCGGCGACAAACGGCCTGACCTGAAGCTCAGTGAGTTCAGTCAGGGGGATAGCCCCATTCTCGATAAAGGCATTTTCACGAAGGAGCTCGAAGAGGCTTTGATCCGGGGTGAAATTGATTTTGCAGTGCACAGTCTCAAGGATGTACCAACGGAGTTGGGTGATGGTTTTGAGATCTGCACGACCTTGCCCCGTGCGGATATCGCCGACGTGTTGCTGACAGCGGATCAGTCAATCATCGGGGACCTGGCTTTGTTGGCCGGTAAAACAATTGCGACCAGTTCGGTCCGTCGGGCACAGCAGCTGAAGTGGCTTTGCCCCGAAGTGGATGTGGTAGATATCCGAGGCAACGTACCGACCCGGATTCGGAAATTGGTCGAGAATGGAGAGTGGGACGGCATCCTTCTGGCGCGCGCCGGAATCGAGCGTCTCGGGATCTACGACCCGTCCCGGAAGAGTTTTGATTTCGAGGGCACGGAAGTGTTTGCGGCTGAGTTGCCGGCCGATGAGTTTCTCCCCGCTGCGGGACAGGGTGCCGTTGGCATCGAGATTCGGAGTGATAACGATGCCGCCCGGGCTGCGCTGGCGACGATCAATCATGGACCAACTTTTTGCCGGGTGACGGCAGAGCGTGCTTTTCTAGAGCGCTTGAAAGCAGGGTGTCAGACGCCGGTAGGTGCCTACACCTGGTTCGAAGATGAAGGGGCGACTCTAGCCATGTCGGTCAGGGTGTTTGATGAAGCCCGTCCTGACGAAGAGCCTTTTGTGGGAGCGGTCAAAGGCGCCTCGGACAATCCGGGGGCGTTGGCCGATCAACTCATGGAGTTGAAAATTAGTGAGTGAAAATTTTGATATGAGTGAAAAAAAAGGAATTTGTTATCTCGTGGGAGCTGGTCCGGGTGATCCGGGATTGATTACGTTGCGAGGAAAAGCCTGCATCGAGATGGCTGATGTGGTGGTCTACGACAATCTCTCGAATGACGAATTTCTCTCATGGGCCAGGCCCGAGGCAGAGCGTATTTTCGCGGGAAAGAAGTCCAAGTGTCACGCCTTGCATCAGAGCGAGATCAATGACCTGCTGGTCGAGAAATCAAAATCGGGCAAAGTGGTGGTCCGGCTCAAAGGGGGAGACCCGTTAGTGTTTGGACGAGGGGGCGAAGAAGCCACCGCTCTGCGCCAAGCTGGAATTGATTTTGAGTTTGTCCCGGGGATCAGTTCTGCCATTGCAGCTCCTGCCTATGCAGGGATACCGCTGACGCATCGGGAGCATTGCTCTCAATTGACGATTTTTACCGGCCACGAAAATCCGTCCAAGCCGGAGTCGTCGATGAACTATGCCCAGATTGCAAAAGCACCGGGCACGAAAGTGATGCTGATGGGCGTGGCACGGTTGGGCATCATCATGCAATCCATCATTGATGAGGGTGGTGATCCGACCACTCCTGTCGCGCTGGTGCGGATGGCTACGACAGGGCAACAGAAGACAGTGACGGGAACGCTGGCCACGATTGATGACGTAGTCAAAGCAGCCGACTTCAAGGCCCCTGCGGTGTGTGTGATTGGAACGGTGGTGAACTGTCGTGAAGGCTTGAACTGGTTTGAGGACAAGCCCCTGAGCGGCAAGCGTGTCGTGGTGACAAGGACTCTTAAGCAGGCGGGCAAACTGAGCAGTGGACTTCGAGAGTTGGGGGCGGATGTGATTGAGATGCCGACCATCAAGGTCAGTCGATGCGAAGGAGACGATGCGCGTCGATTTGCTCACTGTGTCGCGGAGGTTCATACCTACGACTGGTTGATTTTCACCAGTCCGAATGCGGTGGAGTATTTCTTTGAAGCCTTCGACCTGATTCGTGAAGACGCTCGCGCCATTGGCGGCGCCCGGATCGCAGCCGTCGGTCCAGGCACTTCAGCGAAGTTGAAGGAGTACCGTATGGCGACTGACCTGATGCCAAAAGACAATCTGGCCGAAGGGTTGATTGAGGCATTTCGCGAGGAAGCTGGATCTATTGAGAACACGACCATGCTATGGGTGCGAGCCAAAGAGACGCGGGATGTATTGTCGGAGGCACTCGATGAGGCCGGCGTGATTCTCGACGAAGCGATTGCCTACCAGACGGTCCCCGAGACGGAAGATCCTACGGGCGCCGTGAAGCGTTTTCGTGAAGAAGGAGCCGATATCATCACCTTCACGAGCTCATCGACGGTAGAGGGCTTTCTCGACATGGGCTTAGACATCCCCGACGAAGTCTCCATCGCCAGTATCGGCCCAGTCACATCAAAAACGCTGAGCGAAAGTAATTATGAGCCCGATGCCGAGGCGAAGTCGCATGACATCCCGGGATTGATCGCGGCAGTGGTGCAGTTGGCGAATGAAGCGGCTTTCGATGGCGACGACTTCGAAGCCTGAATATTCCAGCGACCAGTCGGCCTCGGGTATTCTATGCCTAGGAGGCCGGCTCGTGAGCCTTGACCTTCCCTCTGCCTGAGAGGATCCCGATCAGGAAGGTAATCCCGAAGAGGCCCAGGGCCGTGAAAGGTGATGCCCAGCTCAGTGTGTTCCGGAAAATTATCACGGTGGCAGCGAAGTAGATGAGCGCGGCGATGAAGTAGAAGGGGATGAATTTCCGTTTCGGAAGCCGAAAGAGAAATGCGGCGATCGCGGCGATGATGAGGACCGCCAGATACCGGCTCCACGTCGGCCACTGTTGGATGAAACGTCCGCTCTGAATCGTGGCCATCGCCCGGGCCAGCAGCATGGTCTCGGAAAGAATCTCGCCCTTTGCCGTGGTGAACCGTCTGTCGCTGTTGCGATCGAAACCGATCACGACCAGGTTCTGGGTGAGGGAATCGAACTTGCCCTGAAAGCTGGAGAGAATGCGCTTGGCGACTTCGTCGTCTTCTTCTCCGGTGTAGGCCAGTTCATCAACGGAGAGGGTGGTGAAATGGTGGACATCCTGCATCTCGCCCGCCTCGTTCTTGCGACGACCGATCATGCTCCGACTGAGGCCGGCATGGGGAGGCAGCACCATCGTTCCATCGTGCCTGATGGGGATCGTCCGGAGATCTCCGAGGATGATCTTTGGCTGGGTGGAGGAAAGATCGACGGTGATTTCATCCAATCCGATTCCGGCGTGGTGGGCCACTGCAGCAAGAACGACGGAGGGAACGATCCCTTCACCGTGACGGGCCACGAGAGGAACCCGGATTTCACTCTCGCTGACGAGATCCCGAACCGATTCGATATTTTTGAAAGCGGGGTCGGCGTTGGCGAGGATCTGTGGGTCCGGGAAACGCAGGGTCCGGACAAAATTGAGAACGTCAGCAGATTCTCCCTCTGTCTTCAGGGAGGTGAATACGAGTGGCTTTCTCTGAGCCTTGGAGGTCTCTTCATCCGTGACGTTGGCGGCGGCGAGAAATCGAGGCAGCTGCATCGCCGCGTCTTTGAGCGGGACGATGTCGGTTTGGTTCAGGATGAGCGACTCATCGAAAGAGGGCGTGGGTAGAAAGGCGACCGATAGAGGATTCATCTTGCCCACGAAGCCGAGAATCGTTGCGAAATCGAGGCGGGATAACTTCCCATCTCCAGAGGTGCCGGAGTCATCTCCGATGTTGAGCGGCTCGTAGTCGTCATTGATCCGAACGACGGTGATGGCAGGATCTGCCAATTCATCCCCGGCGTTGCCAATGCAGAACTCGAGCCAGAACCGATCGAGGGAAGCGAATTTTCCGGAGCTGGAATTCCACTCGCCCAGAGCGACCAGAATAATTCCGAAAACGGCGAACGTAATAAATCGCTGACGCATAGAGGAGGGGAACAAGTTGATGAGAAAAAGTAGCGGTTATTTTGACATTCTCACACGCAATACGTGGACTGGCTTCGTTCTCGGGTCAAGGGACACGAAGTTGGTGGAATCGCGCCATGTATAGACTTCTTCATAGATCACATCTTCCACTGCAAATTCGTTGCCGGGCTCAATTCCAAGTTGCTCCAGGGGCAGGTGGATATGGGATTCCTGACGGTGTTTCGGATCGAGATTGATCACTACGATGACGGTGCTGCTTCGATCATCGGACCACTTGTAAAAAGCGAGGATCTGATCGTTGTCGGCCGGGATGAAGGCAATATTGGCGTAGCTCTGCAGGGCCGGGCAATCCTTCCGGGCCCGGTTCAGCCGGGTGATGAACGCTTTGATGTTCCCGGACTTGCTCCAGTCCCGCGTCTTGAGCTGATACTTTTCGCTGTCGAGATATTCCTCACGGCCCGGCAGTGGCTCGTTTTCGCACAGTTCGTAGCCGGAATAGATACCCCAGCAGGAGGATAGAAGCGCCGCGAGAGCCGCCCGGATTTTGAAAGCAGCGGGCGAAGCGTGCTGCAGGTGATGCGGGAGAATGTCAGGCGTGTTTGGCCAGAAATTAGCGCGGTAGTATTCCTGCATATGCCCATCAGTCAGCTCGGTCACGTAGTCGGTCAGCTCGGCCTTGGTCTCACGCCAGGTGAAGTAGGTGTAGCTCTGGGTGAACCCGACTTTGGCGAGTGCCTGCATCATTTTCGGTTTGGTGAACGCCTCGCTCAGAAAGATGATGTCGGGATTCACGAGTCGGACTTCGGCAATGAGCCACTCCCAGAAAGTCACCGGCTTGGTGTGCGGGTTGTCGACCCTGAAGATACGAACGCCCTTCTCGACCCAGAAGACGACGACGTCGCGGAGCTCTTTCCAAAGGTCCTGCCAGTCGTCGCAGTGAAAATCGAGAGGGTAGATGTCCTGATACTTCTTCGGTGGATTCTCGGCGTACTTGATCGAGCCGTCCGGGCGGCGGAAGAACCACTCTGGATGTTCCTCGACGTAGTGGTGGTCCGGTGAGCAGTTGACTGCGAAATCGATCGCGATCTCCATGCCCATGATTCTCGCTTCATTCACCAGCCAGACAAAGTCGTCGACGGTTCCGAGAGCCGGATCGACGCTGCGGTGTCCGCCCTCTTTCGCTCCGATGGCCCAGGGGGAGCCCACGTCGCCGGGCTCACAGGAGACCGAGTTATTCTTCCCTTTGCGATGCGAAACGCCGATGGGGTGAATGGGTGGGAAATAGATCACGTCAAAGCCCATCGACTTCGCATCCTCGATCCGTGGAAGGCAATCCCGAAAGGTGGAGTGCTTGCCCTCGATGCCTTCGGCGCAACGCGGAAAGAATTCATACCAGGCCGAAAAAGCGGAAAGCTTGGTTTCGACGACGATCTTGAGCGGGGTAATGGTGGACGTGGCCTGCTCCCGGTTCGGCCAGCGGGCCATGAGGGCTAAAACGTCGTCCTTGTCGAACAGGCCGGGCACGTCGCCGGCGTCGGACTTCATGAGAACGGAGGTGAGATCCTCGATGGTTTGGGCGTCTTCGGATGATTTGCCCGTGGCCGCGCGAATCGCCGTCTTATTGAGGAGGACGCGACCTTCCTCGATCTCAGTGTTGAACTCATCCTGATCACCAGTGAGGCGGCGCTCAAAGTCGTGCAGCCAGGTGAGGAAATCGTCGGCCCAGGCGGAGATGATGATCTCGTAGCGGCCGGTCTCTGAAAAACTCAGATCTGCGCCCCATCGATCATTGTCGATAGGGTGCATGGGCATCTCGTTCCAGCGTCGTTTCCCTTCAGGGCGAAGCGCCAGCGCAGCGACGATGATGTCGTGCCCATCTTTGAAGATATCCGCTTCGACCGTGAGTCGCTCGTCGACGATGCGTTTGGCGGGAAATCGTCCTCCTTCGACGAGAGGTGACAGATTGGAGATGACAACAGTGGCGGGGCGGTTCTTGAGGGGAGCCATAAGTAGGTGAACTGGCAGGTTCGCCGATACTATCGGCCTTTCATCCGCATCGCCAAGTGGGATTTTAGGGCTGTTTTGACGGTGAATCAGGAGCGTGTTTTGGACCGTCTCCTAGTCGTCCACTCGACGGCGAAGTTGCTTCTTATCGGAGCGGGACTGCTTGAGTTGCCGGTTCTTGGCCTTCTTGCGCCGAGAGGGGCGGCGCTTTTTGTAGCGCTGTATCGCCCTATTCCGGTCCGTTTCCCGCCGTTTCTCAAGGGCTTTGCGCTCCATGTAGTCGCAGAGACGGCCTCGGGCCATCTCCCGGTTTTTCTCCCGGGACCGTGACTCCTGGCAGTTCACTTCGACTCCGGTGGGGAGGTGTTTCAGGTAGACGCAGGAGGAGGTTTTGTTGATTTTTTGGCCACCACTGCCAGATCCCAGTACAAAGCGTTCCTGCAGATCCTCTTCGTGGATCTGCCAGCGCTTCATTCTTTGTTCCAGTGGATCCATCTCGCCTGAGAAATATGCCACAATGTGGCTGAAAAGGGTTCTCTGTTTCGCCTGACCGCGTATCCTCGAACAGGGTTGACTCTGTCACTATACCCTATTGAGTTGTTAGAATCTATGAATGTCAAACCATCGGCCGTTAAACGGGGCTATGCCGTCTACACGAAACGAAGTTTGGCGTTTTATGATTGGTGGGTTTTGAATTATTCGAACCGCCGCCTCTGGCAGTGTCCGACGGACTTTCTGGAATCACACTATCGTGGCCACATCAGCGATAAACACCTCGAGGTGGGGGTGGGCACAGGTTATTTTCTTGAGAAAACACTGCCCGAAGGGGAACCGAAAGTGGCCTTGCTCGATGCCAATCGTTCGTGTCTTGAGTTTGCCGCGAAGCGGCTTGAGCACTATCGGCCTGAGACCTACGAGGAGAATGTGTTAGAGCCGTTCTATCTCTTTGATGAGAAATACGATTCCATCGGCATCAACTACTTGCTGCATTGTCTGCCCGGCCGGCTGGAAGAAAAAGGCGCGGCCGTTTTTGATCATTTGATTCCCCATTTGAGTGAGGGAGGAGTCATCTTCGGTTCGACGATTCTGGGTACGGAGGTGGAGCGAACCCGGGCAGCGAAGTTCATGATGGGTTTCTACAATCAGAAGGGGGTTTTCTCGAACAAGCACGATTCGCTCGGAGGGATGATGGAGGCACTTTCGTCCAGTTTTAAAACCTTCAATGTAGAAGTCTACGGCTGCGTCGTTCTGTTCTGGGGAAAGAGCCCGAAGACCGAGGGTGAAGCGGAAGATTGAGCGTGGGGATCCTCAATGACCCGGGCAGGTGAGGGCACTGCCGGTCGATAGGAGGGAACCACGGAGGACACGAAGGTACGGAGGGGAGGGTTTTGGGAGAGGGAGACAGAAGGTGATTTCGTGGATTGTCTGTCAGCGATCGAGTCCGGAGGATTGTGCTCTAAAAGTCAGAAACTCTCCGTATCTCTGTGCTCTCCGTGGTAAGAGAATCGGAGGGGAACTCTGGACTCTGATGGGCTCCGTAGGAGAGCAAGACTGCTAGGGTCCAGCGGTAGCGGGATTTAAAAAACGATGAGCGC
>CAXBHX010000103.1:0-9480 GCA_963975655.1 uncultured Verrucomicrobiales bacterium
AGGTCGAGTCTGAGGTCGAGTCTGAGGTCGAGTCTGAGGTCGAGTCTGAGGTCGAAGAGATTCAAGAAGACTTGGAAAAAGAGGATGAAGCCGCGGTTGAGGCTCCAGAAGTTCAGATGGCTTCGATACTTGGTTTGGAAATCTCACATCCATTGCTTGATGAAGCCGCGCACGAGGGGAAGGGGGTTGAACTATTGCCGGGCCGGGAGATGACTGGTGGTGAATCTTCTTCCGAAGAAGTGTCTGTAGAGAAGGTCGATGTATCGAGCGCTCTCACTGCGGCGTCCACCGAAGTCGTGACCAGTCTTACGGTAGATGACGGGCCTGACGGTGAAGCAGAAAGGAGCCGGGCTCCTTTGATTCTGGGTGATGCGGTTGAATTACTGGGGCGACGTCGGCGCACAGAGTCCGAAAGAGATGCGGATAAGGCGGTTCGAGCTTTAGCTGAAGCTCGTGATCTAGCGGAGAGAGGGCAATTGATTAAATCAAAGGTCAATCAGTCAGATCCGATTGAACTTGAGCTCGATGAGTCACAGGATTCTATGGAATCTGATCCTTCTGGTCAGGATAGAGCGGAATGGGATATAGGGGAAGATGGGCCGCAAACTTTGCCTCTGTTTTCACCGTCAGGGAACCTTCCTGAACGATTGGAGCAGTTTGCCTGCTTTGCAGATCGAGAGTTGCAGGCCGCTGATGTTTCCATTTTTGATCGGGATGGGCTTTTATTGTATGGCGGTCGGTCTGCCCCGGAATACGCGCAGGGCTCAGGAGCTTTGTTGTATCGTGCCGGAGACTCGTTGAGAGCATTGTGCCTCAATGAGGAGTCACCCGGAGTTCAAATTTCACAGGGTGAAGACAAGTGGCAATGTTGGATATCGGGGGATGGTGATGCCGAGCGGGTGATTGCAGAATTGCATCTCGATCGGCCTCTCGAAAGCTCTGCAATGGTAGCGTGGTCGAAGGTGCTTGCGGATGCTATCAATCCAGCGAATGATCTGCGGTAGGACCCTTTTATCCAGTGTACGACGAATTGTCAGTCTCATTCGAAAACCCCGCTGCAGATGCCATGGGGTACCAGCATATCTACGGAAAGCTATTGTGCCGTCGTGACCGGTTGGAACTCCAATTTAAGGAGAAGGATAGAGCCTTTCGGAAAAGCGATACTCACACCGTCAAATTCACCTATGGGGAAGTTGAGCGAGTCGAATATGTTTCAAAATGGTTCCATTCCAAATCGCTTGTCCTTCAGACGCGGTCTCCGGAGAAGCTTGAGATGTTCCCAGGCGGAGAAGTCGGCAGGGTAGAGCTTCAGGTAGTCAGGGGATCAGTGAGACATGCCAAGCGAGTGAAGGCCTTAATTGAATACCGACAGTCAGAAGCGTTTGTTGAGGAATCGGAAGATCGGCTGGAACGCAGCAAGGAGTCAGGATGAGCGATCACTCAATCAAATATTCTGATAAGAAAAAAAAGAGCTGGGTAAGCTGGACTTTTTTCACCGTGTTTCTGTGTGTCTTCGCGTGGGCGTATACGTATTTAGCCACCATTCTAGTTGTGGGCACCAATACCTCGCGGACTGGGATTCAAACCCAATATATTGACTCGGTCTATCAAGCTGCGGCAGTGAGTGAAGGTCCGGCTGCTATGGACAAATCTATTTCTTCAAGATTTACCCGCGCCCTGCCTCAATATACAAACGGTCTGATTGACCCTTTATGGCCCTGGTTGATGCAGAATCATGCTCAGGAGACGCCTGATATCCTTTTTGAGCAGGGGAAATGGACGAATGTAGTTCTCTCGGGGAGCTTGCTGATTCTGTTTGGCATAGGGGCGGCGAGGGCGTTCTCGTTCATGGGCTCAGCTGCCATGATTCTAATGGGAGGCTTTGGGGTTGTGTTGGAGCGATCCGCATATTTCAGTCCCGATGCTCTATACTATCTTCTAGTCGTTTTGGCGTGGCTGTGTGCGCTCAGTATGATAAGGCAGAACCTTCTTTGGATGTATGGCGTGTTTGGTTTGCTGATGGGGGTCGCCTATCTAGCCAAGGCCCTGGTTTGGCCGATTGCGCTTGGATTTGTTATTGTGTCAGTCATTCGATCGATAGCTTGTGCTGTGGACGCTAGAAAGAACGGGGAGACGGATACGCTTTGGGTTTCTGCGAATCAGTTGGTGGGAATTGCAATGATGGCCACTGCGTTCCTGCTCGTGGTTGGCCCCAGGATGAGTTATTCCAATACTCAGTTCGGCGCTCCTTTTCATTCCTATCAAAACTACAATGTTTGGATGGATTCTCCTGCAGAGGCGGTTCGTTTTCAAAAGGCCTATTCCGGTCGGGACGAATTGTCCGAGTTAACGCCGGAGGATCGGCCCGGAATAGTGAAGTTTATCAGGGAAAAGGGAGGCCTGGAGCTTTTCAGCCGTGCGTGGAAGGGGGCTTTGTCCCAACTCGAATCGAGTGTTTTGGGCCGGGGCGGCTGGATTCTCCTGTATGGACTATTCGTCTTTGTTGTGGTCGCTTCGATTCACCGATGGGCAAAGTGGAAGCAGAAGGAAGAAATATGGAGAGTGCGAGGTACGAGCGCACGATGGATGTTGCTGTTCATGGGGATCGTGCTTGCGGTTACGCTATTCTACACCGGTATCGGAAATGCAGTGTATCCCTATAATTCCATGACAACTTCGCTCTTTTTGCCGGTTTTGTTGACTTTTGTGTGGATTGCAGAGCGCTACCGACGGCAGTTGATGCGCTCCCCATACGCGAAGCTGGTGAATCGTGTTCATTGCGTATTAATGGTCCTGCCGATCATTTGGATCACAATCAGAATCGTTCAAGCGATTCAGGCGCCGGTCCCACAATAACAGTTCCGCTACCTGATTTAAACTGTCGGCGAATCCTGTAGCCTTCTGACTAGATCCTTGATTTTCTTGGCGGAGAATACGTGTCGAAAGCTGACTTCAGGAGAGTCTCCTACAGTGAAAAATTCGACGGTCCCGATGCCAAGAATCCCAGTGAAGCCCCGGCATGAAACGTTAATGGCTCGGATGTCCGCTATCCTAACCTCATTCGAGCTTCTGGCGATCAGACCTGTGATGAGCTCAATGCGCAGTGGAGTTATGAGAAAGTCACTGGTGAACCGCATCAGGCTGATATGGATGAGTGACAGTGCCGTGACGATAAGGCAGATCAGAGTAAGTCGCCCGTCCAGAGGGTAGAGCCAGGCAGCGCCCACTACGCCTCCTATCAGGCCCAGAAAGGGTATGGGATAACTCAAGATAGACGGGTGGCCCTGATAGAGGATCGCACCGGGCTTCAGGGATGGCGCAATCGGCTCAGGCTCCGCTGCTTTCGCTACACCCTCCTCAATGGGGGCTGTAGCTTTGGGTTCCTCATCCCAATCGAGGACGTCCCGCAGCCGTTCGCACTCACTTGCACCTTCCCTCAAGCAAACGTCATCGTAGTTGAATAGGCCCGCTTCAATGTGCTGCAGGATCTCATCAACTTCAAAAGGGCCCAGCGACTCATCCTGTTTCAGAATATAGTATCGTTCTTCGACTGGGAATTGAGCTTCCATCAGTGATCAGTGGAGTCAGGGGTTGAAACTTCGGGGAGCAAATCAATTCGTTGTAGCTGTTGAACGAGATTGATGCCGGCGAGCGTGGCCCCTTCAGCGGTCAGGACCATGTTTTCAAGGGGAGCAATACGATCCATTTCGCCGATGGCATTATGGACGAGGCCCTTAATAATGCTCTGGTCACCCTGAGGAGTGGGAAAGAGGTTGGTGGCTCGAAATATGAGCTGGCCTGCATCCCAGTTGAGTTCGAAATTTCCGATGGTGAGCGTTTGATTCACTCGCATGGCCAACTCTGCAAGGCGTTCTCGTTTTGCGGGATTGGAGGTTTGATGAGCCGATTCGGCAACGATGGATACAGCCGAGAGGGGCTCGAAGGTTTGAACGTGCAGTTCCACCCGGGTGTGGTGAGCTTCGAATCCGGATCGCAGGACCTCCCGGCCGGAGACTTCCGTGTATTCCCATCCTTCCGTTTGGAATGTGGAAAGCACGGTTGAATAGAGTTCGGAATGTACCATCGGATCGATTAAGGGCGAAGGGGTAATGACGCTAGGGTTGAAGGCCCTTCAAACGTTTTTTTCGGCTTCCACCCCGATCAATCGAAAAAACGAGCCAAAGAAGACACAGGAGGATCACCAGTGCGGCGGTTGAACTTCTGTAGAAGGTGGCGACGCCAACCATGATGGGTGTGAAAAAAGCTAATACAAAAATGACAGCAGCTGACGGAGGATCAATCGGCTTTTCGAAAAGTCGGACTTTTGCTCTTCCTAGTTGAAGTCCGAAGCCGATGAAGAGCAGGGCCGCGATAAGTGCGATGCTGATCTGGAGGAAGCTGGTCCATCCGGTGGCGTTTCCGGTGAGGACTGTCGATGTAGCGTTCAACAGGAGGCTGATTGGAAAGGCACTCAAAAAAAGAATAACAATGCAGCGCCCTACGTAGTTAGTGTAGCCCGAAGCTCCGATGACGATGGCGCTCATGGTTGCGTTGATGAGTAATATCATTGCGACAATGGCCAGGCCGGGAACCAATTCCAGGCTACCGAGAAAATATCGTATCAAAAAGTAGGGAAGTAGAGATCCAAGCAGTAGCCCGCTGAGGCAGCATGCGACGAGAAGCTTCCCCCGGACTAGTTGCCAGCGGGTCAGGCTTGAAGTCAGTAGCAGTTCAATGTTTCTCCCCTGGCCCAACTCGGACTGTAGAGATCCGAAGAGTGAGGTGGGAAGGACAAAGCCGAAGGTAACCGATAGGATGAAGGTGAAGAATCCCGATAGAAAGGGGCCCTGAGCGGCACTGCCAATTACCTGCAGAACGGCAAGCTCGACCAAGGTCGCAATCAGCGAGAGAAGCTGCAATACAATGAAGATCCAGACGAAGTAATTCGCCCGCAGCCCTTGCCTGAGATCGCGCACGAATACCGGGCTGAGACGATCTGGGAATTCAGTGAGAGCGGTGCTTCCTTCCATTGGGGGAACCGCGCAATGACACGGAGGTTCAGGATGTGGGCGTCAATGATACTTTGCTAATGTCCATGACCGACTTGCCCTTCTTGGTCAAAGGAATGATGGCTAGCTTGTTTTCGCCGGTGGTAGTGAGGGTGACCTTTCCAAGGTCGTGCTGCTTCCACGACTGGAAACCACCGGTGTCATCCACCGTAAACTTGAATACCTGATCATTGACCAGCACTGCGACCTCGCTGCCTTCATTGCCATTTCCACAGCCGTAGTGAAGCGTGAGATCAAATTCTCCCGGAGTGCTTACGTCAAAGACCCATTCGGCCCAGTCTTTTTCGTTGGTCCAGTAACCCAGGCAATTTTTCTCAGGCTTGGGCTCGTAGCGCATGTTTTCGGAGTAAGTGGTGGCTGTATTTGCGTCGAGTTGAATCGTCCCATCGATGGATTGCCCCAGAAGGTTGGATTCCGGAGCGGGGATAAAGTGAACTCCTTTGACCTGAAACGACGGGACATTGGATTGGTCGCCCGTGAGAAGCGCGACGGGGTAGTCGCCTGGCTCCTCCAAATAGGTCGTACCTAGAACCATTGGCTCCTCATTACTCAAGGGGTTGGTCCTCGGAGCATACCCCTTGAGCACGGCTTCACTGCCGACTTTGAATTGGACTCCGAGCTTAGGGCGGGATGAATCGTAACTCAGCGCCACAAAATAATTCCCCGACCTGTTGCTGTTCATCTTCCAAAACCAGTTCGCAAAATGGCTTCCTCCTTGATATTGTCCGTCGGCTGCGTCGAGAAATACAGTTCCTCGTGAGCGATCAACCTCCATCGTGTATTCAGGAGCTATCTTAAAATCCTCAAGATCGCCAAAAGGGTCCGGAAGTGCGGTCTTTTCGATCACGGCATCAGCTGCGTCGAAAGGGTCACTTGATTTTCCGGATCGATCCTCTTTGTCGGCAAGCGCGACTGTGGCGAGTAAGCAGAGGGAAAAACTAAGGAAAGAGAATTTCATGGCGGGCAATTTAGCGAAATGATGCCCACCTCGCAACACCGGAAAACGTTCAGCGAGACGTAATGCGGGGAGATCCGTTGTAACATTCATATTCTGGTGCCTCCATTTTGTGGGTATGCGACTTTTGGCCTCATGGTTGTATTCCGCGGGGAGAGCAAGTGGCACTTGAGCAAGGGCGCTTCCCGTGTAATCTAGCGAGTCGATTCGTCCCCGTAGTTCAACGGATAGAACAAGGGTTTCCTAAACCTTAGATGTGAGTTCGATTCTCGCCGGGGATGCTTGATGGGGTGAGGGATTTGGTGTAGACCCGAATTACAGCGAAAAGTCATCGCTCAGGGTCGCTGATTCTAAAAAACACTAACCTCAGAGTGCCGTAATTTCCCCACTTAGTGGTGACGGCCGAGTATTTAAACAGAGGTTCTTCTCTGTGGCCATTCGCTGTCGCGAAAGAAGAGTCGGGATGACTGGATTCGAACCAGCGACCTCCTGGTCCCAAACCAGGCGCACTACCAAGCTGTGCTACATCCCGTCCGATGAATGATCGGGGCGTAACTTGCGCACTTTGCGGCGGGTTTCAAGGGGTATTTCAAGTAGAAATGAAGCTGGCCGCAATTTTTTCATTTTTTGAAATGAGGCATTTAAATGCGCATTCCTATTTGTAATCGCTGTAAAATACGTAGCTTGGTCCTCCCAATTGATTGCAACCATGCCCGAAACAGAGGAAAAACAGAGGAAAACACTCGACGAGCGCTCACGGATGTCGGATCTGGAGCGCCTGAGGCACTCCACTGCCCACGTTCTGGCAACGGCTATTTCAAAGCTGTGGCCCGATGCTCAGTTTGCTTACGGTCCACCGACCAGCCAAGGGTTCTACTACGATGTCGACCTCGAGCATCGCATTACCCCAGATGATTTTGAGCGGATCGAAGCCGAGATGAAGAAGGTGGTGAAGGAGAATCAAACCTTTGAACGGATGGTTGTCTCCCGCGATGAAGCGCTCAAACTAGCTCAAAGTGGGCGTTTGGCTGCTTTGGGGGACCGTGACACTCCCAGTACCTTTAAAATCGATCTATTGGAGGAAATTCCGGAGGACGAAGAGATTTCAATTTTTAAGAATGGTGATTTTTGGGATCTTTGTGCAGGGCCTCACGTTCCTCGCACGGGGAATTGCAAGGCTTTCAAGGTGATGAGTGTGGCCAGTGCTTTTTACAAAGGCGACGCAGCAAACGCTCAACTCCAGCGAGTCTACGGCACCGCATTTAAGAATAAGACAGAACTTGGCGAGCATCTTGAGCGCCTTGAGGAAGCTAAGTTGCGCGATCATCGCAAGATTGGTAAAGACCTCGATCTGTTTCATATCGACGAAGCGGTCGGGCAGGGATTGATTCTCTGGAAACCCAAGGGGGCTGTGATTCGTCAGGAATTGCAGAATTTCATCGGTGAGCATCTTGAGCGGCAGGGATACAGTCAGGTCTTCACGCCTCATATCGGTAAGCTCGACCTCTATAGAACCTCAGGCCACTTTCCCTACTACGCCGATTCTCAGTTTCCTCCGATCCCGGAGCGGGAGGCGATGAAATCGCTTTCGGATGAGGGCTGCACCTGTGGTGAGCTTTCTAACAAGCTGGAGTCGGGTGAAGTGGCTGGCTTCCTGCTGAAGCCGATGAATTGTCCCCATCACATTAAGATTTATCAGAGCAATCACCACAGCTACCGCGATCTACCCGTACGACTCGCTGAGTTTGGGACGGTTTATCGATGGGAGCAGTCAGGCGAACTGGGAGGAATGACCCGGGTGCGCTGTTTTACACAGGATGATGCCCACTTGTTCTGTATGGAGGATCAGGTCAAGGATGAGATCATGGGTTGCCTTGAGTTGGTGAAAATTGTGCTCGGGACCCTGGGGATGGAGGACTATCGCGTCCGGGTTGGTTTGCGCGACTCTGATTCATCAAAGTATGTGGGCGAGCCCGAAAAGTGGGACAAAGCGGAGCAGGCTCTTCGAGAGGCGGCTGAATCGCTCGGTACGGAATTCAAAGAAGAGCCGGGTGAAGCGGCGTTTTACGGTCCAAAGATTGACTTTGTTGTTAAGGATGTGATCGGGCGGGAGTGGCAGTTGGGTACAGGTTGACTACAATCTACCGGAGCGATTCGGCCTCGAATATATCGGGGCGGATAACGCTCCGCATCGTCCCGTTATGATTCACCGAGCGCCTTTTGGCTCGATGGAACGATTTGTGGGGGTTCTGATCGAGCACTTTGCGGGGAAATTCCCGACCTGGCTCTCTCCGGAGCAGGTCCGGGTTCTTCCGATCTCCGAGAAATACGTCGATGACGCTGCAAAGGTCCATGAGGCCTTGCGCGAAGCGGGAGTGCGGGTCACAGTGGACAAGAATGACGAGAAGGTTGGGGCCAAAATTCGGCTTGCTCAGCTCGACAGGATTCCGTATATGTTAATTATAGGAGCGAAAGAACAGGAATCTAATCAAGTGTCCGTTCGTCATCGAGATCGTGGTGACGAGGGAGCTATCGGGGTTGACGAATTCAGGGATCAGATTCTCACTGAGATTCGCTCTCGCAGCCTATGACCGAATCGCTTTTACATTCTTGCCCCACGTCTGGGGATTCTCATTATCCCGCCGGAGGCGAATCGCGGTCTTTTCAGACCGTGGGTCACTCAGGTCAATTGGGAGATTTCTTCCAGTCCGGGAGTGAACTATTTCGATTTTTTAACACACATCCATTGGAGGAAAGACACTATCGCTAAGAGACCCATGAAACGTAGGCCGCGTACACCAAGGACGCGGGTGAATGATCGGATTCGGTCCCCCGAAATCCGTGTAATCTATGGTGAGCACAACGTTGTGCTGCCGACTCACAAGGCCCTGAGAAAGGCCAAGGAGCTCGGTCTCGATCTGGTGGAGATTGCTCCCCATGCCAGGCCACCGGTGTGTCGTATTGTCGACTTCGGCAAATACAAATACGAGCAGTCGAAGCAGAAGAAGTCCGACAAGCCTAAGAAGCGAGAGAAGGAAGTGAAGTTCAGAGTCAATATTGATCCGCACGACTATTCGATCAAGATGACTCACGCTGAGCACTTTCTCGCACACGGTTTCAAAGTGCGGGTTCAGTTGCAGTTCCGCGGACGGCAGATGGCGCACAAGGAACTGGGATTCAAGTTAATGGAGAGGGTCAAGATAGATCTCGAAACCATGGCTAACTGCGATCTTGAGCCGAAGCTGAATAATCGGAATATTCTGATGATGTTGTCTCCGCTTCCTCCTGAGAAGCAGGTGAGGAAATATCGTCCGGACGAGGAAGTGGAACTTGAGGACGTTGAGGCAGCCCATGCCGCCCACGAAGAAGATGATCCTCATGATGACAACGATGGGGTTGTAGATGAAACTGCGGATGAAACTGCGGATGAAACTGCGGATGAAACTGCGGATGAAA
>CAXBHX010000104.1:0-9349 GCA_963975655.1 uncultured Verrucomicrobiales bacterium
GGGGGTCTCAGGCAAGAGGCATGGTGTGCCCAATCACACCCTCTCCGAGGATCAAGGCTCTCGGGCCTTATGGTGGCATAGCTCAGCTGGTAGAGCGTTCGACCGATAATCGAAAGGTCCATGGTTCGACCCCATGTGTCACCACCAAATACCTCCGGGCCAACTCAGACTGGTCGGGGATGGTGCTGTAGCTCAGTTCCCTCTCGTCGTTGTCGCTGAATGCGAAACGACTGCGGGGCTGAGCCACACCATCAGGCATATGGCCGCACGGCCATATGGTGCTGTAGCTCAGTTGGTAGAGCGCCGGACTCATAATCCGATTGTCGCTGGTTCGAGTCCAGCCATGCACCACCAAATTCGCGTCGAGGGCTTCGCGCTCTCCGCACCTCGTATGTCCCGGCAAGAGGCCGGGAACAGCCGGTCTGCCTCAGGGCGACACCCCGACGATCCGCAAGGTAGGGGAAGCAGGGTTCCATCCCTTCGCCGGCGCATGCGGCAGTAGCTCAGCCCCTCTCGTCGTTTTCGGCCTGGCCGAAACGACTTCCGGGTGAGCTGCTCCGCGGCCTGCCATGCAGGCTAAATGCGGCAGTAGCTCAGTGGTAGAGCATCACCTTGCCAAGGTGGGGGCCACGGGTTCGATCCCCGTTTGCCGCTCCATTTTTACACCGGCACGACCGGTTCACCGCCGCGCTATGCGGCACAGCAGAAGGAGACCGATGATGCGCAGGGCACACCCTGGCGTCGAAGGCGCCAAACGGGACGAGGAACCCGATAAACCTCAGGAGGACCAGTAGCTTAGTTGGCCTAAAGCACCCGACTTTTAATCGGGGATCCTGGGTTCAAATCCCAGCTGGTTCACCATCACCTTCCATCACTACCGCGTTTGCAGGTGGCCCGTTTTGGACCTTCTTCATGCGGGGTAGAGCAGTCTGGTAGCTCGCCTGGCTCATAACCATGAGGTCGTCGGTTCAAATCCGACCCCCGCAACCATCATTCCGGTACGGAGGATCTGAACTTTGCCTGCTTTCCTCCAGCTGATCGCTGGTCGGACGCAGTCGGGTTCAAATCCGACCCGCGCAAACAACACCTGAAATTCAACCCTCGAGAGGCCCAAGATGACCTGCTGGACCCTGTTCCTGGACGATGAGCGCCATCCGGCGCGCACCGATGGCCGGACCGTTGTCTGCAGGACATCTGCCGAGGCGCTCGAGGCGATGCGCCAGCGGGGTTGCCCGCAGGTGATGCTTCTGGATCACGACCTCGGTGAGGGGGATGACGCGACAGCGATCTTCTACCCCGGCTTCGAGGATATGGTCCTGGATGGGGTGATCTCGATCCCCGAGGGGTTCGAGGTTCACATCCACTCTCAGAACTCGGTGGGAGGTCCCTACCTCGCCGGGAAGATCCAGAGCCTGGTCGGTGAGATGCGGCGTCGCGCCGAGCTCACTTGCCTGGCCATCGAGATGCCCCCGCAACGCGGCTGATGCCGCTGTGCGCCGTGGGACTGGCGGGGGTCTTCGGGCCTCCGCTTGCAAATACGACCACTCGTAAATGGGCAGCTGGCAGAGTGGTCGAATGCACCGGTTTCGAAAACCGGCGGACCTTCACGGGTCCCGCGAGTTCGAATCTCGCGCTGCCCGCCAATACATTGGCATGGCTGTAAAATTCAGCCCTCGCCACCCTTTGGAGGTATAGCAAACTGCGGGCCCGTGGGTTGATCGCCGCGGCCGTCGCCTTGCCGGCGGCGCATGTCCGAACAGCCGGGGAAGGACCGGCGACCTCCACCAAACACCGCGCGTGACGCGGGCGCCTGATGGGGAATAGCCAAGCTGGTAAGGCAACGGTTTTTGGTACCGTGACGCGCAGGTTCGAGTCCTGCTTCCCCAGCCAATTTCTTCTCCTCCGCGGCCACACCGGTCGCCGAGTTCGACCATGCGCGACAGCGCAGAACCATGGGCGAGTGGCAGAGCGGTCGATTGCAGCGGGCTTGAACCCCGCCGGTCCTCTCGGGGATCCGTCGGTTCGAATCCGACCTCGCCCGCCACAAACGTAGCCTGGTCGAATTCGAAGCGGCAGGAAGGAACAAGAAGCGCCATCGGTTCGAGCGCCGCAGTTCCGACCATGCCGCAGGCAAGAATCCGACCTCGTCCTCCAGTTTCCGCCGGTCGGTACCGGCAGCGGGCGCTTAGCTCAGCGGAAGAGCACTGCCTCGACACGGCAGTGGCCGAAGGTTCGATCCCTTCAGCGCCCACCATTTCGCAGAACATCCTGGCCGCCCGCATGACCGTTCCGGGAGGTAAGAGCAGAGGTCGTAAAGCCCACGACGCCAGGACCATCACCCCGTGGGGGGTTAGCTCAGTTGGTAGAGCGTCTCGTTTACACCGAGAATGTCGGCGGTTCGAGCCCGTCACCCCCTACCATATCGAACAAAAAAAGGTTTCACCTTATGCCGTTGTAGCTCAGTAGGTTAGAGCGCCTGATTGTGGATCAGGAGGTCCCCGGTTCGATCCCGGGCTTCGGTTCCAACTTCGCTGTCACCTGGTCTCGAACCAGGCTGCGGTTCCAGTTTCGGCTTCAAAGGAAGCCATCCCTTCATGACTGCGCCGGCCCGTTGGGGTCGACCCGGGAAAGCCCGGCCGGCGGTGCTCCGGCGTAGTCATGAGGGGGAACCCCATCAGGATCAGAATTCCATCCCACGGGACGGACCCGGGTTGAGGACCCTACCGCGCTGGCGCAAGCACCGGCGGCGCAGGGTCCAAGAAAGCCCGGCCGTGGGGGGAAGACCCGCCTGACCGCCGGAAAGCTTGAACCCGGCGGTCAGGCGACACAATTCGCGGAAGGTGCCGCATTTCGAGATGTTCTCGTCGCAACCGGTTCAGGTTGATGACAAAACCCAGCCTTACAGCGGCCGCTATGGGAGTTATGGGTGGCGAGAAAGGCTGTAGCTCAGCGGTCAGAGTACCCGGGATGACCCGGAAGTCGCGGGTTCGAATCCCGTCAGCCAAGTGTTTCGTGAGGCCCGATCCTCACACTAAGACGTTCTCGTCGCGGCCAGGCCTGGCCGCTGGCCCAGCCCCGTCCGGCCGGAGGGGAGATATGGGTGGCGAGAGAGACCGTAGCTCAGTCTGGTAGAGCAGCCCGGTGGCGGGTTTGTCGTGGGTTCGAATCCCACCGGTCAGGCAATTCTGCGGACACCAGATCCGCACCAAACAACGAGGGCCATGCCCTCTATTCCCCAGTAACTCAGCGGTAGAGTAGCTGACTGTTAATCAGAATGTCGCTGGTTCGATCCCAGCCTGGGGAGCCATTTACACGAGGGGTTCATTATTCATGAATGAGGATGCATTACGAACGTTCATTGAAAGTGGTAACTCCACAAGAACAGCCGCAAAACAATTTGGCAAGAGTCAGACAACGATCCGGCACTGGATGGATAAATTTGGAATCCCAGCCTTCGTGAAAGTCGATAAGCCCTGCAAACTCTGTAAAAAACCTGTAGGTGGGAGAGGTGTCTACTGCTCGATCGCTTGCTTCCATGAAGCGACGTTTCAGCAAAACATCATGGATTGGTTTTCCGGTGAGATCCCTGGATCTCGACCATCGACAGGTCAGCTTTCTGGATTTGTAAGGACCTGGCTTCGGCGCCAAGTATCAGCATTTGGGCGTAACTGCTGTTGGGATTGTGGTTGGTCTAAAATACAACCCAACACAGGAGTCCCCCCTCTTGAGGTCGATCATATTGATGGTGACTGGATGAATAATCGCCCGGAAAACCTTCAGCTTTTGTGTCCAAATTGCCATGCGATGAAACCAACCAGTTTTACTGGAATGGACAATCCAACGGCAGGATCTGAAAAGCCCGAATGGTTAAAGAAAAGCCGCAACCAATCTGCTAGGTACCGCATGATGCCTATTGCTTGATATGGAATATGCCCGCGTAGCTCAGTGGTAGAGCAGCCGATTTGTAATCGGGAGGTCGACAGTTCAAATCTCGTCCGTGGGCACCAGTTTTCGCACACCATCCTGCGTTCCGCAGGAGATCCGGAGAGTTGGGTGAGTGGTCGAAACCAGTCCCCTGCTAAGGGACCAGGCCTTAACGGGCCTCGTGGGTTCAAATCCCACACTCTCCGCCATTTTTCGCCCCTTCCGGGTTGCAGCGAAAACCGCGCTCCCTGGATCTGGCAAGACCAACATGTCCCTGTAGCTCAGCTGGATAGAGTGCTGCATTCCTACTGCGGAAGTCGGAGGTTCGAATCCTCTCAGGGACGCCAATCACCATGAATACAAGGCCTTACAGTCTTAAACAGATGCCCATCGGGCTTATGCGGGTTTAGCTCAGATCCCTCTCATCGTTGTCCCCTTCAGGGAAACGATTGCCGGGCTGAGCCAAGCCAACAACACAAGACCCAAGGGTCTTATGCGGGTTTAGCTCAGTTGGTAGAGCGGGAGTCTCCAAAACTTCAGGTCGTCGGTTCGATCCCGACAGCCCGTGCCAATTCCAACCAAACTGTTGTTCGACATCCAAAGACCGTCTTGGACGGAAATTATATCGTTTTATATCAATATTTTACATTTTAACGCGACATTTCGAATACCGTCCTGCCGACATCAAAAACCCGCCTTTCGACATCGTTTTCCCGACCTGGCCCTGGGCCCTGCGGCGCGCAGACAAAGAAAAAGGCCGCCCAACGGGCGACCCTAACGTGGATTAACGGGGAGAAGATTTCTGGCTACTTCCGCTTGCGCGGCTTCTTCGCCTCATTCGTGTCCTGGTAAAAACGATCCATGGCGCGGGAGGTGTCGATCCCGCGCCAATGCTCGGACAGGAAGGGGTTGAGTTCGTCATCAGAGTTGGTGCGGACATAATAGGCCTCAGCGAAATGATCGAGGGTGACCCGGGCATCCCCCATCTCCAGGGCCTCCGAGAGCGCTTCGATCGTGATCTCGACGGCCAAACCGAACCGGTAGGCTGCAGCATGCATCATGAGCGGCATGAATTCCGCGAGGCTGAACAGGCCTTCATCGGTCAAGCCAGATCCCGCCAATAGCTTGGTCATGGCATTTCGGAGGGTGGGGCCATCGGTTTCGGGCGTCATGGCCAAAATCTCGACAGGACGCAGTCGCCGCGTCAGGGTGGGATCGTGGTTGATGAACTCGCGTCCTTCCGAAGTCCCGGTCAGGATAAGCGAAACAGGCCAGGGCCCGACCTGCATCAGATTGCGGAACCGCTTCGCGAAGGCGGACATCGCCTCTTCGGTCGCGTAACGCCCTGCGTCCTGGATCTCATCGAGGTGAATGGCCGCGATATGATGATGCTGGAGCTGCCTGCGCAGACAGTCGATCAGGTAGTCCTCAGTCCGGTTGCCCTTGGTCGGGTAACCAACTTCCCTGAGGACGGCACGGCATGTGTCCTTCACGCTCGCCTTTCCCGGCACGATGGCACTGACGATCCTGTGGCCGAATTCCCGACCGCCAGTGGCGACCGCCGCCTCCTCATACTCACGGATCACCCGCGCCATCATCGTCGACTTCCCACTACCGGCCGGGCCGATCAAGACGGCCCCCTTCTGCTCATACAGCCCGCGCGCCAGGCGAGTTTCCCGTGCCTCGAGGACGCTGAACACCCGCTCGCGGATCAAGCGGAAGGTCTCGGTTTCAAAGAAGAAAGTATCCAGCGCGGCGGTCGCGGCCGCGTTGCTGCGCATTTTTTCCATCACGGCCAGGGTTTCATTTGTGGTCATGGATTATCTCCGGATCAGGATCTTGGGCGAAGTCGCGCGCCATTGGAGCGGAAGCGATCGAGGGGATTTGCTCCATCGGGGTGTTCGGCGGACTCGGTCTCAGATGGGGACGTGGGCGCGGATGCGGTGTGATTGCCACTGGAACCGGTCGCGTAGCCGGTCTGCAGCGGATCGATGAACTCGTCGCGGCCGACAAATGGCTTTTCATGCACGCCCTTGCCGAACTCCAGTTCCTCGCGAAGACGCGCCGCCTCCTCGTCGCTGCGACCTTCCATGGTGACGCCGGCCGAGTCTGCGATGGCCTTTGCCTCTCCGCGCCAACTCTCCCGGGCTTCTGACTGCGCTTCGGAGTGATCGGCGACATCAAATGCGGCTTCAGCCCTGCGCCGAGTCTTTTCCGCCTTCCACCAGGCAAGCGACTTCCCACGCATGGCCCCGTCGAGGCAGGGAACGGAAATCAGATCACCATTGGCGACGACCGAGATGGCCCCGAGGTTCATCGGGTCGACGATGATCTCGAGCTTTTCCCCCGGCTGGGCGATCCTATCCACGCCTGGCGCCTTGCGCTGGTTTCGGATGAATTTATTCGAATAGACCAGCCCCTCGAATCGGATGCCGGATTCCGAGACGCCGACAGCATGGGAACTGCCACAAGCCTCGCGCAGCGCCTGAGACCCAGGGAGCGCGAAGGGATCGAACTGTTCATGTTTCGACAGCTTCGCCCATGTGCCGGACGGGGTCGCTCCGCCCAGACCGCGGTGGGGCGATGCGTTGTAATCCGCCACGAATGTGACGAAGAGGCGATGCAGATCATCATCCGTGAGACAGGCCTCGCGCGCGGGTTTCCGATCATTTCGCAAATGGGGCGCACCGGCTGTCCAGCCCGGCAAATGCCGCGCCCATTTCAATTCGAAGGTGCGAAACAGGCGTTCGATGTGAGCACGGAGCTCGGCCACGCCGGTCACGGCATTCAGAAGTGAACCGGACAGGATCCGAGCCGCCTCGGCGAACCTTGACCCACCAAAAGGGTTTTTTCCGAACTCGCTCCCCGAGTCCGTCGAAACCATGTGGATAGGGGCCCTGTTGTCCCATGAGGATTTGAAGACGCCCGCCTCCCTGAGGAGTGGCGTCTTGTCCACAAAACACATGCGAAGACACGCCAGCGAAGCTGCCTGGTTCGGTGCCGGACAAAACGCAAACCCCAAAATCATGCGGGTGGCGACATCGATTGCGACGACCACCCATCGGCGAACGCGCTTCACCTTGGCACGCTGCTCGGACGTCATGCGGTTCCAGGCCGCTCGCGACACATTCAAGGTCAGGACATGGATCTGCCACGCGTCGAAGATGACCACCTGCCCCGGAAAGCTGGCTTTCAGTCCCTGCTCGACGCTGCGGAATTTAGCCTTTGCCTTTGCCAGCCCCTCGCGTTTGACGGTGACCGTGAACGGGTCCAGGTAATTGTCGATCCATCGCTCATAGGTCCTGGCCGACTTCACGTCGATCAGCACCGGGAAGCCTGCGACGCGGCGGCGCTGGTTTTCCTTCTCGACCTCCAGGACAGTGTCAGCCGCCACTTCGGATTTGGAGAATGCCGGATTCAGATACTGCTGCAGGCACCGCAGAACGAAGTTCTGGTCTTCAATCGCCTGTTCGTCCAAATCTTTCGACCGAGCGCGTGGGGGGCAAAACACACTCGCCTTCTGGCCGCCCTTCCGGAACGTGCGATAGTATCCGAGCAGGGTGTCGTTGCTGGGAAGCGGCTTCAGGCTCTGTGTCGCATTCGCAGTTTCCGTGCCATAGTCCCGACGTGCCTGATAGAATTTGTAGTCCCGATCCAACTTTGCACGCCAGGCCTGCACCCCATCGCGCGTCAAGATCATTCCGAGCTTGCGGTAATGAGCCATCTGCATGCAGAGGAACATGATCAGGTCTACACGCGCGCGCCGTTTCTTGGTGGCCGCGAACATCTCGTCCGCGCCGAACATAGCGCGATCCATCTGCTGGACCGAGCTGTAGTAGCCACGCTCGATGATCAGCCGTTCACTCTCAAGCAGGTATGAGATCTCATCCGCACGGAATTTGCGGATATCCATGCCATAGTCGGGGTTCCGAACCGACAGCAGATAATGCGTGACGATCTCGCTGCCGCGATCCCTGACCTCGCTGGTTCTGGTGACATCGCATCCCTCGAAAGTGACCCGATCCGTTGCCTTGAGGCCCGCGAAATAGGTCATGCCGCCAGCTCGCAAACAAGGTCGCTCTCGAACCGATCCAAAGGGTGTTTGCGAATGTCGCCATCCCCGATGAGCCGGACGGCCGCACGCCATGCGCGGTTGTCGAGCTGGGACGCTTCGATCAACCGATCCAGTGTGAACCGAGGCGGCAGATCGTTCGCCGCCTCGAGGACGATCCGATCGGCCTCCGGATCCCAGCCCCGCCGCGCGAGGTGAATTTTCTCCGCGCAGTCTTGCCACGCCGGGTGAAACGAGTAACGCGACAGCACCACGAACCGATCAGCGACATCCTGCGAACACTGAGACGCAATATTCGCGACCTCCGCCAAATAGGACTCACGCCGGGCCTTATCGTCATACTTGACCGAGACCAGGACCTCTTCACCAGAAGCCAGCAAAACATGGATGTCGATCTTGGTGTAGCTTTCGACCCCGTCCAGGCCCACGAAATCGACACTCGTGAACTGCTCCTTAAAGTTCAGCACGCCGGGATGGGCCGCAAGGTTTTTCTTCACTTCCGCCTCTTCCAAAGAGGCACACCAGAATTCCTGCAGCACGGCCTCGCGGTGCAGGCGCGTGACGAAGGACAGCCGGGAACTGCCACGTGACTTTCCGAGTTCCATTTTCTGAAGGTGCGAACGTTGGACCTTGAAAGGGTGGTCTGGATCCGCCACCGAAGGCGGGCCGATCCGGGACACGCGTCCGGTTGGGCAATCGCCCCCTACATGGGAATAGGCGCCAGATTTGCCATCGTGATCAAACATAACTTCTCCTTTCCCCGGACTCGATGAATCCAGAGCTCCTGACCCGGCTCCGTCTGGCGGGCTTTGGATCCAATTTTGGCTACGGGCTATCGCCCGGTTTTCGTTTCCAGCGGTGCAGCTGCTTAAAGATTTATGCGTATTTCTCAAACGCACCAGAGCCCGGCACGAGAAGGTTGTGGACTCAGCCCACCTGAAATTCAGATTTCTAAAGGAATGGCACGATCCTCAGCTTCTTTTCGAAGCCAGGTTAGGAAATCCGGCGATCCGGGAGTGGTGCCTTCAGGCGGCTTTACCGGATTGACCAACACCAGTTTGCCAAGAAACCCCTGATCCCCATTCGTCCGGAGATCGTCATATGTTTTGCGCCGCAAACGCGAGGCCGTATTGCAATGCAATCCGGTCAGGGCCTCGTATTCCTCCAATGGGGGCATGAGGTGATGAGCAAATGCCGGCGCATGCCGGATCATGTAATCCGCACTCAAAAACCATGTTCGGAGCCGCAGCTTGCTGTAGCCGAGCAACGTCCCTGATGTCGCTGAGAACTGGTGCCGGCATTCGCGACATTGCCACCGAGCCACCGCCTGCACATTGAAAGGGCGCCCTTCGC
>CAXBHX010000105.1:0-7842 GCA_963975655.1 uncultured Verrucomicrobiales bacterium
AAGTCGTAACAAGGTAGCCGTAGGGGAACCTGCGGCTGGATCACCTCCTTTCTATGGAGTAATTCTGCTGGGCCACCATCTCATAAGTGGTCAATATAAGGCAGATAGGTCGATACCTAAGTGGGTGCATTAAGCGCCTATACGGTAGATGTTTTGGAAACAGACAACACCAAAGTTATTAGCACGCTGTTCGTGCTGCAGTGCACAATTTAGCCTTTGCCTTTTCGATATTTAAAAGAGAACGCGAGATAAGAATTTGGGGGCATAGCTCAGTTGGTAGAGCGCCTGCTTTGCAAGCAGGATGTCAGGAGTTCGAATCTCCTTGCCTCCACTCTTTATTTTAAGTTTGGAGACATGCTAAGCGTTTTAGGGCGCAGAAGGGTCTGTAGCTCAGTTGGTTAGAGCACGCGCTTGATAAGCGCGGGGTCACAGGTTCAAATCCTGTCAGACCCACTATTAACTACTGAGTCCCCAATTCTGAGTTCGTTAGATCTTTGACAACTGCATAAAGAAAAATGTATAACTACAATTTGAGTTCAATCCTTGTGATTGAACTCGGAGCAGATTTGCTGATTGCGATCAGCATAATCAAAATAGAAGAAATACAGCAGCAAGAGTGTAAATTATAAGCAAACTCTTGCGGGCTTTTTCAATTTAAGAAAGAGCTAAAATAAGCTGTTAAGAGCATATGGTGGATGCCTTGGTGCTAACAGGCGATGAAGGACGTGATAAGCTGCGATAAGCTTCGGATAGCGGCAAATACGCTCTAACCCGGAGATTTCCGAATGGGGTAACCTGGCTGGGTTAATACTCAGTCGTCTCACTCTGAATTAATAGGAGTGAGCACGCGATACCCGGTGAAGTGAAACATCTCAGTAACCGGAGGAAAAGAAAGAGAATCGATTCCGTAAGTAGTGGCGAGCGAAAGCGGAACAGCCCAAACCGAGAGCTTGCTCTCGGGGTTGTAGGGCTCCAATGTGGGACTATTAAAGTTAGGTTAAGTGTGTGGAAAAGCACTCCAAAGAAGGTGACAGACCTGTGACCGAAAACTGAGATAGCCCTAGGATGTCCCTGAGTAGTGCGGCACACGTGAAACGTTGCATGAATCTGTCCCGACCACGGGATAAGGCTAAATACTAGTTAGCGACCGATAGTGAACCAGTACCGTGAGGGAAAGGTGAAAAGTACCGCTGTGAGCGGAGTGAAATAGAACCTGAAACCATATGCTTACAAGGTGTCAGAGCTTCTTCGGAAGTGATGGCGTGCCTTTTGCTTAATGAGTCTGCGAGTTAGTGTTTGTAGCAAGCTTAAGTCCTTCTGGGACGCAGGCGTAGCGAAAGCGAGTTCGAATAGGGCGAAATAGTTGCAGGTGCTAGACCCGAAGCGGAGGTGACCTACCTATGGCCAGGTTGAAGCGTCGGTAATACGACGTGGAGGACCGAACCGGTGAATGTTGAAAAATTCTCGGATGAGCTGTGGGTAGGAGTGAAAGGCTAATCAAACCCCGTGATAGCTGGTTCTCCTCGAAATGTATTTAGGTACAGCGTCGCATGCTGACTGAGGGGGGTAGAGCACTGAATGAACTAGGGCCCATACCCGGGTACCGAATTCAATCAAACTCCGAATACCCTCAGGTGAAGTGCGGCAGTGAGAATATGGGGGATAAGCTTCATACTCGAAAGGGAAACAGCCCAGATCAGCAGCTAAGGTGCCAAAATGCCGCTAAGTGGAAAGGAGGTGGGATTACTTAGACAGTGAGGATGTTGGCTTAGAAGCAGCCACCATTTAAAAAGTGCGTAATAGCTTACTCATCGAGTGATCCTGCGCCTAAAATGATTGGCGATAAGCGGTATACCGAAGCTCTGGATGCACAATTTATTGTGTGTGGTAGAGGAGCGTTCTCAGTGCATTGAAGCCGGATGGTGATTGAAGGTGGAGTGCTGAGAAGTGAGAATGCAGACATGAGTAACGATAAGAGAGGTGAAATTCCTCTCCGCCGTAAACCCGAGGTTTCCTGGGCAATGTTCGTCATCCCAGGGTTAGTCGGGACCTAAGCCGAGGCCGATAGGCGTAGGCGATGGTTAGCAGGTTAATATTCCTGCACTTCCTGAACCCAAAGCATCAGGGACACAGGCCGAAAAGATACTAGGTAATTGAATTCCGAGGTGCGGCTACGGCCAATCCGTATATCTGGAAGGACTGTCAAGAAAAGCTGATGTGTAGTGCTAAAGGAACCCGTACCGTAAACCAACACAGGTGGGTGGGTAGAGTATACCAAGGCGCAAGAGTGAAACCTGGTTAAGGAACTCGGCAAAATAGCCCCGTAACTTCGGAATAAGGGGTGCCCTCTTCGGAGGGCCGCAGTGAAAGGGGACAACCGACTGTTTAGCAAAAACACAGCATTCTGCGAAGACGTAAGTCGAAGTATAGGATGTGACACGTGACCAATGCCGAAAGATTAAGGTGAGATGTTAGCTTCGGCGAAGCTTCGAACCCAAGTCCCGGTGAATGTCGGCCGTAACTATAACGGTCCTAAGGTAGCGAAATTCCTTGTCGGGTAAGTTCCGACCTGCACGAATCGTGCAACGAGTTGTCCGCTGTCTCAACCAGGAGCTCAGTGAAATTGTAGTGCCGGTGAAGATGCCGGCTACCCGCAGAAGGACGGAAAGACCCTATGAACCTTAACTGTACGCTGTCACTGGTTTTTCGATTTTAATGCTCAGTGTAAGTGGGAGACTTTGAAGCGGTTCCTTCGGGAACTGTGGAGTCGTCAATGAGACACCACCCTTTGAAATTGGAGAATCTAACATCTTGCCTTGAATCAGGCGGAAGGACAATGGCAGCCGGTCAGTTTTACTGGGGCGGTATCCTCCCAAAGAGTAACGGAGGAGCGCGAAGTTTGGCTCAGCGTGGTTGGCAATCACGTTTCGAGTGTATAGGCATAAGCCAGACTAACTGTGAGACCTACAAGTCGAGCAGATACGAAAGTAGGCCTAAGTGATCCGGTAGTTGAATGTGGAATTGCTATCGCTCAACGGATAAAAGGTACTCTAGGGATAACAGGCTGATCGCGCCCAAGAGTTCATATCGACGGCGCGGTTTGGCACCTCGATGTCGGCTCGTCGCATCCTGGGGCTGGAGAAGGTCCCAAGGGTTTGGCTGTTCGCCAATTAAAGCGGCACGCGAGCTGGGTTCAGAACGTCGCGAGACAGTTCGGTCCTCTATCCTCTGTGGGCGTAGGAGAGTTGAAGGGTTCGTTTCCTAGTACGAGAGGACCGGAAACGACGCACCTCTGGTGTTCCAGTTGTTCTGTCAAGGGCACGGCTGGGTAGCTAAGTGCGGACTAGATAAGCGCTGAAAGCATCTAAGCGTCAAGCTATTCCTGAGATAAACTCTCCCTGAAGGATCGTGGAAGACTACCACGTCGATAGGCTGTAGGTGTAAGTGCAGTAATGTATTCAGCCGAGCAGTACTAATCATCCGTTTGGCTTATTTTAGCTGATTTCTTATATTTCGTAGTATATACATTTTTCTCTTATGTAGTTGTCAGAGATCTCCTCTTTTATTGAGAAGGTTAAGGCATCGCTAGAGTTCTGAACTCAACCAACAATGAGTTCAGGATTCTGGTGGTCATAGCACAGTGGAACCACCCGGTCCCATTCCGAACCCGGAAGTGAAACACTGTAGCGCCGATGGTAGTGTGGCGAAAGGCCATGTGAGAGTAGGTCGCCGCCAGGTTATTTCATTTTAACCGCCCCTTAAACGGGGCGGTTTTTTTGTGTACATTCGCGGCAAGATTTCAAAGAAGGGAGCTACCCAAACGAAGGCTTGCGAATCGACTCCCTGGTGTATGACGGGATTCTGCGCTTGAATATCTTGACCCGGGCTGCCATATGGCGCGATATCTATCTCAATGAGAAAGCATTCACGACGCCAGATCCTGTCCGCTTGCGGAATCCTTCCTGTTTTGGGGGCGAATCAATTTGCAGGTAGTCTGTTCGCAGAGCCTATCGAGGCCTATGGCGGCTCCTTAAAAGGGAGGGTTTATAAGACTCTGAAAATCGGGATGGTGAAGGGAGGGGATTCTCTTGCTGCAAAGTTTGAAATAGCGGGCGCCGCGGGGTTCGACGGGATCGAGTTGAATGCTCCCGGCTTTGATGTGAGTGAAGTAGCTGATGCAGTTAAATCGACGGGGCTCCCAGTTGATGGCACCGTTTGTGGAAGCCACTGGAAGGTCCGGCACTCGGATCCGGACGACTCGGTTCGAGCGGCTGCTCTTGAGGATCTACTTCAGGCGTTGCGTGATACTCACGCTGTTGGTGGGCATACTGTCCTTCTCGTTGTCGGGCACGGCAAAGACGGAACGGAAGAAGAGGTCTGGCAGCGAAGTGTCGCCAATATCCGAAAGGCGGTGCCTCTTGCCGCGAGGTTGGGCGTCGCTATTGCGTTCGAGAACGTGTGGAATCAGTTTGGCTATGACCACGGTGGCAATTCGGAGCAGAGTGCCGAAAACTTGGTCAGGTATGTGGACGAGTTTGATTCACCCTGGGTTGGGATGCAGTTTGATATCGGTAATCACTGGAAATACGGATACGTCGGCGACTGGATTCGTTCGCTCGGCAAGCGGGTCATCAAATTGGACATTAAAGGATTCTCAAGGGAGGACGGAAAGTTCACCGGAATAGGAGAGGGTGACGTCGACTTTGCGGATGTAAGGAAGGCATTGATTGAGATTAATTTCCATGGCTGGTGCGCCGCAGAAGTGGGCGGCGGGGACTCGGAGCGCCTCCGTGAAGTTGCGACGCGAATGGATCGTGTGCTTGGGCTGACCTGAAGGCAGGTCAGCCAGGGCTCGAATGTAGAATGAAGAAGCGCAAGCGTTCTACTATTCCTCCTTTTTCCCGCCTATCCCAAGTACCTTGAGCAGAACAACGGCTACAATCAATAAGACCGTAAGAATTGGGACCAGCATGGAGAGGGAGAACCCTCCTTCTTCCTCAACTGATGGGAGAGGGCGGTCATCCTTATCTTTGGCGCTTGTCTTGGTGCTACCCTTACTTGATTCTCCTTCCTGATTTTCCTTGTCGGATTTCTTGTCAACGTCGGCCAATGCGGCAAAGGCGTCCTGAGCCGACTCTGTCTCTTCGTCGCCTTCGGTTGGTTCGGCGTCGTCATTAGGCATTTTCTCGCCGGATTTTTTCAAATTTGCGGTGAGGGCTTCCGATTGCGCCGCTTCTGACTTTGACTTCTGCAGCTCAGCTTCTGCCGCAAGCCGCTGATTGAGCTTGATGTTCAGGCCTAAGGTATAGGATCCTCCTTTACTACTTCTTGAGGATCGGCTGCTCACCTTTTTTCCGGTCATTGCAGCAGCCTCCGTCAGTCTAACCTTGGCTGCGGTAAGGTTTCCTTCGGCGATCAATTTGTCGACTACGACAAGCTTCTCTGCTTGAGCGGAAAGCAGCGCTGGATCGTACTGTTTGATTCGATTTAGCTCTGTGCTGGCCAGTTTCAAGTAGGCCTCGAGAGCGGGCTTCGAGCGAGCATTGAGCCGGATCCATTTGATGCCCGCTTTCTTGTCGGCGACTACGGAGGCCGAGTAATTTGCATCTTCCCGTGCACGGGCCCCGTCGATCTGAGCCATTGCCACTTCGTCGAGAGCTGCCTTGCTCTTTTCAAATTCCGCATTTCGAAAATCCACATCACGGGCAACGTTCTGCAGTTGCCCTCCTAGTGCTGGAATGATCTTCAATGCGAGTTCGGTGGCTGAGGCAAATGCGGGCGATCCGGAGTAATTCTCTTCGAGAATCTCGTATTCTCTCATGGCTCCAATGAGCCCGTTGTAGCTTCCCGAGCTGGCTAATCCCCGTAATCGCAGGAGTCTGACTCGTGATTCGATAAGCGTCTGGAAATCGACCTTATCCTGTGGGCTGATCCAGTCATCCTCGATCTTGAAGAATCCCCGTTCAATTTTGTCGAGTTCTGCTTCGAGTTTACTTTTAATCTCCTTCACGGCCGGGAGGTGTTTGCTTTCGGGGAAAGTGGCGAGAAAAGCGTCAGGCCCTGCAGTGATCATCGATTGATACTTGCTTGCCGGAATCATTGACTGAGTTGGAAGCAACTTTTGCAGTTTGTTAAACGCTACATTATCAGGGGCATCTTTGATGATTTCGGCGATATCACCTCGCGCCAGAATCTTGGTTTCTTTGATGGATGCTGAGATGGCGACTTCGATCTTGACGATGTCGTCAGCCTCATAGGTGATTCGCCCGCTGAACGTCTCGCCGGACTTCATTTTTATGTCGTCAGCGATAGCCGTCAGCGGTGAAATGCCGGCAAAAAGTGTGATAAGGAGGTAGGAGAGCGTTTTGTTCAACATCATCAAAATTGAGTGTGAGAGAGAATTCTAAAAATAGAAAGGCGGAAAAATACTAAAGGCGAATGGACAAGACAATCAAAATATCTAAGGAAGTAGGTATTCTTTTTGGGGAAATTAGTCGTTAGACCTAAAAATTGGGGTTAGGTTCACAAAAATTTAAAATTTCTATTGTGACAACGTTTGCTTTGGTCAGTCAAAAGGGTGGGGTCGGGAAGACAACCATCGCAGTTAATCTCAGCTATTCTTTAGCGAAGCGCGGATGGAAAGTACTGTTGGTCGATGCGGATCTGCAGGGCGGAGTCGGCTTTTCTCTGACGGAGAGGGCAAAAAGTGCTTCTGGATATTATGATCTTTTGACGGATGAGTGGATTTGCGATGTGGAGGAGTTGGCGTCTGTAATTCTTCCCACCAAATTGCCCGGTTTGGCGTTGCTGACCCGAGGATCACGCGAGGCCTTGGACAAAGTTCTTGCAGACCCCAGCGGGGCTTGGGGCTCTAACGAGCGAATAGGTGGCGTGGATGCGCTTCTTGGTGGTTTGGGGTATGATGTGGTGATCTACGACACGCCGACTGGAATTGGCCGGGTGACGATGGGTATTAGCAGTTTGGCTGAGTGGATCCTGGCACCTCAGCGACCAGAGCCGCTGTGCCTTAGGAGCTTGCCTCAAATACTCAGAATGATCGCTGCGATTAAGTCAGTAGCTGAGAATGGTGGGGGCCCCAAATTGGCGGGTTTTGTTCTATCGATTGCTGATCCGGATGACCCTTCAAATTTGGACGATCAACGGGAGTTCCGAGATCTACTTCCGGTGGAGTTGGTCTTTGAGACAGTGATTCCTGAACATCGCGATTTTCGGGAGGCTAGTCGGGTTGGATTGCCAGTGGCGATGCTCCGTGAGAGGCCATCTCCTTCAGCCCTCATTTTTGACCAATTGGCGGCAGAGTTGGAATCCACGGCAAACCTTTACGACGACTTAGAGCCGGGGAAGGAGGATCGAAACGACTATGCAAGACTCGTGGATTGATAAGGAGGAGTTTGCTGAACTTGTGGGCGTCTTTTCGAAGAAGAAGCCCAAGGGCAGGGAAAGGCGGAAGGATGTTACACCCGGCGAGTTACCCGGAGGTGATGCTGCTGTATCGGCGACCGAGGACGTCGCTGCGGAAGAGGGCCCAAAGGAGGAACCTGAATTCGACGCTAGTTCTTCGTCCGGCCAAATTAGGAAGCCTAAAAAGAAGTCAAAAAAGAAGTCCAGGAAGTCGAAGCGAAAGAAGAAAAAGGACGCTGATGTAATTGACGTTGTTAGTCCTTCTGAGATCGAGCCTGAGATCGAGCCTGAGATCGAGCCTGAGATCGAGTCTGAGATCGAGCCTGAGATCGAGCCTGAGATCGAGCCTGAGATCGAGCCTGAGATCGAGTCTGAGGTCGAGTCTGAGGTCGAGTCTGAGGTCGAGTCTGAGGTCGAGTC
>CAXBHX010000106.1:0-6714 GCA_963975655.1 uncultured Verrucomicrobiales bacterium
CCAAAGAGCACCGCGGGCTGGGCCGAAGGCGGTAGGGACAGGCGGCCCGCCTGTCCGCGAGCGGTGGGTGGGCAGCGCTGGCCTTAAAGCGCACGCATGAATCGCAGACACAGGAATCAAACTTCCCGGATTCTACCCGTCACACCCGACAGTTTTGTCTTGGAAAAAGGCACTTGGTGTTACGAATGCCCCCCTCCCCTCGTGCCTAATGCCTATTCCCTCGTGCCTTTTCTTTCTCTTCCGTGGTAGTGCGTTAGATCAAATTAAAAAGAGCTTCAGCCCTGTTGACTAACTTGAGTTGACAGGCCATTCCACGCGTTTACATTCCGCCGCCTCAGCGCAGAGGCTGGTTTGTGATCCAATTTCCCCGCACAAAGCCAGTCAGCACGGTCCCCGACTGCTAGCGCTTTCGCATTTTTAAGCACTGCAAAAAATTTCAAACAAGAAAAACCAGGAACTATCCCAAGAGATATGGCGACCAAAAAAACAGCAAAAAAAGCAGCCCCAAAAAAGGCAGCTAAGAAGGCACCCTCACGTGCCAAGAAATTCGTATACTTTTTCGGCGGCGAAAAAGCAGATGGCGACGGCAAGCAGAAGGCCCTCCTCGGAGGCAAGGGCGCCAACCTCGCTGAGATGGCTATCATCGGTCTTCCTGTTCCTGCAGGCATGACCATCACCACTGAAGTGTGCACCCACTACTACGAGAACGGTCGCAAGTGGCCTGTCGCGCTTCAGGGTCAAATTGAATCTAACATCAAGAAGATCGAAGCAGTCATGGGAGCCAAGTTCGGCGACCTTGAAAATCCTCTTCTTCTTTCCGTTCGTTCCGGTGCTCGCGAGTCGATGCCCGGTATGATGGACACCATCCTCAACCTCGGCATCAACGACGAAGTGGTCGTCGCACTTGCCAAGAAGGCCAACAACGAAGCGTTTGCCTACGACAGCTACCGCCGCTTTCTCCAGATGTATGGTGAAGTGGTCATGGGCGTTGAGCAGAAAGCTTCCGAGCACCACGACCCGTTTGAGTCCATCCTCGACAAGGCCAAGGCCAAAGAAAAAGTCGAAAACGATTCCGAGCTTTCCGTCGCTGCCCTCAAGGACATCGTCGCCAAGTTCAAGGCCCTCATCAAGAGCCGCACCGGCAAAGATTTCCCGCAGGATCCCATGGACCAGCTTCAGGGATCTGTGGACGCTGTTTTCTCCTCTTGGCAGAACGACCGCGCTAAAGTTTACCGCCAGAAGTACGGCATCCCTGCTGAGTGGGGCACCGCTGTTAACGTTCAGGCCATGGTCTTCGGTAACACAGGTAAGACTTCCGGAACGGGTGTTGCCTTCACTCGCGACCCCGCCACCGGCGAGAACGTGTTCTACGGTGAGTATCTCGTCGACGCCCAGGGCGAAGACGTCGTTGCCGGTGTTCGGACACCTAAGCAGGTCAAGCAAATGGCTAAGGACCTTCCTAAGTCTTACAAAGAGTTGCTCAAGATCCGCGGGATCCTTGAGAAGCACTTCCGCGATGTGCAGGACGTTGAGTTCACCATCGAGAAAGGCAAGCTCTGGATGCTCCAGACTCGTAACGGCAAGCGGACTGGTTTCGCAGCGGTCAACATCGCTGTCGACATGGTCAACGAGAAGCTCATCACCAAGCAGGAAGCACTTCAGCGCATTCCAGCGGAAGACTTGAGCCACCTCCTCTCTCCTATCTTCGACTCCGCAAGCGAGAAGAAGGTCAAGAAGATGGCCAGCGGTCTCCCTGCTGGTCCTGGTGCTGCCAGTGGCCAGATTTACTTCACCGCAGACGCTGCAGTCGCGGCTGCTGCCAAGGGACAGAAAGTCATCCTCACTCGTCAGGAAACTTCTCCGGAAGACCTTCGCGGCATGATCGCTGCTGAAGGTATCCTCACGACTCGTGGTGGTGCTTCCTCACACGCCGCTCTCGTGGCTCGCCAGATGGGTAAGATCTGTGTTTGTGGTGCTCACGACCTCACCGTCGACTACAACAAGAAGACTCTCTCCGGTGGTGGTGTCACCCTCAAGGAAGGTGATTTCCTTTCCCTGAACGGATTCGTTGGAAACATCTACGCCGGTGAGCTCAAGACAGCTCCTAGCCAAGTCATCCAGGGACTCCTCGAAGGAAACGCTGCCGCTAAACGCAGTCAGACCTACAAGAAGTTCACTCAGCTCATGGAATGGGCCGACCAGTATCGCAAGATGGGTGTCCGCACCAACTCCGATACTCCCGGTCAGGTGAAGAACGCGATCGCATTCGGTGCTGAGGGCATTGGCCTCACCCGGACCGAGCACATGTTCTTCGAAGGCAATCGCATCGACGCCGTGCGTCAGATGATTCTTGCTGAAGACGACAAGGGCCGCGCCAAGGCACTCAAGAAGCTTCTCCCTTACCAGAAGAAAGACTTCACCGGTATCTTCGAAGCACTCGATGGCCGTCCCGCGACGATTCGTCTGCTGGACCCACCTCTCCACGAGTTCATCGGCACCATGACAACTCAGCAGATCAAAGATCTTGCTAAGAAGCTCAAGGTGACGACTGCTTTCATCGACCGCCGTATCAACGAGCTCCACGAAGAGAACCCTATGTTGGGTCACCGTGGTTGCCGTCTCGGTATCGTTTACCCTGAGATCACTAAGATGCAGGCGACCGCGATCCTTGAGGCTGCTGTTGAGGTCCAGAAGAAAGGCACCAAAGTGCTTCCTGAAATCATGGTTCCTCTCGTTGCTTACGCCAAGGAGCTCGAGTTGCAGAAAGCCGTCATCGACGAAGCTGCAGCAGAAGTCCGCAAGAAGCACGGTCTCAAGGCCAGCCAGCTCAAGTATCTCGTCGGCACCATGATCGAGATTCCTCGTGCGGCGCTGACTGCGAACGAAGTAGCTGAGCACGCTCAGTTCTTCAGCTTCGGCACCAACGACCTCACTCAGACGGGTCTTGGTCTCAGCCGTGATGACTCAAGCTCTTTCCTTCCTGCCTACCAGGAAGCCGAAGTGGTGAACAACAACCCATTCTCACAGCTCGACCAAACCGGTGTTGGTCAGCTCGTTGAAATTGGTGTTGAGAAAGGTCGTCAGACCAAGCCGAAACTCAAGATTGGTATCTGTGGTGAGCACGGTGGTGATCCTGAGTCCGTCAAGTTCTGCCACCGCACTGGCCTCAACTACGTCAGCTGTAGCCCGTTCCGCATCCCGATCGCGAAACTCGCTGCTGCACAAGCTGCTCTCGAAGACGCTCCTGCGCCTAAGAAGAAGCCAGCTAAAAAGAAGAAGGCAGCAGCCAAGAAGAAGTAATTCTTCAGCTGCAGCTTTTTCAAGCTGACGTCAGATTGACGTAACAATTTCGAAGAAGGCGGTCCGGTAACGGACCGCCTTTTTTCGTGTCTACTCAGAGACAGGGAGCAAGAGCAGGATTAAGATCAGGAGCAAGAGTCCACCGCCATGCGTTTCGACCACTACATCGCCAAGCGACTTCAGATCAGCGAACGCGAAGCGCGGACCCGCATCGCCTCGAGTCAGTTTCTCGTCGATGGTGTCACGAGCACTGACTTACAGCGGGACATCACACGCTTCGATGAAGTTCGTCACAATGAGTCAGTCATCCAGGCCCCCGTCGAACGGCTCTACCTCATGCTCAACAAACCGGCCGGAGTCCTCAGTGCCACCACTGACAATGAGCACACCACCGTGATCGACCTTATTGATCACCCTGACAAAGAAACCCTCCACCTTGCCGGCCGACTGGATCGTTCCTCAACCGGGCTTGTCCTGCTAACCAACGACAGCCAGTGGTCCGAGTCTCTGACCCACCCTGACCAGAAAGTCGCCAAGGTCTATATGGTCGAAACGGATCGATCAATTCCAGAAGAAGCGGTGCCACAATTCAACGACGGGTTTTACTTCTCCAGCGAAGACATCACTACCCGCCCTGCCCTACTTGAGATTCTCGCCCCTACCCGCGCCCGTGTTACCCTGCAGGAAGGACGCTGGCATCAGATCAAACGTATGTTCCACCGCCTTGATGGGATCCGGCTGACGTCACTACACCGCGAGCGCATTGGCCCCTATGAACTCGGCGATCTTGCCCCCGGAGACTGGAGCAAGCTTGACGTCGCTAAGCCCTCCGAAAGCTGACAGGCAAGTATCGAGCGGGCTCCTCACTCCGGCGGCGCTCATATTGGTCGCCACGTGCGTGTAGATCATAGTGGTTGAAATATCAGAGTGACCAAGTAGATCCTGAATCGTCCGAATATCCGTTCCGGCTTCCAGCAAATGAGTCGCGAAGCTATGCCGCAACACATGGGTCGACACCCGCTTCTCGATCCCGGCAGCGAAAACGGCCTTGCGGATCGCTTTCCCGTAGACTTTGGGGTGCAGATGATGACGTCGTCGGATACCGCTATCCTGATCGATCGACAACCGAGTCGAGGGAAAGAGCCAATGCCATTCCCAGCTCTCCCCTGCCTTGGGAAATTTCCTCGCGAGCGCTCCCGGCAACGCAACACCTGGAACCTGATCAGCCCGGTCTTTCTCATAGATACGGCGCTGGGCATTCTTCCACGAAACGATTCGGTCGACCAATATCGACGGCAAGACAGTCACTCTGTCCTGGTCCCCTTTTCCACCGCGAACAGTGACTTGAAGACGTCGTTCGTCGATGTCTTTGATCCGCAGATTCACCAGCTCGGCAACGCGTAGCCCGCAGCCATACTGAACTTCCGCAGCCAGACCACAACGCTCCGGTAGGTGGTGGAGCAGCGCCGCGATTTCCGCCAGATCGAGCACGACAGGAATCCGCTTAGCCGTCTTCCTCAGCTTCACCCCCAGATCGACTTCGGCCATACCACAGACATCCCGATAGAGAAACACCAAGGCATTCAGGGCCTGTTTCTGCGTGGAATAGCTCACCTTCTCGACGGATACGAGACGGCCAAGCCAGTCCCGAGCCCACGTAGGATCCTTGGTTCGCTCCCTCGTTCCCGCCCATCGCGCGAAGCGCCCCGCCCAGCTGGCATACGTTCGACGGGTATTAAATGCCAGACCTCGACGTGCCCCCACCCGGTCAACCGCTTGGCGGACGCGATCTTCCAGAGTCATCCCGTCACCGCCCTGGGAAAGGCAGAATTCCAGCCAGCGCAAATACCATCGCATCGCTTCCGCCCACTGATCCAACTGCCATTGCTCACGAGGTTTCGCCAGAATCTGAGTTTTCCAGAACAGCCTCGTGGACTCGAGCCCGGGAGTAGCGTGGTTCGCCGTCCTCCATTTCTCGTACCAACCTAAAACGATGGCAAAGCCCCGCTTCTCCCCCAACCGCAGATCTCGTGACGCTTCGAGATCTTCCTCCCAGGACTTGCCTTTTTGAACACTGTTCATAAAGGCAAGTCACAACCTATCCCATCTCAGAGCAAGAAAAAACTGACTGCTTCGTCTTTGCGAACAAATTGGAAAAATTAGATATCCCCAATATTCAGTCTGATATCAGATGATTAGCACTATCTGAATATATAACTCCCCGAAAAAACGAAAATTCGCGACTTGATTGAAATGACGCTAAGTCACAACTTTTTCATAATTAGCCAACTACACAACTTCTAACAAAATTCACTTAGCCCCAAATTTGCCTAGCAAACCTCTCTTGATATCAATATCATGTTCCCTCAATAAAACTGTTCGGCTAAGAATATATGGCATCACTCTGCATAGTCGCTGACACCCACCGGAAGCACAGAGAGCTGACCATTCCGGAGTGCGATATTCTGATTCACTGCGGAGACTTTTGCAGCTTCGAGCAAGAGGACGAGAAGACTCTTGATGATGTCGACGTCTGGTTTGCTGAAGCTCCAGCGAAGCACGTGGTTTGCGTCGGGGGGAATCATGATTTTCTCCTTCATAGCCGGGAGTTCCGTTTCGCCCAGGCTACGTTTCTCGAGGACAGCTTAGTCGAGATCGATGGTCTCTCGATTTACGGATCGCCGTGGTGTCCGGATCTATCTGGATTCGCCTACTATGCGACGGAGGATCAATTGGTTGAGAGGTGGAGGAAGATCCCCAGTGGAATCGATATTCTCATCACCCATACGCCTCCATATGGATTTCTCGATGTTCCTACGTCGGGAGATGTCCACTTGGGATGTCCACAGCTGCTCGACGAGTTGCGGCGGATTATGCCGCGACTGCATGTGTTCGGGCACGTTCACGCTAGCCACGGCGCCCACACCGAAAGTGGAACCAGATTCGTGAATGCCGCAGTTGTCGGTGGACGCAATTTTGAGGTGCGTCATGCGCCTACTATGGCCACACTAACTCCAACTGCCGAACAAGGCGCGGATGATCAACTGCCTGCCCGCCCTGAATCGAATTTCTCATGAACGTTCAACCCTTAACTCTGAATTCGGAGCGCGCTGTCGGCAGGCAGTGACATCGCTTTGACGTTCGCTTTAAGAAAGGCCTTGAAGTGATATCGCTTTCTGGTATCATAAGCGTGAATGAACAGCAAACAGCGGCGGACGCTCCAGGGCATTTTCGAAGACCCCGTTCGGTCAAATGTCACTTGGACTTCCATCGAGTCTTTGCTGAAGGCTCTCGGTGCCGAGATCTCTGAAGGTCGAGGCTCACGAGTCCGTATTAACCTCAATGGAATCAGGGCAGTTTTTCACCGTCCTCATCCTCAACCAAACACAGACAAAGGCGCGTTGAAATCAATGC
>CAXBHX010000107.1:0-6025 GCA_963975655.1 uncultured Verrucomicrobiales bacterium
TACGGAGCCCGGCTGGATTTTCCAGACCGGGCTAAGTATGGCTGGTCGCAAGGGTAATCCTTATAGCGAACTAGGGACAGACCCCGAGCGAACTCGACCTTGGTGAATGGCGTTGTGATCGACTATCCTCGTAGGATGGATTGCCTAATCCGTCTGCATGGAAACAAGAAAATCGCGGATTAGGCAATCCACGCTACTCAGTGTTGGCGGGGCGAGCCTGCAGCGTACCTTGAGACGGAGCGAACTAGGGACAGACCCCGAGCGAACTCCGGGATCGTGGAACTGGAATGAGAAACGCGTAAGCTTTGTTGCCTGAGTGGAGACTGATGCCCAGGGGCGAATCCGCGAACGGCAAGTGAACCGTGGCGCTTTGTAGAGGTCTCCTACCGCAAAGGCGGGGTGCGCAAGATCGTGCCGAAATAATGGCTTGGGAAATGCATCGCTGCTGTTGGTCCTGAATTTACACCCTTCTTACAGACGTCTTCCGGGATTCGAGCGATACTGTAGGAAATGAAAACCCTGATGATCGCTTTCTCTTGGTGTCTGGTCGCCGGTGTGATGTTTCACGGAGCGCTGGCTCTCGACGGAATTCCGGAAGGAACGGAATTGGTAAAGATCTCAAAAGAGCGGGTTCCGATGGATCTGCGATTGGTGACCCTATGCGTTTCAATGGATGGGGTGGTGGGCCCTCACGATGCCGCAGAGGTGAATGTTTACGTGAATGATCAAGTAATCGATTACCGCAAGAAGAACCCGGAGGATTTTGATTACCCGGTGGGTTCGGTTTTTGTTAAGGAAAAATTCCCAAGCGTAGGGGCCGCCGAACCTGATCTCGCGACGATCATGGTGAAGAAGAAGGACGAGGGGCATGTGTCTGACTGGGAGTTCAGCATGGTGAGCCTGCCTGATCGTGAACCTGTTCGTCCGAATGCCAGTGTTTCCTGTGCGGACTGCCACGAGCGGTATGAGGAGCGGGGGTATATCAGCAAGAAGTCGGAGGAGTTGTTGCTGAAGTTTATCGGGATTGAAGGGAGATCGGGTGGAGTGGATGATGCTGGTGTCGCAGATGAGTGAGGGGTGATTTTTAGACCTGCCTGCGTTTAGACAGCAATCATGACAAAGGATGCTATCATCACTAGCTCTCCTGGGTGAGCCATGTTGCCTACCCACCACAACAGTTCACCGCCTTGAAATCCAAATCTCTCACCGAAGGGTCGATCCCGAAGCATATCCGCAACATCGCTTTGCCGATGAGCATCGGGTTCTTTTTCAACACGATGTACAATGTGGTCGACTCGTGTTATGCGGGTCGGGTTTCGACTTCGGCCCTGGCTGCGTTGGCGCTTTCGTTTCCGGTCTTTTTTATCATCATCGCCATTTCTGAGGGCATTGCGAGGGGATCTGCTGCTCTCATCGCCAATGCCATCGGGGCGAAGGATGTAGAGAAGGAAAAGCTGCTCTCGAGCCAGGTCTTTTCCCTGGGGCTGATTTGCTCGCTGTCTCTGACCATCATTGGACTCAATGTAGCGCCTCCGCTGTTTCGGATCCTGGGGGCCGAGGGCGATTACTTTGATCTCGCGATGGGGTACGTTTCGCCCTTGTTTATTGGGGCGGTATTCTTTCTCCTCAGCAGTATGAGCAATGCGATTTTGCTCGCGCACGGAGACAGCAAGACTTTCGGGAAGGTGCTGATCGCCGGGTTTTTTCTGAACCTGATTCTTGATCCCTGGTTTTTATACGGTGGTTTCGGCCTACCGGCGATGGGTGTGCCGGGGATAGCCTGGGCGACGGTTTTGATTCAGGCGATGGGTGGACTCTTTCTCTTTTCCATGGTGCTGAGGCGAGGGTATGTCGATATCGGTGCCGTTTTCAGGAAACTACCGAAACCTAAAATCTACGGCGAGATTCTAAAGCAGGGGATTCCCACCAGCTTCAATATGATGTCGATTGCGCTCGGTTTCTTTGTCACGACCTATTTCCTGAAATTCTATGGCGAGGTGTCGGTGGCGGCTTTCGGAGTGGGAACTCGAATTGAGCAGATTGCGCTTCTCCCTGCGATTGGATTGGGGACCGCGATTGTTTCCATCGTGGGGCAGAACAACGGAGCCGGAAAGTTGGATCGGATCAGTGAATGCATGAAGCTGTGCGTGAAATACGGCATGCTCCTTATTCTTGTCGCTTCTGTGCTGATCTTTGTGTTCGCCACTCCGCTGGTGCGAATCTTCACCAGCGATGAGGAGGTGATCAAGGCAGGAGCCAACTACACGCGGATCCTGGCATTTATCCAGTGGGCCTACGTGATGGGATTTATCTACATTGGATTTCTTCAGGCGATCAAGAGGCCCATGTATGGATTCGTTGAGGCGGTGATCCGCAAGATCGTGTTGCCGGTCGGTGTTTTTTACTTCGCCGTCAAGGTAATGGAAGTCGATCTGAACGGCTTTTGGTACAGCATGGTGGCGATCAATGTCGCCATGACGTTGGTGACGATCTTCTACGCTCGGATGGTGCTGAGAAAGATGACGGCGTAGTCTGTTGTTTGGCCCGAGTGGAACGAGTTTACTGCCAGAGGCAGGAAAATCTCTTTTTCCTTTTCCTAATCCTTTTCCTTTTCTCTGTCTTTCCATTATGGGCCCGCTCGGAAAAGAGCAAGGTCCAGCAGGATTTAGAAAAAGAAAAAGATAAGGATTAAGAAAAAGGTAGGAATTCGGGAGCGAGCCTGACAAGGCGGGGGCTGCCGATTCGATCGGATCTCAAAGGTGGCATTTGAAAGCAGACCGCTCTGAGCTATGATACCGTTCTTCTGCCGGGGAGCGTATTCTCCGGCTGGAAGTCAACACTCCATGAGCACGCAGACAAAGGAATTACCGGACTTTGATGAGATCGCCGAGACCATGGGCTATCTTCCTGATCTGGACGCGAAGTATCAGTTTCTCATCGATTTGAGCAAGCGCTTGCCGCCGATTCATGAAGATGAGGAGACGGATGACTACCGCGTCTGGGGCTGCCAGTCCTCGGTGTGGATCGTGCCGTTTCAGGATGAAGAGAATCCCGCCGTGCTGCGGTTTCGGGGAAAGAGCGATTCGGTGCTGGTCAGCGGGATTATCTCAACAGCGCTGAGTTTGTATTCCGGGCGGTCGGCGGAAGAGATTTTGAAGATTGATGGGCCGGCGGAAATGGAGAAGCTGAATCTGGAGTCTCATTTGAGCCCGACGCGGCGGAATGGGCTCATGGGCATGATCGAGCGGATTCGCGAATACGCGGCCGCGAGTCTGGGGTAGGACAAGCTTTGCTTGTCGTGTGAAGGCCCAAAAGTGAAAGGTAAAAAGTCGATGGGGTAGCGAAAGACGTGAGTCTTTCGACGAGGGCGATGGGATTAGTGGTGTTTCATCTCCCTGTAGCGACTTTTTTCAGAAGGATTGCGCCATGAAATGGCAGTTTACATCGCAGTGATCCTTCGGTTTCATAGTCGTCATGATTGAACGGATCTCACGACGACTCAGTTTGAAGTTTTTCTCGGTGGCCGCCTTGCTGGGGTTTTTGGGCAAGCGACCTGCCATGGCTCAGGCTTCGAAGCGAACTATGACGCGGCTCGACCGCTGGGACAAAACGCATAACCGCGTTTGGATCGGGGGCGATTTCTGGTCCAATCCGATGGAGGACTGGCACATCAAAGATGGCTGGGCGGAGTGCGCTACCGACGCCGCCAATCGCAGCCTCCATTCGCTGACGCATCAGATCACGAATCCGGATGGCAACTTCGCCATGTCGGTGAAGGTCGGCCTCAGCCGGACATTGAAGAAAGACGGTGGCGCTGGATTCCGTATCGGGGTGAAGAGTGACATCAACGAAGTGAAGAGCAATGTCTTTGCTAATGGCGGCATCGATGCCGGTATCGTCGGAGACGAGCTGTTCATCGGGAAGAAGAAGGCCAAGCTGACCGGCGCCCTCGACGGCGATGTGGTCATTCTTGAGCTGGGGGCGGATGGATCGGGATCGAGCGATCAGGCAGCGCTGACACTGACGGCGAGATCTTGGGACGGAGCGGAAAAGCTGGGTTCCGTTTCCGCCAAAGTGAGCAAAGAGGATCTCCTCGGAAACGTCGCTCTGGTAAGCCAGTACACGGGTGGTCAAAAGCGAGTCAAAGGGGTGGGCGGTCACCGTTTCGTCGAATGGAAGGCTGGTGGCGATGCCTTCACCGTGACTCCGGAGCAGAATTTTGGCCCGATTCTCTGGTCCATGTATTCCCTCAGTGATTCGCGCAGCGACGAAGGCTTCGTCATGAAGATCAGCGCCCTGACCGGACCGATGGGCGAAATGGATAACCAAGTGGTCGATCTTGAAGTGCAGCGCAACGGTCAGTGGGAGAAACTGAATAGTGCGATGCTGGATCCCAAGGCCTGGGTGGTGACGTGGCGTATCCGCCACTGGGACGAGAAAGCGGACACGCCTTTTCGCCTGACCTATCGCGAACAGTTTTCTGATAACAGCGAAGTGCCGATGACCTGGACCGGCAAGATTCGTCAGAATCCGGAAGGCCGTCCATTGCGCCTTGGTGCGCTGACCTGCCAGAAGGATTACGGATTCCCCTATGAGCCGGTGGCGAACAATCTGGTGAAGTTGGATCCTGACATGCTCTATTTCTCAGGGGACCAGCTCTATGAGAATCACGGTGGATTCGGCATCATTCGCGATGAGGAAGGCCCGGCGATTCTGAATTACCTGCGCAAGTTTTACATGCACGGCTGGGCGTTTGGCGACGCGATGCGCAATGCTCCCACCATCTGCATCACAGATGATCACGATGTCTTTCACGGCAACATCTGGGGCGAAGGTGGTAAGGCTTTTGACACTGAAACTCCGGGAGTTTCCAAAGGGGGCTATCGTCAGCCACCCGGCATGGTGAATGTGGTTCATACCACGCATGCGAGTCATCACCCTGACCTGTATGACCCGACGCCGATGAAGCAGGATATCAGCGTTTACTACGGTGACATGGTCTACGGAGGCGTCAGCTTCGCCATCCTGGGCGACCGGATGTGGAAGAGCGGACCGGACAAAGTGGATACCGGCTCAGGTCGTGCGGATCATGTCTACGATTCGACTTGGGACACGGCGGCGCTGGACATACCCGGATTGGAGTTTCTGGGAGAACGCCAGGAGAAGTTTCTCGAGGAATGGAGCGACGACTGGCGCGGTCACACCATGAAGGTGCTTCTGAGTCAGACCCTCTTTGTGAACGCAGCGACGCACCACGGCAAATACGAAGGCTACATCAAGGCTGACCTCGACTCGGGCGGCTGGCCGCAGACGGCTCGCAACCGTGCGGTCGATATCATTCGTGAGTCGGGTGCTTTGCACATCAACGGCGACCAGCACCTCACCACGATGACCCAGTATGGGGTGGACAAGCAGCGCGATGCGAACTGGTCTTTCTGCACGCCTGCGATCGCGGCGGGCTATCCGCGCTGGTGGCGTCCCGATGAAATCGAGGGCATGGATCACGAGAATCGTCCCTCGCACGGGCGTGAACATACTGGCGAGTATCTGGATGGATTTGGAAACAAGGTGTATGTCTATGCCGTCGGAAATCCGGAAGTGGGATCTGAAAAGAATCGCTATGACCTGGCTCATCAAAAAGCCAGCGGGCTGGGCCTGGTCACGGTAGATACGGAGAAGAAAACCTACCTCTGCGAGTGCTTTAAATTTCTAGTCGATGCGACCGATGGGAAGCCGGACAGTCAGCACCCTGGTTGGCCGGTGACCATTCACCAGGAGGAAAACCGCGGCGAGAATCGGTTGGAGGTGTGAGCTGAGCCTCGGGACGCAGTATAGACTAGTGTTTCGCCAAGACTGAACAGTCGGGTGTGACGGGTAGAATCCGGGAAGTCTGATTCCTGTGTCTGCGATTCATGCGGGCGCTTTAAGGCCAGCGCTGCCCAATCGCAGCTCGCGGACAGGCGGGCCGCCTGTCCCTACCGCCTTCGGCCCAGCCAGCGGTGCTCTTTGGCCAGTGCGAAGCCGG
>CAXBHX010000108.1:0-5618 GCA_963975655.1 uncultured Verrucomicrobiales bacterium
CCGCAGATCGACGACGAGACCGTCCATGCCTTCGATGTTGAGGCGTGTCAGTAGGCGGCGCACATCAGCGGTGGTGCTGGTATTGCCCCCATCCATATCGGCGTAGAAAGAAGGCAGCTGGATCCAGCCGATCTTCTGTTCATTTCCCTCCGGGTCTTTCGTGATGATGAGTTCAGCGGTGGCGAGACTGTCTTTCAGATCAATTTTGTCGCGGACGATATTGATCAGTTTGATTTTGTCGGCTTCGGCCATCGGCGTCACTTTAAGGCGAACGACGGAACCGATTTCTCCACGGATCAGATCCACAATGTCGGAAAGCTTCATATCAACCACGTCGACGAACTCGCCGCCTTCGCCCTGTCCAACTCCGATGACGCGATCTTTCACTTCGAGTTCCCCACCTTTAAAGGCGGGTCCTCCCACGACAAGGCCTTCGATGGTGGCTCCACCTTGTTCCTCATCCTTCTGAAGCATGGCACCGATCCCTTTGAGGGACTTGTTCATGCCGATGCGGAAGTTGTCGTATTGCTGTTGCGAAAAATACTCTGAGTGAGGGTCGTAGGCCCGGGATATGGCTTTGATGAACAGTGTGGCGACGTCCTCAGTGTTGTTTTCCTTAACTCGCGTTAAAATGCGATCGTAGCGATCGGCCACTTTCTCGTAGATGTCCTTCTTGGGAGTGCTTTCTTCAGCCTTCTCAATGGGGTCTTCTCCATTGCTGGCCCGTTTTTCAGCCTCTTCCGCTTCCTTCTCAATGAGGGCGGCGGCAATGAGTTTCTCACGGATAAGATCGCCTTCGATCAGGTTCTGCCACAGCTGGTCGTGCGCGGCTCCGGCTGAAGCCCACTCCGACTTCTTGCGGGTGATTTTGACAGTGCGGTCTGAGTCGTAGGTAAAGGTATCCTTTTTGGTCAGGTTCAAGGCAAATTTGGAGCGGTCAAGGACCCGCTCTTCATAGACAGCGAAAATATCGTAGGCGGCCGGGATGCCGTCGTTTCGAACTTCGTCGTCGATGGTCAGTTCGTGTTTTTCACGAAATCCTGCGATGTCTTCTTTCGTGAAATAGATGCGGCTGTAGTCGAGCAACTCAAGGTAGGTCTCAAGCGTCCGTTTTGACATTTTGTCGTCAAAGGGCTGACGTAGGAAGTGCTCGTCTTCGAGCATTCCGGTGACGCGGGCAGCGAGATCGCCATACTGAGTTTCGGCACGAAGTGGAGTCGTTAGAATCGATCCGAGGATCAGGGCCGGCAAGATGAAGCGAGATAGGGGTGACGATTTGAGGTTAAACATAAGAAGGCAGGTCTGTGTGGCTGTGTTCTCTCTCTGATGCGCTAGAGCGCGAGAACTTACACTGAAAGGGATGCGGTTAAAAGTCTTTTGTCGGACGTAGCCATGGCTCCTATCGGCCCGGATATATTGCATTTCGGCCGTTTTTCGCGTATCACGCTGCCATGTCGCGAGGCTCGTTTTTTCAATCTGATGCGTTCAGGATTCTGGTATTTATCGCAGGAACTGTGCTGATTGGGGCTCTGGTGGCACCTTTTCTCTACGATGGAGGCAAGCATGTCGTAGCGATGGGATGGCTCGAAGGGGGCTGGTTCGACGGGCTCAATGGATCCATGAACCGGGCAACGTTTCCCCGGTATTTTAATCGGGCCATTCTACTGGGCGCGGCTCTTATGCTGTATCCTGTCCTGAAATGGATGAACGCTGGGACGGAAGGCCGGGGGGCTTTTCGCGACTTCCTGATGTTGGCGCCTAATCCGGCCTGGTGGCGGCATCTTTTGATTGGATTTGGCGTCGCCGCGGGCTCCATGACCCTGCTCGGATGGGGCTACGTCGCGCAGGGCTGGTATTCGATGAAGGAAACCGACAAGCCCCTCGTTGAAATCCTGCTGGAAGCCCTGGGAACCGGAGTAGCGGTGGGATTACTCGAAGAGTTCGTGTTTCGAGGAGCGCTGTATGCGATCCTTTCGAAAGTGATGAAGCCGCGCCTGCTCTTCTTCTTTGTGGCCTCGGTCTTTGCAGTGCTGCATTTCTTCAATGCCCCTCTCGGCCTGGATGTGTCGGAGGTGACTGCAGGCTCCGGATTCTGGATGATTGGGAGGATCTTTCAGCATTTTTTCTCTCAGTTCAGCGATCTCTACTTTCTCCTCTCCGAATTTGCGGTGCTTTTCGCGATCGGAGTGGTTCTGGGATACACCCGTGTCAAAACAGGCTCCCTTTGGCTTGGGATTGGTCTGCATGCAGGTTGGGTCGCCGGGGTTAAGGTGTTGAGCCCGCTGACGGTGCGTGCCTTTGGACGGGAGGAGATGATGCCCTGGTTGGGAGATTCGCTTCGTGTCGGAATGGTGTCCTTTTTATTGGTAAGCCTGACAGGGATAGGAGTTTGGCTATGGTTGCGAAAGAGTCCCCGGCCGACCTTTGCGGAGGCGGGAGAGTGAGCGGTCTGGCCCGGCTTGCTCAGGGCATTCGCGGCTGGATCTACCCGCCGATGTGCGGGGCGTGCGAGATTCCGCTGGCGGCTGAGCGGCAAGTCGAGCGGCCATTCTTGTGTGAACCCTGTGAGGAATTGCTGACGCCGATTCAAGACGGCTACTGCCGAGTCTGTGGGCAGCGCTACGATTCGCCGATGGGCGCGGAGAGTCGGTGCGCCAACTGCGGAGATCGTGAGCTGGGATTTGATTTTGCGGTGAGCGCCTACCGCAGCAGTGGGGCTGCCCGGGAGCTGATGCATCAGTTCAAATATGGGAAGCAACTGCACTTGTCCCGGCTCATGGGAGCGCTTATCACCGAAGTTTGGCACGATAAACGACTGATTGAGGACTCCTGGTGGGTTGTCCCGGTACCTCTGCATCCTCGGCGTTTGCGCGAGCGGGGATTCAATCAGTCCCACGAGATTGCTGTGGAAATGATTCGCCGGGCACCTCCAGGCATTGATCTGAAGCTTGTGCCTCTGATTCGTCGAACCCGGCACACGGTGCGGCAGGCTCAGTTGGATAGGCGGGACCGGCTCAAAAATCCCCTGGGATCCTTTGAGGCAAGGGGTGGCAGGGATCTGAGGCATCTGCAGGACAGAAAAGAGGGCGTTCGAATTCTCATTGTGGATGATGTCATGACCACGGGTTCAACGGTTTCGGAGTGCGCGGCGGTATTGCGTCATGCATTGGAGGTTGAGAAAGTGACTGGAATCTCTGTGATGCGGGGCTGAGTGGAGTGGGTTGTTCCAATACAGAGGCGGGTAGCCCGGGACAAATTCAGTTGTGATAGCGCTATTTCCCGCTATTTTCCGAGAGGTTACGGGTTAACTCCCGCCGGCCAAACACAAACACAACCTGCACCGTTAAGTCTACTCTATGGGCATCTTTAAGAAGCGCTCGATCAAGTCTCTTGGGAAGAAAAAGTCCGACATGCCGGAAGGCTTGTGGAATAAATGCCCTTCCTGTGGAGCAATTATCGATGAGATCACGTTGAAGCAACGTCACCGCGTTTGCACCAAATGTGATCATCACTTCACACTCACGTCTCAGGAGCGGATTCAAATGCTGCTCGATCCGGACTCTTTCGAAGAGATGGATCCCAATGTGGAGTCCGTCGACGCGCTTGGTTTCAAAGGCTACTCTGACAAAATCAAAGCTTATCAGAAGAAGACCGGTCTCAAGGATGCCGTTTTGACCGGTCGAGGTGTCATATTGGGTCATCCGGTGACACTGGGCGTCATGGATTTTCGTTTTCTCGGGGCGAGTATGGGCTCGGCGGTAGGGGAAAAGCTGACCCGCGCTATTGAAGTGGCTACGGATGAGAAGCGGGGGGCGATCATTGTGAGTGCTTCCGGTGGCGCCCGTATGCACGAGGGGATTCTCAGTCTCATGCAGATGGCCAAAACCAGCGCTGCGCTGGCTCGTCATCACAAGGCCGGACTGCCTTTCTTTTCTGTGCTGACTCATCCCACTACGGGAGGTGTCACCGCGAGTTTCGCGACTCTGGGAGATGTCATCATGGCAGAGCCTAACTGCATGATTGGATTTGCCGGGCCTCGTGTTATCAAGGAGACGACACACCAGGATTTGCCTCCCGGTTTTCAAACTGCGGAGTTCCTTCTGGATCACGGTCTAGTCGACATGATTGTGCCGCGCTCGGAGATGCGAGAAAGACTGGGACAGTTGCTCAGCTTTACAATGCCGCAGGAAAAGTCCGCTTAAAGTAGGCAGGTTGCATAGAACCGTTGCTGCGGCCTGGACGATCTGTTTCCGGTTGCCCTGATGCTGATGTATCCGGTTTATGCCGGCAGCTCATCTCAATGGGATATCTGTTAGTCTTCCTTTTTGACTTTCAGGGTTTGTCTGACTTTGAGCCTTTGAATGAAGGTCTCCAGTTCATCTGGAATGAGTGCTCTCCTGGTATTGAATTCTAATGCGTCGTCGTCGAAGGTTGCCTATGTGGCATAGAGATGGGAGGAGGCTGTTTTCTCCAGTGTGGTATTCTGCTGCGGCCCTGATATTGGGATTTTTGGCTTGGATGGTTTTGCGACCGGAGAAGGAAATAGCCAGCGGGCCAACCTTGCTCAAATCCCAGACGGTGGTTCCGATTGAATCCCAAAGGCTGGATTTCGAAGATCGGCCGTCCGTGAGGGCGGTGAAACTTTCTGAGGCTTCAGGTAAGGTCGATGAGGAAGATTCGCGGTTGCGGCATCTTCTCAATCAACCCGGGGTAGTTCAGGGAGAGGCGTTACTTATTTTTCAGAGCCCCTCTCAAATTGGATTTTTTCGAACCCAAGCGGCTCAAGCCGGAGTTCGGGTTTTGTGGTCGGATGGTCGTCTTCTCTCCGCCCGTGTTGCCTATTCTGATTTTGATTCCTTCGAGGACCTGTTGGATGCATTTCCCGATGGCAGTATTGAAGCGGGGCCGAATTATATGGCACGCATTCCAGGGTTGCCGGTGGAAGATGGCTCGACCGTAGACTCCGAAAATGGGGGAGGCAGGGTGCCCTTTGAGGGCTCGCTGATGGCTTCGATAGGAGCGGATCGGGATCGTGAGGGTTGGGGGAATGATGTCCTGGTTGCATTGCTCGATTCAGGGGTGGCTCCTCATCCTACTTTGGAGGGTGTTAGTATGACATCGTTAACGCTGAGCGGGGATGGCGAGGTGATTCACGGACACGGTACGGCGATGGCTTCTTTGATTTTAGGTCAGGATTTTCCGGCTGAAGGAACGGCTCCCGCTGCTGATCTCTTGGACATTCGAGTTGCCGATGAGGAAGGCGGCAGTAATACGGCCTTGCTTGCAGAAGGGATAATTGCCGCGGTGGATCGAAGGGCTGACGTGATCAACATCAGTCTGGGGGCCTTTGGCGATTCTCCTGTTTTGAGGAATGCTATAGAATATGCGTTGGAGCGGCAGATTCTCGTCGTTGCTTCAGCAGGCAATGAGAAACTTTTACGAGTCGCATACCCCGCTGCCTACCCTGGGGTGATTGCGGTGGCGGCAGTCGATGCAAATAATGAGCAGGCCTATTTTTCGAACTCCGGGGAGGATCTAACTCTCTCTGCTCCGGGCGTCGGGGTATTGTCTGCCTACCTTGATGACAAAATCGTGATAGGGAGCGGTACTTCTCAAGC
>CAXBHX010000109.1:0-5315 GCA_963975655.1 uncultured Verrucomicrobiales bacterium
CGGATCGCAGTCGGATCGCAGTCGGATCGCAGTCGGAACTGGCTTGGGATCCTATGCGTCAATTTAGGTCTGTTCGACCACTAGATGGCGCGGGAATCCAATCTGTCAACGGTGTCATGCAGGTTCTTCAATCATCGGCCTGATCCACTTTCCTAACATGTTCCAGATAGGAGGCCGTCTCTTTCTTGACGACAGGTAGCAGGAAGTAGAGTCCGATCAAATTGGGCACGACCATGGCGAAGATCATGGCGTCCGACAAATTGAGCACATTACCCAGAGAGGCGGATGATCCGACGATCACAAGGAGACAGAAGATCACCTTGTATATGATGACGGGGATCTTGACCTTGTCTTCGCCCAGGAAGCTGAAGAGATACATGACGCCCTGCTGTCCGTAGTAGGACCACGATATCATAGTGGAGAAGGCGAACATGATGACAGCGACAGTCAGTATGGTCGGGAACCACGAAATTTTCGAACCGAAAGCCATTGAGGTTACTGGAACTCCCTTTTTGTCGGCTACGGCGTCAGCATTGACCCAGCCAGTGACGGGTTCGACCGTATCGAAGTCACTGGAGACGAGATTAATGACTTCCGCATACCCGTCCTTTGAGTCTTTGAGATGGACATACTGTCCCTTATTCAGTGGCTGAACCACTTCGGTGGATCCGGGAGCGGTCACGAGATTGACATCGGCAGAGTTGATTTCGCCACTGACTTGCCAGGTACCGGTGATGACGATGACAAGGGCCGTCATCGTACAGACGACGACTGTGTCGACGAAGGGCTCAAGAAGGGCGACAAATCCTTCGCTCGCTGGGCGGGTTGTCTTGACCGCTGAGTGAGCAATGGGTGCCGATCCAAGGCCAGCTTCGTTGGAAAAAGCAGCTCGGCGAATTCCTTGAATCAGAACACCGATGAGACCACCTGTGACCGCTTCATTGCTGAAGGCCGAGGAGAAAATTGTTCCAAACGCTGGAATAACATCGCCGAGGTTGGTGAAGATGATGACCAGTGCTGCCAGCATGTAGATGCCGCACATGAAGGGAACCAGAAAGGCCGTGACCCGGGCGATCCAGACAATGCCACCAATGATGACAAGGCCGACTAAAACAGCGAGAACTGAGCCAAAGGCGACAGGGGAAAGGTCAATTCCCGTGAAGTTGGTGCTGAGCTGGCTGAAGGCTTGATTGGATTGATACATGTTGCCTGCACCAAAGGCGCCACCGATTACAAAGATGGCGAACATCACGGCCAAAACGGCTCCGAAGGGGCCCATTCCAATCGACTTGAACCCGTCCCTGAGGTAATACATTGCGCCGCCCCTAACGGTCCCATCGTGCATAATGTGCCGGTACTTCACACCGAGGGTGCACTCGGCGAATTTGGTCGTCATGCCGCACAGGCCCATCACAATCATCCAGAATGTGGCCCCAGGTCCACCTATGCCTACGGCTACGGCAACACCCCCGATGTTGCCGAGGCCGACGGTGGCCGAAAGCGCTGCACTGAGGGCCTGAAAGTGTGTGATTTGGCCTGGAGCGTCTTTGTCAGTGTAGTCTCCTCGGACTGTGCGAAAAGCGATCCCGAAACCCCGGAGGTTGATGAACTTAAAGTAGATCGTCAGGAATACTGCGGTTCCCCCGAGAATAACTAGAACGATAGGGAGCGTGACTCCATCAGAAATCTCGAAGCCAAAAAAGACGATGTCCATCGCCGAGTCGGCAATAGGTCCGAGCGCGGCATCGATCCTCTCAGCGATGGTAGGCGGATCATCCTGAGCGGGGTCTTCCTGTGCCGCAGCGAATAGAGGAGAGAAAAGAAGGGTGAGAGCAATGAGAAAACGGTAGATGCGAGCCATGGTTGGATTGGTGGATGCTACGGAGAGGTGAGGAATGAATGCAAACAGAAACTGAGTCAGGATCGAGGGAATTTGGGCGCGATTGGCCCGATTATCTCCAATTGAGCCGAAAACTGGGGGTTTTTCCCGAAATTAAGACCCATCCTCTTGCAAAAGGTGATCGTATTGCTTAAGAAACCGCAAATGAATGTGCTCTGCCAAGCTCTCTGCCGATTCTGGCAATCGTCGATTGGGAAAAAACTGATCGTTGCCGTGACTGGCATTGTTCTAGTGGGCTTCCTGGTCGCACACATGTTGGGAAACATGCTCGTCTTTCAAGGGCGGGATTCGATGAACGACTATGCGGAGTTTCTGCATCACTTTCTTCATGGCGCTGGCATCTGGCTTTTCCGGTTCGTATTGCTGGGTGCCTTCGTGCTTCACATTGCTGCCACGGTAGCGCTGGTGAGGCAGAATAGAGCGGCACGCGAAAGCAAATATGCGTGTGACTCCACTGTTCAGGCCTCCCGCAGTTCCCGCATCATGATTTGGAGCGGTTTGACTGTGTTGGCCTTTGTCATATTTCACATTTTTCACTTCACCATTCGAGTCGATCCCGATCTGGCTTCAATGAAGGATCCTTCCAATCTTGAACGGCATGATGCCTACGGAATGGTGATCGCGGGATTTCAGAATCCTCTCATTGTCCTTTTCTACTTTGTCGGGATATCGCTGCTTTGCTCTCACCTCAGTCACGGGATTGCCTCAATCTTTCAGACGCTAGGGCTTCGCAGCCGGAAGAGTGAGGATCCGATCAAAAAACTGAGTCTGGCTCTGACCGTTATTCTCTGGTTGGGCTTTCTCTCAATTCCGTTTCTCGTTTCGACTGGCGGACTTTCTGACGACGGTGCCAAATCCTCGGCGCACGCTAAACCCCATGCGGAGAGCGTGGAATCCTAACACAAGCGGACAACCGAAACCCAATTCGAGCCCAACGATTATTACCATGGCATCCAAAGGATCATCCAACGGTACGCTCAACTCCGCTATTCCTGACGGCCCTGTTGCCGAGAAGTGGACGAAGCACAAAAACGAATCGAAGCTGATCAACCCTGCTAACAAGCGAAAGTATTCCGTTATTGTGGTGGGGTCCGGACTGGCCGGTGGCGCTGCGGCGGCTTCGCTCAGTGAAATGGGCTATCAGGTGAAGTGCTTCTGTTATCAGGACAGCCCGAGGCGGGCACATTCGATTGCTGCTCAGGGTGGAATTAACGCCGCCAAAAACTATCAGAACGACGGTGATTCAGTGTGGCGCCTTTTCTATGACACGGTCAAGGGTGGCGACTTCCGCTCCCGTGAGGCCAACGTGCATCGCCTGGCGGAGGTCAGTAATAACATCATCGATCAGTGTGTGGCACAGGGCGTTCCTTTTGCCCGTGAATACGGTGGACTGCTCGACAACCGGTCGTTTGGTGGGGCTCAGGTGAGCCGAACGTTTTATGCTCGCGGCCAAACAGGGCAGCAGTTGTTGATTGGTGCCTACCAGGCTCTCTCCAAAGAGATCTCCAAGGGTGGGGTAACCATGTATTCCCGGACCGAGATGATGGATCTCGTGGTCGTCGATGGCGAGGCCAAGGGAATCATTGTTCGTGATCTAGTGACAGGCGAGATTACCCGTCACGCTGCTGATACGGTGATTCTGGCCACCGGAGGATACGGTAACGTCTTTTTCCTCTCGACCAACGCGATGGGCTGCAATGTGATGGCGGCCTACCGGGCGCATAAGAAGGGGGCCTACATGGCTAATCCTTGTTACACGCAAATTCACCCGACCTGCATTCCGGTGAGTGGAGATTATCAGAGTAAGCTGACGCTCATGTCGGAGTCTCTCCGAAATGATGGTCGTATTTGGGTTCCCAAGTCAAAAGAGGACGCCGCCGCTATTCGTGAAGGAAAGAAGACCGCTGCGGACATTGCGGAGGAAGATCGCGATTACTATCTTGAGCGGAAATACCCGAGTTTTGGAAATCTGGCACCGAGGGATATTTCCTCACGCTCTGCAAAAGAAGTCTGCGATGAAGGACGCGGCGTCGCTTCTACTGGTCTGGGTGTATTTCTCGATTTTAGGGATCCAATTGAGCGTCTCGGCGAAGATACGATTCGGGCTCGCTACGGAAACCTCTTTCAGATGTATGAGAAGATTCAAGGGACTGACCCTTACACGTCACCCATGATGATTTATCCAGCGGTTCACTACACGATGGGTGGTCTGTGGGTTGATTATAATCTGATGTCCAATCTTCGCGGGCTTCACGTCCTCGGTGAAGCTAACTTCTCTGATCACGGTGCGAACCGTCTCGGGGCCAGTGCTCTGATGCAAGGGCTGGCGGATGGTTATTTCGTGGTGCCTGCTACATTGCCCAACTATCTCGCGGATGTGAAACCCGGGAGCGTGACCACCGAGGATCCCGCATTCGACGAGGCCGAGAACGCAGTTAAGGAGCGTATCGAGAAACTGCTTTCGATCCAGGGGGATCGAACGGTGGATAGCTTTCACCGGGAGTTAGGATTGCTTGTCTGGGACAAGTGCGGCATGGCCCGCAACAAAGCCGGGCTTGAAGAGGCCTTAAAGAAAATCCCCAAAATTCGCGAAGAATTCTGGTCGAATGTCAAAATTCCTGGAACGGGAGCGAGCCTCAACGCCGAGCTGGAGAAAGCGGGACGTGTAGCCGACTTCATTGAATTTGCTGAACTCATGTGCACGGATGCACTGAACCGTGAGGAGAGTTGCGGTGGGCATTTCCGAGAAGAGTATCAGTTCACGGATGACGACGATGACGTTAAGTCCGGATACACCAACCCCGGTGAGGCAAAGCGTTGCGATGAAGAGTTCAGCTATGTTGCCGCCTGGGAAAATACCGGAGTCGGAAATCCTCCAAAACTGCATAAAGAGGAACTCAGCTTTGATAGCGTGAAGCAATCAGTTCGCTCATACAAGTAACCGCCAAATTCGAATCATACAGCTATGAATCTCACCTTGAAAGTTTGGCGCCAGAAGCACGCGAACGATACCGGCTCCATTGAAACATACGCAGCCAAGGATATTCCTGCGGAAGCGTCGTTCCTCGAAATGCTCGACATCGTGAATGAGGGGATCGTCGAGAGTGGCGACGAGCCGATTCACTTTGATCACGATTGCCGTGAGGGCATCTGCGGGACTTGTTCACTCGCCATCAATGGAATTCCCCACAGTAAGGAGAGCGGGATTACGACCTGTCAGGTCCATATGCGGAAATTTCGCGATGGAGACACGATCTGGGTCGAGCCGTTTCGGGCAAAGGCCTTTCCAGTGGTTCGTGATCTGGTAGTAGATCGCTCCTCCTTTGACCGAATTGTCGAAGCGGGTGGCTATATTTCTGTGCGGACCGGGTCAGCGCAGGACGCCAACTCATTGCCTATTTCGAAAGAGGACTCT
>CAXBHX010000110.1:0-4694 GCA_963975655.1 uncultured Verrucomicrobiales bacterium
TGGATGAAGGCGTTGGGTGTTGAAGGCGGACGCCCGGGCCGGGCGTCCCTACCCGCGCTGACGCGCGAGTTTGCGGAGCAAAGGTAGCTGCAAGCGGCCCTGCTTGCAGAGTGTTGCGTTGGCGTTGAAGGGCGAATGCGCGAGTTTGCGAAGCAAAGGTAGCTGCAAGCGGCCCTGCTTGCAGAGTGTGGCGTTGGGATGGATGGACGCGTTGGGTGTTGAAGGGTGGACGCCCGGGCCGGGCGTCCCTACCCGCGCTGACGCGCGAATTTGCGAAGCAAAGGTAGCTGCAAGCGGCCCTGCTTGCAGAGTGTGGCGCAAATGTTGATTGAGGGGGTGGCATTGTTGTATGAAAGTTGATCCATGGCTGAAGGTCCTTTTGAAAAGCAAGTAAGGCTAGTTCATGAGACGCCGATCTGGGTGAGGGACTCGGAGGAAGTCTTCTTTCTGACGGTCTGCTGCGAGGAGCGCGGTAAGGATTCTCTGGCAACCCCCGAGCAAGGTCCGGCGTTGCTTGAGTCTGTTAAGTTCCGGAATGAGCAGGGTGTCTGGTGGTGTTCGGCTTTTGTTGTTATGCCGGATCATGTTCATTTCCTGGTAAATTTTCCGGAGGGCAAGGTGATGCAGGATTCGATTGAAAAGTGGAAGCGTTGGACGTCGAGGCAATTGGGAATTGATTGGCAGCGGGATTGGTTTGATCATCGATTAAGAAGAGATGAGTCGTGGCGGGAGAAGGCAGAATATATAGTGAACAATCCGGTGAGAGCAGGTTTGGTCGAGGAGGCTGGGGATTGGCCGTATTTCCTTTTTGCCGAAAGGTAGGGGCGGGTGCAGAACGCGAGTTTGCGAAGCAAAGGTAGCTGCAAGCGGCCCTGCTTGCAGAAGGTGACGTTGGGATGGATGAAGGCGTTGGGTGTTGAAGAGCAGACGCCCGGGCCGGGCGTACCTACCCGCGCAGGCGCGCTACAAAGGTAGCTGCAAGCGGCCCTGCTTGCAGAAGGTGACGTTGGGATGGATGAAGGCGTTGGGTGTTGAAGGCGGACGCCCGGGCCGGGCGTCCCTACCCGCGCTGACGCGCGACAAAGGGTGCTGCAAGCGGCCCTGCTTGCAGAAGTTGGCGTTGGATGAATGGACGCCCATGAATCGGCTACATGCGGGAAGTCAAAGAATCTCACACACGTAGGTGTGCCCTTGTCTGGATAGGGGATCGGCGGTTTAATGAGGCTCTAAATCTATGAAGCCCTCATTCTTTCATCTATTCGCTGCGTTGGTGGTCGCTTTGGTAACAACGGTCGTATCGGCTGCTGATAAGCGACCCAATGTCCTTTTCATCCTGGTTGACGATCAATCGCCGCTCGATCTGAAAGTCTACAATCCGACTTCGAAGCAGGACACGCCCAACATTGACCGGCTGGCTGCTGAGGGGATGACTCTCGATGCCGCGCATCACATGGGTTCATTCAGCGGAGCGGTGTGCACGCCTTCGCGCCACATGATCATGTCCGGCCGCACTGTCTGGCACTTGCCCAACGCTCCCAAAGCGAGCGAGACCTGTCCACCGGAGGTGATCGATAATGTCATCGCGGCGGTGTTTAACCGCGCCGGCTACGACACGATGAGAACCTGCAAAAAGGGCAATAGCTACGCTGGAGCCAATGAGCAGTTTTCTGTGGTACATGATGCCACCAAGCGGGGAGGAACCGACGAGACGGGTAGCGTCTGGCACGGTGATCGCGTTCTTGATTACCTGGGTGAGCGTGAAGCCTCGAACGATGAAGACCCTTTCCTGATCTACTATGGATTTTCGCATCCCCACGATACTCGCGACGGCACTCCTGAGTTGCTGGCCAAGTATGGTGCCGTCAATCATACGGACAAAGAGAACTTGCCGGCGACTGATGAGAAGCAGCCTGACTTGCCTGAGAACTGGCTCCCGGCCCACCCCTTTCATCATGGGCACCCGGGGCTTCGCGATGAGGTCAGTGTGAAGGGGGTGTGGGAGAAACGTGATCCTGCCACGATCCGAAACGAGCTGGGGCGCGAGTTCGCCTGCAATGAAAATATCGACATTCAAATTGGCAAGGTGCTGGCGAAACTCGAAGCGATGGGCGAGCTCGACAATACCTTCATCGTCTACACGGCTGACCATGGCATGGCGATTGGTCGTCATGGGCTTCAGGGTAAGCAGAACCTGTATGAGCACACCTGGCAGGTGCCGTTCATCGTCAAGGGACCGGGCATTGAGGCTGGATCCCGAGCTGAGGGAAATATCTACCTGCTAGATGTGCTTTCCACGCTCTGCGATCTCACGGGAGTTGAGATTCCCGAGACGAGCGAGGGCATCAGCGCGAAGCCTGTTCTGATGGGCGAGAAAGAGATCTCACGCGACGTGCTCTACGGTGTCTACAATGGTGGAACCAAGCCGGGGATGCGCTGCGTCAAGAAAGGCGACTGGAAGCTGATCAAGTATGATGTGCTCGACGGAGAAGTTCAGGAGACTCAGCTTTTCAATCTGGATAAGAATCCTAACGAATACCTAGAACAGCATCATGATCCGGCTGTGATCGAGCTCACGGGAGTGAAGCCAAAGAAGAGTCAGGTCAATTTGGCCGGCGATCCCAAGTATGCGGACAAGTTGGCCGAGATGGAGTCACTCCTTCTCGCTGAGATGCGCCGCCTCGATGATCCATGGCGGCTGTGGAATCAGCCGGATGACGGACTGGCACCCCCGGTGAAAGCGCCTAGAAAAGCGAAGCCTTCCAAGAAGAAGCCTGCGAAGTGATCAGGGGATTTCCCTGAGATCTTAGATTTTGAGAACGAGCGTCCGGGTGATTCCGGGCGCTCTTTTTGTTGGCTGCCGAATAGGTGACTCGTAGGCTGACGTCTCACTTCTGCTTCGCGCTGTTCTGCGCTTTCTTCATCGCCTCGCTTTTGTCGCTTTTGCCTTTCGCTTTTTTGAGCTGCTCTGGCGTCAGGTCTTTGCTCGCCAGCTCGACGAAGTCGGCGAGGTGTGCGTCCCAGGTGTCGACGAGTTGCTTCAACTTCTCGGGCTGCGTCTTGGCGAGGTCGTTGGATTCGGCTCGATCATGGCTGAGGTCGTAGAGTTCCCAGGCTTCGTCTTTGGGGGCGACGACTTTCCAGTCGCCCATGCGGAGGGCTTTGTGTCCGTCGTGGAACCACCAGAGGGCCTCGTGGTCAATGGTGCCGTCCTTAGCGAAGACGGGAACGAGGCTTTTTCCGGGGGCGGGGGGTGCGTCGGCCAGGGGTTGGGCTCCCGCCAATTCCAGCAGGGTCGGGACGATATCGACGACATGACCGGGGGTCGTGCGGATCTCGCCGCGGGCGGCAATGCCGTTGGGCCATGAGACGACCAGGGGGGTGGAAGTGCCGCCCTCGTGGGTCCAGGTTTTGTGACGGCGAAAAGGGGTGTTGCAGGTGGTCGACCAACCGGGGCCGAGGCAGAGGTAGGTGCCGGCTGACCCGGGAGATAAGCTCGGATCGTGGCCGTCGTCACGCACCATGATTTCGGCGCTGGCACCATTGTCGGAAAGAAAGAGCACCAGGGTATTGTCCCATTCGCCCATCTTCTTGATTTGGTCGAAGACCCGGCCGATCTCGATATCCATACGATGGATCATGGCCGCGTGGATGGACATCTTGGTGGATTGAAATTCTTTTTGCGTTGGGGTTAGGGAATCCCAGGGCACCGGTTTGTTGACTTCGCCTTCCCCCAGAATCTCGAGCGCATCAGGGAAATGGTAGGGCGGCCCCAGCGATAGCTCGGGTGCTGCGGGCTCGCGAACTGCCGTGGTATCAATCAGGCCGAGTTCGTTCATGCGCTGCCAGCGCTTCTGACGGATGGAGTCCCATCCTTCCGTGTAGGTATTCTCGTAGACTGCAATATCCTCGGGCAGGGCGTGCAGTGGGAAGTGCGGAGCGGCGAAGGCAAGGTAGTGAAAGAAGGGGGCGTCGGAATGGTTGCCGGCATGGTCGGAGAGCAAATCGACCACATGGTCGGCGAGGGCGACGGTGGCGTAGTAACCGGTATCTTTCTCTACTGGAGGGAGTGGCTCATCATCCAGTGAGAGTTTGGTAGGGTTGAAAAAACGCCCCTGATCTTTCACCAGATAGGAGTGATCGAACCCGTTGGCGAGAGGCAGGCCGTCGATGTGCCATTTGCCGGTGTGGTAGGAGCGGTATCCGGCCGGTTCCAGCATTCGAGGCAAGAGCACCGCCCAATCGGGTCGGATTCCCCGGGTTCCGCCACCCGATGGAATGTTTGGCAGCGCGTCGCGCCGGATTTGCTGGGCGTAGTAGCCGGTCATGAGGGCTCCTCGTGTCGGCCAGCAGCGGGCAGTATTGTAGAACTGAGTGAACCGAATTCCGTTCTCAGCAATCGAATCGAGGTTGGGTGTCGCAATCTCGCTGCCATAGCACCCCAGGTCGGAATAGCCGAGATCGTCTGCCAGTATTAGCAAGATGTTAGGTTTTTTAGCGGGAGAATCGGCGGCTTTGGCTGAGGACGCTGAGGCGCTGAGGAACAGGGTGATGATGAGTAACAGGCGTGCAGGAGTCATGAGAAGGGGGGCGACAGGGTTGAGTGAGGAACTTAACCCTGTTGATGGCTACCTGTCACGGACGGGATTGGAGGATCTTGTTCCTGATCTTAATCTTGTTCTTGCTCCTGTTATCCT
>CAXBHX010000111.1:0-4330 GCA_963975655.1 uncultured Verrucomicrobiales bacterium
ATGTATCGGGTGCGGTGCCTGTGTCGCGGCCTGCAAGAATGCCAGTGCCATGTTATTTGTAGGAGCCAAGGCCGCTCACTTGAATCTACTGCCTCAAGGACTCCCCGAGAAAGACAAGCGAGTGCTGGGTATGGTTCGCCAGATGGATGCAGAAGGCTTCGGCAACTGCACTAACCAGTATGAGTGCGAGGCGGTCTGCCCGAAGGAGATCAGCGTTGATGTGATTGCTAAGCTGAATCGAGACTACGCGGCAGCTGCCTCCAAAGAGGCTGTGAAGTAGACTACATGGGGGAGGGAAGGGGCTCTTAACGGGAGTTTGCATGATTTCCGTCCCTGATCACGCCGTTCGCTTTTTCTTGAATCGATTGCGCTTTGCAAGACGCTTAGGCGTATTAAAATTGCCTGGGCAGTAGGAATCTTGAATAGAGAGTCTTGCGCCCAATCATTCAACCCTGTTGAATGGAAGACCCAACCCTGTTTTGCCCGGACTTACCAACCCCATGTCCTCCCCAGTAGATTCAATTCAGACCCTTAAGGTGCCTAAGCCGGTGCCAATCACAACGACTCGCTTCCGGGCGCCGAAGAAGAATATCCCTCAGACGAAGCTTGAGCGGGATAAATTTCTTCAGGTGATTCGGAATTATGTGGAAGCGGAAGTTCCGGTACCTCCTATGCCTGTCGAAGAGTTGGACGTGCACGCACGAAAGATTCTGGCTGAGTTGGGTTATGAGGCTGACGAAACGTATCTGCACTACACTGCTGTGTGCCTCAATAATGAGATGTGGCGGGAGACTCTCGCAGAGATTCCCTACGAGCGCCGTCTTCTACTGATGCCGAAATGTCTCCGCGTGGAGGACAAGTGTCCGGCTCCGTTTGATGAATTCGGCCTTCTTTGCAAACAGTGCGGTCTTTGCTCAATCGAAGATTTTCAGAATGAAGCGGAGCGTCTCGGATACGCAGTGCTTGTAGCTGAGGGATCGGCCATTGTTATGTCGCTGATTCAGACCGGTCAAATCGAAGCGATTGTCGGCATATCCTGTCTGCCTGTCTTAGAACGAACCTTTCCTTACGTTGAGGCTGCGGCTATTCCGTCTATTGCGGTTCCGTTGCTTCAGGACGATTGCATTAACACAACCGTCGATATCGATTGGGTGTGGGAATATCTCCACCTGACAAGTGATGACAACACTCGTCGTCTTGATCTCAATGCTCTGCACGAGGATGTGAAGAGCTGGTTCACACCGGAGTCGATTGAGTCCATTATGGGGCCGGCCGTCGGTCGTCAGGAAGAGATTGCCCGTGAGTGGTTAGCGCGTGATGGAAAACGCTGGCGTCCGTATCTGACGGTCGCTGCTTTCGAAGCCTTGCGAGAGGATCGCGGCGAGCCGATTCCGGAGGACATCAAAAAGATTGCGGTGGCGACTGAGTTGTTCCACAAAGCTTCCCTGATTCACGATGACATTGAAGACGAGGATCACGGGCGATATGATCAACCCACTTTGCACGTGGAGCATGGTATCCCAGTTGCGCTCAACGCCGGTGATTTGTTAATCGGTGAGGGTTATCGCCTCATTGGTGAGAGCGACGCCACCGATGCGCAAAAATCGGAAATGCTTTTGGTGGCCTCACGTGGACAGCGTGAATTGTGCCAGGGGCAGGGTGCTGAATTGGTCTGGGCTCAAAATCCTAAGCCTCTCAAATCGAAGCAAGTTCTTGAGATCTTTCGCCAGAAGACAGCACCGGCCTTTGAAGTCGCCTTAAAGCTGGGTGCCAGCTACGCCGGGAAATTGGACGAGGTGGCCGATGTGCTGCATAACTATTCGGAGAACATGGGAATCGCCTACCAGATTCGTGATGACATGGATGATCTGGGTGAGGATGCAGGTGACAATGAACTCGAGCAGATGCGCCCAAGCGTTCTTCTGGCGGTAGCTAGAGAGCGAGCCAAGGGTGATGACAGAGCTCTGATGGAGTCACTCTGGAGCCACGAAGATTTGAAAGACATCGCGATTCACAAAATTCGTAAGCTCGCTCATGAAGTCGAGGCTGACGAAAAGTGCATCCTCTTGTTGGAAACCTACAAAGAAGCCGCAGTTCAAAGTCTCGCAGGACTGGAGAACGCAAATCTAAAGGGCTTACTTCGCCGGGTCATGGGCAAGATTTTTAATGATCTTGAAATTAAGGGCTGGTGTCGTGAATTCGAAGTGAAGAACGGAGTGAGGGATGACCAGGCTGCGGAGTCGCTCCAAGAGTCAGATCAGTAGGGGCCGATCTTCTGATTGGTTTTGCTTAAGTTCGCTGAATGGGAGCGCTGTCATCATGTTTTGACAGTTCGTTTTCAATCTCGACTCAATCATCATGGCGCGCAGTGGGTTGCCGGAAAAGTAGAACGCTCTGTTTTAGGGGGGCTTACCTGACTGTGCTCACCGTCTATAGGATGGTTCCGTCAGGCTGATTCATGGAGGTAGTCGTGTGATGATCAGGGTTGATCATTCTCCCTGATTTCGCTAGTTTTGCTCCATGTTCAAGCGCTTCGCTCTCTGCTTGTCTCCTGCGATTCTTGCTTACATCATCGTTGTCGTGATGGGGCTGACATCCGCGTTGGGGTCAGAAGACGTCATGTTGACCGTCGCTACCGTGCTGATCGGCATCGGAGCCATCGGGTCAGGCATTTGTGTCGGCTTGAAGGTCTACCGGTCGATGGACTCTCCGACCTGGGTGCGTTGGGTTGTTTCTATCCTTACGTTTCTGGGGGTCGGGATCGCCTATCTGGCGGTCGGGTTCGCAGGATGTTGTGGACTGGCACTGACCAGTGGGTCATTTTCCTGATAGCTTTCCACTGTATTTCAAATGCCAAACTCTTCAGTTACTTCACTCAAGTCGACAAAAAGTCAGTGCCTGATATGCCGGGAGCCTGTCCCCGCTGAAGTGGTGGTGAGAGGAGGAGCGAAGGCTGAGGAGGTCTGGATGGTGAAATCCTGTCCTACCTGCGGGGATAATGAGGTCAAGATCAGTTCCGATGCTCGCTTTTACTGGCTCTCGCAAGGGCAGAGGGATGTGAAATCCGGCTGTTGCGGCAATGATAGCTGCTGCGCCACTCCTGCGGTGGGTGAAAAGATAGGGTTTCTCGGCGGGAATGCGACTCGCCCTTTGCCTGAGTCTAACCCGATCGATGTGATGTCGACTTGTCTCGCTCTCATTGAGATTGTCGATTCTTGCAATTTGACGTGCCCTACTTGTTTTGCTGATTCACAACCAGGGACGGGAAATGAAGTCGATGCCGTTCCGCTGGGTGAGTTGAAAGAGCGGATACAGGGGGTCATCGACCGGAAGGGGAAGATTGAGATTTTGCAACTGTCGGGGGGGGAACCAACACTCCATCCTCAGTTTTTTGAATTAATACAATGGTGTCAGGATCACTCTGAGATTGACTATGTGTTGGTGAATTCGAATGGCCTTCGATTAGCAGGTGATAGGGCGTTTGGAGAAAAACTCGCCGAGGTGATGGACTACGGTCATCTCCAATTCTATCTGCAGTTTGATGGCACTAGTGAAGAGGCTGATATTAATCTGCGGGGCAGCGATCTGCGAGCCATGAAGGGAAGGGCCATCGAACGGGCCGGAGAGTTGGGGATCCCGATGACCCTGGCCATGACCGTGATTCCAGAGAATCTCGACAATCTCTGGGAGACTGTGGCCTACGGGCTGAAGTATGATCATGTGAGGGGCGTTGCCTTTCAGCCTATGTTTGGGAGTGGTCGTATCCACGCGCACGCAGAATCCAAGCTGAACGTGTCTGACATTATCCTCGGGTTGGTGGATCAATCTGCCGGAACGGTGAGCTTCGATGACTTCACTCCTTTGCCCTGTGGGGATCCCAATTGCGCAACGATTGGCTATTTGTTGAAGGCAGATCAGGAGATTCGATCGATCAGTGATTTTGTCGATTTCGCAACATTGCAGGGATTCCTCAGTGATCGGATGCTCTATCGCCTCGAAGATTTGATCAAGTGCGGTTGTGAGTCTGAACCTCTCGGTAAATTACTACACAGTCTGGAGTTGGATGAGCGGCACACATTTCGCCTTTTTATTAAACCATTTATGGATGGTTCTGACTGGGATGAGGACCGGATTGACCGGTGTTGCACTCACGTGATTCGTCCGGATGGGAAGCTCGATTCCTTTTGTCGCTATTACCTCAATGGCGGAGCAAAAGGATTTTCGCCCGCCTGATAATGAAGTGGGGATTTGATCCGGGGCAGGCCAGTGTCTACGGTTGGATCACTCTGGCGGGGCTAATGATAGGAGGATGGTTCTGGTCGCGACGTTG
>CAXBHX010000112.1:0-3902 GCA_963975655.1 uncultured Verrucomicrobiales bacterium
CTTGATGGTGCCATCGTTCCACTCAACAACCGCGTTGCCGGCGTATAAGGCACCGCTGTGGTTGTTTCTCCCGTTTCCGTTGGCCGTCCCGATGCGGTTAGCGCTGAGCGTTCCTCCGTTCATAATGTAGCGGGAAGTGCCGCTGGTAGGGCTGGTTCCCGTAAACAGAGTCAGGCCGTATGATGCGTGAGCGACGGATATGGTGCCTCCGTTCTGGGTAAAGGTGGCGTCCTGATTGAGTCCCCCTATGCTAAATTGGGTGTTCAGGGTTATGTCGTAGTCCGTGGTCCAGAACTGGGGACCTCCCGTACCGTTGAATACTATGGAGTGGACTTGTATGGAATTGGCCGTCAACACGGTGGCGGCGTCGGCCTCTGTGGCATTGAAGACTTTGATGGTGGCTCTTTGCGAGCCGGTATGGGTAATGTCCCCCGTCACGGCCAGGCTGGCACCGTTGTTGACATTCAGGAAGACTTGAGCGGGGGAGTCCGTCGCAAATTCGATGCTGTTGGCCGTCTGGTCACCGCTCAGGGTGATTACGCCGTTGCCTCCCCCCGAGACATCCCCGATCACGAGGTCATCCGAGCTCGTCGGAGCGGCAAACAGGGTGCCGCCGGCGCCCCCGGCGGCGTCCGAGTTCCAATTCAAAGTGGTCCCATCCCAGGCCCCGGTGTTAGAGCTGAACCCTAGGGTGGTTCCGTCTACGTCCCAGGTGTAGTCAGCCGCAAACGCCGGAGTGGCCGTGATCCCGAGAAGTGCCAGTGAGAGGCAGGCGCTGAAGGCCTTGGATCTCGCGGCTTGTTTTGCCAAGTGGACAAGACTCATTTTTGGATGGGTCGGATGGGTCATATGATTTAAGTGGTGGGTCTGACTCTCAGTGGGTTCTGACCTCCAATTGGCCGGAACCCCTATTAAGATGGTGGGGATAGTGACCCAAGGCCCTTCAACTGTCATCACGGCCATTTGGCCGATGCTTCGGGGTGAATTGGCGATTTGATTGGGGCAGCGCCTGTGGTAAGACCCCTTTTATGTTGCGTCGCGTCATCGTTGCTTTTCTATGCCTGGTGCCGCTCCTTTCGGGAGCGGAAGAGGCTCCTCTGACGTCATTTGAGGAGGTCAGGGCGCTTACCCCTGAGGAGTCGCAGGAGCAACGCCCCGTGCACGTGGAGGGGACGGTGCTCATTTTCATGAAAAATCCGACCAACAAAGGGGCGGAAGGCATGGTGGTATACGATGGAACCGCGGGATGTTATGTCAGTTCACCGGTGCCTTTTGCTGAGCGGGCTCGACTGCAACCGGGAGCGCGAGTTCGGATTAAAGGGGTGACCAGTAGTCAGGTGACCTATTTTCCCTTTATTGAAAAGTCGGAGGTGGAGTTTCTCGGACAAGGGACGCTGCCGAAGCCGCGGGACATTCCCTCCAGCCAACTATTTGATGTCGATCTCGATTCTGAATGGATCGAGATGGAGGGAATGGTGGTAGGCCGGGAGGGTGATGCTGATAAGGGGGTCACTCTCGTGGTGGAGGTGGATGGGAATGCCTTCAAGGCTGTGGTTTTTCCACAGGGGGACGTGGACGAGCGTGTCGCGGACCTGGTGCAGCGTCGAGTCACGTTTAACGCGGTTTTGGCGACGGTGCTGAATGCGGAAAACCAGATGACGGGACGCTATTTTTTAATCCCATCGATTGATCATATCGTTCCTTTCAATAAAAAGGCCCTGAAGATAGCCGTTCCAGAGGAGCCTATTGAAGCGTTGCTAACCAGAAATCACGGGATCAAATCTGCGGTTGGAATTCGCGGGGTCGTCACCCAGTCTCGCGGGAACGGCTTTTATCTGCGTGATTCAACCGGCACTACCTTTGTTCAGGCGCTAGAAGGCCGTCAGTATCCGCCCGGGAGCGAAGTGAGGGTTGCGGGATACGCCACCGTGGCGCCGTTCCGACCAGAATTCAGGGCCTACCACACCGAGTTGTTGGGCGAGGGAGAGTTGCCGAAGCCAATCCCTTTTGAGCCTGCGCAGGGCTTCAGGGTCGATCTTCACGGGGAGCGGGTATCACTCGATGCTGACTTTCTCTCTCGCAGGGATTTACGGGAAGAGACGATTCTTTATTGCCGCGCTGGAGAGAGCTTCTTCGAAGCTCGATTGCCGGGTCCAGATCTCTATGCCAGAAACTTAACCGTTGGAGACATGTTGCGGTTAACCGGGATCTACGAAGTAGGAACCAGCCATCCCATACCAAGGTTAGGCATGGTTGATGGCTTTCGAGTCCATCTGTCCAGTGACGCGGGTATTGTGGTATTGCGACAGGCTCCCTGGTGGACCTTGGAGAGATTACTGGCGGCGCTGGGAGTCGTTCTAGTGATTCTGTTAGGTGTGTTTATCTGGAGCTGGTTGTTGCAAAAGCGTGTCGCTGCTCAAGCCAATACGATTGTGGAACAGGTCGAGCAAAAGATCGTAGAGGAAGAGCGTCAACGCATCGCCCGCGAGTTGCATGATACGGTGGAACAGGATTTGACTGGCCTCTCAATCCAGTTGGGTGATCTCTATTCGAATCTTGCTGAGGATGATAAGCAGTCCAGAAATGGATTGCTGATGGCCCGCCGAATATTGAAGCATTGCCGCGAAGAAACTCGATCGTCGATCAGTGATTTGCGCGATCCCGATCTTCTGGAACGCAGTCTCCCGGAGGCGATGAGGGAAGCACTGGGCGAAGTGATCGAATCTGGGGGAATTGAATTCGAATTCGAGGTAGCGGGTGATGTACGATCACTGCAGGCGACGACGGAGCAGCACTTTTTAAGGATGGCTCGGGAAGCCGTGCTGAACGCGCTAAAGCACGCTGAGGCGACCTCTATTGAGGTGCGGCTCAGATATGATGAGCAATCTGTTACCATGGAAGTTTCTGATAATGGGCAGGGATTCGATACCACTCAGCGTCCGCCCAAAGGGCACTTCGGATTGATTGGGATGAGGGAACGGACCAATAAGATTCACGCCAACTTGTTGATCGAAAGCAATCCTGATGTTGGTACCAAGGTTCGAGTCGTCTTGCCCTTGACGTCTCCCGCTGCACTTGCTGAATCTCTATCATGACCTCCAACGCTTCCATTCGAGTTCTTATTGTGGATGATCACGCGATATTGCGATTCGCATTGTCTGAGGCGTTTGAACGACGGGACGATTTTGAACTGGTTGGTGAAGCGGAGAATGGCGATCAGGCGATTGAGTTATATCGAACTCTCCAGCCAGATGTCGTGACGATGGATTATCAGCTTCCCGGTAAAAATGGCGATGAAGTGATCGCTGCCATTCGAGACGAGTTTCCCGAGGCTCGCATCGTGTTGCTGTCCATTATGGAGACCGAGGAGAGCCTTTGGCGCTCGGTGGAGGCGGGACGATGGGGTGTGTGGCCAAGGGCTCTGAGATCAGTGAAATGATCGATGCTGTTCGAAGCGTGGCCCAGGGGGCTCCCTATTTTTCCGAAGGGTTGGAAAAAAAGATCGCGGCTCGCCGGAAGCGCGACCCGCTGTCGCCGCGCGAATATGAAGTGTTAGAGTTATTGGTGAACGGCCGTAGCAACAAAGAGATTGAAGCCGCGTTGAATTTGTCACGATCGACCGTGAAGCATCATATCGCCCACATCTTTGCCAAGCTCGGTGTCCAGGACCGGACTCAAGCGGCTACGGTCGCCGTGCAGCGCGGGATTGTGGATTTGGAGTGAGTGTTGCGGATCAGCTCTTTGAAATACTCCGTATCTCAGTGATCTCCGTGGTTAAGCGAGAAGAAGGGAACCACGGAGAGCACGAAGGAACGGAGAGGTGGGAGTGAGTGTTACTGATCAGTGATTTGAAATACTCCGTATCTCAGTGATCTCCGTGGTTAAAAGAGAAGAGGGGAACC
>CAXBHX010000113.1:0-3587 GCA_963975655.1 uncultured Verrucomicrobiales bacterium
GCAGGCGTAGAGGGTGTCTTCGGTGAGGCGGTGGTAGTAGATCCAGAGGGTGTAGCTGCCGGATTCGGTGGAGAGGGGCCAGTAGATGGGGGCCTGGCGGCGGCTCTTGCTGTAGCGCTTGAGGTGGTCTTTGAAGAATTTACCACCGGAGCGTTTCTCGGCGAAGTAGTCGCGCAGGGTGCGGACGCCGAGGATCTCGCAGGCTTCATGCTCGATGGCGGAACTGCGGTCGCCCCAGATGACGGCGAGGGCGTTGCGGACGCGGGCGGCGATATCCTCGGGGTGGCTTTCATCATCGACCAGAATACCCTCCCAGGAAATGCGAAGAGGATATTTCCCTTTCGCCTTCAGCCTTTCGCCTTCAGCCTTCTCCATGGGCAGTCCGTCGGCGTTCTGGAGCATGCCGGGTGGGCAGATGGGCAGCGGGTCGAAGGGGCCGGGCAACTCGGGCGGTTGGCGCTCGCCAGTGGCGTAGCGGATGTCCCAGCGGCCGACACTGTATCCTACAACCATCGAGATTGTGGCCGAGGCAAGATAAACAGTTTTCCCCTTTGGTAAATCGCAAGATTTCAGCGTATCAATAACTGTAATTGGAGAGAGTTTGTGAGAATGAGCTAGCACCTCAATTTTTCGATCCGCAAAAAATGATTTGGTAGTAATAAATCTGCCTGTATTTCCGCTCCTAACAGCCTGGGCGATTAAATCGCCGGGCTCCAGCTCGCACGCTTCCCTTATTGACTGGTCGATCTCACGGGATTCGTATTCTAGTGGATGCTTTCCGAACGACGACTGAACGTAAGATACGCCTTCCTCGTCGAGGTCATAGCTGGTCGCGACTATCTTCTCAATATCGAGTGTGATTTTCAGAAGATCCAGCGATCGACCAAGAAGAAGAGAGTTGGCTTCAATTGATGTATCATGAAGGCTTCTCTCTGTATCAATCGGTCTCGACGGATAGAACTGAGGGCTATGTTCCTCCGAAGCAGTTTCTAAACGTTTAACTTCACCTGCAGCTCTTGCCAAATTTCCAAGGGTGACTTGTGACGTGGTCGAAAGTTCGGGCACAGGTATGTTCCGCACGGTGCCGGCTTCATAAGAACGCGCAGCAGATCCAGAAGAGGTTGCATCACCTGCTCCCATAAACAGTTCGAGAAAGCCTTGAAAAGTATTGCTATTACTGATTGCTAGCGTAGCCCAAAGATCATCTTCACTGTCGGAGAATATCCCGGGCCCCTTATCTGTGAATATACTTCCACTCGGAAGCACCCGGCATGCAAATCTACTAGCTGTCCGTCTCGAGAAGGTCAGGCCGAGTTTAAAAAAGAGATCACATGAGGCGGGGCGGGCGAGAGGCCGATGCGGAGTCCCTAAGAATCCCCTGAAGGTCTTTGTGCCGTCATCCCAATCTACCAGTAAGTGGATATCACCGTAGTAGGGTGCATACTCCCCTCCCTTCGCGAGCCAACTCCATCGTTTAGTCTTGCCGATGTTCTGGTTGGGCACCTCCCACGTCAATCTGTGATACCTGAAGTCATCCCCTTTTGGATTTGTAACTCGAATGAACCGGTCGCCGGCCTCCAATCGGGGAAATTTATTAAAGGCAGCTAGGAATGAGCGAGGTATCCGATACCCTAAGGGAGATCCCGGAATGCTTAATGCATCGGCGTAGCGGAAAAAGTAAGTGGTTTTGCCTGAGTGTCCATCTTTGATCGCAGCTATGGAGGTTCCCATTTGGTGCTCTCGCTTGGTCGACACTGTCCCCAAGAGATCGACACATAAAACACGATCAAGCGTGCTGATCTGGTCCAAATTCTTACCTCGAATTGTGTAGGCGGCGGTTTCAACTAGCGCGTCGAGAACTCCGTGTCCAAGATCAAAGAACAGCTCCAAACTTGCAGAGTTTCCGAAGTAGTCCTGACGCCAATTCGTCAGGCGATGTAGAAAAAAGCCGGTCCTATTCGAAATCGTTCCAATCAGCCCGCCGCTCACAATAGTGCCCGTGCAGCGTCGAACAAATGCTGGATAGTAATCTGAATTACAGTCCGAATATTGGGTATCAATGTAAGGCTTTGCAGCCTTAGCCAGGTCGCCAAACGGCGGATTCATCACGACCGCGTCGTAGCGTTTCCGACAAAGATCGATGAACGCGAATCCGTGCGCGGCATCTTCGGCGAAGAGTCGCCGTTGGTAGTCGCCGGCTTCGGCGGACTCGGCGTAGTTGCGAAGGGCGGTGTAGATGCGTTCTTCGGCGGTGTCGAAAAAATCCGTGGCCAGTGGTCGGTGATCCGCGGTCAGTGCCTTCTCGACGCCGGTCAGTTCTTGTTGGGCTCCTGGCCGGAGAGTCTGGTTGAGCTCTTCAGCCGAGAAGAGGTTGCGTTCGGCGGCGCCGAGTTTCTCCCACTTCGCTTTGGCGTCGTCGATGGCGGTGCGGATTTCTTCCTCGATCTTGAGGAGGGTGCCGGCCTCGCCGGCGAGCTGCATCTTGTCGAAGACGGTTTTGACGAGTTCGCCGAGCAGGGGCGGGTCGAGGGTTTGGACGAAGTCCTCGAGCATGGCGTCGCTACCGGGCATGGGCTCGGCGCAGACGATGTTCGAGCGGCGGACGCGGGGGCGCGCAGCGGCGGGGGTGTCTTTCCAGGTTTTCTGGGCGCGGAGCCAGAGGGAGAGGCCGGCGATCTGGACGGCGCGAGGGTCGATGTCGACGCCGTGGATGTTGTGCTCGATGATGAGGCGCGGGACGTCGCGGAGGTAGTCGGCTTTTTTACCGTAGGCTTCCTGGAGCGCAGGACACAATCCATTATCCCAAGACTCCTCGTAAATCACCTCGAAGAGGTCGAAGGCGTAGAGGCCGAAGTGCATGGAGCCGCAGGCGGGGTCGAGGAGGCGGATCTCGCGCGGGTCTTTGACCGGGCGGTGAGGGATGTGGACGGGCTGTTTGAGGAGCTCTTCCTGGCTGAGGGTTTCCTCGGGTGCCAGCTGAACCTCGCAACCCTCTTGGGCTCGATTGTGGAAGTGTGACCAGAGCTTTTTCCAATCAGGGCGTTCGTAACCTCCGGCAAACTGGGAAGTCCGAGCGAAGGCAGACAGGATCGCCCATGTTACTTTGAGATCCTGAGTTTCCGGATCCGGATTTCCCTCCAGGATGCTTTCAGTCAATCTGTCGAGCTTCGTGCCATCTTCGAAGGGCTGCCATCGTTCCCCGATGATCGACTCGATCTGTTCCGGTGGGACGGCCGCCCCGACCCACCGGGCGTACATCTCGTCCTCCGCTGGCAGATTGGTTAGATCCCCACCGAACGCTTCCGCGACCCAACCGCAGGGGGCGTAATAGTCTTCAGGATCGGCCTGTGGAAAGATCTTCGCATGGGCTTCCTGCGGATTCCCAATAATCGCCTTTAGCTCAGGATCCGGTCGGGAAAGGTGGGGTGCCTGTTCACCAGGCCCGAGGAAGATCTCGTTCGGTCGTCGCACCAGGTAGCGACACTGCTCGGCGAGTCGGGTCTCGCCCTTGGTCATTTCATACCAGATGCGTCCGAGGGTGTTGTCGGTGAGGAACTCGACGACGTAGCGCGGGGTGAAGAACTGGT
>CAXBHX010000114.1:0-3380 GCA_963975655.1 uncultured Verrucomicrobiales bacterium
ACTGGCCAAAGAGCACCGCTGGTTGGGCCGAAGGCGGTAGGGACATGCGGCCCGCCTGTCCGCGAGCTGCGAGTGGGCAGCGCTGGCCTTAAAGCGCACGCATGAATCGGAGACACAGGAAGCAGACTTCCCTGATTCTACCCGTCACACCCGACAGTTTAGTCTTGGCGAAACACTAGCCACGGGGAGAGAAAGGGCTTTTCTCGCTGAGTTCTTTCCACAGGGCGGTTTCTTCCTCGGTGGAGGTCTCAGGGAATTCGACCACAATTTCGACGTAGAGGTCGCCGTAGCTGGTCGCTCCAGTGGGTAAACCTTTCCCCCGTAGTCGCATCTGAGTTCCCGGCTGGGTGTTCGGCTTGATCGTGAGTTTCACGTCTCCATGAGGGGTGGCAATCGGCATGCTGGCGCCGAGGGCGGCCTCCCAGGGGGCGAGCACGAGTTCGTTGGTCAGGTGTGATCCGGAAACTTTGTAGTTGGGGTGACGCTCCAGCCGGACTCGCAGATACAAGTCGCCATCGGGGCCACCATTGCTGCCGGGGTATCCGAGGCCGGCGCATCGGATCATTTTTCCTCCACTGATGCCTTTGGGGACTTTGACTCGAATGGTGGATTCCTTGGCGGGGCCTCCGGTCGCTGACGGGCGGGCCAATCGGATCTCCCGGGTCGAGCCTTCCATGATTTCCTCGATTCGCACGAGCAGGTCGGCCTCAATATCCTGGCCGGCTGTCGGTCGGTTGGACCGGGGCCGGCGTCCACCGCCGTAGGCACCGCCAAACGGGTCGCTGCCACCATACCCACCGCCACCTCCGAACATGCTCTCGAAGAAGTCGCTGAAACCGGTGCTGCCGTCGAAGTGAAAATCCTGGGGGCCTCCGCCGCGGCTGTAGCCACCACCGGGGGCGCCCTGGCTCTGCTGCCAGTCGGGTCCGAGGGTGTCGTATTTCCGGCGTTTTTCAGCGTCCCCTAGAACTTCGTAGGCTTCGTTGATCTCTTTGAACTTATCCTCGGCGTTGGCTTTGTCTTTGGCGACGTCGGGATGGAATTTGCGGGCCAGCTTTTTGAAAGCCCGCTTGATATCATCCTGTGAAGCAGATTTATCTACGCCAAGGACTTCGTAATAGTCGTGATACTGAACAGCCATGTGGTTGGGGTCGGTAGATAATAGAGGTCAGAATAGACGGCGAATCTCAAGTGGGATTGGTGCCCAATTCCTCCAATAAAGCGCGGTTCAATTTGATGCCAGCTTCGAAGTTTGTCACGGTGAAGCTTTCGTTGGGCGCGTGGATCTGGCAATCGGGTAGGGCGAGGCCAAGGAGCAAGGTATCGACGCCGAGGATATCTTTGATCGATTGAATGATAGGGATGCTGCCTCCCTCGCGAATCAGTCGAGGTTTGTCGGAAAAAGCTTTCTCCAATGCCCGCTGAGCGGCTTTGCCGTGTCCGGAGTGGGGATCCATGACGTAGGCCGGGCCGTGGTGGCCGAGTTCGACTTCGATGCGGCAGGAGTCGGGGCACTGCTGTTTCAAATGCCGGGAAGCGAGACGGAGGATCTCCTCTGGTTCCTGATCCGGGACGAGTCGGAAGCTGAGCTTCGCCATCGCTTCGCGGGCGATGACTGTTTTGGATCCTTCGCCTTGATAGCCTCCACCGATGCCATTGACCTCTGCGGTGGGACGACCCCAACGTTGCTCAAGGGCGGTGTAGCCTGTTTCACCGAGGAGACCTGCGACACCGGTTTCGGCGATGGTGGCGGAGTCGCCGTCGGGAAGTGAGGCCCACATTTCGCGCTCCCAGGATTCGAGAGGAACGACAGAATCATAGAACCCGGGGATCTGAACGATTTCGTTTTCGTCGTGAAGTGAGGCTACGATGCGGGAGACCAGAGTGGCCGGATTCGGGACGGCTCCGCCGTAGACCCCGGAGTGAAGATCGAGTGAAGGCCCGTGAATGGTGAAGTCGAGACAGGCGATGCCGCGCAGGCCGTAGGTGAGGGTGGGGATACCGGGACCGATCATGCCGGTATCGGAGACGGCGCAGATGTCGCAGGCGAGGGACTCGCGGTGCTGCTCAAGAAAGGGGGCGAGGTTGGGGCTTCCGATTTCCTCTTCGCCTTCGAGGAGGAAGATGACGTTGACGGGCAGGTCCCCGTGCTCTCTGAGGGCTTCCTCGACGCCTAATATGTGAGCGAAGTGCTGACCTTTGTTGTCGGTGGCGCCACGGCAGAAGATTTTGTCACCTTTCAGGGTGGGCTCAAACGGGGGCGTGTCCCATTCCTCGACGGGGTCGACGGGTTGGACATCGTAGTGGCCATAGATCAGGACGGTGGGTCGGTCAGGTTTGACCTCGCTTCTGGCGATGACGACCGGGTGACCGGGGGTCTCATGCAGCTCCGGATTGAGCCCCATGGTGGTGAATTTCTGCACGAGCCAGTTGGCGCAGTCCCTGACATCCTCCTTGTGTCGACTGTCGGTCGAGATACTGGGGATGCGAAGGAAGTCGAAGAATTCGGTGAGTTGGGGGGACATGGGGAGAGGATGGCTGGAGGCACTGAGGTGAGGCTCTAGGCAGAAGGGGGGGCTGATGTTCTTACTCTTACTCTTACTCTTACTCTTTGGGGAGTAAGAGTATGATACTGGATGAGGCTGATAGGCTCTGCTGGAAGAGGAGTAAGATTAGGATTAAGAGTAAGATTAAGAGGTTTTAGAGAATGCTGCCGGGTTGGTATTCTGCGGCGCCATCGATGGGGGCGGTGATGGTCGCGACCTCTTTGAGGAAACCGTCGATCTGGGCCTGAACGGCGCCGGCGTTGGCTTTGCCTTCGTCGAGGCAGGTCTGAAGTTCGTTAGCACTCATGCCGAGTCCGCCGTCGACGGCGAGGCGGCTGACCATGTCGTTGGTGTCAGACTGACCGTTGCGGTAGGCCTGGGCAGCGGCGACGGCGTGCTCTTTAATGACTTCGTGGGCGGTCTCGCGACCGATCCCGTTTTTGACGGCGGTCATCATGATGGTGGTGCTGAGAAGGAAGGGGAGGTAGTGCTGATTCTCACGCTCGATGACGGCGGGGTAGGCGTCCATTTGATCCAGAATGGTGACCATGGTTTCAAGGAGTCCGTCGATGGCGAAGAAGGCGTCGGGCAGCATGACGCGGCGGACGACGGAGCAGGAGACATCGCCCTCGTTCCACTGATCGCCGGCGAGGCTGGATGCCATGGCGAGGTGGCCGCCGAGAATGGTCTTGAAGCCGTTGATGCGCTCGCAACTGCGGCTGTTCATTTTGTGTGGCATGGCGGAGGAACCGACCTGGCCTTTGGCGAAGCCTTCACTGGCGAGTTCGTGTCCGGCCATGAGGCGGATCGTCTTGGCGAAGCTGGACGGGCCGG
>CAXBHX010000115.1:0-3053 GCA_963975655.1 uncultured Verrucomicrobiales bacterium
CGAAGGCGGTAGGGACAGGCGGCCCGCCTGTCCGCGAGTTGCGGGTGGGCAGCGCGGGCCTTAAAGCGCACGCATGAATCAGACTTCCCTGATTCTACCCGTCACACCCGACAGTTTAGTCTTGGCGAAACACTAGCGGCCCAACAACTTATCCAATAACGAACGGCTTTTCTCCGGGGTTGCTGCGGCAGCCTCCGTCTCTTCCTCGATGATCAGATCAATATCTGCGGGAACCTGAGGCCGCACCGTGGTGCCACTGCTCACCTCCGGCAAATTGATAGCGTCGGAGAATATTTTATTCGGATTGGTCTTGAGAAAAGTATTGATGGGAATACGCACCAATCGGTCTTCCAGCCTGAGGCGCCGATGGGCATTGATGAAGGTACGCGGGCTGTGGTAAGTGGTCGTGGTCTTCGGATAAAGTTCCCGCCGCATTCCCACGCGGAGATCTTTTCTGATTTCAAAGTGCAGGTGCGCCGCATACATACGGTAGGGCCCCCGCCCCATCGTCCCCACCACCTGACCTCGCGTCACTTGCTGGCCAACCTTGACCGATCGGACTTTGAGATGGCCGTAGAGCGAATCGATAAAAGATATCTGACCGTTGTTTCCGCGGTAGGCGTGGCGAATGATGATGACGTTGCCCCAGCCCTTGTGGTAATCCTCTGAAAAGATCACCACTCCATTGGCAGTCGAATAGATAGGGTCACCCTCGTCGCTGTTACCCCCGCCATTACCGTTCCAGTCTTCGCCAAGGTGCCCATACGAAGAGAATCCACGGTAGACGTAGTACCCGTATGCATCCGGTTTCCCGACGGGATAATCGAAACCGTCGGCGAGTCGAGCTGACGTGTAGGACTGCCCCAGGGCAGATTCACCAGAGAGCCCTAGCAAGCCGACCACCCCAAACAGGCACGCCAGCAACAATCTAAAAGCCGATGAATAACAATGAATCACAGTCACAGGGGATTGGCACAACTCGCGCTACCGACACGAGGACGAACCGGGCCGGCAAAAACTTAGGCTCCAGTAGAGCGAAAATACAGAAAAGCAGCCGCTCCTGCAATCAGACAATAGATGCCAAAATACTCAAACTTCCCCCGCCGTATTGCCGCAAGAACCGTGTAGATAGCCGCGAGGCCCGACCCGAAGGCCACCGCAGCCCCGATCAGGTAGTTATTGAGCAGATCCGTTTCCTTCGGCAGGTGGCCGAGCTCTAGCAGCGAAGCGGCGGCAATCGCCGGAATTGCCATTAAAAACGAAAACTCAGCAGCAGCGGAGGACTTCGCTCCCGCCAACATGCCCGACACAATGGTAGACCCCGATCGCGAGATCCCGGGAAGAATGGCGAAAGCCTGCCCGATTCCCATCATGATCGCTGAAAATACGCCCATCTCTCGAGCCTCCTTCTGCCGCCGCATCAGCAACCGAGGCAGAAACAGGACCACACCCGTCAGCATCAGCAACAGCCCCACGACAGCGGGCTTTTCGTAGACCCCCTCGAAAACATCCTTCAGCGGCGAGAAGCCAACGAAGGCGGCAGGAATGCTCGCGATCGCCAAGTAACCAATCATCTTCCGATCTTTCGCATATTCCTCGCGAAATGGAGGCATGATGCTCAGCACCATCCGCCAGAGAGGCTTCCAAAAATAAATGAGCACCGATAGCAAGGTTCCAAAATGAACCATGATCTCAAAGGTGACCCCCTGATCTTCAACACCGAGAAGCTTTTGAGATAGCACCAGATGGCCCGAGGACGACACCGGAAGGAACTCTGTCAGTCCTTGCACCAGCCCGAGGATGATCGCGTCGAGGAGACTCATGCGGATTTATAATCCAGCCTGATGAATAATCCAGCAGTTCGTGCCTCTTCCGACAGGTCAATGCCCACGCACAGAAGGCTCGCGAAGGGTTCTACTTTTTGAGAAAGCGACTTCATGCATGGCGTTGGATGAAACCGCAGTATCCTTAACCATTCCATGCTGCTCATGTAATTGTATCAGTTACAGCGAGACGAAACGCTACAGCCATTTCATGCGATCCCCCTCTTATGGGGATTGTTGGGCACTCTAGTCCTGCGGACTCTCATAGAAGACTCTCAAAATTGAAACTATTTCTCATTTATTGCTTGTGTTTATACTAAAACTGGCCACAATTATTAGATCCGGCATCACTAATACTGGAATTGTGGTTTTTATCTCATTTCACGAAAACGATCAAGGATCTCGATATTGGCCCTAGCCAACAGAAATTCGACCCAAGACTCATGGCAGACGAAGAAGCACCCGAACTCATGACCGTTAAGGAAACCGCGGAGTATCTGCGGATCCCTCTTCCTACGGTGTACTACCTTGTCCAACGCGGTCAGCTACCGGCGATTCAGATCGGTGGCCGCTGGCGCATCAAGCGCAGCCTCTTGGACCGGGATATCCTCAAAACAGACGAAGGCGGACAGCCCACAGTTTTGGTGGTCGATGATGACCCCGCCCTTCAAACCCTGTTCAAACAATTTCTCAAGAAGGCTGGATTCGGACGCATTGTCGTCGGCACCGGCGCAGAGGCTCTCAGCTACGCCCAAAAGCAGCGTTTTGACCTCGTCTTCCTCGATCTCAAGCTTCCCGACATCCCGGGCGATGAGCTCTACGTGAAGCTGAAGGATCTTTACCCTGATCTTCCTATCGTGATCATCACGGGTTACCCGGACAGCGAGATCCTCACTAAGATCCTCTCAAGCGGTCCTGTGACGGTAATCAAGAAGCCGATCGAATACGATCAGCTCAACCGCACCGTGAAGATCCTCGGCCACAAAGGCACCGATGCTCCCTCTCCTAACCGCTAGTAAGCGCGGAAACCATTTTGAGGGCTCCCCTTTCGGGAGCCCTTTTTTTGTGCCCATCTCCGGGGGTCTCCCTATCACTGAAGGCGGACAGATCCCCGCTGCGATCCCCTTTTTTTGCCCCCCCCCCTCGCCACCCACTGAAACTTCAGTGAGAAACAAGCTAGTGGTCGAACAGACCTAAACTGACGTATAGGATCCCAAGCCAGTTCCGACT
>CAXBHX010000116.1:0-3014 GCA_963975655.1 uncultured Verrucomicrobiales bacterium
GCCACAATGGGGGCATTCTCGCGAGCAACACTCAACATGTCATCCGTCATATCGACACCGATGACTTTGCCTTCAGCGCCAACTACCTGACTCGCAATGAAACAGATCTTTCCAGTTCCGCTACCTAGGTCGAGAACCGTCTCCCCCTGCTGAACATACTTACTGGGATCACCGCAGCCATAGTCACGCTCAATCACTTCGGTCGGAATGACTTCGAGATACTTCGGATCATAATCGACAGGGCAGCACAGCGCTTCCTCTCTGGCATTAGCTCCATCAGCATAGCGATCTTTAACAACAGATTCAGTTTTCATAGGCTTAAAAGGTTTCGAGAGTGTCAGCGATACAGCGGGCACTTGATCGTATGAGAGTTTGATTTTTTTATCCATGTCAGGATATAGCACCTCCACAGGAGCTTCCACTGCCCGCCGTGCAACCAAAGCAGTGGCTACCCGTCCGGATTGGCTCACGAGAGAATGCTTCCAGCTCAAGGTCCCAGACCTTGATGTGTTTGTCCCCGGTCTCGTGGTTCTTTAGGGGCATATTCATCATCTGATTAAAGTCACAATCATAAACGTCGCCGTCCCAACTCACGTTAACGGTATTGCGGCACATCAGACCTCCGACCGTGGCCGGATTAAAGCTTTCCCGCAGCAAATCCATGTATTCCTGCAATTCACCATTGCGCTTGAGGTAGCTCGCAAACCGCGCAATTGGCATATTGGAAATGCAATAGAGGGAGTTGAAGTCGATATCGAAATGTTCCTTCATCTCCCGTTTGTAATTGGCCTCAAGCTCTGCTTGTGCAGGCGGAAGAAAACCACCATTCGGGTTGTAGACGAAATTCAGAGGCAATTCCGGATCGCGACCATACCCCAACTCATTGAGCTCTTGAAACGCCTTGATGCTGCGATCAAAGACTCCATCGCCGCGCTGTTCGTTCACATTATCCGGAGCGTAACAGGGCATGCTCGCAATGATCTCAACCTGATTCTCAGCCAGAAACTCCGGCACCCACTCGTAACCGGGCTCATTGATAATAGTTGCATTGAGGCGGTCTATCACACGGCGGGGTTGCTCAAACTGACGTACCGTCGTGACCAGACGCTTGAAATCAGGAATCATTTCCGGTGACCCCCCGGTCATGTCGAGCGTGGGGATATCAGTGCCCTCAAACCAATCGAGAATGCGATCCACCGTCTCCCCCGTCATGATCTCCTTGCGACTGGGACCGGCATTCACATGGCAATGCACGCAAGTGAGATTGCACAGCTTGCCGACATTGAGCTGCAATATTTCCGCCCGACTGCGAATGAGCGACGTCCCACTCTCACTGAGAGCCAGATCAAATTCGCTTCGAGTTTCAGAGATAACCATATTGCAGCACGCCTTGAGACGCAGCGGTATACCATCGCTTACCCTGAAATGTGACGAATTCTTACCCGGGGGCGAGATATTTCCATGGAAAAGGATTTAAGCTTTTCCTTGGAAACAGCGACTCAACGGCTAGATTTTCGACATTTAATGGATTGCGAACAACAGAACATCGTGGACTCACTCGTTGAATCCTACCAGGAGATTGGCGGGATCAACCGAATCGACAGCGCCAACCTTCCTTCTAAGCGAACGATCGTCTCCACCTGCGAGAGGTTACTTCAGCTGCTTTTCCCGGGTTATCACGACGAGGAACCTATCCCGGCAGAAGAGCTGGAAATGATCACCGGCGAGCGGATTGCCACACTGGTGGAATCTCTTGAGGTCGAGGTTGCCAAGACCCTGCGCCTGCGTGACGACGAAAGCGGGGAATCACATCCAGGGCTCTTGCAACAGGCTCGCGATCTCGTGTGCCAGTTCCTCAACGATCTGCCCGAGTTGCGGCGATTACTGCAGACCGACGTGGAAGCGGCCTACGAGGGTGACCCTGCGGCGAAGAACTTTGACGAAATCATTCTCGCCTACCCCTGCATCGAAGCCATCGCGATTCAGCGCTGCGCCCATTGCCTCTATCAACTGGATGTCCCGTTGATCCCGCGAATCATGACAGAGTGGGCCCACAGCCTGACCGGAATCGATATCCACCCCGGAGCGACGATTGGCTCGCACTTCTTCATCGATCACGGCACTGGCGTGGTCATTGGTGAGACTTGCACCATCGGCAACCACGTGAAGCTCTACCACGGCGTCACTCTGGGAGCCCGCAACTTCCCCAAAGATGAAGACGGTCGTATCGTCAAAGGCAACAAGCGCCATCCCGACGTGAATGACCACGTTGTCATCTACCCCCATGCCACCGTATTGGGAGGCAAGACTGTGATCGGCGTCGAGTCGACCATCGGAGCCAACGTGTTTTTGCGTGAGAGTGTCTCCGAACACTCTTTCGTCACCACGGTGGGTGAGGAGCTGAATATCATCGACAAGCGGACCGGTGAAACAGTACCTTACGCAGGCACAAAGTAGTCCCGTTTTATCCTGATGGCCGAGCAACTGGAACTGTTCGACAAGACCAACCTCGCTCCCGAGGCAGCAGTGCCGACTTCTGATCCGAAATCTGAAGCGCCCCACGTTCCTATCATCAATCATCCCCAATCCGGGCCCGATGCTTTTCTGACACGCCTCGCAGCATACTACGCGAATGAAATGGAACTGCCGCGCCTCGCTGGTCGTGTCTCCATTGAGTGGAACCGCCGCATGAGAACCGCCGCTGGCCGGGCTTTCTATCAAACCGGCCAGATCGAACTGAATCCCAAGCTGCAGGATCTGCCGGAAGACCGGCGCAACATCGAGATTTTCGGCACCTTCCTCCACGAACTGGCCCATCTCATCTCTTTCGCCAGAGCCAAAGGCAAGCGCATTCAACCACACGGCCCGGAGTGGAAACAAGCTTGCCGCGACCTTGGGATTCCAGGTGAGGACCGCTGCCACAATCTCGACTTTGAACCCCGCAAAATTAAGCGGCGCTTCGCCTATCAATGCGAAGCCTGCGGATCCGTCGTAGAGCGAGTCAGAAAGCTGCG